>NZ_SJPO01000001.1:0-600000 GCF_007859935.1 Posidoniimonas polymericola | reverse complement strand
CCCTGACGCAGTACAGCACGCCACCGGCCAGCAGCGGCGAGCTGAAGTAGCGGCGGCGGCTGCGGGGCAGCCGTTCTTCCCACCTGGTTTGGCCGCTGGCCGCGTCCACACAGCACAAGACTCCCGAGTCTTTCAGAATAAAGATCTTGCCCGCTTCAATTAACGGCGACGGCACGTCGGATCCGACGCCGTCTACCCGCCACAACCACCGCTCTTGCTCGGTCGCGTCGTGCGGACCGACTACCCGCACCGCCCCCAGGAAATCGCCGCGCCCGTGAGGGACGTATGCAACCCCGTCGGCGATGGTTGCTGAGGCGATCACCCGCCACTGGCCCTTGTCCTCCGGGTTGAAGCCGCCGCACTCCCACAGCAACGCGCCCGAGGCCGCGTCGTGCCCCGTAAGGTGGTCGGCGCCCCAGGTGACAATGACCTCGGCGCCGCCATCTTGAATGACCGTCGGCGTGGTGTACGCCTGATCGGACTCGCTCGGGCGGGGGTACGTTCGGTCCACCCTCCACAACTCCTGGCCGGTTTCTAGATCGAGTGTCACGAGGTAGCCGATTTCATTCTGCATAACGGCGATCACAGCCCCCGCCGAGGTGATCACCGGCGAGGTGCCCAGGTCCCACCACAATGAGTCGTCGCCGTACGCTTCCTGCAGGTTTTTCCGCCACAGCTCGCGCCCGTCGGTCGTCAGGCAGATGACATCGCCGCTCTTGAAGTACGCCACGACGTGCTCGCCGTCGCAGACCGCCGACGGGTTGCTCGGCGTGGCGTTGCGGTGCTTTGCCTGGGCGGCGCCCGGCAGCGCGACCTGCCACCGCTGCTTGCCGTCGAGCGTGTAGCTGCAGACTAGCTCCTGGTCGTCCTGCGACGCGGTCAGGTAGATGGCGTCGCCCCAGACCACCGGCGTCGAGCTGCCGACGCCCGGCAGCTCGACCTCCCAGGCCTTGGTTTGGTCGTTGAGCTCGGTGGGGTACTTGCCCGCCGGGGCGACCGCGTTGGCGTTGGGTCCGCGCCAGGTCGGCCAGGATTCGGCGCCTGCAATCGCGGGCAGGAGGGCGACAACAACACCGAACACAAGCCTAGTTTGCATCAATCATCCTCGGCAACAAGAGAAGCGGACCAAGAGAGAGGGTACGCTGCCGACGAGCTGCAAGCAACAAGCGATCGCCCACCTAGGCAGACAAACAATTTCATCCGCCAATTCTCACTTTTCGTGAGGATTCTTCGGCACTCCGCCGCTACTCGAGTGTTACCTCGATGGCCGGGATATTCAGCCGCGGGTTGTGCCGCCCAATCAGGTGCGTCCACAGCAGCTCCCGGTAATCGTCGCTTGGCAGATCCTCCGAGAGAATAACGCCGACCTGGGTCACAGCCCGGCCGGGCGAGGTCGCCGCGGCGTGCGCCGCGAGCCGGCGACCAAGGTCGAGGGTCTCGCCCAAGTAGAGGGCCTCCTTGGCCTTGTTCCGCAGCAGGTACAGGCCGGGCTGCTCGTCTAGGTGGTCGGCCCGGAACCGGCCCCACGGCTGGAAGCGGGGGAATTCCTTTTTCTCGAGCACAAAGTGGTACTGCTTGGCCTCAACCGCTAGGGCGTGGCGGGCCTTGCGGAGCCGCAGCGCGGCCCAGCGGAGCTCGGCGGCGTCGTAGCCTTTGACGTATTTGGCGGCGGTGCGGTCGAACAGGTACGCCTTGCCCGGCGAGCAGAGCAACGCGTCGAGTGACCAGCCGGGGAACTTCCGCTCCATCTCGGCCCAGGCGATCTCGCCGGCGAAGGCGAACTCGTCGCGCTGCTCGGGGCCGAACTCGACCTTCTTCTGCCAGCCGTGCTTTTCTTCGTCGCGGCGGGTCAGCTTGCCCGCCTTGCGGAGCTTCAGCAACTCGCGGTTCCAGTCGCCGGCGCGGCCGATCATGCCGGACTCGCGGCAGCGGGCGTGGAAGGCGTTCTGCAGCTCGGGAGAGCAGAGCAGCCAGTCGACCGAGTAGCCGTCGTGGGTGTCGTGGAACGCGTCGACGATGACCTGCTGCTGCAGCTCGCGGAGCGACTTCTGCTTGCGCGGCGCGGCGACCGGCTGCTGGGCGCTGCCCGCGGCCGAGATCACAGCGTCCGCCGCCGCGTCCGCGGCCGCCGTGGCGAGGTCGCCCGCGACCGGCGCCGCTGACTCTTCGATCTCCTCGGCCCCGGCGGCCTCCTTGAGCTCGGGCTCAAAGTCGTCCTTCTCGAAGGTCGGCAGCAGCGGATGGTCCTTGAGTCTCCGCCCGGCGGCGGTGGTCGGGGCGCTGCTGACCGGGTCGGAGGGGCCGCTCAGCTCGTCCCCCTCGGCGATGTTGTCGATCCGCTCGGTGGCGTAGCGGACGTACTCCTCGGAAAGCTCGAAGCCGAGCCACCGCCGTCCCAGCTTCTTGGCGACCGCCAGCGTGGTGCCGCTGCCGCTGAACGGGTCGAGCACCAGGTCGCCCGGGTCGCTGCTGATCCGCACGATGCGGCCCAGCAGCTGCTCGGGCATCTGACAGCCGTGGAATCCCTGCCGCTCTTTGAACGTGCCGGCGACCCGGCTGAAGTACCAGGTGTCGTCCATCGGCTGGAACGCCTCGGGCTCCTCACGCAGGTCCTGCGGGCGGAGGATCCAGGTGTCGTCCGGCAGCCGGCCGGTCGGGTTGGCGCGTTTGTCGCCGTACACCAGGGCGCGGGCCGAGGGGACGCGGACCTTGGGGTCTTCGGCGTTGAAGGTGTGCGTGGCGTCCCCTTCCTTGGTGAAGTGGAAGATGTGCACGTGCGAGCGGTTGAACTTCCGCTTGCAGTTCTGGCCGAACGTGTAGTACCAGACCACCCAGTTGCGGGGCTCGAAGCCGATGTTGCGGTGGGCCTCGACCCGCAGGTCGGCGGCGAACTCGTCGCCGATGGCCAGCCAGAACGCGCCGCCCGGCTTCAGCACCCGGTGCAGCTCGCTCATCCAGTCGCGGCACCAGGCGATGTAGTCGTCGTCGGCGTGGTCGTCGTGGTACTGGTCGTACTCGAAGCCGATGTTGAACGGCGGGTCCGCGAACACCATGTCGACCGAGTTGTTGGGTTGCTCGCGCAACCGCTCCAGGCAATCGCCGTGCACGATGGTGTCGACGGCGGTCGGGGAGGTCAGACTCATGGGATGTATCCGCGGGATCCGGGCTGCGGTAGAATGCCGAAAATCCCCAGCCTAACTGCCGCGCGGCGGAGGGGCAATTAGCGCTCATCTGTGCGCTCGGCTCCGCCGGGCATCCGAATCGCCGCGACGCCCTCCTCCAGCGACTCCGCCGACGAAATTCCCGACGAAATTCCCGACCGGGCCACGACCGCATGAAATACGCCCTCTGCAACGAAACCTTCGGCGACCAGCCGTTCGAGCAGGCCTTCGCCACGACCCGCGAACTTGGCTACACCGGCATCGAGATCGCCCCATTTACGCTGATGCCGGGCGCCACGGTGTCGGACGTGCGGAACGTCCCCCCCGGGCGCCGAGCGGAGGTCAAGCGGATCGCCGCCGACGCCGGGCTCGAGGTGGTCGGCCTGCACTGGCTCTTGGCCAAGACCGAGGGCTTCTACCTGACCAGCCCGGACCCGGCCGTGCAGCAGGCGACCACCGACTACCTGAAAGAACTCGCCGAGCTGTGCGGCCAGCTTGGCGGCAAGGTGCTGGTGCTCGGCTCGCCCCAGCAGCGCAACCTGCTGCCGGGCGTCGGCTACGAGCAGGCCGAAGAGATCGCCGCTAGCGTTCTCCGCGAGGCGATGCCCGTCTTCGGCGAGCACGAGGTGACCCTCGCCCTCGAGCCGCTCGGCCCCGCCGAAGGCGACTTCATGCTCACCGCCGAGTCGGGGGTGACGCTCGCGCAGCTGGTCGACTCGCCGTGGTGCCGCCTGCACCTGGACGTCAAGGCGATGGCGAGCGAGGGCAAGCCGATCGCCGACATCATCCGCGACAACGCCGCGTGGACCGCCCACTTCCACGCCAACGACCCCAACCTGCTGGGCCCGGGGATGGGCGAGGTCGAGTTCGAACCAATCTTCGCCGCCCTCCAGGACACCGACTACGACGGCTGGGTCTCGGTCGAGGTGTTCAAGTACGAGCCGAGCCCCGAGGCGATCGCCCGCCAAAGCATCGAGTACATGCAGCGGATCGAGGCCGGCCTGGCCGGCTGACCGGCAGAGCGAAGTCAGCGAGCACTACTCCTCGCTCGCCAGCGACACGTCGACCATCAGGTCGCCGGCCACGCCCTCGAGCGAATCGCGGAGCTGCTGCTGCGACAGCCCCGGCGGCATCCGCAGCCGGGCCTTGGCCTGGAACAGCATCTGGCCCGTGTTGGGCGCCGAGGTCCGCTGCGTTGAGAGCTCCTCGACATTCACGCCCGAGGCGGCCAGCACGCGGCTGATCTGCCGTACGATGCCGGGGCGGTCCTGCCCGACCAGGTCGAGCAGGACAACGGGCGTCGCGTACTCGGCGGCCGGTGAGACGTCGGTCAGCACGACCGACTCGAGGCCGGCGTCGGTCAGCGACTTGAGGGCGGCGGTCAGCGACTCGGCGCGGTCGGCCGCGATCTCCACGCGGAGGATGCCGGCGAACTGCCCGGCCAGGTGGGCCATGCGGCTCTCGAGCCAGTTGCCCTCGTGATCGGCGACGGTCTGGGCGATCGACTCGACCAGGCCGGGGCGGTCGGCGCCGATGATGGTCAGGACCAGCGAGGCAGCGCTCATCTTGTCGTTCCGTTGTGCGGGAGAAGCGTTGGGGTAAGAAAAGAGCGGCGCCGGTAGCCCGGCGCCGCTTTGGATTCGTTGCCGGGGTCGCCCAGCCGTGGCAACAGGGCCAACTGGATTTGGGCCTACTGCATTTGGGCCCGCTGCATCTCGGCGCCGGTCTTGCCGATCGCCTTGAGCACGCCCTCGTCGACCTTCACCCGGTACCGCATGCCGTTGGGCTCGCCGTCCACAGTGACGTTGATCTGGCTGCTGTCGGCGTCCTTGAGGAGCTGGGCCAGCATCTGGGGGGCGGCGGCGTCCTCACCGGAGGCCTCGGCCACGGCGGCGGCGAACTCCATCACCTGGGCCAGCGACATCGACATCTGGACCGGCTTGACGTCCTTGGTCCCGCTGGCCGAATTGGTGATCGCCTGCTTGAGGGCGGCGACCCCGTCGGGGCCGAGCCAGAAGTAGGCCGCGTCCGGGCCGATGCCGACCGCGACGTTGACCTGCCCGCCCAGCACGTCCTGGGCCTGGGGGTCGTCGACCGGCACGCTCAGCGTGTGCAGGGTGACGCCCTCGTGGGTCTCGGCGGCCCAGTTGATGCCGGGGAAGTTGGGGTCGCCCTCGGCGAGCGCGGCGACCTTCTTCAGCGCGGCGTCAATCTTCTCGGGCTCCGGCGTACGGAGGCCGGCGATGGCCGACGCGCCGCCCATCTTCAGCTGGATGTTGCCGACCATGTCGACCTCGCCCGACTTGACCATCGCCTCGGCGCAGGCCAGCACGTCCTCCAGGGCGGAGTTGAGCGTCTCACGCACTTCGTCGTTCGGCAGGTCGGCCTCCTCGAGCATCTGGGTCAGCGCGGTGCGGGCGGTGGCCATCTGCCGCTCGTACTCCTCGACAACCCGCGGCAGCACGTCCGCGGGGATCGAGTAGGCGGTCGCGAACGACAGCGACGCGTCCTCCGCCAGGAAGCCGGCCAGCTTGGTGCCCGACGCCTGGTAGATGGCGAGCTGGTCGGCCAGCTTGGTGCCGGCGACCGCGGTGCCGCGGAAGTCGATCATCAGGCCGCCGCCGTCCGGGTTGATCGAGATGCCGATCACCGCCTGGTCGAGGTCGTTGATCAGCTGCTCGATGTTCTCGATGTTGGCCTCGGCCAGCTTGCTGCGGGCCTCGAACTGGGCGTCGGTCTCGTCGGGGCGGCGGTCCAGCCCTTCCTGCATGCCCTGCCGCAGCTGCCCGACGGCAATCTGCTTGAACATCGGCGGGACGTTCTGCGCCATCAGCTTGACGCCGATGTCGTACTGGTTGACGAGCTCGCCGAGCATGTCGGCCGGGCTCTCCGGCAGGTAGGCGAGCTGGTCGGCCCGCTGCGCCGCGTAGGCCCACTCGCCGCTGCTCTTGATGTAGTAGGTCTGGCCCTGGGCCGAGACGCTCTTCACGCCGTCGCCCATGTCGTCGGTGGTGATGCCGGCGTTGACGCCCAGCGCCAGCAGGCCTTCGAGGTCGTTGATCGGCAGGCAGACCAGCGGCGAGAAGTCCTGACCGGAGCTCTGCACCAGCAGTCCCCACGGGCGGTCCTTGTCGAGCCCGACCAGGCCCTGACCCTGGGTGAACATGGCGATCATGCCCTCGACCATCTGCGAGGCCTGGGGCATCTCGACCAGGCCGCCGAGGTAGCCGACGTCGTCCAGCAGCTTCTGGTAGCTCGAGACCGACACCGCGGCGACGGTCGCCGGGGCTCCGGCCGCCGGCTCATCGATGGTGAGGGTGTCTTCTTGCACGGCGCCCGGCTGAGCCAGGACCTGCGGGGCGACCAGGCAGGCCGCGGCCATTAGGACGGGCATCAGGAGCACCGACATCACGGCGCGACGTTGACAGGGGTGAAGCACGGCAGAGCTCCTTGATTCAAATAATGTTGGGATGGCCATCGGTGGCCAGTTGGTTCCATGAAGGGGTCGCGTCGCCCAGGGCTGTGGCGCCGGCCCCGCGGTGAATTTTCTACGGCGCGGCTGTCGGTTTGTACGCGGCGACTCTCAAAACATAGCCCGGTACGGCCGCCGGCGGAGGCGCCTTGGGGCGAACCGGGACGAGATTCTCGCCGCCCAAGCGTAGACCTACGGCGAGCTCGTCGAAACTTCTGGAGATCTCGAGAACTTTATTCGCCTGCTGGGTCAATTCGGTTCGCCAGCTGTTAGAATACCGCGGTTTACCGCTCGCGGTAGGTGATCCGACCTTTGGTGAGGTCGTAAGGAGAGAGCTCGACTCGGACACGGTCCCCGGGCACGATGCGGATAAAGTGCTTCCGCATCCGGCCGGCAACGTGAGCCTGCACCATGTGCCCCCCGTCGATTTCGACGCGGAACCGTGTGTTGGCCAACGCTTGAGTAACTGTGCCTTCGACTTCGAGGGCCTCTTCTTTCTCTTTCGCCATAAAAAACTAGGGATCTTTGCAGGCCGCCGGGTTTGCCCGTGCTAAGGCGGCTCAAGGGTGGTTGTCCGACGCTTCGCTTTTGTCAGTCGCCTGCCCCTGTGTTCGGATCGACCCGAACGACAGGCGAATCGAGTCGGCGGGCGACTCGGACGGCAGACGGTGAAACGCTCACGGTTTCAGCAAAAGGAGCCCGTAAGTATATCCTTCACTTAGCTTTAAGGTCCAGGTTGGGGCGCATTTAGAGAAACAGATTGGCCCGAGCGTCGTACCAGACAGCAGATCGCCCCGCTGTGACGCATCAACGGGTCGCCCCAACGGGTCACCGCGATGGGTCGCCCGCCCCGACCGACCGCAGGCCGCCGCAGCAACCCCGACTAGGCAGCTCAGAGCGACTGCAACGGCTGTGCGGTCTGGGCAGACACAAACCCCGGCTGAGTCGGCCCCGG
Source organism: Posidoniimonas polymericola (assembly GCF_007859935.1). Classification (NCBI taxonomy): domain Bacteria; kingdom Pseudomonadati; phylum Planctomycetota; class Planctomycetia; order Pirellulales; family Lacipirellulaceae; genus Posidoniimonas; species Posidoniimonas polymericola. The sequence goes on along the minus strand of NZ_SJPO01000001.1, from coordinate 592,412 downwards.
CAGCGCCCCGCAAGGCGCGCAAACCGAGCCTTGCGATACACTTATACGAATACGCCAGTCCCACCGCAGGCCCCGCCTGCCCCGACGTCAAGCAGCAGGCATGTCCGAATTCTCCTCAGCCCCCCGCCCCGCCCCATCGCAGGGCTCGTCCCAGGGCCCTTCGCAAGGTTCGACGCAGAGCCCGTCGGACGACGCTGTCCAGCGCGCCAAGCGGGAGATCCAGGGCATCCTGCAGCAGATCACCGAGCTCTCGAAGTCGGGCTCCTCGCCGCAGCAGTTCTACGACAATTTCCTCAACAAGGTCGTCGCGGCGCTGGCCGCTAGCGGCGGCGCGGTGTGGACGCTGTCGGATTCGGGCGTGCTGCAGCTCGCCTATCAGATCAACCTCCGCGACACCGGCCTGGTCGACAACCCGATTGGCCAGGAGCAGCACGGCCGGCTGCTGACCCAGGTGCTGCAGGAGCCCGAGGGGAAGCTGGTGGCTCCGCACTCCGGCGCCGCCGGCGGCGGCGACTCGGACGAGCACGGCCCCGCCAACCCGACCGACTTCCTGCTGGTCATGGCGCCCGTGCACAACGACCAGGGCGTGCAGGGCATTGTCGAGGTGTTCCAGCGGCCCGGCGCCGGCGAGGCGACCAAGCGCGGCTACCTCCGCTTCCTGCTGCAGACCTGCGACCTCGCGGGCGACTACCTCCGCGGCCGCCGCCTGGCCCACCTGTCCGAGAAGCAGACCCTGTGGGAGCAGCTCGAGTCGTTCACCCGCACCGCCCACCAGACGCTCGACGTCAGCGAGGCCGCCTTTACCATCGCCAACGAGGGCCGGCGGCTGATCGGCTGCGACCGCGTCACCGTGGCGGTCAAGCACGGCAGCCGCGTCACACTCGAGGCGATCAGCGGCCAGGACGTGTTCGACAAGCGATCGAACATCGCCACGCTGCTCACCAAGGTCGCCAAGGCGGTCTGCAAGACGGGCGAGGACGTCTGGTTCAGCGGCGACGGCGCCGGCCTGGCGCCGCAGGTCGAGAAGGCAATCGACGCCTACGTCGACGAGTCGAACACCAAGAACATGGCGATCCTCCCCTTGGTCGAGACCGAGGACGAGGACCTGCCGCCCGACGAGAAGGCGAAACGCAAAGGCCCGCCCAAGGTGCTCGGCGCGTTGATCGTCGAGCAGCTGGTCGACAGCACCATCCCGGACGGCTACCGCCAACGGGTCGACGTGGTGCGTGGGCACAGCGTCACGGCGATCGGCAACGCGCTGGAGCACAGCACGCTGTTCTTGATGCCGCTGTGGAAGACCCTCGGCAAGGCGACCGGCCTGTTCCGCGGCCGCACGCTCCCCAAGACCGTGGCGGTCATCGCCCTGATTGCCGGCGGCATCGCGGCCGGCACGCTGACGCCGGTCGACTTCAAGCTCGACGGCGAGGGCCGCTTGCAGCCGGTGGAGCAGAAGCCGGTCTTCGCCCGCATCAACGGCGAGGTCGACGAGCTGCTGGTCGACAACAACGACCAGGTCCAGGCGGGGCAGCCGCTGATGAAGCTCCGCAGCCTGGAGCTCGACTCCGAGGTGGCCGACGTGCTCGGCAAGCTCGACCAGGCCAACGCGCGGCGGGAATCGCTCTACCGCCCCTCGGACGCCCGCCGCGAGGACGACGAGGACCGCGCCCAGCGGGACGCCGAACAGGTGCAGGTTAATCGCGAGATCAAGTCGCTCGGAGAGCAATTGAAGATCCTCCGCGAGAAGCAGCAGCTGCTGACAATCAAGAGCCCGATGGCGGGTCAGGTCGTGAAGTGGAAGCTGAGCGATCAGTTCCCGCCCGGCCGGCCGGTGCAGCAGGGCGCGGCGGTGATGGAGATCGCCAACCCCGACGGGGACTGGGAGGTCGAGATCCTGATGCCCGAGAAGAAGATGGGCCACGTCACCCGCACCTGGAAGGAGACCCAGGCCGCCGGCGAGCCGATGAAGGTGGTGTTCATCCCGGCCTCGAAGCCCGAGGACGAGCTGGAGGGCCGCGTGGTCGAAGTCGACGAGACCTCCGAGAGCCGCGGCGACGAGGGCAACGTGGTGCGGCTGCGGGTCGCGTTCGACCAAGAGAAATTCCGCGAGCTGATGCCCGACCCCAAGATCGACGCCGTCGTCAAAGCCAATGTGTATTGCGGCGAGCGGTCGTTCTTCTACTACTGGCTGCACGACCTCTACGACACCATCCAGTCCGAGATCCTGTTCCGGTTCTAACCTCACACCAGTGGGTGGCTCGGCCCGGCGTAACAGCCGGGCCCCCCGCCCGTATAAATCAATAACCAGCCGCACCCGCGGCCCACCTACGCATCGCGAGGCACGCTATGCCCCTTTCCCCCCACCGCAACCTGCTCGCCCTAACGCTGGCCGGCCCGCTGCTGCTCGGTTCATGGCTGGCCGCGAGCGGCGCCTCGGCGCAGGGCTACCGCCTGCCGGCCGACCAGCCGCCGGCGCGGCAGCTCAACGCCGACAGCCACCAGATCGGCAACTGCACGGTCGATCTGGTCGACACGATCGAGCTGCCGGCGCCCGAGGCCGGCGTGCTGATCTTCCAGGGCATGAAAGAAGGCGCCCGCGTCAAGTCCGAGGATGTCATCGCCAAGATCGACACCCGCATGCAGGAGATGGAGAAGAAGGTCGCGACCTACAAGTACCACGCCGCGGTGAAACGCGCCAACGACGACATCGAGATCAAGTACTCCCGCAAGGCCCAAGAGGTCGCCCAGGCCGAACTCGAAGAGGTCGAGGGTGTGCGGGCGAATTTTGAGAAGGCGATCTCCGACCCGCAGTATCGCAAGGCGAAGCTCGAGGCCGAACGGGCCATGCTGGCCATCGAAAAGGCCACCAACGACCTGAAACTGGCCCTGCTCGAGGCGTACGTCGCCAAGGGCGAAGTCGAGGCCGCGGACTTGCAGATCGAACGCCGCACGGTCCGCTCGCCGTTCGACGGCGAGGTCACCAAGGTCTACCGCCACCAGCAGGAGTGGGTGAACCCCGGCGACCCGATCCTGCAGCTCGTGCGGATGGACACGCTGCGGGTCGAGGGCCTCGTGCCGCTCGGTAAGCTCTCGCCGGCCGAGGTAAAGGGCTGCGAGGTGACCATCACCGCCAAGGCGACCAACGGTGTCGAGAAGGCGACCGGCCGGATCGTGTCGTACAACCCGGTGCTCCGCAGAGGCGACGAGAGCCAACGCTTCATCGTCCGCGCCGAGATCTCCAACCGCACCCGCAACGGCGAGTGGGTCCTGCTGCCCGGCATGGATGCGACGATGACCATCCACTTGGGCACCGGCGGCGTCGCGACCGGCTCAAACTCAAACAACAACCAGAAGTAAGCCACCAGGGCGCCGGGGGCGCTCCCGCAGGGAAGCCCCCGCGATGCACTGGCCGAGTTTCCACGACAGTCGGGGGCTTCCGCTATCGCGGAGCGCCCCCGGCGCCCTGAACTGTTCACTACCCCCTTGCAGGGCGTGCCCCCAGCAAGCTCTCCCTTCGCCTTTCCCCTTTCCGGCTTCCCCTTTCCATGGCCACTCTCGCCGAAAGCCTGGTCAGCAGCTCGTCGCGATCGATCGCGATCCGCGTGCGGCCCGACCTGCAGGCGAAGCGGCAGAAGTACCAGGGGAACGTCTACTGGGTGGTGAAGGACCCGATCGCGCTGCAGTACTTCCGCTTCGAGGAAGAGGAGTTCGCGATCCTGCAGATGCTCGACGGCGAGTCGAGCCTGGAGGAGATCGCCGACCGCTTCGAGGCCGAGTTCCCGCCGCAGACCATCCGGCCGGAGGAGCTGCAGCAGTTCATCGGCATGCTGCACCGCAGCGGGCTGGTGCTGGCCAACGCCGGCGGCCAGGGCGAGCAGCTCAAGAAACGCCGCGACGAGCGCCGCAAGAAGGAGATGGTCGGCCGGATGTCGAACATCCTGTCGATCCGCTTCAAGGGGATCGACCCCGAGGGGATCCTCAACCTGCTGTACAGCTTCCCGCCGGTGCGGTGGTTCTTCAGCGTGCCGGCGATGGTGCTCTGCCTGCTGCTGGTGGCGGCGGCATCGACGCTGGTGCTGGTGCAGTTCGACGTGTTCTACGCGCGGCTGCCCGACTTCCAGAGCTTCTTCGCGGTCAAGAACTGGCTGCTTCTGGCGGTGGTGCTCGGCTGCACCAAGGTGCTGCACGAGTTCGGCCACGGGCTGTCGTGCAAGCACTTCGGCGGGGAGTGCCACGAAATGGGCGTGATGTTCCTGGTGCTGACGCCGTGCCTGTACTGCAACGTGTCGGACAGCTGGATGCTGCCGAGCCGGTGGCACCGCGCAGCGATCGGCGCGGCGGGCATGTACGTCGAGGTGGTGCTGGCGTCGTTCTGCACGTTCGTGTGGTGGTTCACCGACCCGGCGAGCACGATCAACCAGATCTGCCTGAACATCATGTTCGTCAGCTCGGTCAGCACGATCATGTTCAACGCCAACCCGCTGCTGCGGTACGACGGGTACTACATCCTCAGCGACCTGCTGGAAATCCCGAACATGCGGCAGAAGGCACAGTCGATCCTGACCCGCAAGCTGGGCCACCTGTGCCTCGGCATCGAGCCGCCGGAGGACCCGTTCCTGCCGAAGCGGAACCAGGGCTGGTTCGCCGCCTACACCGTGGCGTCGACCATCTACCGCTGGGTGGTGGTTTTCTCGATTATCTACTTCCTGAACAAGGTGTTCGAGCCCTACGGCCTGAAGCCGCTGGGGCAGCTGATCGCGACGATGGCAATCTACGGCATGCTCGTGATGCCGCTGGTTAAGCTCTACAAGTACTTCAAGGTTCCCGGGAGGATGGCAAAGGTGAAGAAGCTCCGCATGCTGGCCAGTTTCGCCGTCGTGGCGGCGGTGATCGCGGGCGTGATGCTCATCCCGTTCCCCTCGGCGGTGTACGCCCCGGTCGAGCTGAAGGCCTACGCCCCGGCCGACGTCTACACCGAGTCGGAGGGCCTCTTGAGCTCGATCCACGTGAGGCCGGGCCAGCGGGTCCGGGCGGGCGACAAGATCGCCGAGCTCAGCAACATCGACATCCGGCTGAAGATCGAGCGGCTCCGCGGCGAGGTCCAGAAGTACGAGGCCAAGATCCGCGACCTCGACGTCATGAGCCTCGCGCGCACCGAGGCCGCCGAGCAGCGGAGCCAGGTGCTCGAGATGCTGGCCGCCGCCCGCGAACAGCTCGCTCAGACGCAGAAGGACGCCGCGCGGCTGGTCATCACCGCCCCGGCCGACGGCGTTGTGCTGCCGCCGCCGTACAAGGGACCCCAGCCGAACGACGAGTACCAGCTCTCGGACTGGCACGGCACGCCGCTGGACGAGGACAACCTCGGCGCCACGCTGCCGATCTCGACCCACCTGTGCCAGATCTACGACCCCGAGCGGCTCGAGGCGCTCTTGGTGATCGACGAGTCCGAAGAGACCGACCTCCTCGCCGACCGCCGCGTCGAGCTGCTGTTCAAGCAGTCGACCGACTTCACCTTCGTCAGCCGCGTCCGCGAGGTCAGCACCAAGACCATGAAGACCACCCCGCCGCGGCTCTCCAGCCTGGCGGGCGGCGACGTCGCGACCGAGATGGACCCCTCCGGCACGCCCCGGCCGATGACGCCGCAGGTCTCGGCCGACGCGCTGCTGATCAAGCAACCCAACATGCCCGACGACGCCCGCGAGGCGTTCGAGCTGTTGCGCGTCGGCCTGACCGGCAAGGCCAAGATCCACGCCGAGCCCCGGACGCTAGCCCAACGCCTGTGGCGGTACTTGTCCCGCACGGTGAAGTTCGACCTGTAAACGACCTCGCCCCTCCCCTCTAGCGTGCTGCGGAAGCCGGAGGTTCCACGGCTGACGCGGCGTCAAACCCACGGCTGCCGCCGTAGGCTGTTCTCTCACGCTTGAATCCCGCGTGGTGGGCTTCGCACGGTCCCGGTAGAATCGAGGGCGCCGCTCCCCACGACTCACCCCGGAACCCCACGCCGATGCCACGCCGCGACAAAACCCGACAGCAGCCGCGGACCCGGCGGCTGCCGCGTGCGCTGCTGCGGCTGGCGATCGTGCTGGCGATCCTCGTCGCGCTCGCGCCGACCATCGCGGTCCGCACGCCGCTGGTGAAGTCGCTGGTCGCCGGCGCCCTGCCGCCCGAGGCGGGCGCGCTAACGCTAGCTTCAGCGGGCGGCGGGTGGCTGTCGCCGATGTCCGCTCAAGGGATCGAGCTCCGCGACGCCCGCGGCGAGCTGGTGTTCGAGGCCCAGGAGGTGCGGCTCAGCCACGGGCTGGTGGGGCTGATCTCGGCCGCCGAGCCGATCAAGGTGCTGCTGGTCAGGCCGACCGCCTACCTCAACGTGCGGCCGGACGGCAGCAATGTGCAGGACCTGGTCGCGGCGATCGAGCGGGCCAAGCCGCCGAGCGATGACCTCGAGCCGCTGGGCGGGCCGCCCGAGATCGCCGGTCGAGAACTCGGCGCGGTCGCGGTCGAGCAGGGCACGCTGTACGTCGCCGAGGCGGCGAGCGGCGGCCGCTGGACCCACCAGGCGATCAACCTGCAGGTCGATCTCGCCGGCGGGCCGTCGACGCTCGCCGCCAGCGCGACGCTCGGCTCGGCGTTCAACCAGTTCCAGCCGATCGCCGACGGCGCCCCGCCGGCAAACTTTGTTATCAAGCCGATTGCCGCCGACCCCGCTGCCGGGAACAGCGGGCAACGGCAGTTCGACCTCGAGCTCACCGCCGCGCCGCTCAACGCGGCCGAGCCGTTCGCGCGGCGACTCGACCCGCGGCTCCGGCTGACCGGCACGGCGACCGGCCGTGGTTTTGTGTCGTGGACGCCCCCGCCGCCCGGTGCGCCGCACTGGGCCGACGCACTGGCGGCCAGCAACCTCAACAGCCAGGGCACGATCGCGATCGACCAGTTCGCGCTGCAGTCGCGGCTGCTCGGGGGCGACACGCTGCGGCTCTCGCGGGTCGAAGCGCCCTGGGCCTTCGTCGCTCAGAACGGCCGGCTCGAGCTCCGCGACGCGAGCGTCGTGTCGGCCGACATCGGCAGCCTCCGCGCCCGCGGCGCGATGAGCGTCACCGAGCTGAAGGACCTGCTCGCGCAGGGCGCCGCCGCCTGGCGGCAGGCAGGGCGTTGGCCGGAGGGGCGGCTCGCTGCCGACCTCGACCTGGCCCGGCTCGCGCAGCTCGCGCCCGCGGCGGTCGCGCTCCGCGACGACGTGCGGCCGGTCTCTGGCCGGCTGACCGCGCAGCTCGAAACGGAAACCAACGCCGGGACCAAAGTCGTCGGCTCGGTGACCGCCAGCGAGCTGGTCGCCGAGGCGGCCGGCAAGCGGATCGGCTGGCAGCAGCCGTTTACGCTCCGCGGCGTTGCGTCCCGCCCCGGGGGGCTGTTCACGGTCGACGCGCTGCGGTGCGAGTCGGAGTTCCTGTGGGGCGACCTCTCCGGCAACCTGACCAACCTGACGGGCAACCTCGGCTTCGACCTCGACAAGCTCGCCGAGCAGGTCGGGCAGTTCGTCGACCTCCGTAACTGGCGCCTGGCCGGCAAGGGCAACGCCGACCTGCGGGTCGAGGCGCCCGACGCCGCCCACCGCAAGGCGACCCTCGTCGCCAGCATGACCGGCGTGATGGTCGCCCGCCGGGGCGAGGTCTACCTCGAAGAAGAGCAGCTCGAAGCCAGCGCGTCGGCCGACTCGACGCTCAACCCAGCAGGCGCGCCCGCGCGGCTCGAGGCGGCGCGGGTCGGGCTCCAATCGGGCGGCGACCTCTTGGTCGTCGACCTGAGAGAGCCCGTTGCGCTCGACGCGCCGGCCGTGGTGGCGCTGGGCGTCGAGCTCAAGGGCGGGCTCACCTCGTGGCAGAACCGCCTGCGGGTGGCGCTGGCGCCGCTGGGGGGCGGCGTCCTGGTCGACAACCTCCGCCTGGCCGGCGACATCAACCTGAAGACCGACGCGCGCCTCGGCGGCGGCGTGCTCCAGCTGTCGGGCCTGGACGCCGCGATCAACCAGCTGGCGGTCGACGGCCTCGGCCTGGCGGTCCGCGAGCCGCGGGCCACAGCCAAGGGCGACTTTGTGTGGGACAGCGCAACCAGCACGCTGGAGTCCCGCCAGGGAGAGCTCGTGACCTCGACCCTGTCGGTCGCCTCGCAGGGGGTCCGCGCGACCGCCGCCGCCGGCCAGCCGGCCGCGTCGGGCAAGCTAGCCCTGCGGGCCGACCTCGCCCGGCTCAACAACTGGTTCGCCGCCAGCGACCGGCCGCAGGCGGTTGGCCAGGTGCAGGGCGCGGTTGAGTTTTCGCAGACCGACGGCACGCTGCGGGCCGTGTTGCAGGGCGCGGGGACCAACATCGCGTTCCTCGACGCCGCCACCAAGCGGCGGCTGCTGGAAGAGCCGCAGCTCGCGGTCAAGGCGACCGCCGCCTACGCCGCGGCGACCGAGCAGCTCACCATCGAGTCGGCCACGGTCACCTCCAACACACTGCAGGTCCAGGCGAGCGGCGGCGCACAGCGCGGCGCGACCCAGCTGAACGGCACGGTCGACTACGACCTCACCGCCCTCGCTCCGGTGATCGCCGGGTACGTCGGCCCCGAGGTCCGGGTTAGCGGCAAGCACCAGGGGCGGTTCAGCCTGACCCGCACCGCCCCCACCCCCCAGCCGACAGGGCCGCAGGCGCCGCTGCCGTGGAGCCGCGCCTGGCGCGGCCGGCTCGAGGCCCCGTGGACCGCCATCAGCCTGTTCGGCCTGCCGATCGGCCAGGGGGCGCTCGGCGTCACGCTGGCCGACGGCGAGGTGAAGCTCGACCCTCTGAACCTGGCGGTCAGCGGCGGCACGCTTACCGGGCAACTCTCCGCGCGGCTCGACCCGCCGCCCGCCGTGTGGGGCGTTGTGGCCGGGCCGATCCTGACCAACGTCCAGGTTACGCCCGAGATCAGCGAGCGGCTGCTCAAGTACATCGCGCCGGTGCTGGCCGACGCCACCCGCAGCCAGGGCCTGTTCTCGCTGCGGGTCGAGTCGGCGGGCGGCCCGCTCAGCCCGCTGAGTCAACTGTCGGCCAAGGGACAGCTCGACGCGCGGTCGGTGATCGTTAACCCCGGCCCGACCACCGTGCAGTGGGTGCAACTCGCCAAGCAGGTCGAGGCGCTCATCAAGAGCGGCGACGCGACCGCCCTGCTCGGCTCGCCCGCCGACGCCACGACGCTGCTGTCGATCAGCGACCGCACCATCAACTTCACCATCGCCAACGGCCGCGTCTTCCACGAGGGGCTGCAGTTCGACGTCGGCGACGTCAGCGTGCAGTCGTCCGGCTCGGTCGGCTTCGACGAATCCCTCGACCTCTTGCTCACGATCCCGGTCAAGGACAGCTGGATCGGCGTCCGCCCGCTGCTGCAGGGCCTCCGCGGCAAGAGCGTACAGATCCCGGTCCGCGGCACCTTCGGCCGCCCCAACATCGACGAGCGGGCGCTGCGCGACCTGTCGAAGGAATTCGTCCGCGATGGCGTGCGGGGCCTGCTCCGAGGCGGCCTCCAACAACTCCTCGGAGAGTAACCCATAGCCGGCGAGCTACGCCTCGGCGGAACTGTTCTTAATGCATCGACCCCCTTTAGCTCGACGACCTAGGGCGTTGCCCCAGGCTACGGTGAGATTGGCCGTTGGCCAATGGCTGCGTTGGTCGCGGAATGGATTGGTCGCTGCAGTGCTGGCATGCGGCTCCGGCGGCTTACGCCGCCGGCTCTTGGTGCTCGCAGCGGTCGCCGTGCTGACGTTGCCAATGGTGGTGTTTGCTCAAACGAGCTGGCCGACCCCACCTGCGATCGACGCCGCGCGGCTCGAGCGCCAGGGCCTCCGCATGCTCGCTGGCGAGCACCTAACGCTGATCACCGACCTGCCATCCGATCCGGAAGTCGACGCCCTGCCCCGCGTGTTCGACGCGGCCGTGCCGCTGTGGTCCGAGCGGTTCGGCGTCGACCCGCAGCAGACCCGCGGCTGGCGTGTGCAGGGGTTCCTGATCGGCGACCGCGAGCGGTTCCGGCCCGGCGGCCTGCTGCCCGACGGCGGCGAGAGCTTCCCGCATGGGCTCTCCAAGGGCTACCAGCTGTGGGTCATGGAGCAGGACGCGGCGTACTACCGGCAGGACCTGCTGCTGCACGAGGGGACGCACAGCTTCATGGCAACCCAACTCGGCGGCTGCGGGCCGGGCTGGTACATGGAAGGGATGGCCGAGCTGCTCGGCATGCACACCTGGGACGCCGAGACCGGCCAGCTGCGGCTCGGCGTGGTGCTGACCGACGGGCCCGAAGCGCGGTCGGTCGGCCGCGTCGGCCTGCTGCAGGAGGCGGTCGCCGAGAAGCAGGCGTTCTCCATCCCGGCGGTGATGAAGATCGACAACCGCCGCATCCTGCCCAACCGCTCGTACGCGTGGGTCGGCGCGCTGGCGACCGTGCTCGACCACCACCCGCGCTACCAGGAGCGGTTCCGCGAGCTATCGAGCCACGTGCTCGACCCCGACTTCAACGAGCGTTTCCAAGCAGCCTACGCCGATGACTGGTCCGACCTGTCGCTCGAGTGGCGGATATTCATCACCACGATCCAGTACGGCTACGACATCGAGCGCGAAGCTATCGACTTCCAACCAGGCAAACCGCTAGCGTCGACCGCCAGGTCGTCTATCGCCGCCGACAAAGGCTGGCAGTCCACCGGAATCCTCCTCGAAGCCGGCCAGCAGTACCAACTCACCGCCGAGGGCAAGTTCACGATCGCCGTCGAGCCCACCAAAGGGCCCGAGGGCCAACCGGTCGAGAGCACCGCCGGCGGCATCAGCCTCGACTACCACAACGGCCGCCCGCTCGGCGTGCTGCTCGCAGCGATCGACCCCCGCGACGCGGCGGGCCAGAAGGTATCTGCGACCGCCACCGGCGGCTTCTTCGCCCCCGTGCCACTCGGCGCCGCGTCGACCTTCCGGGCGCCCTACTCCGGCACGCTCTACCTGCGGGTGAACGACTCGCCGGCCAAGCTGGCCGACAATAGCGGGGAACTCCGCGTCACGGTGGCAACGGCCGGTGATTCCGCCGATTGACACCCCCCGGGCACACTTCGACAATACAGGGACTCCCCCACCGCTACCTCACAGGCCCCCTGACCCCGTTCCCCTCACAAATGAACTTTATCGAAGCCAACGACCCCGACGTTTGGGCAGCCATCGCCAGCGAGATCGAGCGCCAGCAGGACGGCCTGGAGATGATCGCCAGCGAGAACTACACGAGCCCCGCCGTGATGCAGGCGGCCGGCAGCGTGCTGACCAACAAGTACGCCGAGGGGTACCCGGGCCGCCGCTACTACGGCGGCTGCGAGCACGTCGACGTGGTCGAGGACCTGGCCCGCAACCGGGCCAAGGAGCTGTTCGGGGCCCCCGTCGGCAAAGATATTTTCGCCAACGTGCAGCCGCACTCGGGAGCCCAGGCCAACACGGCCGTGTTCCTCGCCCTGCTCGAGCCGGGCGACTGCGTGCTGGGCCTCGACCTGGCGCACGGCGGCCACCTGACGCACGGCATGAAGCTGAACATCAGCGGCATGCTGTACGACTTCCACGGCTACCAGACCCGCAAGGAAGACTGCCGCATCGACTTCGACCAGGTCGCCAAGCTGGCCCGCGAGCACAAGCCGAAGCTGATCATCGCCGGCGCCAGCGCGTACCCGCGCGAGATGGACCACCCGAAGTTCAAGGAGATCGCCGACGAGGTGGGCGCCAAGCTGATGGTGGACATGGCCCACTACGCCGGGCTGGTCGCCGCCGGGCTGCACAACAACCCGGTCGAGGTCGCCGACGTGGTGACCACCACCACCCACAAGACGCTCCGCGGCCCCCGCGGCGGTTTGATCCTCGCGAAGAAGGACTTCGCCAAGGTCCTCAACAGCCGCGTGTTCCCCGGCACCCAGGGCGGCCCGCTGATGCATGTGATCGCCGGCAAGGCGGTCTGCTTCGGCGAGGCCCTCAAGCCCGAGTTCAAGACCTACGCCCAGAACGTCATCGACAACGCCCAGGCGCTGGCAGACGCGCTGCTGGCGGGCGGGCTGTCGCTGGTCTCCGGCGGCACGGACAACCACCTGATGCTGGTCGACGTCACGCCGTTCGGCATCGGCGGCAAGACCGCCGAGACCGCGCTGGACGCCTGCGGCATCACGGTCAACATGAACATGATCCCGTTCGACGAGCGGAAGCCGATGGACCCGTCCGGCATCCGCATCGGCACGCCGGCGCTGACCACCCGCGGCATGGGCCAGGCCGAGATGAAGACCATCGGCGGCTGGATCGTCGAGGCCCTGCAAAAAGCCGACGACGCCGCGGCGCACGAGAACATTCGCCAGCAGGTCAAGTCGCTCTGCAAGGAGTTCCCCGTGCCGGCCGCCGCGCTGGCGGCGGACGAAACGGCTGTGATGAGCTAGCCGGACAGGATGGGATTCACCACAAAGCCACCAAAGACAGATCGACCACGAAGGGCACAAAGGACACGAAGCAGCGCGGTGATGCCTCTACCGTGTTCGCATTGAAACAATTACTTGCCGACCTCCGCACCTGGCGACGTCGGCGTGTGTTTCAAGAAGGCAAGACGGTACCGCGGTTATTGCTCGCGATATTCGGCGAGATGTGCTTGAGCTTTCCACCGACAAGATTGATAACGGGATCGTAACGGCGCAGATTCGCACGATGAACTTGCTTTACTCCGCCCAGGGCCTTGCGGAGCCGCCCGACTCTGGTCCGCCAGAAGAGGTTCAACTTGATGAGCTTTGGCGCTGGGCCGGTCAAAGTTGGGGTGGGCTTCCAGAGGGAACATCCGTCGTTCAGCAGACCGACCATCAAGTTCAACATCAGTCTTCGTGACCTTTGTGTCCTTTGTGGTTAAATCAAAACTTCACGGCCCATAGCCTCAGCGATAAATCAAACGTCTCCATGGCTGATACCGAAAAACCCCGCGTCCTGATTGCCGACGACAACGAGCCCAACGTCGAGCTCCTCGAGGCGTACCTCGCTGGCCTGGACATCGAGACCGAGATCGCCGTCGACGGGCAGGACACGCTCGACAAGGTGGCGGCGTTCAAGCCGAACCTGCTGCTCTTGGACGTGATGATGCCCAAGCTGAGCGGGTTCGAGGTCTGCCAGCGGCTCAAGTCCGACCCGGCCACCTCCGGCGTGATGATCCTGATGGTCACCGCGCTCAACGAGCTGGGCGACATCGAGCGCGCCGTCGAGGCCGGCACCGACGACTTCCTGTCGAAGCCCGTGAACAAGTTCGAGCTTTTGAAGCGGGTCGAGAACATGCTCAAGCTCAGCAGCGTCACCGACGAGGTCGAGCGGCTGCGGCGCTACATCGAGGCGATGGAACGCCGCGGGGAGTAGGCGGCGCGGCCAACAGAGCAAGCTGCGCAGCAGCGAGCCCGAATCTCCCTCCCCCACGGGGGGAGCCCGTACTGTCTGGTAAACGGGAGGGAGGGGGCACGGCCGCAAATCAGAGGACGCGTTCAACAGCTAGACAATCCCGCGACGCCAAGACGCAAGTACAGGCACACGCTCACCGCTAGAAACCGTACCCCCTCCCCTAACCCCTCCCCCCGTGGGGGAGGGGGATTCGCAGAGGCCCTTATGCCTAAGCTCAGCGTCGCCACGCTGGTCGCCCTCTTCCTGGCTCTCTCTCCGAGCAGTCCCACGCTCGCCGACCCCACGCCGGTCGAGCTGCAGCAGCGGGCGCCGGGGTTGATCAAGCAGCTCGGCAGCGAGCAGTACGCCGAGCGCCGCGCCGCGCAGCGGGACCTGGCGGACATCGGTCTCGCCGCGTTCGACGTGTTGTACGCCGCCCGCGAGAACGAGGACCTGGAGATCGCCTCGACCGCCGAGCGGCTGCTCTCGGAGATGACCATCTACTGGTCGCAGCCGGGCGACTCGGCCCGCGTCCGCGACTCGCTGGAAGACTACGGCCGGTTGGACGTCGACGAGCGGGCCGACACCGTGGCCGAGCTCGGTGGGCTTGGCCAGCGTGAAGGGCTGGCGCCGCTCTGCCGGGTCGCCCGCTTCGACCTCTCCGAGCGGGTCGCGGCCAAGGGGGCGGCGTTGGCGATGTACCTCTCGGCTACCGAGGCCGACAGCCTGACCGGTCAGCAGTACCGCGTGCCGGAGGATGCGCGGCGGCGGCTGCGGCTCGTGCTCGACGAGCTCACCCAGGACTACGGCCCGAGCACCCGCCAGGCGACGCGCTGGCTGCAGCGGTTCGTCGACCAGGCCGACCAACCCGCCGAGGCGGCCGACGCCTGGCGCCGCGAGCTGGCGACCCTGCAGTCGCGGATCGAGGCCGGCCAGTCGGATGTCGAGCCGAACGTGCTCGACTCGCTCTACTGGAACCTGCTGCGGGTCGAGCTGCAAGCGGGCAAGCAGCAGGCCGCCGCGGCGACCGCCCGCTGGCTCGCCGCAGAGAACGCGTCGGCCGCCGCGGGCGTCCTCCAGCGGGCGTTCGACTGGATGGACCAGGCCGGCGCCGACGCCACGGTCGACAGCGTGCTGACCGGGCGGCCCGTCATGCCCTACCTCGAGACTCAGCCCGGCCTGTACCTGGCGGCCGGCGCGCGCCGCAAGCAGGGCCGCGAGCAGGAGGCCCAACAGCTGGCCGACCAGGCGTTCGCGGTCGGCCCTCAGCCACGCGACAACCAGGGCCGCCAGCGGCCACTGTTCGACGGCCGGGTAATCGCCGGCGACCGGCTCCGCCAGGAGGGACAAATCGACTGGGCGGAGCGCGAGCTGCGGGCGGCGATCGAGGAGTCCGGCCTGCTCTCGGCCGACGGGGCCTACGCCGCGTGGCTGCTTTCCGACCTGCTGCAGGACGACAACCAGCCGGTCGAGGCCGCCGCGGTGCTGAAGTCGCTGCTCGCCGAGATCCAACTCAACGAGGAGAACCAGAACCAGTACCAGCAGCTCACCGAAAACCGCAGCAACTACTTCCGCCCGCTCGCCGAGCTGAGTGCGTACGAGGCCTACTACCGCGCCCTCGCCCACCGGGACGCCGGCGAGGCGTCCGCCGAGCGGGCCGCCCTGCTCGAGGCCTTCGGGCACGACCCGACCAACGCCGACATCCCAATCGCGATGCACCGCGCTTCGCGGCCGGGCGAGGAGTACCGCACGGTCACGGTCGAGCACATCCACACGCTGGCCGACGCGCTCGAGGAGCAGATCGACCAGGACCCCAGCAACTCGCAGCCGTACAACCAGTGGGCGTGGCTGATCGCCAACACCGAGGGCGACTTCGACAAGGCGGTCCGTTACTCGCTGCGTTCACTCGAGATCAGCAAGCAGAACCCTGGGTACCTCGACACCCTCGGCCGCTGCTACTACGCCGCCGGCGACCTTGAAAAAGCGGTCGAAACGCAGCGCCGCGCCGTCGAGCTCTCGCCCCAATACAAGGTGATGCAGCGCCAGCTCGAGTTCTTCGAGCAAGAGCTGTCGAAGCAGAAGCAGTAACGCGCGGCCCATTCACAGCGCAAGCTGCGCAGCAGCGAGCGCGTGTCTCCCTCCCCTTTGGGGGGAGCCCGTATTGCCAGGGGAACGGGTGGGAGGGGGTCGGGCCGCAAATCAGAGAACGCGTTCAACAGCGAGAACCTGGTTGAGAGTACAGGCATACGTATTCAGACAGACACCGTACCCCCTCCCCTAACCCCTCCCCCCAAGGGGGAGGGGGATAAGCGAACACCAGCACTATGCCCAACACCCAGACCATCCCTGTCAACGACATCGCGATGCACGTCCGCACGGAGGGCGCCGGCATCCCGGTGCTGCTGGTGCACGGATTCCCCCTCGACCACACCATGTGGGACGCGCAGGTCGAGGTCCTGGCCGAGCACTGCCGCGTGATCGCGCCCGACCTACGCGGGTACGGCGCCACCGAGCTCGCCGACGCGGGCGACCCGCCCAAGATCACGATGCAGCAGTACGCCGACGACCTCGCCGCGCTGCTCGACGCGCTCGGGGTCGACGAGCCGGTGGTCTACGCTGGGTTCTCGATGGGGGGCTACATCGGCTGGCAGTTCGTCAAGAACCACCGCGACAAACTCCGGGCGTTGGTGCTGGTCGACACGCGTGCTTCGGACGATGCCGACGACGCCCGCAAGATGCGGCTCAAGATGGCCAACCACGTCCAGGAGTGGGGCGCCGAGAAGGTCGCCGAGGCGATGATCCCCAAGCTATTCGCCGAGAGCAGCCTCGACGCCCTGCACCCGATGGTCGCCCGCACCCGCGAGGTGATCAGCGCGACCAACCCGCTGGCGATCGCCGCCGCGCAGCGGGGCATGGCCGAGCGTCCCGACTCGACGCCCGACCTGGCGGGCATCAACGTCCCGACGATGGCGATCGTCGGCGCCGAGGACCAGCTCAGTCAGCCCGAGGAGGTGCAGCGTGTGGTCAACGCGATCCCCAACGCCGGCCTGGTCGTGATCCCCGCCGCGGGCCACATGGCCCCGGTCGAGCAGCCGGACGCGGTAAACCTGGTGCTGACGGAGTTTGTGAAGTCGCTCAACGCATAGAGCGATCGCAGGCCGGAACAAGCGCAGCGCGGTTTCGGCCCGCGTTATCCATCGCTGCGGCCGCTACCGAATCATGAACGCTCCCCCACCCCGCAAGCGATCGTGGTTCCGCCGCCTTGTCCGGCTCGGCTGCTTCCTGGGCGTCGCGGTGCTCTGCCTGATCGCAGGTCTGATCACGTGGCTGGGCGTGTACCTGAACGGCACGCCGGTCGTTGCGGACGCTCTGCCGGACGGCGATGTGGCGGATGCAACCGTCAGCGCGCCGCTCGGGGGTGGGCTCGACGGCTTCGAGTCGCCCTACCTCGGCCACACCGGCAGCTGGAACGGCTCGGGCGGGGCCATGTTTGGCGGGTCGAAGACCGACGCGCTCGACAAGGAAGCCGCGATGGGTCTGCGGTGGACTTTCATGTGCGTGTACTGGAACAAGCTGGAGCCCGACGGGCCGGTGACGGATCTGACGAGCCCGCCCGAGGCCTGGCGGCGGCTCGACGCGTTCGTGGTGGCGGCCCACCAACGTGGGCTCAACATCCTGATGCAGGCGCCGGTGGTGGGCGGCAACGCGGGCGGGCCGCCGGCGTGGGCAGGCCGGCGCGAGCCGGGCAAGTCGGCGCCCAAGGACATGCAGGCGGCGGCCGACTTCGCGGGGCGGTTGGCCCAGCGGTACGCGCCCGGCGGCGTGCTCGCTTCCCAGCAGGGCTGGGGCGCCGACTACGGCGTGCGGGCGTGGGAGCTGGACAACGAGCCGGAGTCGTACCGCACCAGCTGGTCCGGCCAGGCGGGCGACTACGCCGAGTTCGTCACGCTCGTGAGCCAGTCGATCCGCCGGCACGACCCCGCGGCGGTGATCGTGGCGCCGGGCTGCGCCGGCGGCGGGCACGCGAACGAGTGGATCCGCCAGACGCTCGACGCGGGCGCGCTGCACGGCTCGCCTGACTACCGCACCACTGGGCAGGCCTACTCGATCGGCCCGGCGATCAACGCGGCCAGCTTCCACGTGTACGAGGGGATGGACTCGTTCGTGACCGGCACGCCGCGGACCATCGAGACCGTCTACGCCGAGCAGCGTCCGCTCTACGACGCGTGGGCCGAGCGCGCCGGCGCCGCCCCGCCGCGGGAGTACTGGCACACCGAGGGGAACTACGACTTCCTGGGCGTCACCTCCGCCCGCCGGCGGGCCGACTGGCGGTGGCAGTTTTTCACCCGCGCGTTCGCGGCGGGGGTCGACAAGGTGTGCGTGATGGACGCATCGCAGGCCGAGCAAACGGCCGTCCGCCTGTACGTGAGACACCTGCCGGCGCCAACTCCCATGCGCAACGCCACAGACGAGGCGCGGCTAATCGCCGGCCAAGCGGCTGTGTTCGTGCACGATGATCCTGCGCACGACGGTCCTCCACCCGATGACGGCCACCACAGCGGACGCGTGTGGGTCGCGTGGGCGCTGCCCGGCGGCGAGGCCGCGGAGGTCGAGATCCCCGTGGTCAATGACGAGATCGTGGTGGTCGGCACCACCGGACGCGAGGAGACCAAGCGGCCGAGCGGCGGCGTCGTGCGGCTGCGGCTGCCGGCGGACAAGGCGATCACGCCGTCGGTGATGGTGGTCGACCGGCCGTGACGATGGCGAGCGTACCTACGGCGCCGGACCCACGAGAAGCCCAAGCCAATATTCGCCTGCGGCGATTCTCACCGGCTGCCTATAATGGCAAGCTAGGCATTTCTCTCGCTGGCCTTGAATCGCGATGAACTGGCCCGACGATCCCGGCAACTGATGCAACCAAGACGCTCCTATCGCTGGTCGGAAGTTCTCGCCGCCACACGCACAAGGCTTGCGGCCGTCGTGGTTGTTTGCTTGTGCTGCGCGGCGCCGGCCTCCGCGCAATTCGACACCGTGATTAATGCGCCGCCTGCAAACGTGCCGAGCTCGCTTGGCTCATCGACGCAGCTGAACGTGGCCGAACTCGGCCGAATGCCGGTCCACTTTGTAGCGGGATCGCCTGACGGCACTAGCACGAATATCGAAGTTAACCTGTACGGCGGTCGCCTCAGCCGTACATTTAGTGCCAATGCGGGCAGTGTTGTGAACTTCATCGATGGTGAGTACAGCACCAGCTTTATGTCGTTCAATGCAGGCAGTGAGCTGCTCGTTTCCGGTGGCACAAGCATGTTTGATGATACTGGACCGCGAGTCAACGCTTATTCCGGCAGCCGAGTTGAGATCAGCGGTGGGGCTATGCGTTCAAGCATCTACGCAATGCAAGATAGTCGAGTCACTGTATTTGGTGGAGAGACTGCCTACGTTTCTGCAGAAGCCAACAGTGAAATCGAAATCAGCGGCGGCATGGTCTTCGGCTTGATGGCCGAACCCGATAGCAATGTCACGATCAGGGGTGGCAACTTTGGGTTCGCATTTATGGCGAGTGCAGGAAGCAACGTTGAATTCATCGGCGGAGAATACAAGCACAACGGAACGGCCTTCACCGAAACCGAAATCAGCCTGTCTGACGGCGACCTATTCACGGGCGTGTTCGCCGATGGCTCACCGTTCATCTTCACCAGCGAAAACAGTGACGCCTTATCCGGGGTAAAGCTTACCCAGCACTCCCTGCCACCGCCCGACTTCAATCCGATCTTGGTGGACACGGCGAATCCATCTATGGTCTCTGGGTTGCGGGCCGGACAGTCAATGACCCTTGGTACGGGTGGGGTTCTCAATCGCAACTTCGCTATCGTTGACGCTTCGCTTGATATCGATGGGGGAACGCTCGGGAAAACTAGCGAAGCCATCGGCAGCACCATCAACCTCCGATCAGGACGCATAAGCGAAGTCTTTCAGGCCTACGAGGACAGTATTATCAATGTCAGCGGGGGTGTTGTTGAGCAGTTCTTTTTCGCCCAACCAGGCAGCACCGTTAACATCAGCGGGGGGCAAATCTCGAGTGCTTTCTTTCCAGCCGCCAGGAGCGAGATCAATGTCACGGGACTCGCGTTCCTGGTTAACGGCGAGCCCCTGCCGGGACTAACTCCCGATTTGCCCTTCTTGCTTTCTAAGCGCAACGTCAATTTGTCGGGGATACTGAGCGATGGGACTCACTTCAGCTTTGATCTGAACGCCGATGGCCAAGCGCCATTTCAGTTCTCCCCCGACGCGAAGCTAACCCTCGCGCTGGTCGCGCCGCTCCCGGGCGATTACAACGCCGACGGCGTCGTCGACGCGGCCGACTACTCCGTCTGGCGCGACAACCGCGACGCCCCGGCCGGCACGCTCCCCAACGACCCGAGCGGCGAACCGATCGGCGCGGCGCAGCTCGTAGCCTGGCGGGCCAATTACGGCGCCGGCCTGTCGACGCCTGCCGCGGCGAGCGTGCCCGAGCCGGGAAACTTGCTGGCCATGCTCGTAGTGGTCGGATTGGGCGCCAGGCTCATCCGACACCGGCCCACGCCGGCCTAAGCCTGTAGGCCGGAACAAGCCCAGCGCGGTTCCGGCGCTTGCAGGTCGGTCTGCCGGAACGGCGTTATCGCTTGTTCCGGCCTACTCTTCTACTCCCCCGAACGCCAGGCGGTGAACCTGCGGCCCGCGCGGTCAAAGCCCTTCAGGTGGGGCTCGTCGGCGCGGACGTAGCGCCACTGGCTGTCGCCGAACACCTCGCGCACCAGCGCGGCCGCGGCCGGGTCGTACTCGCTGAGCTCCGCGCGGGTGTTGACGTGGTTGTGCACACTGTCGTTCTCGCGGTTGGTGTCGAACCACGACTGCACCGCCTCGGCGAAGTACTCGTCCTTGTTCTCGGCGGCGTACATCCCCTTCCAGAGGCCGTTGTCGAGCGACGCGCGATAGGCCGCCTGCAGGCGGTTGTCGAAGGTGGGGTCGAGGTCGTTGACCGCCATTTGGTGGATCGCGTGGGCGAACTCGTGCACCAGGATCGACTCGGTGCGGTAGGGGTCGCCGGCCAGGTGCAGCAGGTTCTCCTCGCCGCAGGACACGGCGGGCCGCTGGCGGGTCGCGCCGAGGCCCCGAGCGCGGCGGTTCCAGTAGCTGGCGGGCGTCAGGTCGGAGTGCTCGGGCAGGTCGGTCGTGACCTCGCTGGCGGCCATCACGGCCAGGCGGATGCGGTTCTCGGCGAGCTTCTTGAGGATGTCGGGCCGGCTACCGAGCATCTGGCAGACGGTGTGCGCGGCCTCGTGGAGGGCGGCGTCAGAGACCTTGGCCGAGGCGACGATCGGGAACCCCTCGACGACGACCGCCTTTTGGTAGTGCGGGGCGAGCGAGAACGCCGCTCGGAGCTCCGCGGTGGGGGGCTCGATGGGGGCGGGCGCGTCATCGGCAACGGCGGTCGACGCGATGAGCAACGCAAAGATAGCGATCGATGTGCGGCTACGCATGACACTCCTCCCAATGACAAGAATGCCGCGGCCTTGCAGCGTTGCTCGCCCCAACAAGATCCAATGGCCAACGGACATTCTCACCGTAGCCTAGGGCATCGCCCTAGGTCACGGTCAGCCAGCAATCATCATTCTAAACCCAACACGCGGCGCCGGGGTGGGGTTGGCCTTCAGCCAATGGGGTGGCGCCGCCAACCTGCCTAGGGCGATGCCCTAGGCTACGGTGAGGTTGGGCGTTGCCCAACGCACGGCCGGACGCGGCGAGCCTACTCCTCGCCGCTCTCGCGGATCGCCATCTCGGGGGTCTCGAGGGTGAGCGGTCCGAGGGCGCCGTTGCGGAGGTCGGTGATAAACGCCTTGGACGCGCGTTCGTAGTCGACCACGCCCCCCTTCCGCAGGCAGCCGGTCCGCTTGCCGACTGCGTCGAGCAGCGCGACCGCGCCGGCGGGCTTCTCTTCGAGGTTGTAGCGACTGGCCAGGCCCTCGTAGTAGTGGTCGAGCAGGTAACCGCAGATGTAGAACGCCACGTCCTCGTACTCTAGCGCGCTCTCTTTGACAGCGCCGGTGGCGGCCAGGCGGAAGCCGCTGTGCTTGCTCTCGATCCGCGGCCAGAGGATGCCGGGCGTGTCGAGCACCACCACGCCGCGGCCGACGTCCACTTCCTTCTGGCTCTTGGTGATGGCGGGCTCGTTGCCGACCTTGGCCACCTTGCGGCCCGCCAGGATGTTGATCAGCGTCGACTTGCCGACGTTCGGCACGCCGGCGATCATCGTGCGGACCGGCTTGTTGACGCTCGACCGGGCGGGCGCCATCTTCTGGCAGACCTCGGTGAGCCGCGCGATCGTGCCGGCCTGCTTGGTCGAGATCGGCCGGGCGCGGACGCCCGTCTCGCGTTCGAAGTGCGCCTGCCAGGCGGCGGTCTGGACCGGGTCGGCCAGGTCGGACTTGCTGAGCACCTTGAGGCACGGCTTCTTGCCGCGGAGCTCGGCGAGCATCGGGTTCTCGCTGCTGAACGGGATCCGCGCGTCAAGCAGCTCGATGATCACGTCGATCCGTGGCAGCACCGCGCGGATCTGCTCCTGGGCCTGGTGCATGTGGCCGGGGAACCACTGGATGCTCATACGACGCGACTTTCTCTGGTCAGCTAGGGGGAACCTGCGGCGCGCGGCCAGCCACCCGCCCGGCGGCGCCCGAGACCGCCCATCATACCGCGAATCCCTCCGCTGGGGGGCTCGGTCTTCCTCATGCACGCATGGGGCGCTAACGATCTACTCGCTCAGGTTTGCCAGGTTTTCCGGCCGCGCTGCAAAAGAATGATTTTTCTCGCCGGAAACGACATTGCACGATCGCCGATACCACGCAATAACGAGGGTCCCACCTGGCCAATCCTACCTGGCCGAACTACAGGCGATTTCTCAAAGGCTGTACTGTCCCATGCTGAAGAAGTTCTCGCGCTCTAGCAGCGCCCCCGCCCAAGATGCGCCCGTTGCGGACCTTCCCACCCGCCGCACGTTCTGGTCCATCTTCCTCCCCGCCATCGGCACCTTCACGCTGATGCTCATGCTCACCCTAACGCTGGCGAATGGCCACGGTCACACCCCGAGTGACACCTACCCGGTGTGGGCCGCCCAACACCTGCTGACCACGCCGCTGACGCTGATGGCGGGCGGCATCCTGATGCCGATTACGCTGAACTACATGGCCGGCCTGGCGGTGCACCTGGCCGCCTGGAGCGTTTTTGTGCTGAGCCTCCGCACCGGCTGGCTGACGCAGATCGTCAACGGCCTGCGTGCGATCGCCCCGGCCCGCGCTGAGATCGAGTACCCGCAGGCGATGCCGCACGCCGCCTAGGTCACGCCGCCTAGGTTTGGCCTCTGCCGCGGCCTATCGCCGGGGGCATGCCCCCTGCTATCTATCGTTCGAGCCGCCCAGGGCATCGGTCTTGGGCGGCTCGAACGCTGCGCGGATCACACCTCTTGCCTGCCGGATGGTTGCTGCAAAAAGCCGCGCAGCGCGAGATAATGAGGGACTGGGCCGGGAACTGTATCTGGGCCCCACGGCCGGGCGTCGGAGCACGTCAGGTGCGTCTACGCAGCGCACAAAACCTGGCAGACAAAACCCCGTCGGCGGGCTCGCCGCCGGACGCGACAAAACCTGCTATGCCAGTGTGAAACGAGCGCCAGGAGGAAGACTCGGCTGGGGTTTTGTCCCCTCCGATCGTTTTTTCGGACAAAACCGACCGCTACTCGGGGTCCCGGCCGGCAGGAATCCGAGCCGCCGTAGGCGCTTGCCGGGCGTGGCAACTAGAATCTAGGGTTCCCATCCACCCGATGGGGGGACGCACTTCACCGCAATCGCCCATCAACAATCGCCTAGTCAACCAAGCGTCACGACCATGGAAATGGAAAAGCTGGTCTCCCTCTGCCGCCGGCGGGGGTTCCTGTTTCAGTCGAGCGAGATCTACGGGGGCCTGAACGGCTTCTGGGACTACGGCCCGCTGGGCGTCGAGCTGAAGCGGAACGTCAAAGAGGCGTGGTGGCAGGACATGGTCAGCGGCCACGACGAGCTCACCCAGCACGAGGGAGCGCCCAGCACCTTCGAGATGGTCGGCCTCGACTGCACGATCATCATGCACCCGCAGGTGTGGAAGGTGTCGGGGCACTACGACCTGTTCTGCGACCAGATGGTCGACTGCCGAGAGACTAAGAAGCGTTACCGCTACGACCAGGTGCAGGGCCGCTGGGCCGAGGCCAAGGACAAGCGGGTGTTCGTCACCTCGGTGGCCGAGGAGGTCGAGGACGACATCGCCAAGCGGGGGCTGAAATGCTTCAATCTCCGCAACAAAGACGCCGACCAGGTGAAGTGGGACGGGCCGATCGTCTCGCTCGACAAGCTGTCGATGGAGGAGCTGGCGTCGGCCTACGGACCGGACGCCAAGGAGGTCGGCACGCTGACCGAGCCGCGTGACTTCAACCTAATGTTCAAGACCATCGTCGGCGCGATGGGCTCGGAGAAGGACGCCGCGTACCTCCGCCCCGAGACCGCGCAGGGCATCTTCGTCAACTTCAAGAACGTGCTCGACAGCACTCGCGTGCGGCTGCCCTTGGGCATCGCGCAGATCGGCAAGAGCTTCCGCAACGAGATCACGCCGCGGAACTTCACGTTCCGCAGCCGCGAGTTCGAGCAGATGGAGATCGAGTTCTTCTGCCACCCGAACGACTCGGCCAAGTGGTACCAGTACTGGCGCGACCGCCGCTTCAAGTGGTACACCGACCACGGCCTGGCGGGCGAGCGGCTGATCCTCCGCGACCACGACCCGGACGAGCTGTCTCACTACTCGACCGGCACGGCCGACGTCGAGTACGCGTTCCCGTTCCTGCCGGAGGGCGAGTACGGCGAGCTGGAGGGGATCGCCCACCGCGGCGACTTCGACCTGCGGAGCCACATGGAGGGCAAGCTCGACCCGAACTCCTGCCCGCTCGAGGTGCAGAAGGGCGAGGACGGCAAGCCGGTGCACCGCGGCAGCGGCAAGGACCTCACCTACCGCGACGACCTGACCAACGAGCGGTACACGCCGCACGTGATCGAGCCGTCGGCCGGCGCCGACCGCGCGACGCTCGCCTTCCTCTGCGAGGCCTACCACGAGGACCAGCAGCCGGACGACAAGGGCAAGATGCAGACACGCACCGTGATGCGGTTCCACCCGCGGCTCGCGCCGATCAAGGCCGCCATCCTGCCGCTGGTCAAGAAGGACGGCATGCCCGAGATCGCCCGCGACCTGTACCGCGCGCTGAAGAAGAAGATGCCGGTCGAGTACGACGAGAAGTCGGCCATCGGCCGCCGGTACCGCCGCCAGGACGAGATCGGCACGCCGTACTGCCTGACCGTCGACGGCCAGACCCTCGAGGACCAGACCGTCACGCTCCGCGACCGAGACTCCCTGGAGCAGGTCCGCGTCAAGCTGGACGACGTGCAGAGTGAGATCGAGCAGCGGATCAACGGGTAGCAGGAGGGGCGCCGGTTCTGCTGTCTAGCGGAGCGAGCGGTTCCCCCTAGCCGACGGATTACATCCGTCGGAGGCTCCGGTGCGTGCTCCCCTCCAAGGGCAATCCGATGGATGTAATCCATCGGCTACTGGATCAACACTGCCAACAATTTGACGCGTGCGTCCGCAATCCGAACAATGAAGCAAGGGCCGCTGCTTTCTTGTCACGGGAGGACGTCGCGATGCGAACGAACTTGGTGCTGTACGCCGTGATTGGAGCTGTCACCCTCTGCGCCATCGGTCCAGCCGATGCGCAGCGCACACGGTTCCCGGGCGACTCGCCGACACGGCCGGCGGTGATGGACGGCAAGGTGCTCGGCACGCCGAGCCACAAGTACCCCAACGTGCCGACCTTCAGCATCCCCCAGGGGGGCTACGGTCCGTACAGCGGCGGCTACGGCGGCTGGGGATCGTACTACCGCCGATCGGGCGGCTGGAACTCCGGGTACTACCCCGGCTATTACTCAACGCCTGGCTACTACTCGGGTTACTACTCCGGCTACTACCCCTACTACGCCCCGGTGCAGGTGGTCGACTACCGAGAGATCTACGGCCTCCGCCCCGCCGAAGCCCCGGCCGCCGCGCTGCCGCGGCGTGCGGCAGGCGGGATCGCCGGCGCGGCCCTGGCGGCGGGTCCGGACGTCATCGACGGCCCCAGCCCAGACCAGCTGAAGCACGCCTGGCGGTACATCGACCTGGGCGACCGCTACCTCCGCGAGGGGCGGCTGCTCGACGCCCGCAACCGCTACCGCAAGGCCGAGAAGCAGGCGCCCGACCTGCCGGAGCTGGCGTTCCGCACGATGCTGCTCGAGCTGGCGACCGGCCGCTACGCCGAGGCCGTCGAGGCCCTCGAACGCGGCCTGGAGCAGCAGCCCGACTGGCCCGACTCGCGGTTCGACCTCGGCACCGTGTACAGCAAAGAAGGGCTCGCCGACGTCCACACGGCGCTGCAGGAACGCCTGCAGCAGTTCCCCAACGACGCCGACGCGCGGCTGCTGGCGGGCGTGCTGTTGCACTTCGGCGGCGAGCGACGCGCGGCCGAGTTGCAACTACAGAAGGCGATGCAACTGACGCAGGGGGCGGGGGTCGCCGGGAGGTTCCTGGCGGAGGACCCCGTTCAACCGCCGCCGGTACCGGGCGCCGAGTGAGCTCGATCAGTCGCGGGTGACGTAGCTCGACAGCGCGTCGACCTGCCCCTTGAGGTTCGCCAGCAGCATCTCGGGGCTGGCCCCGCGGGCGAGGTCGGCGTAAAAGTTGGCGGCGGTCGACGAGTTGGCTCCGAGCAGCGACTCGGTGGTGCGGCCCAGCCGGCGGAGCTCCTGATGCACGCCCCGCAGCGTGTTGTTGGCGGTGCGGCTGCTGTTCCACAACCCGGCGATGAGCTGCACCAGTCCGATGATCAACAGCCCCTGCCCGCCCAGCGTGGCGCCGACGCCCCAGTCCCACAGCTCGGGCCGCGCCTCGGTGAGCGACCAGAACATCAGCCCCAGGCCGGCGCCAAGGCCCATCGCGCCCGCGAGCGCCAGGGCCCACGCGGCCCACTGCGTGGGGCGGTGGCTATCGCGGATCGGCTGGTCGACGCGCTGCTTCGACGATTCGGCAACCGGCGGCTCGACCCTGGCTTGCTCGACGAACAGCTCGGGCGGGTCGAAGCGGAGCATCCGGGGGGCGTTCCCCGCGCGACGCTGGGCGCCGCGGATGGTGCGCCGCATGTCGTCCAGCCGGTAGGCGTCGTCGAGGCCTGCTAGCAGCTTCTGTGGCTCGGCGGTCCGGCGGGACTCCTGATCGAGCCCCACGCCGGCGTCGCTAACCCCGGTGGCAAAGGCGGGCTGATCGAGCGTTCCGTGGCAGCGTGCGCAGTGCACGGCGCCATCGGTCGCTGGCGCGACAGCCGGCACGTCCTGCTTGCAATGGCGGCACCACATAAACGAACACGCGATAAGGTGAGGAATCGCGCGGCGCAGAGCCACGCTTCCATCCCCCTCGATCGGTCGGCCGCCGGGGGGGACTTTAACGACATTGCCGGCCAGCGTGACTCAGTCGTCGGCAGGCCCTTCAGAGTCGCCATTGCGGCACTCCTGGCGGAGCCCCCAAGGCAGGGGCCACCCCCAGCCCTTGGGCATTCGGCGCCGGCGCCGAATGCCGACCACCAGCCCGGCAAGAACCAACGACATTCCACCAGCGGCCCAGAAACTGCTGCGGTCATGAAAAACGCCAACAGCCGCCATCCCCAACGCGAAGCCAAGCAACTGATAGAAGAGCAATCCCACCAGCACCAACGGAAACAAGTAGGTGTCCGAGGGCGCCCGCCAGTGGCGGGCAAACCCAAAGTCCCCCACCTTGGCAGTCGCGAGCCAGTAGGCGAGGGCCGCTCCGAATAACGAGAAAACGAGGAAGGCTACCCCAAGCTGCGGCTCAGCCAGCGCCGCGTGCAGGCTCGGCCCGTCCGCCTCTACCTCTTGATGGTAGAACAGCATGCCAACAGCAGCAGCGAGGCCGATTCCGAGGAGGTGCATTGCTAGCTGCTAGGATTAGGATAATGAATCGCCAGAGCTCAGCCCATCTGGACCCGCACGGCCTCGAGCACGCTCTGCTGCGCGTCGTCCACGGAGCCGCGGATCCGTACGCCGGCGGCCTTGGTGTGGCCGCCGCCGCCGAACAACTCGGCGATCTGGCGGACGTCGAAGTCGCTCCGGCTGCGGAGGCTCACCTTGATCGCGCCGCCCCCCATGTCGACAAACAACGCCGCGACCTCCACGCCGGCGATGCTCAGCACCCGGTTCACGACGTCCTCGGTGTCGGCGACCTCGGCGCCGGTCGCGGCAAAGTCGGCGTCGGTCGCCCGCGCGACCGACACCCGGCCGTCAATCGCCAGGGCGGCGCTGTCCATGATCCGACCGTGCAGGCGGACGCGGGCCAGGGTGTTGCGGTCGTACAGCGCGCCGAACGACTCGTGCGGCGAGGCCCCCGCCGCCACCAGCTTGGCCGCCGCGACGAAGGTCTCCTTGGTGACCGACGAGAACCGGAACCAGCCGGTGTCGGTCGCCATGGCGTAGAACAGCGGCTTGGCGATGTCGGGCGTGAGCTTCACGCCGAGCGCCTCGACCGCCTGCAGCACCAGCCGGCCGTTGGACTCGGAGGTCGTGTCCTTGAAGGTCATGGCGCCGAGGTCGTCGCCGCTGACGTGGTGGTCGATCACGACCTTCCTGGCCGGCGAGCTGCGGATCACGTCGGCCATCGGGCCGAGCTGTCCCCACGCGCTGGTGTCGAGCACCATGTGCACGTCCGCCATGTGGACCTCGGCGTCGGTGACGCCCGAGCCGATCACCTCGACCTGGCCGCGGCGGTCGATGAAGCTGATGTGGCTGGGCACCGAGTCGCCGTTGACGATCCGCACCGTCTTGCCGAGCGCCACGAGGGCGGCGGCCATGCCGAGCTCGCTGCCGAGCGCGTCGCAGTCGGGCCGCATGTGGCTGGTCAGCACAAACGACCTCGCCTGCTGGACGAGCGGCACAAACGGTTTCCAGTCGATAGACATGCGGGTGGGGCTTTCGGCGTAAGACTCTTGAACAGGGAGTGGCTAGCAGTCGCCCAGCAGGAAGCAGCGGGCGGTCTCGTCGGCCTCGAGCACGTCGCGGCGGACCTGCTCGATGAGTTCTTCGGGCGAATTAAACGATCGGACGTCCCGCAGCCGGTCGATGAAGTCGACCTCCAGGGGGCGGCCGTACAGCGTCTTGTCGTAGTCGATCACGTGGACCTCGACCTTGGCGGACATGTCCTGGAAGGTCGGGTTGGGGCCGAGGTTGATGGCGGCCGGCAGCCGCTCGCGGCCGATGTTGGCCAGCCCGCAGTAGACGCCGTGCGCCGGCATCAGGGTGTCGATCCCCTCGACGTTGGCGGTGGGGAAACCGAGCTTGGCGCCGCGGCCCGCGCCGTGGGTCACAATGCCCCGCAGCCGGTACGGCGCGGTGAGCAGCTGTCGGGCCTGGCCGACCGCGCCCTCCTCCTGAATCAACCGGCGGATCCGCGAGCTCGACACCATCTGGCCGTCGATCTCGACCGGCTCGGCAATCTCGAGCGCGACGCCCGCGTCGGCGGTCAGGCTGCGGAGCGCCTGGGCGTCGCCCTCGCGGTTGTGGCCGAAATTGAAGTTGGGGCCCTCGACCATCGCCCTGGCGCCGAGCGACTCGACCACCACGCGGTCGAAGAACTCGCGGGCCGAGAGCCGCAGCAGGGCCTCGTCCGTGGGGTAGGCGACCACGTAGTCGACCCCCAGCCGCGACAGCAGCTCCGCCTTGCGGTGCGTCCAGGTCAGCGGCGGGGGGCAGTGCTGCGGCCGCAGGATGCGGACCGGGTGTGGGTCGAACGTAAACACCACCGCGGGGCCGCCGACCTGCTTCGCGCTGGCGACCAGCCTGGCGATCAACGCCGCGTGACCGCGGTGCACCCCGTCGAAGTTGCCTATCGACACAGCGCCGCCACGCGCCTGGTCGGGCAGGTCGTCGAGATGCCGGATCACTTCCACCTGGGTTCCTGCCGCGGTCTAGGAGTCGGGGTTGGGGTTCTGAAACGCTGTGGGGAGCGCGTCGATCAGGTCGGTGGCGATCAGCGAGACCGCGCCCGTCCGCTCGCGGGCGATGTCGCCCGCCAGGCCGTGCAGGTGCACGCCGAGCCGGGCCGCGTCGAACGCCGACAGCCCCTGGGCGATCAGCGCCGTGATCACGCCGGTCAGCACGTCGCCGCTGCCGCCGGTCGCCATGCCGGGGTTGCCGGTCGCGTTGATCGAGAACCGGGCGCCGTCGGTCACCACGGTGCGGTGGCCCTTGAGCACCACCACGGTGTTGCCGCCCTCGTCGCGGGCGGCCAGGGCCGCGGCGGCGGCGACACGGGCGTCGTCGTCGCCGGTGGCCTGCTCGGCCAGGGCGTCGTCCCCCGCCAGGCGGGCGAACTCGCCCGGGTGCGGCGTGTAGACGCGGGGGCCCGGCGGCGTGAGCGGGGCCGAGGCGTAACGCGCCTCGTACAGCGCGACGCCGTTGAGCCCGTCGGCGTCGATGACCAGCGGCGCGGTCCACTCGCGGTTCATCCGGCCAGAGAGCTCGGCGGTCGCGTCGGGCTCGCCCAGCCCGGGGCCGAGCGCCCAAACAGTGTAGTTGTGCTCGACCGGGACCAGGTCGAACAGGTTGGCCCAGTACAGCGTTCCGGGCTCGTCGTCGACCAGCTCGCGCACCATGTACGCGGGGCAGAAGCCGGCCACCACCGGGCCAATGCACCGCGGCACGCCGAGCGTCGCCAGCCCGGCGCCGCTCCGCAGGCAAGCCATGCCCGCCATCGCGACCGCGCCGGCCATGCCGCGCGAGCCGCCGATGATCATCGCGCGGCCGAAGTCGCCCTTGTGGCTCTCGGGCCGGCGGGGCGGGAGTGCGGGCAGCGGCTCTTGGGAGAGGTCACGCATCGCGGCGCCCCTCCGTGCCGGCGGCCGCGCGGGTCGCAATCAGGCCCGCCACGTAGCCCCCTTTGAAGCCGGCGTCGATATTCACCACCGTGACGTTCGACGCGCAGCTGTTTAGCATCGACAACAACGCCGACAGCCCCTGGAAGTTGGCGCCGTAGCCGACGCTGGTCGGCACGCCGACCACCGGGCACGCGAGGTAGCCACCCACGACGCTCGGCAGCGCGCCCTCCATGCCGGCCACCACCACCACCGCGTCGGCGTCCTCGAACTCGGCGAGCCGCTCCGGCAGCCTATGCGGACCCGCGACCCCAACGTCGTGCACCATGGTGACCGCCACGCCCATCCAGTCGAGCGTCTCGCGGGCCTCCTCGGCGATTGGCAGGTCGCTGGAGCCGGCGCTCACCACGGCGACCTTCCCCACGCGGGGGCGGCCCGGGTGGGACTCGCGGCGGAGGATGCGGGCGACCTGGTTGTAGGTTGCCCCAGACAGCAGCGGCAGCAGGGCCTCGGCCTGCTCGGGCGAGACGCGGGTCGCCATCGCCGGCTCGCCGCGGGCGTGCTGCTCGTCAAACACCGCCGCGATCGCCTCGACGGTCTTCCCCTCGCCGTACACCACCTCTGGAAAACCGCAGCGGCGGCGGCGGTCGAGGTCGACCGTAACCGTCTGACCGGCGAGCGATTTGTGGCGTGGCGTCTGGGGGTCCATAGGCCCCTTAGTTTACCCGCCAAGGGGGCAATATTCGACGGGGGCTGCGACGGGGGCTGCGAGGGGGAACGTAGAATGCCGGCCGGGGAAATCCGGCGACCGCGCACGCGGGCTCTCCCCTTTCGGTTTCGCCTTTTGCGGCATCCTGGCGGCGGCAGCTAGCGACTGGCCACCAAACCGCGACACCGCAGGCCTTGTGGTGCCGGCCGCATGTGGGATCATAATGCTTGGTCGCGCACCTACCACTCCCCGCACCCCGGCTCCGAGCCCGCCGCCCGTGTCCCAAACTTCGCTGCTAGAGAAGTGCTGCCTGATCGGCCAGTCGGTCACCGGTAACCCGACCCACTTCATGGTCGAGCAGGCGTTCGCGGCGGCCGGCATCGACTGGCGGTTCCTGACGTTTGAGGTCAACGAGTCGAAGCTGGTCGACGCGTTGCGGGGCGCTGCGGCGCTCGGCTTCAGCGGCATGCTGCTGCTCCCCTCGCTGCAGCGGCTGAGCTGGGAGCACATCAGCAAGCACACCGACCGGGCCGATCAGACCCGCTCGGTCTCGATCCTGCTGCGGCGCGAAGACCGCCTGATCGGCGACGACCTGGCCGGCGAGAGCGTCGCGGCCTGCATCGTCCGCAGCCACCCGATCGCGGGCCGTCACGCGGCGGTGCTGGGGCTGGAGGGCCGCGGCCTCGCGACCGCCTTCGCCCTGCTGCAGCACGGCGCCGCGTCGCTCCGCGTGGTGGACTTTGGCCACGAGGAGGGCGAGCCACTCATCAACCGACTGCGGGCCGCCTACCCCGACCACCCGATCGAGTCGATCGACGCCGACGAGCAGTACATCGACCTGCCGGCCGAGGTCAACCTCATCATGTGCGCGTCGTGCTGGGCCAAGGAACGCGACCCGCTCACCGCCGAGGCCTTGGCCGGATCGCTGCGAGGCGACATGGTAGTCGCCGACGCGCGGGTCCGCGCCGGCCTCAGCCCGCTGCTGCACGCCGCCGCCGACCGCGGCGCGAAGGTCGTGACCGGCGTCGAGATCCTGACCCGCGAGATCGCCGAAGCCATCCGCCTGTGGACCGGCGTCGAACCGCCCGAAGACGTGCTGATGGACGCCGCCGAAGAGTTCCTTGGCGTGTGAAGCGATTGTGGATCGGGGATTTCGGACTGCGGATTCAATCGCGCACCGCCGGCCTCACTAGCAATCCGCGATCCTCAATCTGCAATCCGCAATTGCCTACCGTCACGCGAAACGACTTCGCACGAACGCTGCCCCTATGAAAACCCTCTTCATCACTGGCGTCGGCACCGAGATTGGCAAGACCTATGTCGCGGCGCTGATTGCCAAGCAGCTTCGCGAGTCGGGCGTCCGGGTTGGCGTTTACAAGCCGGTCGCCAGCGGGTGCGAGAACGGCCGCAGCGAGGACGCCGAGCTGCTGTGGGAGGCCGCCGGCCGGCCCCAGACGCCCGAGCTGGTCTGCCCGCTGCGGTACACGGCCGCGGTGGCGCCGCATGTGGCGGCGCGGGCGGAGGGCAAGTCGTTCACGCCGGACCAACTAGTCGCCGGCGCCGACGCGTGGCGGCCGTACTGCGACGTGCTGCTGGTTGAGGGGGCAGGCGGCCTGCTCTCGCCGCTCTCCGAGGGCGACTTCTACAACGCCGACCTGGCCGACGCGCTCGCCGCGCCGATGGTCGTGGTCGCCGCCAACCGCCTGGGCGTGATCCACGACACGCTCGCCACGCTGCTCGCCGCCGAGTCGCGCTGCCACTGCTGCCGGGTCGCCGGCGTGGTGCTCAACAGCGCCGGCCCCGAACAAGACGCCAGCGTCGCCTCGAACGCCGACGAGCTCACTGCCAGGATGACGGTCCCGCTACTGGCCACCGCGGCGTGGGGTGGGGGACTGGATCGCGTGGTGGATTGGGCTGGGCTGCTGGACTAGGAGCGCGCTAATACACCCGGCAACTGCCGGCGGAAGCCTGCAGGTTGACCATGTCAGCCATACGAGCCAGCTACCACCCAAGCTGTGGTAGCTCTGCGTCTGCTGATCGTAGAGTGATGTTGCCGTGGTCGCTCTTATGTGAGAACCTGCGGACAGTCTCGCCATTTTACCAATACTCGCCGATCGGGCTTCCAATCTCATGCCCAGCTCCCATGCGATTGCGGGCCTTGCGCTGCTGCTGGGCGTTTTCGCCATCGGCCAAAGAACTGCGCTCGGTCGGACATACGCGTTCGATCCTCACGATGGCTCAGCGACGCTGGCTTACCTACAGCTCAGAGAACCGGCGCCCTACGATCTCGCTAGCATTCAATCGCTGACTTTCACCAGCGCCGCAGCCACAATCTTTGGCTACGAAGGAGTGTTCGACTGGGCGTTTAGCGAACTGCATCTTCCATTCGAACTGCAAGAAAACGAGCTCGGGGAGCTTGCCCCACACCCCAGCGGTATTTGGTACTCCAATGCCACACCACCCAACAGTCGATTCCTAGAGCCCCGAGGGATAGTCCTCGACTTCACTCTCGAAGAAGGTCCTATCTTCGGAATCGACGGGGTTTTCACTCGGAACTACAGCAGTCTAACCGTCTTAACTGCAACTTGGCCGGAGGACGAGACACCACCGCCTACTCTTCTTAGACCGTACTTTGTAACGAAATCAGGAGTCTGGGCAGCCGTTGCACCCGAACCAACTGGGAGCAGACTTCTGCTAATCTCCCTTTCCTTGTTGGCTAGCGTGCTTCATTGGCGTGCGTAGGTGTGCGCGGGCCGGAAAATTGACGGCGCCAGAAGTGTCAATCTGAGGCCTTTCGGCTTCCGCCGGAGGTTTCTGCGCAGCACTCTCCGAAACAACCAAGAATCGATGCAGCACAAAAAACGCGACGCACAGGGTCGCCCCCCGTGCGTCGCGTTCGTCGGTTCGTTGTGGCTATGAGCCCTACACGGTCGCCGCTTCGGCGGCTTGGTGCATGCGGGACTCGGCCATGGTGGTGTCGATCTTCATCCGCATGGTGACGCTCCAGCGGCCGTGCTCGTCGGCCTGCAGGATCCAGTGCGGCTGCACCACCACGCTCTGGTTGACCATCTCGAAGCCACCCTCGGACTGGCTGACCGTGGCGATCGGGTAGGTCCAGATCGAGGTCGGGCGGTCCATCGAGAGACCGACGTCGATGCCGAGCCACTCGTCGACCAAGTTCAGCGAGTCGACGTCCGCCAAGTCGAGCTTCGTGCCGAGCTGGCCGAGCCGATTGCCATCGCCGGCGACGAAGTAGCGGTCGTCGGCCCCGGTGGGGAGGCCGGCCATGCCGAGCTCGACCGAGAAGTGCAGCGGGCGGTCGCCCGGCAGGTTCTCGAGCAGGTAGGTGATCTCCAGTTCCGAGCCGCCCGCCTCGAGGGTCACGCCCTTGGTCACCTTGACCGGGGCGCCGTCGACGTTGCCGTCGCGCCACATCTGGGCCTGCATCCGGTCCGGGTTGCGGCGGAGCTTCGACTCGTACGCGCCGGTGACGAAGTCGCCCTGCTCGCGGGCCTCGTTCATTGACACCGCGTCGAGCGACGCGTCGATGTCGTAGAAGTGGTCGATCAGGCTCTTGCGGCCGTACGAGTCGTACTGCAGCATCTGATCGAGGCCTTCCTGCTTGAACACCACGCGGTCGTGGATGCTGGCCACGGCGCCCTGGTCGCCGGTCGGGCCGAGCAGCACCTTGCGGTGGTAGGCCTCCTCGCGGCGGCTGAGCGTGGCGAGCAGGTTGTGGCAGATGCTGCGGACGTCCAGCTCGTAAAGCTTGCCCCCCTCGCCCGGCGCGAGGAACGCCTTGAGCCGGTTCGACGCGAGGCGGATCTCCTTGCGGCCGTCGAGGTTGTAGTCGTCGGCGTCGACCTCGACCCAGTACGAGCGGTCGCCCTCCCAGCCGCGGCCCTCGTGCTGGTCCATCAGGTTGTCGGCCGCGATCAGCGCCTTGTAGACCGCGTTCCGCAGGTGCGGCAGGTAGCAGCCGCCGAAGGCGCCGTGCCAGTAGCTGCAGTTGCACTGCCCGCGGTACAGCTCGTACTGCGCGGCGTCGAGCAGCTCGCCGCCGTCGCCCTGCGTGCGGAGCTTGGCCAGCCGGTTGCTGACCTGCAGCATGCGGCAGTACATCTCGTTGGTCTCGGGGTAGCGGACCTTGAAGTTCCGCCAGAAGCCGCCGCGGGTGAACGGCTGGATCAGCTCCCAGCGGCCCTCGTCCTCCAGCAGGTGCTGCGTGTCGTGGTAGGCGTTCTGCTGCACGGCGGGCAGGGCCCACTCGGTCATCTCGCGGTAGCTCGCCTCGGGGATGTAGAGCTTGCCGAGCGGCGCGACGTTGTCGACCGCTTCGCCGGGCGTGGTGACCTTAAGCCACTCCTGGTTGGCCAGCAGCGCCTCGAAGAAGCGGCACAGCCAGCCGTTGTCGTACACGTGCTGCTTGGTGTCGGGCCACGAGCCGAGCTTCTCCCCGTCGTCGCCGAAGGTGACGATCGAGCCGGGCTGCTGCTCGGCGATGCCGCGGAGGTGGTCGATGGTCGCCTGGGGCTCGGCGAACGGGATCGTGTACCGCAGCCGCTCGCTCCCCGGGAAGACCGACAGCAGGCGGCCGTCGTGCTCGGTGACGTAGTAGCCGTGCAGCTGGTCGGGGGTCCAGCCGGCGTTGCGGAAGTGGTAGTCGTCCAGCACGGTGTACTGGATGCCGGCCTCGGCGATGTCGGCGGTCAGGGTCTGCTCCCAGACACGCTCGGGCATCCACATGCCGCGGACGGTCGCGCCCAGGCGGTCGTGCAGGTACTGGCTGTAGGCGCGGATCTGGCCGACGCGGTCCCGGCCGGGGATCATCGTCAGGATCGGCTCCATGAACGGACCGCCGATCACCTCGATGCGGCCCTGCTCAACCAGGTTCGCGACGCGGTCCAGGTACTCGGGGTGGTGCACGGCCAGCCACTCGATCAACGAGCCGCTGGTGTGCAGCGATATCGGCAGCCCCTCGTACCGCTCGTAGACGTCCAGGAACGGCAGGTAGCTGTCCTGGTACGTCTGCTCGAAGACGCCATCAAAGTTGCCGATGGGCTGGTGGTTGTGCAGCACCAGCACGAGTCGCACGAAGGGGCTCATAGGGGCCAGTTCCTCAGTCATCAGGGGCCGACGGGGCGGCGTTTCTTTAGGGTTCAGGCGGGGCAATCCGCAGCGACTGCCCAACCACTCTCGTTTCGCCGCCCGGCACGTCCACAATCCTAATGCGACCGCGGGCAATCCGTCCATGCGTTGTGAACGGATAAGGCGATAAACTCACCGGATTTCGCGGCCTCCAGCTTCGCCAATCGGCAAAGTACACCCGAGAGCCGCAGTCACTACCATCGACCCTCCGGCCCACGGCGTTTGGCCCGATCCGGGTGAGTTTGCAGATTCAGACCGACCCGGATGCCAGACAGTTGGGTCGTAGCAGATTCGCTGACGACCACTGATGTTGAGCACCTGCGGAGAGCGGACCTGCCTACCTTGCTCGCGGACGCCAAAGGGGGCGGAAGTAGGGGCGCCGCGTAAGACGAGGATTTAGCCGCGGTACCTTGCGGCGGCTTCTTCCGGTGGCAGCGTGTTGATGTACATGCCCGAGCTTAGCTCGAACCCGGCGAGCGCAGCCACCCGCGGCACGACCTCTATCCGCCAGCAGAAGGCGTCCTGGAGAACTCCCTCGGTCGGAGCTGTGGAGACGATCAGGTTGTAGCCGGCCGGCAGGATCTGCTCCTCGAGCCTCGCCAGCAGCGGGTAGAGCAACGCCGCCAGTTCGTCGGCGTTATCGGCGAGCGTCCCCTCGATGAACGGCGTCGGCTCGGTTGGCATCAACCACAGCTCGCCCGCGGCACGGCTAGCCGTTGGACAGAAGGCGACCAAGCCGGGTCCCTCGGCGACGATCCGCCGAGCGTCGGACAGCTCCTCTTCCTGCCACTGCCGCCAGGCTTCGGCGGGCGCGGTGTGCTGGGCGATTAGGGCGGCCTCGATTGCCTGCTGGTTGGAGAGCAGCGGCAGCGCCACCAGCTGGCTGTGCAGGTGAGCGAGCGACGCTCCGGCCGACGCGCCGAAGTTCTTGAACGCCATCCGGCAGGGGAATCGCCCGTCGGCACGCCAGAAAGAAAGGCGCTCGCCGTAGACACCGAGCACGCCGGTTAACCCTTCCTGCCCGAGTTCGGACGTGGTCTGGATGTGCCGCGGGCTCTCGATCAAGACCTCATGGGCGCCGGCGCAGACGTCCGAGTCGCGGCGACCACAGATCGGGTACTTGTTCGGCACCACCCGCTGGGTCCAATTGCCGTCGGGCCCCAACCGCTCGGCCAGGGCAGGCGGAGTTTGCGACTCGTGGCCGGCACAAAACGGGCAGCCGTTGGATGACTGCTCGGGCGGTGCGGCCCGGCGTTGGTCAAAGTCGTTCGGCCGACCGGCCCGGCCGCTGGCGAACAGGACGGTGCGGCCGGTGAGCGGATCGCGGCGGAGTTCGTTCATCAAGCAGGCAGGGAACGGCCGGGCGGGGGTTGGCGGGGACGTCCTCGATCCTACCCCATCGTCGCGGGCTCACGAACCTGAGAAATCGCCAGGCGGTACAGTTCGTCGTACCGGCGGGCGCTGCGGCCCCAGCTCCAGTCCTGCTGCATGCCGGTCCGCACCAAGTTGTCCCACAAGCCCTGATCCTGGTACGCGCGGCAACCGCGGTCGATGGCGTCGGACAGCGCGTGGGCGTTAGGGTCGCCGAAGCTGAAGCCGTTGGCCGTGCCGCCCGCGAGGGTGGCGTCGGTGCAGTTGGTGATAGTGTCGGCCAGCCCGCCGGTCTCGCGAACCACCGGCACGGCGCCGTACTTGAGGCTGTACAACTGGTTCAGGCCGCACGGCTCGTAGCGGCTGGGCATCAGGAACAGGTCGGCTCCGGCCTCGATGCGGTGGGCCAGCTCGTTGCTGAACCCGAGCCGCACAGCGACCCGCTCCGGGAACTCGGCCTGCAGCCGGGCGAGCAGCTCGTGGTAGCGTTGCTCGCCGGTCCCAAGGAGCACCCACTGGACGTCGATCTGCTGGGCCCAGCGGGGCAGCACCTCGGCGATGAGGTCGAACCCCTTCTGCTCAGCAAGGCGGCCGACGGTGGCGATCAGCGGGATGCCGGAACGCTCGGGCAGGCCCAACTCGCGCTGCAGCGCGGCCTTGCAGACCGCCTTGCCGTGCTGGAAGTTCTCGGGGCCGTAGTTGGCGGCGATGTGCGGGTCGGTCTCCGGGTTCCAGACGGTGTAGTCGACTCCGTTGAGCA
The DNA here is from genome assembly GCF_007859935.1 of Posidoniimonas polymericola. Lineage (NCBI taxonomy): Bacteria > Pseudomonadati > Planctomycetota > Planctomycetia > Pirellulales > Lacipirellulaceae > Posidoniimonas > Posidoniimonas polymericola. The sequence continues at coordinate 553,986 of NZ_SJPO01000001.1, read as the reverse complement.
CGCCGAACAATTGGTCGCTGCGGTGCCGCAGCACGCCCTCCAGCCCGCAGCTGGCGGGCTGGCTCTGGATCTCCATCGCGTAGCGCGGGCTCACCGTGGTGAGCACGTCGGCGAACATCAGCGCGCTCTTCATGAAGTTCAGCCGGCCGTAGAACTCCATGTGCTGCGGCGTAAAGTACTCCCAGCCGACGCCGGTCAGCTCCATGTCCCAGTGCCAGAAGCTCCCCTGGTAGGCCAGGTTGTGGATCGTGTACAGCGTGGCGATGTCGCGGTAGCGGGTGCGGTCGGCGTAGATGGTCTTCAGGTAAACCGGCAGCAGCCCTGCCTGCCAGTCGTGGCAGTGCAGCACGTCGACCTCTAGGTCGAGGGCGCGGATCGACTCGAGCACCGCCCGGGCGAAGAACACAAACCGCTCGCAGTTGTCGCCGTAGTCAGCGCCGTGCTCCCCGTACAGCTCGGTCCGGTCGAAGTACTCGTCTTGCTTGATCAGGTAGACCGGCACTCCCGAACCGGGCAGCGTGCTTCGCAGCAGCTCGCCGGCGACCAGCTTGCGGCCGATCGGGGCCTCGAACCGCACGCCGGTGCTCTCGATCGGCTGGCCCGATTCGAGCGCCTGGCGGAAGGCGGGCATGATTACCACGGGGCGGTCGCCGAGCTTCTCGAGCTCGATCGGCAGCGCGCCGCATACATCTCCTAGGCCTCCGGTCTTGCAGAACGGGGCGGCTTCGGTGGTCGCGAAGAGGATATTCACAGTGGGCGGTCGGTCGGGGCGGTAAGGATTGCCTCAGCGATAAACGCTACCAGGATAGCAGATTCGGCGTTCACCCACCCCCCAGTGCAACTGTTCCACCGCGGTTTTCCTACCCAGCCTAACAGGCAGGCGGATATCCCGAACGACTCGCACAGCACGAACCTCTGGCGCCCTGCAAGGCGACGGGTCACGCCGGACGCGGGCGACCCAGCTACCGCTCGAATCGCGTTCACCCCCGTATCGCCACTGCTAATGCCGCCGACGCCGGCGCGTCCAGGCTGCCCGGCGGGCGGTCACTTCGTACCGGCTGAGAGGCCCCGCTTGGTCCAACCAACAACCAACCGCGCCGTGGCACACCCTTTGCCTAAGTGATACCCCAACGCACCTCAGTGGTGCGAGCAACAGGAACCCTGACCAAGGAGACATAGACATGAATTGGGATCAGATCGAAGGCAAGTGGAAACAGGCTAAGGGCCAGGCCCAGCAGAAGTGGGGCAAGCTCACCGACGACGACCTCGACGTCGTTGACGGCAAGCGTGAGCAGCTGGTCGGCAAAGTCCAGGAGAAGTACGGCATCGCACGCGAAGAGGCCGAGGAGCAGGTTTCGCACTTCGAGCGAAGCTGCAGCTGCTAGAGGCAGACAACTGCGGCACGAGATTAACAACGCAACTCACAAAAGGGTGGAAAAGATGACTATCAAAAAGTGGACCACGGGAATTCTGGCGACGGTGCTTGGCGTCGCACTCTGCGCGACCAGCGCTAATGCTCAGACGCAGGCCCAGCAGGATGCACGCCAGCATCAGTCCGGCCAGCAGCATGCGGCTCAGCAGCGCACCGCCAACTACGGCGCCGACGCCAGCAAGCTGGACCAGAGCTCTAGCGGACACACGGTCCGCGCCAGTTCTCTGATTGGCAAGGCGATCGAGAACCCGGCCGAAGAAAATGTCGGCGAGGTGAGCGACATCGTCCTCGACGCCCGCACCGGCAAGATCCAGTACGTCGCGGTGACCTACGGCGGCTTCCTGGGGATGGGCAACAAAATGTTCGCCGTGCCCTACCAGGCCTTCAAGGTGACTCCCGACCCGGACGACGCCAACGACCCGAACGACTACGTGCTCGTCCTCGACGTCACGCAGGAGAAGCTGGAAGGCGCCGAGGGCTTTGACGAGGACCACTGGCCCAGCGCGACCGACCCGCAGTTCACCCGCCAGATGAACGAGCGTTACGGCGTGAAGCACCAGGACGATCGCCGGATGAACGACCGTCGGTCCAACGCGACCGGCGCCGTGAACCGCAACGTGAATCCCAACAACCAGCGGTAGTCTATCCCGCTAAGTCCCTCGTTGAGGAAGCCGTCGCGGCTCGGCCGCGGCGGCTTCTTCTCTTTCATCACTTCAGGATCTAGCTATGGCCCCCCGACCAGAAATCACACCACCGCCAAGCCCGCACCCGGGCGCCCCCGCCCCCGGCGACCCGCCGGGCGTCCCCCAGGGTCCATCCGACCCACCCCCCAGCGCACCGGCGCCCACGCCGTCACAGCCAGAGTTGCCGACCGGCGGTCAGGGGCCATCGGACCCCGAGTTGCCGACGAGCGAACAGGCGCTGTGAGCCGACGCTACTCCAACGGCAGCCGCAGCACCCGCACCGAGCTGGCGGGCATGTCGACCGCAAAGCTGTCGCTCACGTCGACCTGAGAAGTGGTCGGCTCGACGTTGTCCGGCTCCTCGATCGAGTTGGCCGCCGAGGGCGAGCCGGTCAGCAGGATCGAGTCGACCGACTTGGCCTGCACCTTGCCGCCGCTCAGGCTGACCTGGGCCTTGAGGTCCTCGGTCGAGGGGTTCACCAACTTGAGGATCACCTCGCCGGTCTGCTTGTCAAACGTGCTCGAGACCCCCACCTTCGGCGTGGGGTGCTGGTAGTCGTGCACGAGCTCGCCGTCCAGGTAGCAGCGGATGCGGCCGGGCTCCGTTTCAACCCGCAGCTTGTACCAGCGGTCGGTCTCGATCGAGCCGCGGGTCTCGATGATGGCGTACTTGCTGCCGTCGACGCAGTGCTCGATCGCGTGCTGGGTGTTGCCCCAGCCGCCGACGTTCCACCAGAAGTAGTTCTCGGGGTCGTCGCAGCCAAAGACCAGCAGCACGCCCTCGGCGCCGCTCAGCTTGCGGGCCTCGAGCTCGTAGGTCGCCTCGGCGCCGGCTTCGGCCGGGGCGATGCTGATGACGCCCTGGGCCTGCTCGTCGGTCTGGCGGTACTCGCCGTCCTGCACGCCGAAGTCGCCGCCGTGGGCGGTCCAGTCAGACGGGTCGAGCGGCTCGCCGTTGAGCCTGGCGTTGCGGACCGCAACCGCCGTGCTCCACGATCCAACGCCGACCGCGCCGGCGTACTCGGGCAGGTCCTGCTGGTTGATCTTCTGCTCGATATCGGTGGTTAGGAACTGGTCGCCCTTATTCTTGGCGAACAGCTGCTGCACGTAGTAGTTGGGGGTCTTCACCAGGTTGCGTTTGTCGAAGTGGATCAGGTTAGCGGCGTTCCACTGCGTGTGATTCACGTCGGCAAACAGCGGCGCGTAGCACGCCATGTCGACGATGTCGGCGTTCCGCTCGATGCCGGTCAGGTAGGCCGCCTCGGCGACCGCGTTCTGCAGCCGGTTGCCGCGCGACGCGTACTCGCCGACAAAGATCTTCGGCGCGTTGCGGTCGAAGTCGTCAAACCGGTCCTGGTGCTGCACGAACCAATCGGGGCTCTCGTAGTAGTGCTCGTCCGAGCTGTAGACGTCCTGCCGCTGCATCTGGCGGTAGAGCGGGATGCCCGGCCCCAGGCCCGACGTGCCGATGATCTTGATGTCCGGGTAGGCCTTGCGGACCGCCTCGACGAAGTACGGGAACCGCTCGGCGAACTCCGGCGTGTCGTGCTCCTCGTTGCCCAGGCAGATGAACTCCATGCCGAACGGCTCGGGGTGGCCCATCTCGGCCCGCAGCTTGCCCCACTTGGAGTCGACCGGACCATTGGCGAACTCGATCAGGTCGACCGCGTCCTGCACCCACGGGCCGATCTCCTCGATCGGCACGCACTGGTAAGGCGGCGTGAACCCACACGACACGCCCACCGGCAGCACCGGCAGCGGGGTCGCGCCGATGTCCTCGCAGAGCTGGAAGTACTCGAAGTAGCCCAGGCCGTAGGTCTGGTGGTACCCCCAGCGGTTCCAGTTCGCCCGCCGCTCGGCGACGTCGCCCACCGAGTCCTTCCAGCGGTACACGTTCTCCAGGCCTTGGCCGTGCGCGATGCAGCCACCGGGGAAGCGGAAGAACTTCGGGTTGAGGTCGGCCAGCGACTGGGCCAAGTCGACCCGCAGGCCGTTCTCGCGGCCCTTGAAGGTTTTGACCGGCAGCAGCGAGATCATGTCTAGGCAGAGCTTGCCGCGGCCCGTGGTGGTGACCGCCAGCCGGGCGTCGTCGCAGTTGGCCTTGGCGGTGATGACCGCCTCGGACTTGCGCCAGTCGCGGCCGCCGGCTTCCAGCTCGGTCGAGGCGAGCGACTTGCCGTCGGCGTCGACCAGTTCGACCTGCAGCGGCGCGCCGCGGCCGTCCTCCCAGCGGGAGTACAGGCTGACGCGGTACTCGTCGCCCTTGTCCAAACGGATGCCGTCGAAGCCTAGGTTCTGCACGCCGGCGCCCTCGCCGCCGCGGCGCACGCGGACCGCCAGGTACGAGGTGTTGTTGCGGTTCAGGGGGATCCCCTTCTCGACCTGCAGCTCACAGGCCGCGTCGCCGTGGGTGACCCGCTCCCAAGCATACAGCGGGTGGTAACGCTGGCTCAACGGGTTGCCGCCCGGCACCGGGTAGTACTCGAACGAGCGGTTCTGCACGAGCTCGGCGTACAGCCCGCCGTCGGCAGAGAAGTTGATGTCCTCAAAGAACAACCCGTACAGGTGCGGGCTGATCTCGGCGGCGGGCTGGTCGACGTGCACAGTGATGTCGACCTGCTGGGCCGTGGCGGCAGCGCAAGTAAGTAGGGCGAGTATCGCGAAGAGGCGGCGCATGAGAGGCTCCCGAAGAGAAAAGCTAAACAGAAAGAAGATTATGAACCGAATGGCTGCCCGACGCCAGTATTCTGCGGGAAGCCATGGTTTAGTCCGAAAACACGAGCGGAGGGGACAAAACCCCGGCCCGACTTTTCCCCGGACCGCGTCTCACGCTTGTTTTGCAGCGATTCTGCGATCGGGCGGCTTCGAGCCGCGGGGGGTTTTGTCCGCCGCACCCGGCGTTTTGTCCCATGCACCGTGCCGGGAACAAAAAACCGCCGCTCATGCCGCGATTCGCAAACGCGCAGCAGCAAACTCAGCCCACGGCGCGAGCCGTGGGACAGACCTGAGGGAAACGGCTCCTTGGAGCACCGTTCATTAGACCCCACCGGCTGGCTCATTTCGACAAGAATCGGGGCCGCTACTCCGCTGCTTCGACTCGGGTCCATGCTTGCAGTTTCAGCTGAGAAGCGGCGTTGTCGCCAATGCCAATCAGCTGGGGTCCCGCATCATTAGCGGTTATTAGTGTTCCCAACACGAACGCAGACGCTGAAACTGCCGGCTTCCGCCGGCAGCTGCGGAGAGAACGCGGCGTGCCCGTCGGCCGCTACCCCTTCAGCACGTCGGCCATCGACTTCGCCAGCCGGTCGACGTTGCTCGGCGTGATGCCCGCCACGTTGATCCGGCCGGAGCCGACGATGTAGATCGCGTAGTCGTTCTTGAGCCGCTCGACCTGGTCGGGCGTGAGGCCGCTGAACGAGAACATGCCCTTCTGCCGCTTGATGAACTCGAAGTCGCCCGGGGCGCCGTGCTCGGCCAGCTTCTCGACCAGGAGGGTCCGCATGCCGTTGATGCGGTCGCGCATCTCGGCGACCTCGCCCTCCCACTGCTTGCGGAGCTTGGCGTCCTGCAAGATGGTTACGACCAGCTCGGCGCCGTGCGAGGGCGGGTTGGAATAGTTCGAGCGGATCGCCCGCTTCACCTGGCTGGCGACCCGCAGCATGCTGTCCTGGTCGGCGGCGACAAACGTGGCGGCGCCGACCCGCTCGCGGTACAGGCCGAAGTTCTTGGAGAACGAGCTGCAGACAATCAGCTCCTCACCGGGTCGGCAGAACGCCTGCAGCCCGGCGGTGTCCTCCTTCACGCCCTCGCCGAAGCCCTGGTAGGCGAAGTCGATCAGCGGCAGCGCGCCGACCGTGCGGAGGGTCTTGGCGATCTCGGCCCACTGCTCGGCGGTGGGGTCGATGCCGGTCGGGTTGTGGCAGCAGCCGTGCAGCAGCACGACGTCCCCCTCCGGGATCTTCTTCAGCGCGGCGATCATCTCCTCGAAGTTGAGGCCGTTGCTCGCCTTGTCGAAGTAGGGGTAGGTCTTGGTCGGCACGCCGGCGGCCGCGAACACGGCCGGGTGGTTGGCCCAGGTCGGCTGCGACATCCAGACCGTTGCGTCGGCAAAGTTCTGCCTGATGAAGTCCGCAGTCACCCGCAGGGCGCCGGTGCCGCCGGGCGTGTGGGCGGTGACCGCGCGGCGGGAGCGGGGGATCTCGTCCTGGTCGCCGAACATCAGCTTCTGCACCGCCTCGGCGTAGTCGGCCGAGCCGGTGATCGGCAGATACGACTTGCTCGCCAGGTCCGCCGCCAGGCGGGCCGCCGCTGCTCGGACGGTCCCCAGAACCGGCGTCCTGCCCTGCTCGTCCTGGTAGACCCCGACGCCGAGGTTGATCTTCTCGGGGTTCGGGTCTGCCTTGTAGGCGTCGGTCAGGCCGAGGATGGCGTCGGGGGGGGCCGCAGAGACGGACTCAAACATCGGACGAGGGCTTTCTATTGGAACCGCCGGGAGTAATCACCAAGAGCAGCATTCGGTCGCGCCGGTGAGCGCCGTGTCGCGCCTGTCAGCGCGCGTTGACGCAACGCTCTGACGCTTTGACAATAATAGATCCGAACCGAGGGTTCTCCAAGCGGCGGGCGACGGCGCCTGCCGACCCAGCCGCGGCCGCCGCAAGCCCCGCCCCTACCCAACAGGCCACCTATGCCCCCGCAACCCGCCCCCCCACGCACGGGCCTCTGGCTGGTCGGCGCCCGCGGCGGCGTCGCGACCACCGCGGCAGTCGGCTGCTGTGCGTTGCAGCAGGGCCTGATCGGCTCCACCGGGCTGGTGACCGAGCTGCCGCCGCTGGCGGCCGCCGGCCTGCGGGACTGGGGGCAGTTTGTGCTGGGGGGCTGCGAGATCCGGGCGGGCGAGCTGCCCCAGGCGGCGCTCGACGCCGGCCTGCCCCCCGCGCTGGTCGCCGCCTGCGGCGACGAGCTCCGCGCCATCGACCAGCGGATCGTGCCCGGGGTGGTCCACAACAGCGGCTCCGCGGTCGACCAGCTCGCCGCGGGCGACGCCGCCCGCCGCTTCGACACGCCCCGCGCCGCGGTCGACGCCATCAAGCACGATCTCGACCGGTTCCGGGAATCCGAACGGCTCGAGCGCGTGATCGTGGCGGTCGCCTCGTCGACCGAGCCGCCGACCGACGCCACACGGCTGCCCGACTCTTGGGAAGAGCTCGAGCCGCTGCTCGCCACGCCCCACGACTGCCCGCTGCGCGCCAGCTCGCTGTACGCGATCGCGGCGTTGGAGTCGGGCTGCGGTTTTGTAAATTTCACACCGTCGCTGGGGGCGAGCTGCGCGGCGATCGACCAGCTGGCTATTCAGGTCGGCGCGTGCCACGCCGGCCGCGACGGCAAGACCGGCGAGACCCTCCTCAAGACCACCCTGGCGCCGATGTTCGCCAGCCGCAACCTGGAGGTCATGAGCTGGGTCGGCCACAACATCCTCGGCAACGCCGACGGGCGGATTCTGTCGTCGCAGGAGAACAAGCAGAGCAAGCTCGGCTGCAAGGACGCCGCGCTCGACGCGCTGCTCGGCCGCGAACCCGGCGACGGGCCGCAGTCGCTGGTCTCGATCGAGTACGTGGCGAGCCTGGGCGAGCGTAAAACCGCCTGGAATCACGTGCATTTCCGCGGTTTCATGGGGGTCGAGATGACGCTGCAGGTCACCTGGCAGGGCCACGACTCGGCGCTCGCGGCGCCGCTGGTGCTCGACCTCGCGCGGCTGCTGGACGCGTCTTCGGCGCGGGGCGAGCGGGGCGCGGTCGGCGCGCTGGCGTGCTTCTTCAAGAACCCCGTCGGGGCCCCGCTGGAGGGTCACGCCGAGCAGTTCGCCGCGCTCCTCAAACACTACGCGGGGCGCCACTCGGCGGAGGCCTCGGACCACTAGCTGGGGCGCCATCTTGGCCACTAGTTGGGCGCCGCTGGTGGGAGTCTCGCTAACGTCGGGTCGCGCCGGCGCCGATAAACTCTCGCTAAGGAACTCGAAGGACTTAGTCACCCCTTCTTGAGGTTGTCTCCTCACTCCCCTTTTTTGCCAATTCCACTTGACTTAATGAAGCAGAAACTGCTTCAATGCGCGCAAAGCACTCGCGACGGAGTTGTGCGGGTGTGTCAACAACGCGTTAAAAGTGAAACTGTTGTCTTCTCTCTTGTCTTGCGCCCGAGAGAGGGACCCTTAAACTTTTGAGGCGCTTTCAGGGAAGGAGCCATTCGCAATGGCAGCTAAGAAGAAGGTGGCCAAGAAGAAGACGGCCAAAAAGGCCGCTCCGAAGAAGTCGACTAAGAAGAAGGCCGCGACGAAGAAGAAGGCCGTGAAGAAGTCGACCAAGAAGAAGGCCGCGAAGAAGTCGACCAAGAAGAAGGCCGCGAAGAAGTCGCCGAAGAAGAAGGCCGCTAAGAAGGCGACCAAGAAGGCCGCTCCTAAGAAGTCGACCAAGAAGAAGGCTGTCAAAAAGACCGCCAAGAAGAAGACCGCCAAGAAGAAGTAGGCGGCTCTGTTTCTCTCCCCCACGGGATGAGGACCGCTCCTCACGAGCGTGTGAAACAACGAACAAATCAGGCCGGACGCCGCAGGGCGTCCCGGCCTGTTTTTATGCGCTGGGGCCCCCACCCGGCACGGGGGGCGCCTCCGTTGACCCAAACCCCTTACACTGCTAGGCTTACAGCGAATACACAGACTCAGCAAGCAGAGCAGTGTGGCGCAGCACCGGCGGCCGGGCCCCCAGCAGTGGCAGCGGCCGGGCCCCGGAGAGGAAAGCGTCACGCCCCGTGACAACGATCCTTTCCCAGCGAGCCAAAATGCCTGAAGCATCCCCCGCCCCCCAGGGCGACGGAGAAAACTCCAAAAAAGCCTCCTTCGACGACATCGACCTCTCTCCCGCCATGCGGGAGTCCCTCCGCCAGGCCGGCTACGAGCACCCCAGCCCGGTGCAGTCGGGCGTGATCCCGGTCGCCCTCACCGGCCGCGACGTGCTCGGCCAGGCCCGCACCGGCACCGGCAAGACCGCCTCGTTCGCGATCCCGATCCTCGAGCGGTTCGAAGAGGGCAAGTCGAAGAGCCCGTTCGCCATCGTGCTGGCGCCGACCCGCGAGCTGGCCGTGCAGGTGCGCGACGAGTTCGACAAGCTGGCCTACGGCCGCAAGATCAAGAGCGTGCCGCTGTACGGCGGCAAGCCGATCAAGGCGCAGATCACCAAGCTGGAACGCGGCGCCGACGTCGTGGTCGGCACGCCGGGCCGGGTGCTCGACCTGCTGGGCCGCGGCGCCCTGCGGCTCGACGAGGTCAAGATCGTCGTGCTCGACGAGGCCGACCGCATGCTCGACATCGGCTTCCGCCCCGACATCGAGAAGATCCTCCGCCGCTGCCCTACCGCGCGGCAGACCCTGCTGCTCAGCGCCACGGTCGACCCGGCCATCGAGCGGCTCTCCAAACGGTACATGATCGAGCCGGTCACGCTCGACTTCTCGCCCAAGACCAAGGGCGTCGACACGATCGAGCAGTTCTACTTCACGGTCGACAACACCCGGAAGTACGACCTGCTGCAGAAGCTGCTGGAGCGTGAGCAGCCGACCCAGGCGATCGTCTTCTGCCGCACCAAGCGGATGGTCGACAAGCTGCACCTGAAGCTGTCGCGGAAGAACCCCAACGTGGCGTGCATGCACGGCGACATGGCCCAGAACGTCCGCGACCGGGTGATGAAGCAGTTCCGCGCCGAGGAGGTGAAGCTGCTGATCGCCACGGACGTCGTGGGCCGCGGGATCGACGTCTCGAGCATCTCGCACATCTTCAACTACGACATCCCCGAGTCGGCCGACGACTACGTGCACCGCGTCGGCCGCACCGGCCGGATGGGCCGCGACGGCGTCGCGTATACGTTCGTGAACAGCGAGCAGGGTGGCGAGCTGACCCGCATCGAGCAGCTGATCAACAAGCTGCTGATCCGCGGCGAGATGGAGGGTTTCGAGGCCGTGCAGTCGGTCGTGCCGAAGGCCCAGCAGCCGGCCGTGCAGTTCTTCGGCATGGCGCCCCCCACCGGCTCGACCCCCAAGCCGGAGCCCGCGCCGCAGCCCGCCGCGGAGCAGGCGCCCGCTGAAGACGCCCCGCCCCAGGACCCGCCGCCCAAGGCGCCGCCGAAGAAAAAGAAGAAGCACCGCCGGGCGCTGTAGAGCGTCTCCTCGGAGCTTCGGGCGCCGGGGGCGCCCCCGATCGGGAAGCCCCCGTGATGGGCCTCAACCGGCCCGTACTCCTCCGGGGCTTCCGCTAACGCGGAGCGCCCCGGGCGCCCCCCTCACGGTCTGCAAGCCTAAGCCGGCACGCCGAGCCGCTTGACCGCGGTCGGCGCGGCCGCCTGCTCGGCGACCGCCGGCAGCTTCAAGATGAACGCGGCGCCGCGGCCCACGGTGCTCTCCACCCGGATCCGGCCGCCGTGGTTCTCGATGATCTCCTTGCAGGCCGACAACCCGACCCCCGCCCCGCCCTTGCCGCTGGCGTCGGGGCCGCTCTTGGTGCTGAAGCGGTGCTCGAAGATCTTCGGCAGGTGCTCCGGCGCGATGCCCGGCCCGTTGTCGCGGACCGTCAGGTCGACCGTCCCGCTCTGCGGGTCTTCGGCCACGCGGACCAGTATCCGGCCGCCCTGCGTCATCGCCTGCCGGGCGTTGGTCAGCAGGTTGATCAGCACCTGCTGGATCTGGGCCCCGACGACCATCGCGCGGCGGTCGGTCTGGATGTCGGTCTCGACCTGCACGCGGTACTTGGCGAGCTCGCGCTCGAGCAGCACGAGGGTCTCGCCGGCCAGGTCGGCCAGGTTGGTCGGCGCGGCGTTGGCGCCGCGGTTGCGCGCCATGCCGAGCACGCTGTTGGTGATCTTCTCGGCGCGGGTCCCCGCGCTGAGGATCTTCTCGAGCGCCCGGGTGCGGGTGGCGTCGTCGGTGTGACGCAGCCCCATCTTGGCGTAGTTGAGGATGGTGGTGAGCAGGTTGTTGAACTCGTGCGTGGTGGTGCTAGCGAGCTCGCCGATGGCCGCCATCTTCTGGGTCTCGAGGAGCTCGGCCTTGAGATCGGCGAGCTGCTGCTCGAGGTCGGACGGATTCGCTGGCGCACTGCTTGGCATCGTAGTCTCCGCCTGGCGTGGGGTCGTAGATCGGTCGGAAAGGTCACCGCAGCTTGCCGTGGCTCGCGCGGCGGGCTGTCTTGCCAAGCCGAATCCTCTTAACTTGTTGCCGCTTAACTGCTTACCGCTCCTCTAGGGCTATCGTCGATTCGCCGTGGGCAACCTTAGAGCGAGCGATTAGAATCCCCGCCGCCCCTCGCGGCGCGGCAGAACGTGTGAGGACCACACCCGCCGCGGCGCTCCGCGGAGGCTATAACGATTACCGCCGCTATCAAGCCGTGCGCAGCGAACTGCGCGCGGCAACACCAACAAGGCGCCAGCATGCACGCCGTGGAACTACGCAACCAAGCGGTCGCCGCCGCCAAGCGCGTCGGCATCGAGGTCCGGGAGGACTGGTTCGACGGCCGCGGCGGCGGCGTCTGCCAACTCAAAGGCCGGGCGATCCTGCTGCTCGACCTCGCCCAAACCGCCGACGAGCAACTCGAGCTGCTGCTCGCCGCGCTGCGTGACGAGCCGCAGACCCAGGAGCTCGAGCTCTCGAACGAGCTCCGCGCCGAACTGGCGGCGGAGCAAGCCCGGCCGGGCTGATACTGGCCGTTTCGGCGCCACCGCTCCCTTGGGCGCCCCGTGCCAGCAACAAGCCCGCGCACAGATCGCCAGCGACGCGGCGCCAGCGTTCCAACACGCGGGCCCCCGACAAAAAAGGGCCCCTGACAAGTCAGGGGCCCTTGGCATGCTTCAGGTTGATCCGCTCGCGAGAGCGGCGACCGCCCAGCGGCAACCACTCAGCGACGACGGCGGACGCCAAGGACGCCGGCGATGGCCAATCCGGCCAGACCCAGGGTGGCGGGCTCGGGGGCGGCGATGGAAGCGGTACCCGTCAGAATGGTCACGAACGGGTCGATGTCGAGCGTGTTGACCACCTCGTCCGTGTTGATGTCGGCCCGCTCGAGGCGGATGCCAGGATAGGTGGCGTCGTAGGACGCCGGATCGGTCAAGGCGAGCACAAACGGGTCGATGTCCAAGGTGTTGACAACGCCATCGTCATTGGTGTCGCCGACCAGACCGGGGGTGACGCCGATGGCGGCCTGGTAGAGCGCGATCGATTCTTCGACAGTGAGCTGACGGTCGAGCCACACGGCGATCTCATCGACCGACCCGTTGATCGCCTGCAGCGACGGGCCGCCGTCCGGGGGCGTGCGGGTGGCGATCTGGGCGTCCGACCCTGTGGTGCCCCAAGTGTCGGTGGAGTCACGCCAGGTGTCGACGCCGTAGTCAACGCCGTCGATCACAACAATAACGTCCTCAATGTTGTTGCCGTTGCGGGACGCGACGATGTGGTGCCACTCGCCGTCCTTCACGTTCACCGTGGACTCGGGGATGTGGAAGTTGCCTACCCCCGACCCGGAGGGGAGCCCCGAGGAGGGGAAGCCGTTAACCGCGGGGTTCAGGCCGATTCCAAGGTTGGCCGCGACGTCACCCGAGCCGCCTCCGAAGAAGATCTGGAAGCTGGTGTTGGGATCGGACTGGTTGTTGGTCCAAAACCGGTCGCCGCCCTGGCTGCCCCGCTCTAGGAACCAACCGGATACCGTCATCGTCGACGCCGCCATCGCTGACCCTGGCCCGATCCCGACCGACGAAAAGTCATTGGCGGCGAACGCCAGGTTGCCCTCGCCGAGTCCGGCTGCGGGTGGTCCCTCGGCGCCAACCATCCCAAAGCCTTCGCCGAACACGCCCTGGTGCGTGCCGTCCTGCGCCCCAATCAAGTCGGCGGCGGTGCCCTCGGTGGTCTCGTTCAGTCGCCAGTAGTGGCTTGGGTTGAGAGCGAGGACGGCCGCCTCGTAGTCGGCCAGCGCAGCGCTTGCTGTCAGCAGGCAGCAAACGCCCGCGGCAAGCGTGCTCAATTTCCAAGTAGTCTTCATCGCTGTGGCTCCGTGGTTGACAAAAGCAGACTGGGTGAATGCCGCGTGTCGTAGTTACAGTGCACGCAGGCGGGGGGGGGTGGCCGGGCTCCCGTATCGGGCGGCTCGACACTTGGGACGGTTAGAAGCTTTCGTTGATCAGTTCTCCGTCCGACTTGTGCGCGAGCAGGTTGAATGTCTCGAGGTCAACGTCGTACTTGACTCCCCTGACGGAGCCGTCGGCGAACGCGCAGTAGATCAATCCCGTGTGGGCCGCGCCGGCGGTCATCACGGTCGCGCCGCCGGAGGTGATTTCGGCGGAGTCGCTGGAGGGCTGGCAGGTCGCCAGCCGCAGCGTGTCGTAGTCCCACCCGTCGGACCAACCTGCGTCGTCGTCGGTGGCGTCGCCCGGGTAGCGGCCCACCGCGATGCGCTTCTCGCACAACACGATCGTATTGCTAGATCCGTCGGTGATCTTCGCGAACGTGGTTGGCTTCGGCAGCCCCAGCTTGCGCGCCTGGGGCGAGCCGCTGATGCCGGTCCCGTCCTCCACGTAGTAGTTGCTGCGGACGATCACCCCCTGGGTCGGGAACAGTTTGGGGAAAGGGCTCGATGGGTCATAGGTGGCCGTGCTGCCCTCGAGGTGGGTCGTGCTGCCGCCCCACATCAGCGGCGTGGCGCACATCTGACCATCGGCCATGTAGTCCGTGTACTGCTGGTCACTGCTTACCCGCGCTCCCCAATACAACGGTCCCCGGGTCCCGTTGAGCTGACTGCGACTAGGCGCCGCGACCAGCGCGGCGTAGTCCATCAACCACCGGCCGGTGACCGACGCCGCCGGATTGGGGTTCTGCGTTGGCCCGCGCCGCGAAGGGCAGAAGTACATGTTGACCGGGGTGAGCGGGAGTTGCTGCGACTGCACCAGGTTGTGCACGGCCCCCTCTTCCATGTACGGCAGGATCTGGAAGGCCCAACTGAGCCCCTGCTTGGGGGCAGTAAACGGCCTGCCGCCTGACGCGTAGTCCTCGATCCGGGGCCAGGGGTCGACCCCCCCCGACGGGAAGATGCTCAGCGAATCGACGTGCGTCTGCAGCGCCAAACCCATCTGCCGCATCTGATTGCTGCACTGCGTCCGGCGTGCGGCCTCGCGAGCCGACTGCACGGCCGGCAGGAGCAGTGCGATCAGGATGCCGATGATGGCGATCACGACAAGCAGTTCGACCAGAGTGAAGGCGCCGCCGCGGCGGGCGGCTGCCCCTCGGGAGCAGGGGCGGCGCTGCCCAACTCCTGCACGCCGCCTAGAGTCTCCAGGCTTGCTCGAGTCTCCAGGCTTGCTCGAGTCTCCAGGCTTGCTCGAGTCGCCAGGCTTGCTCGAGTCGACAGGCTTGCTCGAGTCGACAGGTTTGCTCGAGTCGACAGGTTTGAGTGTGAAGTGTGACTGCATAGATGGTAAATCGGTTGAAAGTGTTTCAGCCCCTCGGACCGACGCTAGGCGTCATTACCGCCGCCTAGCGAGTTCCAGACTTCGGGGTCGACATCGAAGCTCACGCTGCTGACCGATCCATCGACACGCGACGCGTTCAGCCCGCCGGAGTGCACGGAACCAAACCTGAAGGTGCTCGACGGCAACGGGCCCCGGACTCCGGTTTCGCCCTGCTGATCCGGCCACGGCATGCCGAGCGCCTCGCCGTTGCTGTTTACTTGTGAACTCGCCCACCGCACGGTGTCCCAGTCGTACCCCTGGTACATCGAGTTGTTGTCGTACCCCACGAACACTCCGTGGTTCAGATCATGCAGCGTTGTGTGCAGCCAGCGTTCCCCGAACAATAGCGTCTTGGACGTGCCATCGGTGATCCGGCGGAGCGCCACGCCGTACCGCGCAACGACTGGCCCGTTGCTCTTGAACGCCTCGGCGCGCGACGCCAGACCGGGGCAGGCAGGGTAGTCGACCAGGCACGACTTCGCCGGCCCACTCGTGACATTGGCGCCCCCCTGCCCGGGCAACTGGTTGCCGCCGTTCGCGGCGTAATCGGACTTCGCCACCAGGCTGTCCGCCGGCTGATCGGAGTTGTGTGAGGATTCTGGTCCGTACCCTAGGCCAACGGCGTGTCGGCTCGGGCAGTAGAACATCGCGATTGGCTGTGTTTTTTGCCTCAACAGCGCGGCCTGCTTCTCGGACTCAGGCATCCCCTTGCCGACCGACGCCACGCCCGGCTCCTCCAGGTAATCGAGCAGCGCGAAAGGCCACCCTCCGGGTTGAGTTTCCCCGACCCCGCGGTCGGGATCGCCGGTCCACTTGTAGCCCCAGCCACCCGAGGGAAGTATCTTGTGCGCCGACTCGTGGTTCAGCGCTCCAAGCGAGAGCTGCTTGAGCTGGTTGATGCACTGCGTCCGCCGGGCAGCCTCGCGTGCCGATTGAACCGCGGGCAGCAGCAACGCGACGAGAACCCCAATGATCGCGATAACCACAAGCAACTCAACGAGAGTAAATCCCCGTTGTGGCCGGTTTTCCCAATGGAATCGCATTGGCGGTCCTTCAGAGGACACGTCTGAGACCCACCAGTTCACTAGCAGGCGCACGCAGTGCATCGCGTTGTAGCGGTTGCTGATCGCCCAGTCAAGAAAATTAAGCGCCGTTTAGGCGTACGGTTGCATGCACTACCCATTGGCTGCAATGCACTGCTGGCCGAAAACCGCCGCGATAGAGTGGGCCACTCCAAACGACAAGGGGTGGCGGTTCCTTTTCGACCATATCGCGTGATTCTGCTGCTCGAAAACTCGGACTAGCTGCGCGTCGAGCTGGCGGCCGCGTAGCGTCGCGACTAACCGAGCGGCGCCAGCTGTTTGAGGATCCGCACGGTGTCGGCCGCGGCCGTCGCAGGCGGCAAGGCCGTGTCGGCGATACCCGAGACGACCCGCGTCACGTTGTGGTCGGTCACGCCGGGCTTGGCCCAGGCGCCCGCCGGTTGGCCCGTGATGTACACCGAGAACGCGTGGTGGCCCGAGCCGGGCCGCTCGCCGATAACGTGCAGAACGGCCCGCGCATCTTTGCTTGCTGGCAGCGAGCCGAACAGCTCCTCGCCAATCCGGTACCCCGCGCGCACCCGGCCGCCGGTGAGCAGCAGGTTCTCCGGCGCGGGCCGGTAGCCGGCCTCGCTAAGCTGCTGACGAACCTCCGTCAGGTACGGCGCGAGGTGATCCTTGTCCATCAGCGACAAGGCGTTCAGCCCGTCGGAGATCACCAGCTGCACGTCGTATTCGGCGGGACGGCCGCTTTCCGAACGCCCGTCGCCGGAACGCCGGTCACGGAGCCGCCGCACGGTCTGCAGCGACGCGTCGTCGAGCACCTCGCCGGCGGGCGGGTGGAGGATGTAGTCCGCACGGTCCTCGGTCTGCGAGCGGATCGGCACGGCGTGCGGCACGGCGGCGGCAAACGGAGCGCTGAGCTCGGCCCAGATGCACTGCTTCGAGTCCTCGTACAGCGTGCGGACGCGGCGGTCGAGCTCGGGCGCCAGCTCCCACGGGTGGCCGCCGTAGCCCTCGGCCAGCAACACCCCGCGGCCGCGGACGTTGGCCATCTGCTCGCGGGCCTCGGCCAGGATCTCCGCTTCGGCGCGAGAGTCGCCTTGCTTGCGTCGGTACTGCAGGTAGACCCAGGCGGGGTCGCCGAAGTGTTTGGTCGGTTGGCCCTGGTTGTCGATAACGCCGAGGCTTTGGAAGAACCGCCACATTTGGTCGTCGACCTTGTAGCCGAACTTCTCCCGCACCCGCACGTGGTCCTGGAACGCGGTGGTGAGGTAGCTCAGCATCGGGTCGTTCTTGGTCGGCAGCGCCATCAGGTACGCCGGGCAGGCCGGCATGATCTGGTCGACGCACCAGTCGAGGTCGTCGAGGTCGACCTCCATGTGCAGCGTTGAGCAGACGTCCAGGCCGATGGTCAGGCCGTGCAGCTTGCCCATCACGATGTCTTCCAGGCAGCACCGCACCAGCTGCTCGCGGTTGCGGAACACCTCGGGCCCGATGAACCCGGCGACGTCGTTCACGTGGACCCACGGCGCCGCCGCGCGGCCGGCGCGCTGCTGCGCACGACCGGCCTCCTGCCGCAGCGCCCGGGCGAGGCCGTACTTGCGCGACTCGTGCAGGACCATGTCGAAGCCCTTTCCGTGCCCATTGGTCGCGTCGGCGCCCTGGCCGGTCTCGAAGTAGAGGGCAAAGCGTCCGTCGCGGCTCTGGGCGTGGCGCACCATTTTGTCGACGCTGATGTCGAACGTCCGCGCGGCGTCCTCGACGCCGGCCAGACTCTGGAACCACTCGCCGGTCGTGCCCGGGTGTTGCTGTTCCACTTCAGCCTGCACGTCGATGTGGGCGAGCACGCAGTGCGGCAGCACGTCCTCGATGCCGAATGTTTCTAGGATATCGGCCAGCACCTGCTCGACCCGCGCGACCGACTCGACCTCGCTCGACACCGGGTTGGTCCCCAGCACGACATCGCCCACGGCGTACGCGAAGCCGTCGAACACCTGCCAGCGGATGTCCTCGGGGTGGTCGGTCGGCGAGTTCGGCTGGATCCGCGCGCCCATGTACCCCCGCGCGCCGACCTTCGAGCCCGGCAGCGGGTTGAATACCTTGCCGCCAATCGCAATCAGTTGGTCATTTGTGCAGAGCTTCACGACGCACGCGATGGCGTCGCTCGACAGGCCGGGCATGATCTGCTTGATCTGCTCTTCGCTCGACTCCAGCAGGAACGCCTTGAGCCGGCCCACCGTCCAGCCCGCCAGCTTGCGAGCGGCCTCGGGGTCCACCGCCTGGGCAATGTAGTCCGACTGCGCGTCGGTGAAGACTGGTTGCCGCTCGAGGTCGCCGATCCGGGTGTTGGCGAGCAGTTCCCGGGCCGCCGCGCGGGACGCGTCGTCGGCCGCGGCGACCCCTTCGGACTGGTCGCCCTCCTTGAACTCGTTGCCCGCGCCGAGCAGCCGGCGGTACGCGGCGAGGTCGAAGCCGCCCGCGGTGCGGTGGAGGTACGCGAACAGGTCCTCGCCGTCGGCGCCGAAATCGACAACGACTCCGCCCTCGGCTGCTGCAAGCACGTGCGGGCCTCCCCTGGCCAGAACAAGTGAACTGGCCCCCGCCACGCAACGCAGCAGGCATCGACGCCGCGTGATGGCCGTGTGTGGCTCTCTTCGCATCGGATGACGCCTCGGGTGGGTCGCGCGCGTGCGGGGGCTTGGTCGCCAAGCGATTCTACCGGCCGCCAGGCAGGGGACAACAACCCCGTGCGCAGAGCCTCCAATGAATAGTCGCCCTGCGGCAATCCGGGCTACAATGGACGGTCGCCGCCCTGCCCTGAATCCCACTGCCGAGCATCGCTTCCCATGAAACGCCTCACGACTCTGCTGCTCTTGCTCTGCTGCTTGCCCGCCGCGTCGGCCGAGCAGCCGCCGCGGTTCGACCGCTCGGTCCAGACCGCCGAGAACTTCGAGGCCGCCATCCCCCGTCCGCAGCAGGACCAGGCGGTGGCGGCCAAGCTAGCGCGCCTCCAGGCGAAGACCGGCCGGCGGCCCAACATCGTCTGGCTGGTGGTCGACGACCTGGGGTACGGCGACCCTGGCTGCTACGGCGGCGGAGCCACGGTCGGCGCGTCGACGCCCAACATCGACCAGTTGGCGGCCTCGGGCCTGCGGCTGACGTCGTGCTACGCCCAGCAGACCTGCACGCCAACCCGTTCGGCAGTCCTCACCGGCCGTCTGCCGGTCCGCACCGGCCTGGTGCGTCCCATCCTGGCGGGCGACAAGATCACCGCCAACCCGTGGGCCGACGAGGTCAGCCTGCCCGCCCTGCTGAGCGACGCCGGCTACTTCACGCTGCTGACCGGCAAGTGGCACGTCGGCGAGTCCGAGGGCATGCGCCCGCACGATGTTGGCTTCGACGAGTACTACGGCTATTACCCGGCGCAGAAGGAGATCTCGCAGCGCGTCGACGACCGCCGCTTTCCCGGTCTGGTGCTGAACCCCGAACGCCTGGCCGCGTTCGAAGCGGTCGGACCGTCCGACCGGCTCACCCACGGCCGCAAGGGCGGCCCGACCGAAGAGCTTGCGGCCATTGAGTCGACCGACGACATGGCCGCCGCCGACCAGACGCTCACCGACTTCACGATCAAGCGGATCAAGGAGCTCGCCGCCGGCGACCAGCCGTTCTTCATCGAGCACTGCTTCATGAAGGTCCACTGCGACAACTTCCCGCACCCCGACCACGCCGGCCGGAGCGAAGCCAAGTACCCGTACAAGGACAGCATCCGCGAGGTCGACGCGCAGGTCGGCGCGATCGTCGCGGCGCTCGACCAGGCCGGCGTGCGCGAGAACACGCTGATCTTCTTCACCTCCGACAACGGCCCGCAGATGGACGCCTGGCCCGACGCCGGCTACACGCCGTTCCGCGGCGCCAAGGGCACGACCTGGGAGGGGGGCGTCCGCGTGCCGGGCGTCGCCTCGTGGCCGGGGGTGATCCCCGCCGGCCGCGTGTCCGACGGGCTGTTCGACTTGATGGACCTGTTCGGCGTCGGCCTGAACCTGGCGGGCGTGGCTTCCGATAAGCTGCCCGGCGACCGCTACTACGACTACATCGACCAGGCTTCGTTCCTGCTGGCCGACGACGGCCAGTCGAAGCGAGAAACGGTCTACTTCTGGTGGGGTAAGGAGCTGATGGCGTGCCGCATGAAGGAGTACAAGGCGCACGTGAAGGTGGTCATCGCCGAGGCGCCGCACATGCACATCGACCTCGCCACGGTGCGCGACGTCGGCCTCGCGCCGTGGTTCTTCAACCTGTACCTCGACCCCAAGGAAGAGATGACCGTGGGCCACCGCCTCGACCCATGGATGGCGACCGTCAGCGGCAAGCTCAAGGCCCACGGCGCGACGTTTAAGAAGTACCCGCCGAAGAGTATTGGGTTGTGAGTGCCGGCCGGCGATAAATTGCTCGGTCGAATTGGCCAAGATCCGAAGTGCGCAAGCGAATACCCTTCGACGTTACCCCTAATTCTCTGCAAACTCTGGAAATACCCATGTTGCGACGAACTGCCGGCACTGGCGACCTAGTTGACACGCAAGCTCTAGGGTCGCGGGAAAGACCGCTGGCCGTACAGCTTGTGGGAGTAGGGATGCTTCTTGGTTCGGCGCTGTTGCTTGTCGGAGGCGCGTTGCGAACTCAATCGAACATGGTGACGGCCGGACTGTTGTTCCTGTCCATGGGAACGATCTTTTCGGCCAATCTTTTCCGCCGAATGATTGGGGTCCGTGTCGCGATTATCCTGCTTGCGGTGCTTGGCGTTTACTGTGCGTTGACAACGTAGGTGCTTGAAGACGCTGCTGCGCCGTGCTGCCGGCGGTACTCGCGGCCGAGCTGCGACGGGCTCTTGTAGGCGTCGTCGCTCCGTGAAGTCTGACTCGGTTTCGCTCGCGGCGCCAAACCCAGCCAACGGAGACCACCATGCAGATCACCCGCCTAGGATCCCAGCCCTCGACCCCCGGCCCCGCCGACTGGTTCACCGGCACGACGCGGATCGACCCGCTGTTCCAATCGCCCGAGCCGGCCCGCGCGGCGGCCGCCACCGTGACCTTCGAGCCCGGCGCCCGCACCGCCTGGCACACGCACCCCCTCGGCCAGACGCTGATCGTCACGGCCGGGGTCGGCTGGGCGCAGTGCGAGGGCGGCCCGATCGAAGAGATCCGCCCCGGCGATGTCGTGTGGTTCCCGCCCGGCGTGAAGCACTGGCACGGCGCCTGCCCGACCGTGGCGATGACGCACATCGCCGTGCAGGAGGCCCAGGACGGCAAGGTGGTCGAGTGGCTAGAGCACGTAACGGATGAGCAGTATCGGCGCTGAGGCGGGCTAACCGTGATTCCAACTCAGCCCCAGAGACACCAGGGAGTCGAAGCACGCCAGAGCAACGGCGCCAGCCGCGATGAACGCGATGCCCAGCACGGTGGCGCTCACCACCTGCCGGCGATCCGGCCAGGCAATCTCCGGGGCCTCGTGCTCCACGCCGGCGAGCAAGTCGGAGAACCTGCCTTCGCTGCACCAACGGAAGAACAAGAACCACAGGCCGAGCACCAGCCCGACCAGCAGCCAGGGTGGGTATTCGCCGCCAAAGAGGCCCCACTCGCTGACTACGATCACAGCGCATATGGAGAGCGCTGCGAAGGTGAGGCGACGGACCATGGAACAATCAATCAGTCGGGAAGAAGGATCCAACGCCTACGCGGCGGGCAGTTTGGCCCTTTCAGGAACCGGCGGCACGCAATGACATTCTAGTCGAAACCCACCGTAGCGGCAGCCTAGCGGAAAAGCTCGTAGCCCCCGGCTCTGCCGGGGGATAGCGTCACCGACGTTCAACCGTGGGCCAACAAGATTCCCCCGCAGAGCGGGGGGCTACGGGTCGCATGGCTGGCCAAACCCGTGGAGCAAACGCAAGCCCGCCACACAGCACGGATGGGATTCATATCAGTCCTGTCCGAGTCATCGCTGGCGACCGTTATCGCGACAGATTAGCACGACTTTCAGCCGCTTGAAGAACTTGATCCAGTAGCTGCTGATGCTCCTTGTTCTCCATTATTTCTTTCTGCGATTGCGCCCAGAGCACCCCAGATTCATTGCCTGCTGCGGCCAAGGCCCACGCTGCTCCTATGCGAGCGAAGTACCACTCATCTTCGTCATTCGCCTTGTTCAAGAGACAAGCCATTTGATTTGAGTTGAGTCTATCCGTTGGAATCTGATACAGAAGGTTACGGCGCACACCACAGTGAGAGTCAGCAAATGCCGCATAGAACATGTACGACAGGTCTCGTTCCTCAACAGGAACATGCTCGTACAGGTCAGCGACATAGGCTCGCGTTTGCCCCTCGGATACGTACGCCGCCATACCATCTTTAATCGCTTCCTGCAGACCACTGATCTTCGGCGCTTGCCAGTGCAAGAAATTCAGCCACACACCGTCTGCATCACTCAGTTCGATCATTACTTTCCGGTACAGGTTGAATCCTGTTTCAGACTCCCAATACGAGTCATCTTCTGCAACCTCCCGATACAACGGCGTAGGCCTCACGACATTGTCTTGGCCAATTGTCGACTTGAATTCCGCGTATATGGCCTTGCCGGTCCTGTCGATCGCTGGTTCGACTGAAGCGGCGCGTCGCTCTGCAGGGTCACCGTTGCATGACACACACAAGAGCGCGAGTCCAATGAGGGCCAGTCTGATCATGACATTCCTCTACCTACGCCTACTGCGAAATTGGATTAACTCGATCCAAGAAGTATAGCGGTAAACAGTACCCGGCCCACGTAGGAAGGCATAGTCTCCCATTCGGGCCGTCTCCGCGGCGCCCCGTTGTGCTACCATAAGGCAAACCGCCCCGCAGCTCCTCTCCGGGCCCCATCGTGCCCGCCCCCGCTAATGCCCCGCTCGTCTGATGTCAGTCACTGGATCGACCTGGTGAAGGCGGGCGACTCGGCCGCGGCGTCGCGGCTCTGGCGGCACTACTTTGATCGGCTGGTGCGGGCGGTGCGCAGTCGGCTGCGGGGTCAGAACGCCGCGGTGTCGGACGAAGAGGACATCGTGCTGAGCGTCTTCGACAGCTTCTACCGGGCGGCCGAGGCAGGCCGCTTCCCCGACCTGGCCGACCGCGACGACCTGTGGCGGCTGCTGCTGCGGATGGCGGCCCGCAAGGTGGTCGACAAGCACCGGCACGACCAGCGGCAGCGGCGGGGCGGCGGCGTGCAGGTCCACTCGCTCGATGGGCCACGGGATGGGCCCGCCGGGGACGACTCGCTGGTCATCGAGGCGATCGGCGACGAGCCCTCGCCCGAGATGGTCCTGATGCTGCAGGAAGCGGTGGAGCAACTTTTTTCTCATCTGGGTGTCGGGCAGCTCCAGGAATTGGCGGTTGCCAAGTTAGCGGGGCACACCAACGCCGAAATCGCCGCAAAACTCGGCTGTTCCGAGCGGACGGTCGAACGCCGCCTGCACCTGATCCGAGAAAAATGCCAGCAAGAATTGGTCGAGAATGATGAGCATCCGCCAGAAGAAACTCCCGATCGCCTCCCTCGAGCGGATCGATGACCTCTGCGCCGACTTCGAGCGGGCGTGGCAGGCAGGCGAGCCGCGGCCGATCGAGGCCTCCCTGCCGGCCGACTCTACGACCGCCGACTCCCCGGCCGACGAGCGCGAGGTGCTGCTGGCCGAGCTGATCGTGCTGGAGGTCGACTACCGCCGCCGCCGCGGCGAGGCGCCCACCGCCGAGGACTACCTCCCGCGGTTCCCCGAGGCGGCGGCCGCCATCGACGACGCCCTCCGCGAGGTCCTGCCCGCCGGAGAGCAAGCGGCGCGGGCCCACGGCGGTGCGTTCGAGCCCCCCTCGGTCGCGCGGGTGGCAGAGCTGTTCCCGGCGCTCGAGATCGTGCGGCTGATCGGCGCCGGCGGCATGGGCGCGGTGTACCAGGCCCGGCAGCCGGGGCTCGACCGGCTGGTGGCGTTGAAGATCCTGCCCGAGGAGTTCGGGCACGACGTCAAGTTCGCGCTGCGGTTCACCCGCGAGGCGCGGACGCTCGCCAAGCTCACCCACCCGAACATCGTGTCGGTGTACGAGTTCGGCCACGCCGGCGACACCTACTACTTCCTGATGGAGTACGTCGACGGCTCGACGCTCCGCGAGGTGGTCCGGTCCGGCGGGCTGTCGCCCGAGCACGCGCTGGCGATCGTGCCGCACCTGTGCGACGCGCTGCAGTACGCGCACGACAAGGGCGTGGTGCACCGCGACATCAAGCCGGAGAACATCCTGATCTCGGCCGACGGGGTCGTGAAGATCGCCGACTTCGGCCTGTCGCGGATCCTGGGCGCCGACGCGCCGGAGGAGACGCTCACCGGCACGCACCAGGTGATGGGCACGCCGCGGTACATGGCGCCCGAGCAGCTCGAGGGCGCCCGCGGCGTCGACCACCGGGCGGACATCTACTCGCTGGGCGTGGTGTTCTACGAGATGCTGACCGGCGAGCTGCCGATCGGCCGCTTCGCCGCGCCGTCCCAGAAGGTGCAGATCGACGTGCGACTCGACGAGGTCGTGCTCCGCACGCTGGAGAAGGAGCCGCAGCGCCGCTACCAGCACGCCAGCCAGATCAAAACCGACGTCCAGACCATCGTGTCGACCCGTCGCCCCGACCCCGTCGCGACCGTCGACTACGAGTCGCCCGCCGCCGGCTCGCCGAGCACCGCCTCCCCAAGTTTGGCCGAGCAGGAACTGGCCGGCCGCATGCTGCTGACGCGGCGGCGGCTGATGGAGCGGATCGAGCAGTCGCTGCGGCCGCTATTCCGCTGGCAGCTGGTGCAGGTGCTCATAGGCATCGCCTTCATCGCCATCGGCGCCCAGTGCTGGGCCCGCAACACGAATGTGCCGCACCGCGTGTTCAACGGCGTGCTGCTGCACGTGTACGGCGTGGTGGTGATCTCGCAGGGGCTCTTGGTCTGCACCCGCATCAAGCGGATCGACTACTCCAAGCCGATCGCCGACATCCGCGCCAAACTCGACAGCGTGCGCTCGGCGTACCTGCGGGCGGGCGTCTTGATCGGGTTCATCTGGTGGCTGATGTGGATCCCGGTGGCCGTGTCGCTCGGCTTCGACGACGTGCTGCACCCGTACTCGCTGTACCCGTCGCTGGCCGTGGGCGTGGTTGGCTTCGCGGTATCGGTCTGGTGGTACCTGCGCATGCTGAAGTCCGATTCCCCCAACGCCGAGCGGAACCGCCGCAGCCTGGCCGGCAACAGCATCGCGTCGGCCTACCTGGCAATCGAGGAGATCGAGCAGGCACGGATCGAGTAGGCCCAATCGCGGACAGACGGTCGGACACCTGTCCGCGTGCAACTTCGCTTTTCACACCAACTTTTCGTGCTCTTTGTGCCTTTTCGTCGCTCAATCAAATGGCCACAAAAAGGCACGAAGAGGCACGAGAAATGTCGGGGCTCCTGGCGGTCCGGCGTCTGAGGTCACCCTTCGATGAGCTGGTCGCGCAGCTGCGCGAGCCGCCGCCGCTCGGGCTGCGTCTTGGTGCGGATCTCGCGCCCGATCTGCAGCCAGGTCAGGCCCATGCAGAGGCAGTAGGCCGGGATGAAAACCCAGTAGAACAGGTAGCGTTTCGAGTCGTCGACGATCAGCAGCCCGATCAACAGGCCGAGGCTGGTCGGGGCCCCGAAGCACCACAGGAAGCCCCGCATGCGGGCGATCTGGTAGTCGATCGCGGCGATCGACCGCTCGACCATCCCCAAGAGCGACGCGTCGTAGCGGACCTCCCGCTTCTTGCGGGCCACGCGGCCGGTCCACACGTAGGCCGCCGCCGCCAGGCAGGCGAAGGCGGCGACCAGCAGCACACGGTCGTGCCCCTGGAGCAGCGGGTCGCGCATGAACATCGCCGCCATGAACAACAGCGTGAGCGTCATCACCATCTCGGTCGCTCCAACGATCCGCATCAGCGAACGGCTGTCCGCCTTGATGCACTGCGTCAGCGCGTCCCGATCAAGTCGGTCCCCGGCGGGTTGTTGTGAATCCCAGATCGCCTGCACGTCGTCAAAGCTCATGATCGTCCCCTCGTTCCAGTTGATTTGTGAGCCGCTTCTTGAGGCGGTTGATCCGGACCCCGACATTGCTCTCGGAAATGCCGAGCGTCTCGGACATTTCGCGGTAGCTGCGCCCGTCGAGCACCAGCAGCGTGAGCGAGCGGTCGATGGGCTCCATCCGGGCGATCTGGTCGTACAGCCACTCCAGCCGCTGGTCGGGCGGCCCCGATCGCTCGTTCGGCGGCGGCTTGTCGCGGAGTTCGCGGACGCGTTCTTCACGCGACCGCTCCTTACGCGACCAGTTAATCGCCGTGTAGAACGCGACCCGGTACACCCAGGTCGACTCGGCAACTCTCGGCTGGTAGCCGGGGATCGACTTCCACAGCTGGAAGCTGATCTCCTGGATCAGGTCGTCCTGGTCGTGCGACGTCCGTGTAAACGAGCGGGCGACCTTGACCAATAGGCCCTCGTGGCGGTTCAGCCAGTCGTTCAGTCGCTCTTCCCGCTCCCGGTCGTGCATCCGCGTTCGCGTGGACTCAAACTCGAGTGTGTGATGAAAGCTCCTACCGCGCCGGCCTCTCAAGGGTCAGGCACGTGGGCAGAACACCCTACTAGTTGCCTGCGGACCGCAGTTTCTTACAAGCGATCTCGAGAAAGCAAAAAACGTCAGTGCAGCGAGGCCGCGAAGCACGCGAACACACAGCCTAACCGCCAGTTTTTGTGCCCTTTGTGCCTTTTCGTGGCTCTATCAAATGGCCACAAAAAGGCACAAGAAGCAGAGGCCTGGTAGAGGCTTCTCCGCTACCGCCCAGCGGACCGCGTGGTGAGCATCCGCCAGACGCTGCCTACGCTGGCGAGCACCGCCAGCGCGGCCTGCGCGTGCGCCTCGGGGACGACCGACGCGTCGCCGGGCGCCGCGGCCGCGGCGCCGTAGTTGCCCCACCAGGCGAAGTAGTCGTTGGCCGAGCCGGCGTTGTCCCGCCACAGCGTGTAGTCGGCCGCGTTGACCCGGCCATCGGCGTTGAAGTCGCCCGCCAGGCCGGGGCCGCCGGTCACGGCCGCGACGGTCCGCTGGTCGAAGACCGTGGCGGCGACGCGGTTGAAGATCCCCGAGCCGTTGGCCCCGGTGTGGCCGTTGTCCCAGTAGAACGGCGCGATGCCGAGGCTGTTGGCCGTGTCGACGATCAGCTTGTGGTACGCCTCGCGCGCGGCGAGGTGCAGCTCGAGCTCCTCGCCCACGAGGTCGGGGTTGCCGGTACGGTTCATGGCGCTGAACTCGCCGAGGATCACCGGCACGCCCTGGCTGACGAACTTGGCGTTCATCTTCTGGAACTGCGCCGCCAGGTGGGCCTCCTGGCTGTGGGTGGCGTTGCGGCCGGGCAGCGTGGTCGAGCGGTGTTCCTCGCCCCAGAAGTAGAACATGTCGCCCCAGTTCTCGTCCTGATCAAGGCCGGCGAACTGCCACGGGTCGTAGTAGTGGACCTCGATCGCCAGCCGGCCCTCGGTCGGGTCAGTGGGGAGGGTGTTCATGAGCTGGTCGGTCTTGCTGATGTCGGTCCGCGGACCCTGCACGACCAGCCAGCGGTCGGCGTTGGCCCCCCCCTGCCCCCGCACCGCGTCGACGAAGGTCTGGTAGTAGTGGGTCAGCGTGGTCATCTGCGCCGCGTTGTCGACATTGGGCTCGTTGGCCGCGGCGAACAACAGCCGCTCGTCGTAGTCGGCAAACGTGGTGGCGATCTGCGTCCAGTAGCTGGCCATCTTGGCGTCGATGGTCGGGTTGACCGCGGCGCCGATGTTGTTCTCTAGCCAGCCGCCGTCCCAGTGCGTGTTGAGCACCACGGTTAGGTCGGCGTCGATGCACCAGTCGACCACCTCCTTGACCCGCGTCATCCAGGCGGCGTTGATCTGGTGGGTTGATTGGTTGGCGTGGCTGTCCCACGCCACCGGCAGGCGGATGGTGTTGAACCCGGCGTCGGCTGCCGCGTTGATCATCTGCTGAGTCGCGGCCGGGGCCCACGACCCCTCGCCACTCGGGGGCTCGAGCGTGTTGCCGAGGTTCCAGCCGTAGGTCGGCGTCGGGAACTGCGCCGCGAGGTTCCCAGCAGACAGCACGAGGACCGCGGTCGCTGAGAAGAAAAGGCCGGTGCGATTCTTCACGCCTGGAGCTCCTGTTCCGAAGAGATAAGCCATGAGTCCCATCAGCCTACGCGCCGCGGCGCCCCGAGCGGAAGCAAAAAGTGCGGAGGACGAGAAGTTTGCAACCGACCGCCGGCCGAGCCTGCCATTTCTGCGGCCAGCAGGGTTCTCAGAGTCTCGCCACTTGGTTGTCGAAAAGAGCCACCCCGTCCGTTCCAATACAGGATCGACGCCATTCCCCAGGGTGTGCGCGCCGGCGGCGCTAAACGACCAGCTGCGGAGATTTGTCCCCACGAGTGCGCAACAACGGACAAAAGTCGCCTGGTGACAAGCGTGCGGCATCTCATTACGTGTAGCCGGCAAACAACTTAGCGAGACGCGCGGCGCACACAGGGCCCGACTTTTGTCCCTATAAACCGATGTCGACAGCAGGGAAAAAAGTCACCGCTGCATTCCAGAATCTGGAATAGAGAGCCATCGGTGACAGCCGATGGAGCAGCACACCGGCTCCCCAGCTACGCCAGGTACAGCTAAGCCAGATACTGGCCGCGAAGTTCGGCCAGGGCGGCGGCGGCCGGCTTGGCGACGCCGGCGGCGTCGACCAGGCCGCCGTGGGGCAGCTCGTGCGGGACGTCGTCGCGGAGCTGATTGTAGATCACGACCTGCACGCAGTTCTTCGCCAGGAACACCGGCAGGCACGACTGGATCCACTCGGCCTGCGAATCGGGGGACGGGAATGGCGGGGCGTCTGGGTTGCCGCTGGCTTGCAAGGCCTTGACCTTGCTGACCGCCTTGGGGTCGGGGCCGGCGCCGCTGGGGAGCGTCAGCATCACCAGCAGCGGCAGCTCGAGCCGCAGGCTCCAGTTGTCGAGCAGCTGGCTGTACGCCAACGGGCTGCGGGGGGTGGTGCCGTTGGGGAGGTAGCCGATGTTCAGCTCGACGCCGAAGCCGGCGATGCCGAGGTCCGCCCGCTCGAGCGCGTCGGCGAACTCGATGGCGGCCAGGTCGGCCGACTCCGAGGCGAGCGACTCGCCCCACGGCTGGTCGAAGCAGACGGTGACCGGCGTGCCGGGGTCGAGCTCGCGGACCCGCCGGACCGCGCGGGCGACCAGCTGCAGGCGTTGCTCGTCGGTCAGGCCGAGCACGCGGCTGCGGTTGACCCGGCCGGCGACGTTCCACAGGTTGACGCGGCCGCGGTAGCGTTTGACGCACGCCTCGACGTGACCCAGCATAAGCGAGGCGAGTGTGTCGCCCTCGCCCTCGAACAGGTAGGCCCACTCGGGGACGCGCGAATCACAGAACTCTAGCAGCGGCCCGAGGCTGACCCGGCGGCGGTTTTCCTGGGCCCACTTGACGGTGTCGTCGATGGGGGACCATTCGCGTTTGGCCTCGGTCGGCTCGACGTCCTTCCAGCCGCTGGGGATCGAGATAATGCTGAACGGGTCGAGCTGCTCGCCGTAGCCGAGCCCCTTGCCGGGGTCGGGGGGCGCGGCCATGCGGACGCCGAGCAGCGTCGGCAGGCGGGCGCCGTTGGCGGTGCGGACCGACAGCGCCTGCTCGGCGTAGACGTCCGCCAGGCGGAGCGACGCGGCGGCGCCGAGCGAGATCGCCTCGATCGCCTTCGCGACCGCGGCCGGCGGGTCGGCCTGCATCACCGCCGAGCGGCTGAAGGCGGTGGTCGCCTCGGAGATCAGGTTGGTCAGGTCCTCGGGCGCCTTGAGCCCGAGCATCTGCCAGGCGGCCAGCTGGTTGCGGACGCGGAACACGATGCCGCGGGCGAGCTCGACCTCGAGCTGGTAGGGGCGTTCGCGCTCCATCAGCGTGGTGGTGTTGATCATCCACACGCCGTGCTCGTCGAGCACCCAGGGGACGCACAGCGCGCCCGAGGCGTCCTCGCGACGTTCGATGTGCAGCATGTCGCCGGCGAGGTGCGCCCGGCCGTGGTACGGCAGGTCGTCGGGTCCGGCGAGGTACACGCGTTTGAGGTCGGGGTCCGCGATGCGTTCGGGGCAGCGGACGTTCAGCCGCATCAGTCCCATGGCGTGCTCCCCACGCGGTCGGCGGCGCCGCGTCCTCCGCGGGGCGGGTTGCCCAGCAGCCGAGGGAGATGAGATGCCGGGATCGCCATGGACGCCTCAGAAATTGCCTACGACCAACGCTTGCCCCCAACGCGGCCCAAGAGTAGTTGGACGCTGGTGTCGGACGCCCGTCAGCCGCGTCCAAACATTGATTCTAGGTTGCGGCTACGGCGGCAACAACCGTTCTTGCCCGCCAATCGCCGACGCTGGGCGGCCCCCCCGGCCCCGCGGTATACTCCGCACGCCCCACCGGCCCGCAAATCCCACCCACGCAATTCGACCGATCGCTATGCCCGCCGACTGCCTGCTGACCACCGACCTCCCGCACTGGCCCGTCCGACGGGGCAAGGTGCGGGACGTCTATGACCTGGGAGACGGGGACCTTGGAAACGGGGACCTGGGCGACCGCGTGCTGCTGATCGCCACCGACCGCCTCAGCGCCTACGACTGGGTGCTGCCAACTGGCATCCCCGACAAGGGCCGCGTGCTCACCCAGACCAGCGTGTTCTGGTTCGACCGCGTCGGCATCCCGCACCACCTGATCACCGCCGACGTCGACCAGATGCAGCTGCCCGACGATATCGACCGCTCGCGGCTGGCGGGCCGCACGATGCTGTGCCGCAAGTCACAGGTGGTGCCGTTCGAGTGCGTGGTCCGCGGCTACCTGTCGGGCTCCGGCTGGAAGGAGTACCAGCAGTCCGGCACGGTTTGCGGCGTCCAGCTGCCGCCCGGCCTGCAAGAGAGCGACAAGCTGCCCGAGCCGATCTTCACGCCCGCCACCAAGGCCGACGAGGGGCACGACGAGAACGTGCCGTTCGAGCGGATGGTCGCCGACCTCGGCACCGAGCTAGCAGAAGAACTGCGTCGGAAGAGCCTCGAGATCTACACGCTCGGCGCCGAGTACGCCGCCGAGCGTGGCATCCTGATCGCGGACACCAAGTTCGAGTTCGGCCAGCAGGGCGGCCAGGTGATCCTGATCGACGAGGTCATGACCCCCGACTCGAGCCGCTTCTGGCCCGCCGACCAGTACGAGCCGGGGCGCGGCCAGAAGTCGTTCGACAAGCAGTACGTGCGCGACTGGCTGAGCTCGACCACTTGGGACAAGAACAGCGAGCCCCCCGAACTGCCAGCAGAAGTGGTCGCCGGCACGCGGGCCAAGTACATCGAGGCTTATGAGCAGCTGACTGGGGAGGAGTTTGAGTAGCAAGACAATAGTCGGCGACCTACGCGTCGGCGGTTGCTCCCCCACGAAAGCAGATTTTGCCCCGCTAAGAGAGATCCGCCGAGGAGTAGCTCGCCGGCTATGGGAATCGCTGACCGGTTACTGATAGCGCCCCTTTTGTTCGTCCCACTTCCAGCCACGGTGCGACGGCAGATAGTTATGCAGCAGGTGCGCGAAATGATTGCGGTCTTTGACTTGCTTGCGCGACGCGCTGTCAGAAAGCCACTGCTTGCGGTCAGAGCCTTGCTGCAGGGCTAGCGTGATTGCCTTCTTGACGCTCGAGCGGTTCTGCAGCCAAGTGCGTTGTTCGCTGGCCCAGCTCACGAGGGCGTGGACGTGCGTCGTTTCAGTGGCGATCGAATGAGCGGTGAGATCAACACACCGGGCGGCGTTCAGCACGGCCTCAATTGCAACGAGTTGGCGTTCGCCATCGAAGACGACGGCGTCAGCCGTCATGGCGTGTCTGTAGATGCGACCCATTTCAACATCCTGAAAAAGCAAACCTCGCTTGCGTTGAACGTACCCTTCGCTCCGATCCGGCAGCCACGTGCCGTAGGCGTGGTAGGTGAAGAGAAAACAGGGCATGGCCCTAGCATAGTCACGGGCAAACACAAGTGGAGATTCCCCAAAATAGCCGGCGACCTACGCGTCGGCGGATGCTCCCCCACGAGAGCAGAGTTTGCCCCGCTAAGAGAGATCCGCCGAGACGTAGCTCGCCGGCTATTGATCGGGGTCGGTGGTCAAGCGGGGCGGTGGATGCTCGCCAGGAAGGCTGCTCCGGCGCCCTTCACTTTCACACGTGCGGGAGTCACTTCGACAATGGTTGGCCGGCCGCCAATCCACTCCCCTGCCAAGCGGATGCCGTAGAGCGTCGAAACTAACAAAACGATCGCGACGGCCAGTGATATTACTAGGCCCACATTCCCCGCCTGGATTGCCAGCGTCACCACAGGCCCCATCTGCAGCAGCAGTAGGATGAGCAGGGCCGTCGCCGGAAGTGACAGCCGGCGGATCCACTGACGCTTGTGGTGCGTGTCGCAGTAGTACCAGAGCAGAGAAACGGAGACCAACCCTTTCATCGTGACCCAGCCGTCGCGCCGCATCCGATGCCGGCGGGTCGCGGGCTGGTTGCACACGAAGCACCTCGCAGGCAGTTCTGACTTGGGCGCCGTGACGACCAACCCGTTGCGACTGAAGGCGTCCCACACGGGCGGATCGCCAGGCTCGTCCTCTGCCAGGGGCGACGCGTACGGGTTGTGGTCGGCGGATTCGGTCACAATCTCAACTCAGCAGCGAACAAGAGAATCATTCGATCCCAGTATACGCCCGTAGCCCCCGGCTCTGCCGGGGATCGCATGATAGGCAGGCCAGCCTAGTAAGTCGTCCCCCGGCAGAGCCGGGGGCTACGAGTCAAACGCGGCGCGCATCGCGATGGCGAGCAACTACGACGGCAACTTATGCACAACCCGGAACCCCTCGGCGCCGTCGGTCAGGCTGTCGAGGAACGGCCGGCCGGCGTGTTTGAGGTAGGCGGAGCCGTTTTTCACGCGGACCACCTTCGGGAGCTTCAGATAACCTTTCGTCAGCCAGAGGGATAGCAGTGAGGCAATCACCATCGTCAAGATGAAGACGGGCATGAAAACCTTCGGCACGCGTTCCAACCAATCTTCCTCACCAAGAATGTAGTCGTGCAGCGCGGACGCGAGGAAGATTGCAGGGTAGGCAATACCAATCGCAAGGCCCGGCCATGCCTGCCGATTGAGCTGACGCTTGTGGGCCTGGCAAGTGAACCACTGCACCTTGGCGCGTCGGAGTCCGGACCAAGAGAACCACCAGTACCCGGCAGTCGGGCGAGAGTCCCCCGCGGCGGCGTTGCAGTACACACACCGCGGCGGCAGCGAGCACATGGGCGGGGTCACCAGCAGCCGGTCGTCCTTGATGTCCTTGGAGGGCAGAACGTCGGGCTGCTCCTCGGCCGTTGGCGACGCGTACGGGTTTTCGTTCATCGCCAAGACCTATGGGATTTTATCGACCACCAGGTACCCCTCGGCCCCGTCGGCCAGGCTGTCAAGGAACGGTCGGCCGGCGTGCTTAAAGGCGACCGCGTCGGGTTCCGCGCGGTCGACCGTCGGGAGGGTGAGCACTTCGTGTTCTCTGCGTCGCGACCAGTAGTGTGCCACCAGAACGAGCGCGATCGCCACACCGAACCCATAGGCGCCTAGAAAACCACTAACGCCCGCTGGCAGATAGTCGATCCCATTCGCGACCACGATGAAGCCCGCGAACCAGACCAACCAATTCCACCACGAACGCTGCTGACGCCGCACCTGGACATCATGCAACTCACAGGCGTACCACTTGATCGAGATGCTGAACACGCCCCAGAAGTAGAGCCACCAGCGGTACCGCAGCCGGTGCGACTTGGTGGCGGGCTGGTTGCAGAATACGCACCGCCGCGGCAGCTCGCACACAGGAGGCAAGATGATCAGCCGCTTGTCCTTCAGCTGCTCGACCTCGCTGGGGGCTTCTTCGGCCGTTGGCGACGCGTAAGGGTTGAAGGGTTGTTCGGCTTCCATCGCTACAGATCACCACAATAGCCGACGGATTACATCCGTCGGAGAATCACCAGGTCGGTTTCTATGCTGAACAACTCCACTTCAGAATACTTAATCGCCGCCGTGTATTGCATGCTGACACCAGCTACTCGTAGATTCCAAGTTTTCGGTCCCACTTCAGGCCCCGGTGTCTAGGAAGGTAGGTTTGCACTAAGTACTCAAAGTGTTGCCGATCTTTCACCTGGCGGCGCGAAGCGTCTCGGGCAAGCCAACGACGCGCCGAAAAATGCAATCTCAGTTCACGCCGGACTCGGCCGCGCAGGCTATTCGAAACACCGATGCGATCCCGCTCAGATCTCCAGCTTGCAAGCACATGAAAATGCGTCGCCTCTGTCGCGATCGAATGAACCTCAACTTGAATGAACGGCGCCGCGTCAAGCACGGCCTCGATAATTGTGCGTTGCTCAGGAGCGTAGAAGTCTGCCGCGTCTTCGCTGGCGTTCGTCCGATATTGGTCCGCCATGCCGAGATCCGGCGGCAGGACTCCTCGCCGGCGGCGAACGTACCCGTCTTCGCGGTCTGGCATCCACGAGCCGTAAGCGTGGTAAGTGAACAAATAGCAGGGCACGCACGCTTCTCCGGAGGGGCCAGATTGCATCCTGCGGATAAGCACCGAAAACGACACTATAGCCTGCGAGTCTTACCCGGGGCCTCCGATGGATGTAATCCATCGGCTACTGGGCATGCGGCGTCAACGGGACAGACCGCTGAAAAAACAGGCAAAAACCGCTCCCGATAGTCGAAACCGGCCCCGCTAAGTAAACTGAATGTTTCTCACCAACCCGCTGAACCCGCTCCCCTACCCTGCAATGCTACGCTACTGGACCGCCGGCGAATCCCACGGGCAGACGCTCATTGCGCTAGTCGATGGCTTCCCCGCTGGGGTGAAGATCGACCCCGAGCCGATCAACAACGAGCTCCGCCGCCGCCAAGGGGGCTACGGGCGTGGCGGGCGGCAGCGGATCGAGACCGACCAGGTGCAGGTCCGCACCGGCATCTGGAAGGGCGAGTCGCTCGGCTCGCCGATCGTGCTCGAGGTCCCCAACCGCGACTACAAGCTCGAGCGGCTCGAGGACCTGCCCCGCCCCCGGCCGGGACACGCCGACCTGACCGGAAGCATCAAGCACCTGGGCGGCATCCGGCCGATCCTCGAGCGCTCGTCGGCCCGCGAGACCGCGGTCCGCGTCGCCGCGGGCGGTTTGGCAAAGCAGCTGCTCTCGCAGTTCGGCATCGAGGTGGTTGGCTACGTCGTCGAACTCGGCGGCGAGAAGATCGACCCGGTGACCGGCCCGATCGACAAGCTCCGCGAGCTGCGCGACAGCAGCATCATCTACTCGCTCAACCCGGCGCAGGACGCCGCCTTCAAGACCCTCATCGACAAGACCCGCAAGGCGGGTGACACGCTCGGCGGCATCATGGAGGTCCGCGTCGAGGGTCTGCCGTTCGGCCTGGGGACCCACGCGCAGTGGGACCGCAAGCTCGACGGCCGCCTCGCGCAGGCGGTGATGGCGGTGCAAGCAATCAAGGGGGTCGAGATCGGCCTGGGCTTCGAGGCGGCCCGGCTGCCCGGCTCCGAGGTGCACGACCCGATCGAGTACGACCCCGCGCAGCGCGACACGCCGAACCTCGGCTTCACCCGGCCGCGGAACAATGCCGGTGGGCTCGAGGGGGGCATGACCAACGGCCAGCCGCTGGTGATCCGCGCCGCCAAGAAGCCGATCAGCACCCTTGCGAAGCCGCTCGGCAGCGTCAATCTTGAGACAAAAGAGCCGCAGGAGGCAAGTTACGAGCGATCCGACGTCTGCGCGGTGTCCGCTGCTAGCGTCATTGTCGAGAATGTGGTTGCCTTCGAGATTGCCGTCGCATTGGTCGATAAATTTGGAGGCGACAGCCTGCGCGAGATGCAGGCCCGCTACGACCTCTTCCTCCAGATGGCTCGCGAGCAGTAGACGAGCGGCAACGACCGAGGTAGGGGCGTCGGCACGAACCTGCTGGGTTGGGCAGGAATCGGGGACTAGCTCTCGACCGCACGAGATCGCATTGGCTGCGTTCTGACGCTGCTGCGGTCGAGTGCCTGTCCCCGTTTCCGATGCCTGCAAGTGGGGTCGAAAAAGGGGGACAGGCACGACGCTTGCGCTCCCCCGGCGTGGGATCCAACCGGCTCGACGCACCGAGCTAGTCCCCGTTTTTCGACCAGCAGCCCGGTGGGAGAGCGCCTAGGAACTTGGACTCGATCGCCCGCCTCCGACCGCCGACCCTGCTGCTTTGCTCCACCAATCGACCAAACGCCGGCTCTGCCGGGCGCTGTTTCTGCTGGCTTGCCTGTTGCCGACCTTCGCGGTGACCGGCGTTATCGCCTGGCGGCTGCGGCCCGACTACTCGCACAAGCAGCTAGCGGACCTCGCCGCCGGGCTCGGCGTGCGGGTCGAGTGCGGCCAGTGCTACACCCCGCGTCCCGGCGAACGGCGGTTCGCCGACCTGCGGGTGCTGCACCCCGAGACCGGCGCGCTGATTGCCACGCTCGACACGCTGCGGTGCGCCGGCACGGATGAGGGGGTCGTTGGCGTGGCGGGCGTGCTGACAATTGAAGTCGGCAAGCTGGCCGACGCCGGGCGGGTGCTGTGCGACTCGCTCCGCGGGGTCACGGCAGGCGTCGCGTCGATCACATTCGCCGAGGTCCGCTGCGGCAACCAACTGCTAGCGGCCGACGCACGGCTGACGTCCGAGTCACCAGTCGCCGACCGCCGCGTGTGGAGCCTTGCCGAGGAGGCCGCCGATGGGCGGCGGTTTCAACTGGTCCGCAACCGGCAGCTCGACCCGCCCACCACGCGGCTCACGCTGGAGACCGGCGCCGCGCCGCTCGCTTGGGGCCGGCTCGCCGGGCTCACGCCGCTGCCGGCCGCCCTCGGCCCCGCCGCGACGTTCGCCGGCAAGCTAACGCTGGACCTCGAAGCGAACCACGGCC
Source organism: Posidoniimonas polymericola (assembly GCF_007859935.1). Lineage (NCBI taxonomy): Bacteria > Pseudomonadati > Planctomycetota > Planctomycetia > Pirellulales > Lacipirellulaceae > Posidoniimonas > Posidoniimonas polymericola. Next base: position 517,220 of record NZ_SJPO01000001.1, on the reverse strand, counting down.
AGCTCCAAGGCGGCTTCAACGGCGTCGACCTCGCCGCGTTCACCCCCCCCGAGTCCGGCCTGCACACGCACGTGCCGGCCCGGCTCTACGGCGTTGACCTCGCCTGGCAGGCGGGCCGGTTCGAGCGGCTCGACCTGTGCGTCGAGGCCGCCGCCGGCGAGGCCGCGTGGCCGTTCGCCGACCTCGCCCGCTACCAGCTAAGGTGCGTGCTTACCGGGCCGATGCTGACCGCGGTCGAGGAAAACATCCGGCTGCAGGCGTACCCGAACACCCCGCTGGCGTTCGACGCGCTGGCGTTCCGCCTGCGGCTCGACGGCGCCGGCTGCCGCGTCCTAGGCCTGCTGTCGCCCTCCGCTGGCTTTGACCAGAACTGCGTGATGCAGCGTCAGGGGCAAACAATGCTGGTCGCCGACGGCGAACACGCCCAGCCACTCGACGCCCTACTACCGCTGGTCCAAACGCCCGGCGTGGGGTCGCCGTACGCGTGCCCGCGGGCGGTGGAGCTGCTCGCGAAGCTGCCGACGCAGGACCCGACCAACGCGCCCGCGCTGCAACGGTGACGCTCCACCAGCCAAGGAGCCCCACCGTGAAGCTCGACTCGGCCGCCTTCCGCCGCTACTGGAACGAGACCCGCCGGCCGCTGGTCTGCCTGCTGTTCGTGGCGCCGCTGCTCGCGCTGTACGAGATCGGCGTGTGGACCTTCCCCGACGCGCCGCGCAACGGGGCCGACGTCTGGATGCGGGGCTGGCTCGGCGTGTTGGGACTCGGAGGCGGGCTGGTGCTGCCGGCAGTGATTGTCGGTGTGCTGTTGGCGTGGCACCACGCGTCGCGGCAGCCGTGGAAGACCCCCCGCGGCGTGCTGCCCGGCATGGTGGGCGAGTCGATCCTGATCGGCCTGGCGCTGCGGGGGCTCGGGTCGGCGTTCGCGCCGCTGCTGTCGATGACGTTTTCGACGGATCTCTCCACGGCGGCGCCGGGCGACAAGCACCGCATCGCGATGGCCGCCGGCCCGGTGCAGCGGTTCTTTGAGCAGATCATCGAGTTCGTCGGCGCGGGCATCTACGAGGAGACCCTCTTCCGCCTGCTGCTGCTGCCGGCGTTGATGGCGATGTTCGCGTACACGCTGCCGCGGCCGCGGGCGATCGCGTTGGCGGTGGCGGTGTCGAGCCTGCTGTTCGCGGCGGCGCACCACGTCGGCGCGTATGGCGAGCCGCTCTACCTGTCGGTGTTCTTGTTCCGCGCGATCGCCGGCGCGTTGTTCGCGGGCATCTTCCTGTACCGCGGCTTCGGCGTTGCGATCGGCGCGCACGCGGTGTACGACATCCTCACCGGCGCGATCGCCTGGTGAACTGGGAGAGGCGGGTTTCGGCGCACGCGGCGAGAGCAAATCGGGCGCGGATTGCAACCCCACCGATCGGGCGGCCGGGCGCGTTTGCTTAGCGCTCAACTGGCTCTATGATTGCCGCAGTGTCAAGTGGAAAGAACCGCGTTTAAGAACATAAATAATCGACCTTTGTTCGCTCTCCATGGCGCGAGTATAATTGGGGTGTCGACGCGGTTGTCGCGGCGACTCAACCCTCGTGTGACGTGTAGCGGAAGAGGACGGATTCGTGCTATCAACACGGCCCAAGATTGCAGAGCTCACCTTCCAACTTTACGGGAGGACTCTGCACCCCGAACTCTTCCAGACCTACAAGAGCCGCACGGTTAAGCGGGGCAAACCAGGTAGCAAGCCGGCCGATGGGTCCGGCAGTGGCTCGGCCAGTGAGCCGGGCGGCGGCTACGAGGCGAAGCTCTCGATCACCAGCGCCGGCCACGCGATCGAGTGGCGCTACGACGGCCTGGTTCTGACCGAGATCGCCACCTCGGCACAGGACCTGCTGCCCGAACGCCGGCGGCTGATGTGCCACTCGCTCCGCGGCGAGCAGAACGACCAGGTCGAGTGCCGCGGCGGCGTGACCTACCGCGTCAACTTCTCGCTCGAGTCGGTCGACGCCAAGGCCTTCTACACCTTCCAAAACGAGATCATGCTGGCCGGCGCCAAAGAAGGCATGCTGCACCAGTTCGACTCCAGCGGCCGGTTCGGCCTCGGCGCGCTGAGCTACGTGAATGTCCAGTCCCGCGACCGCTCGATGCTGGTCCAGGCGCTGCACACCTTCCCCGACGACTACGCCATTGTGAAGACGCAATCGGTGTTCAAGCTGCCGTAGTCAGCAGCCGCATCTTCTAACGGCGCGTTGGCATTTAGCGCCGCGGCTCCGCCGCGTTCTTGCTCAGCACCACGGCAACGCTCGGCGGAGCCGCGACGCTTCAGACTGCCCGGACCTTCCCCGACCGCGCATCGTACGAGGGAACCACCGCCGCCGAGTCACGCGTGGCGCACAGCGCCAGGTCGGACTCGAAGCCAAGGTTCACCAGCGTCTTGCCGTGCGGCGTGTCGCGGAGGTCGACCGCTAGCTGCTCGTCGGCGTTGCGGCCGGCCGAGCGGGCCGTGTTCAGCAGCTCCTGCCACTCGCCGCGGGCCGACTCGGCGGCGTCGTTCAGACGCCGGGCCGGGCGGTCGTTGTTGGTCACCTCGTAGGCGATAGCGCCGGCGGCCAGGATGTCCTCCCGCGAGACATGCCCGTTGGTGCCCGCACACAAGAGGTGCAGGTCGACGTCGTGCGAGAGCGATTCGACCAGCGCCGACAGGTTCGCCAGGCAGCCGACCACTACCTTGGCGGCCAGGCGGGCGTGGTGCAGCGCCCGGGTGCCGTTGCTAGTGGTGAACAGGATCCGCTTGTCGAACACGACCTCGGCCGTATAGTCCCGCGGAGAGTTCCCCAGGTCGAAGCCGTCGATCCGCTCGCCGCCGCGTTCGCCCCCCAGCAGCAGGCCGCAGCGGTCCTGGCCCTCTGCCGCCCGGCGGAGGTCGTCGACCTCGACAAACGGGGTCACCTCGCGGGCCCCGGCCGCCAGGGCGTGGCAGATCGTCGTGGAGGCCCGCAGCAGGTCGATCACTACCACCGTGCCGCCGACAAAGTCGTGCTCGGCGACAAACTGCGGCAGGTAGTGCACCGAGAGATCGGGGAGCGCCGTCATCGATTGGTTCCGTTCCGTGCAGAAAAGCCAGCGAACCTGCGTGGCGACAAACTGCGGAGAGACGAGCGCCGCCGGTTGCACAACCGCCCGCTGTGCGGGTCTACTTGGAGCAGCATAACGAATTCCCGCGGCCCGTGCCCGGAAACCCCTTGCCTGAAAAAGACCACAATGACAGAAGCCGTCGCCCCAGGCGACGGCGTGGACAAGTCGAACGACCGCGTGCGGCGGATGTTCGGTGAAATCGCGCCGCGATACGACCTGCTCAACCACCTGCTCTCGCTCAACATCGACCGCTACTGGCGGCGGCGAACCGTGCGCCTGGTCCCCCCAAGTGGGGAGGCGCCGGTCCTCGACCTCTGCACCGGCACCGGCGACCTGGCCCTCGCCTACGACCGCGCCGCGGGGGGCCGCCTGCCGGTCACCGGTTCGGACTTCTGCCCCGAGATGCTCGCCATCGCCCGTAAGAAGGGCGAGGCCCTCGGCGTCAACGACCACGTCGAGTGGGTCGAGGCCGACGCGCAAAACCTGCCTTTCGCATCCGACGCGTACCAGATCGTCAGCGTCGCGTTTGGCCTGCGGAACGTCGCGGACACGGACCAGGGGCTCCGCGAGATGACGCGGGTCTGCCAGCCCGGCGGCAAGGTGGCAGTGCTCGAGTTCACCACGCCCCGCCGCCAACCGCTCCGCGGGATGTACGGCTGGTACTTCCGCAACGTGCTGCCGCGGATCGGCCAGGCGCTGGCGCGCAACAACAGCGCCGCGTACGAGTACCTGCCGCAGAGCGTCGGCCAGTTTTGCGAGTACGAGCAGCTGGTCGAGCGGATGGAGTCGGCCGGCCTGAGCGGCGTGAAGTTCTACCCAATGACGTTCGGCGTCGCCACGCTGTACGTCGGCACGAAGCCCTCTACCTAACCCCCCAACCTAGCGTCGGCCGCCAGGCCGAATCTCCCTTATCGAACACCGACATTGAGCTGCTCCGCGAGCTGACGCTCGCGGCTCTTGGAAGATGCACCGGCGGAGCCTATGACCGACCAACTCCCAATCATCCTCGGCGTGACCGGCGCCAGCGGCGCGGTGTACACGGTGCGGCTGCTCGAGGTGCTGCTCGCCGTCGGCCGCGACGTGCACCTGGCGGTCAGCCCGTCGGGCGCGGCGGTAGTGAAGCAGGAGCTCGGCTTCGACCTCGACCTGAACAAGCTAACGGCGGCCGACCTGTCGCCCGAGCGCACGCCGCTCTTGGCCGATCGGGCCGAGATCGCCGACCCGGCCGACAAGCCGGGCGTGCTGCACTACCACCACTACCAGGACTTCATGGCCCCGATCGCCAGCGGCTCGTTCCTGAGTGGCGGCATGGCGATCTGCCCCACCAGCGGCACGACACTCAGCGCCATCGCCGCCGGCGCGGCTGGCAACCTGATCCAGCGCGCCGCCGAGGTGCAGCTCAAGGAGCACCGCAAGCTGGTCCTCGTGCCCCGCGAGGCGCCGATCTCGCTGACGCACATCGACAACATGCGCAAGGCGACCGAGGCCGGCGCGGTCGTGCTGCCGGCCGCCCCCGGCTGGTACCACGGCGTCGAAACGATGGCCGACCTGGTCGACTTCGTCGTCGCGCGGATCTGTGACCAGCTCGGGGTGCGTAATGCCTTGATCAAGCGTTGGGGAGAAGAATAACCCTGCGGCAGTTCTTCTTAGCCTCCGGCGGAAGCCGGAGGTTTCACGCTCGCTGCCGCCAAAGCAGTAACCACTACGATCGGCAAACCCACGGCTTCCGCCGTGGGCTACTCCGTATCGACAACCATCGCGATTCGCTCACGCTGAATGCTGCAAACTGCCAAACACCTGCTGTCGCTGATCCGGTTTAGCCACACAATCTTCGCGCTGCCCTTCGCGCTGCTGGCGGCGCTGATGGCTTGGCACTACCAAGCGTTCAGGCACGTCGCTTACCTCGGCCCAGGCCCGAAGCTTGTTTACTTGAATCCCCCCGGTTCGGATCCGGTTGTTGAATTCGCCCCGTCCAACCTCGCAGCCATGCTCGACGTCCGCTGGCAGGAACTCCTCGGCATCCTGCTCTGCATGGTGTTCGCCCGCTCGGCGGCGATGGCGTTCAACCGGCTGGTCGACCGCCAGATCGACGCCGGCAACCCGCGGACGGCAGGGAGGCACCTGCCGGCCGGCATCCTGAGCGTGACGCAGGTCACGGCGTTCGCGGTGCTCTGCTCGGCCGGTTTCGTCGCCAGCACGCTGCTGTTTCTGCCGAACTGGCTCCCTTTCTATCTGAGCGTGCCGGTCCTATTGTTCCTATGCGGGTACAGCTACACGAAGCGGTTTACCTCGCTGGCCCACTTCTGGCTGGGGGCGGCGCTGGCGATGTCGCCGCTGGCGGCCTGGATCGCCATCCGCGGCGAGGCCGTGATGCAGAACCCGCTGGACCTGCTGCCGGCAGCAACGCTCGGCGCCGGCGTCCTGACGTGGGTGGCGGGATTCGATATCCTATACGCGTGTCAGGACTACGACTTCGACCGCGGGGCGGAGCTCAACAGCATCCCCACGCGGCTCGGGGTCCCCGGCGCCCTGCGGCTGGCGGCCGGCTGTCACGCGGCCACGGTGCTCCTGTTAGCCCTGCTGCCGCTGGTGTACCCACCGTTCGGCTGGCTGTACGGGATCGGCATCGCGGCGGTCGCCGTGCTGCTGGTCTACGAGCACCGCCTGGTGAGCCCCGACAACCTGGAAAAAGTGAACCTCGCGTTCTTTAACGTGAACGCGGTGATCAGTCTGGGGCTCTTGGTGGTGGGGGCGTTAGACCTGATGGTGTGATGGAGAAGGAGCCCACCCACCTAGGGCGATGCCCTAGGCTACGATGAGGTTGGCCGTTGGCCAACACGCGACGAAACCAACCCTAGGCTACGATGAATGTCGCCGTTGGCGAATGATCGGCGCCGCGACACGATCCCCCGCGGCGAATCCGCAATCCGAAATCCCCAATCCGCAATCGCAACGATGGCACGCCCTTCTTCCGACATCCTCGCTCCGATCCGTGACAAAGTTGAAGCCGGCGAGCGGCTCACGTTCGACGACGGCCTCTTGCTCGAGTCGCCGGAGGTCCCGCTGCCGGAGCTCGGCGAGCTGGCCAACATCGTCCGCGAGCGGAAGAACGGCAACGCCGGCTATTACAACATCAACACGCACCTCAACGCCACGAACATCTGCGTCTACCGCTGCACGTTCTGCGCGTTCCGCTCCGACCTGCGCGACCCCAAGGGGTACTGGATGCAGGACGACGACATCCTCGCCCGCGGGCAGGAGGCCACCGACAACGGCTGCACCGAGATGCACATCGTCGGCGGGCTGCACCACCAAGCGAAGTACGAGTGGTACCGCAAGGTCGTGAGCCTGCTGCACGACAACTACCCCAGCCTGCACCTCAAGGCGTGGACGCCGGTCGAGATCGACTGGTTCGCCCGGCTCACCAAGAAGTCGATCCGCTGGGTGCTGGAGGATCAGAAGGAGGCCGGCCTCGGCAGCCTGCCGGGCGGCGGGGCCGAGATCTTCCACCCCGAGATCCGCGGCCAGATCTGCGAGCACAAGGCCGACTCCTCCCGCTGGTTCGAGACCCACCGCGAGGCGCACACGCTGGGCCTCCGCAGCAACTGCACCATGCTGTACGGGCACATCGAGCAGCCGTACCACCGCATCGACCACCTGATCCGGTTGCGCGACCACCAGGACGCGATGAACGCCGAGGGGCACGCGGGCTTCCAGACCTACATCCCGCTCGCCTTCCACCCAGAGAACAACAAGCTGGGCGAGGAGCGGAAGATCAAGAAGCCGTCGGCGTTGATGGACCTGCGGCAGATGGCCATCGCGCGGCTGATGCTCGACAACATCGACCACATCAAGGCGTACTGGATCATGCTGGGGGTCGGCACGGCGCAGCTGTCGCTCGCCTACGGCGCCGACGACATCGACGGCACCGTCCGCCACGAGCTGATCTACCACGACGCCGGGGCCACCACGCCCGAGGCGATGAGCGTCGAGCAGATCCAGCGGCTGATCCGCGAGGCGGGCCGCGACCCGGTGGAACGCGACACGCTGTACCACCGCGTCGACCGCGGCGCGGAGGGGTGGAAGCTGGGCGAGCGCGTGACGGTCAACGCCTAGCGGCGTTACTTCCCGCCCCCTTTAGCCGCTTTCGCGGCGGACTTCGCGGCGTCAGCGGCTGCCTTTTCTGCAGCTTTGGCAGCCTCAGCAGCCGCTTTCTCGGCAGCCTTGGCGGCTTTCTCGGCAGCCTTGGCTGCCGCCTTCGCGTCCTTTTCAGCGCCTTTGCCAAGCTTCTTGCCCAAGCCTTCGTTCAGGGCGTCGGCGACGAGTTGATTGAAATTGTCGGCGAGCGCAGCGGCTTCGGCGCCGCTCTTCGCCTCGCGTGTGATCGAGACCACCTTGATCACGCTGTCGTCGAGAAAGAACCGCGGAGTCAGGTAGCTGTTAGCGGTGTTGATCGGCACCCGAACGCCCACAGTGATCATCTCAGTCTGGTCGGTGATCACCTCGGGGTGCACCATGATGAGCGCGTCCTTGATGCCGAGCATCTGCAGTTCGTTGATCGCTGCCTGATGACACTCCTCCGCGGTCACACCAGCGATGATTCCCCGTCGAGCGCCCTCGGTGGCGGCGATCGCGGTGGTGTGGAGCAGCATGTTGGCGCGTCCGAACTCGACCGCTGCGAAGACGAGGGCGAAGAGCACCGGCGCGGTCAGCGCGAACTCAACGACGCTGGTTCCTCGCCGCCGGAGCGCGGAACCTCGCCGCGAAAGTATTGTCTGCATTTGCGATACTCCGGATGGGGAGCCTGATCAGTCGGTGAGCTGAGAAGCGATGGCCGCCAATTCCTTAAACGCCGCCTTTAGCTGAGCCTCGGTTTCGGCGTGAAGGTGCTTTCCGCCGCCGATAGACGCGACTTCCTTCATGACCGTCTGGTTGGCTTCGACGCTGAACGTCACGGTGTGCACCTGAACCCTCGCGGTCCGACAATCAGACGCGGCGGCGACCGCGCTGCCGACATTCTCGTTGCCGTCGGTCATGACAATCATGATGCGGTCGGCATTGGGCCGAGCCGAGGCGCTAGCGAGCAGCGTGTTCAGCCCCTTCCGCATACCCGACTCGATGTCGGTATTGCCGTTCCAGACGCTGCCGGTGAGGTCCGTGACGGAGCCGTCAACCGCGTCGAGATCAGTAGTCAGATCGATATTGAGCGAGGCCGCGTCGGTCGACGTGCCACAGTAAACCGCCGGACTAAACGCGCTATTGTACGAGACAATCGCCACCTGCTCGCTGGCGTTGCTGTCGCGGAGTGCGTCGGTGAACACCTTAGAGGCCCCGTCCAACGCCCGCCAACGGGTGTTGGGCTTTGGCGGCTGGCAAAACAGCGGGTCGGTCGTGTACATGCCCGAGGTCGTGGCGTTGACGTCTGCCTTCATCGAGGTCGACCGGTCAAGCACCAGGCAGATGTCGACGTTGAGGAAACTGGCGGTCGACGTGAACACCGGCTCAAACTTCTTCGCGCCGATGATCTTGCCGAACAGCAGCGGCACCGCACCGGTGTCCGAACCCTCACGCCGGTCACCCGTGACCCGCACCGCGTTGTACGGCTGAGTGTTGACCGAGAACTCGTACTTCCCCGACTCTGAACGCACCGAACGTCCAAACTCGATTTGGCTGACTGCCAGCTTCAGCGGCTGTCCAGCGATCCGGTTGCTATCAGCGATGCGTTCTGCCGCGTCGCGGGCGAGCTTCTTGCTGTCGGTGCGGCTCAGCGTGCTGGCCGCCGCCCGAGCGGCAGCGTCAGTCACCGCGTGCAGCTCGAGCCGCGTGTTCTGCATGTACGCGACGTCCACTGCAAACCCGAGGAACACCAGCATGACCGGAAGCAGCACCGCGATCAGCGGCAGCATAGCGCCGAGTCTTCGTCTACTCTTCGCGTGGGTCATGACAATCACAATACCGTGAGACAAGGGAAGTGGGTTCAACGCGTGCACTCAAAGTTGACCGTCAACACGCTTGGCGTCCCAAAAAACCCCGACACCATGAGGTTCTCGTCGACCGGCGCTGTGATGCTTATCGTCACCGGGTCGCCGGGCGAAAGGTCCTGGATGTTCTCGGCCGCGGTGAAAAAGTAGGTGCCGTTCGTCACGCCACGCAGGCCGAGCACCTGTTTGATCCGCGCTGAGACCGTGATGTTATTGGCGTCCGGCCGGGCGATCTCGAGCGAGCCCTCGTAGGCCGCCGTGGTCAGCCCGTGCTTCAGGTAGATCATGTCGCACGCCTGCATCGACCCAAACACCAGCAGGGTCAGCACGGGCAGGCACACCGCCAGCTCGACCGTGGCGGTGCCACGGCGGCGGGGGCCGCGTGTTTCAGGGGTGGTCTGGGTCATGCGTTAAGCCTGGACCAATTGGTCGTCGTGGTTCGCGTGCGGCGCCTCTTGGGCCAGGTACGCCCGTTCGATCTCTCGCAGCCGCTCGACCTCAACGTTCAGCCGGTTGAAATCGTCGGCCAGGTCGTGCCAGTGATCGGCCTTGCGGAATTCGACGCTCGGGACCTGCCGGCCGTCGGCCAGCTCGCCGATCACCCGCTTCAACCGCACCACCGGCCCGGCGATCGAGTGCGAGAACCGGGCCATGTCGAGCGCCGCCATCGGGGCGGTCGCCAGGAACGCGATCACCATCGGGCCCCAGGTCATCGACCGCAGCTGGTCCTGCTCCTCGACCGACATCGTCGGGTTCGTGAAGATCTGCATCACCAGCGTCAGCGCAATGGCCACCACGGCCGCGCACAGCCACTGGGTCACCATCCGCACGGCGATCGCCTTCTGGATCGGCAGTCGCAACGCGCCCTTCCGCCGCCGCTCGTGCGGGCTGGTCGGACTAACGGCATCGTTCTTCATAGGATGACTCGGGCGGGGGGGCAAGCTAGCACACGCAGCGGGGCCGCGTCGTTGGCTGTTGTAAAAGCGTATGTCAACTTTCACCTGCAGGCGGCGGCCCCGGTTTGGCGGACCCCGGCGAGTGGCCCGACCCCCGGCCGTTTCCGGCGCAACCCTCACAATCATTCGCCGCCCGACGGGGAACCGACGGGCGCCCGGCGGCGTCGAATCGGCTAGATTGACTTTTTCTTGAACCCCCGGCCCTCGTTCGAGCACTAAGGCAGACATGACCGCCCTCAGCCAGTCGCCCGACGCCCGGGCCTCCACTGCCCTGGAAACGCCAAATCAGACCGCCGAGGAGAACGCCGACGCCCCGCCGCCGGCGTCGGGATCAGCGGCGGGTGCGATCTCCGCGGCCGCGCCAGACCAACCGCTGGCCGAGCTCGTCCGCCAGCACCAGGCCGGCGTCTGGCGGCTGCTGCGGTACCTCGGGGCCGACGCCGCCGAGGCCGACGACCTGACCCAAGAGACCTTCCTCGCCCTCGCCCGCAGCCGCTTCCAGCACCAAACCACCCCGCAGACCGCGGCCTACCTCCGCACCGCGGCCCGCAACCAGCTGCTGATGCTCCGCCGCAAGCAGCAACGGCAGGTCAGCACCGTCGCCCTGGAAGCCGCCGAGGCCGTGTGGGCCGAGCGGATCGACAATCAACCCAATGGCGGCTGGCAGGCGTTCACCGCCGCCCTGCGGGCGTGCACCGAACAACTCGAGGGCCGCGCCGCTCTAGCGATCGACCTCGCCTACCGGCAGAGCCTCGGCCGCGAGCAGATCGCCGACCGGCTCGACATGAAACCCGCCGGCGTGAAAACGCTGCTCCGCCGCACCCGCGCCGTGCTGCGTGAGTGCATTGAACGCCGCGTGTAGATACCTCCTATGAGCCGTCGGCGTCAGCCGTCGGAGTTGCTTGAGAACGCGGCTCGCTAGCTCGACCGCGAACCGATTTTGCTCCGGCGGCTAGCGCTGCCGGCTCCTGACTGGCTGCGAGTTGTTGAATAATTAACTGAGCGAACGACCATGAACGAACTGACCGAATCCACCGACCCCAACGAGCTAACCGACCGGCTGATTGACCTTGGCCTGCGTGACACGCTAGGCGGCGAGTCGGCGCCCGACCTGTCGGCGTCGATCCTCGCCCGCGCCGCGGTCGAGGCCCGTACGAAGGCCCCGGCTGGGCGCACCACGCCGAGCTCTTGGCGGGTGTGGGGCACGCTGGCGACCGCCGCGAGCCTGCTGGCGGGCGTGGTGGGGTACAGCGCGCTTAACGATCGGCCGCTGGAGGTCGCCAAGGCTTCGCCGGAGGCAACCGCTCAAGAAGAAGCGGAGCAGCTCGCCATGCTCGAACAGATGCGGCGGCAGTTCGGGCACGATGCCCCCGTAACGTTACACGAGACGGAAGCGTCCGCAGTTCACGACCGCCGCACGGCAGACCTCTTGCGGCAAGCGATTCAAGAGTCCATTAATCGTAGCGACTCGAATGTATCGCGCCGCATGGACAGGTCAAAGATCGACACGGGCGTCGGCGGTCAGGTTCGAGCTGACCAGAAATACTTCGAACGGTCGCACTACCATGCACCGGGCGAACAATCAGGGGACGCACCAGACTCTCAGAACCGTAGCATGGCCGAGTCCGGAGGTCAGCAGTTCAGAATTGATGCTGGTTCAGAGCGCAAACTGATGAACCGTTACGCCATGACTAGTGATGCGCCGTATTACCCCCCCGCAACGACCGCCGGCAACCAGAGTGCGGCCGGCGACACTTATCTCCGCGGGGTAGAACGCGAAAATCGCGTCTTGGCGGCCAACCTTTCACCGATGTCGCGCGGCGGCGAGGGCCCAGTAAGACCACGGCCTGCCGTGCCCCTCTCTGCTCCTCTGCCGCCGAGCGAGGGCCAAGGCGGAGCGGCCACCGAGTATGGCGTCGCGGCAGCGAGCAAGCCGGATGACATGAGCTCTTACGGAGGCGACAATGGCCCGCCTGGTTTCGCCCCGACAATCGACACGATTCGCCTTCACGCGAACGGTGGCAACGTCGTCCAACACGGCTTCGGCGACGGGCGAGGCGTCCCCATCAGCGACAATATCGACCCCGAGATCTACCTCTGGATGGTCACACGCAACGGGCGCGAAACCTTCGAGCTCGACAGCCAATCCGGAAAGAGGTGGCCCGAAGGCGGAGCCGCCGGCGAGGGACCAGACGCCTCCGGCGATAAGTACCAGCCGATCCACGAGAACGCGTTCATCGCGGTCGAGGGCCTGCAGGCGCTCAGCACGTTCAGCATCGATGTCGACACCGCCAGCTACGCCAACGTGCGGCGGTTCCTCAATAGCGGCCGGCTGCCGCCGCCCGACGCGGTACGGCTGGAGGAGCTGGTCAACTACTTCGACTACCAGTACCAGCCCCCGACCGACGACACCCCGTTTGCCGCGCACGTCGAGGTGGCCGCCTGCCCCTGGAACGGCAAGCACCGGCTCGCCCGGATCGGGATCAAGGGCCGCGAGCTGGCCGCCGACAAGCGGCCGCTGTCGAACCTAGTGTTCCTGATCGACGTCAGCGGCTCGATGCAGAGCCCAGAGAAGCTGCCGCTGGTCATCGAAGGCATGAAGGCCCTCACGCGGCAGCTCGGCGAGAACGACCGCGTCGCGATCGTCGTGTACGCGTCGACCGAGGGCCTGGCGCTGCCGAGCACGCCGGGCGACCAGCAAGACACGATCCTGGCGGCGCTTGACAAGCTGACCGCCGGCGGCTCGACCGCGGGCGGGGCCGGCATCCAGCTTGCCTACCAGATCTGCGAGGACAATTTTATTGAAGGGGGTTCGAACCGCGTCATCTTGTGCACCGACGGCGATTTTAATGTCGGCACGACCAGCACGGGCGACCTCGAGCGGATGGTCGCCGAGAAGGCCGACCAGACCGGCGTGTTCCTCTCGGTCTGCGGCTTCGGCCGCGGCAACCTCAACGACGCCATGATGGAGACCATCTCCGGCCGCGGCAACGGCACGTACTACTACATCGACACGCAGCAGGAAGCCGAGAAGGTGTTCGTCCGCGGCCTGACCGGCACGCTGGTCACGATCGCCAAGGACGTAAAGATCCAGGTCGAGTTCAATCCGGCCCAGGTCGCCGCCTACCGGCTGCTGGGCTACGAGAACCGCGTGCTGGCCGCCCAGGACTTCAACGACGACAAGAAGGACGCCGGCGAGATCGGCGCCGGGCACACTGTGACCGCCCTGTACGAGCTAGTCCCCGCCGGCGAGCCGGCCCCCACGCCCGAGCTCGACGAGCTCCGCTACCAGCAACCCAAGCCGCGGCCTGACGCCGAGGAACCAGCAGCCAGCGGCGAGCTGCTGACGCTTAAGATGCGGTACAAGCTGCCGGACGAAGACACCAGCACCAAGCGGGAGTGGCCCGTGTCCGACGACGGCAAGTCGTTTGGCGAGGCGACGCCCGATACGCAGTTCGCCGCCGCGGCGGCCGGGTTCGGCATGCTGCTCCGCGGTTCGGCCCACAGCGGCAACCTGACGTGGGAGGCGGTTCGGGAAATCGCCCAGCCCGGCGTCGGCGCCGACCCGCACGGCAACCGCCACGAGTTCCTGACGCTCATCGACAAGGCGGCCGCGCTGCGTCCCACGCCCCGCCCAGCGCCGGACCCCGCGGGCGGCAAGCCGGCGGCCGATTCGGCCGCTGAAGTAGCGCCCCTGCCTGCAACGACAGAGTCGGATGGCGTAAAAGCGGGCGAATAGGCAGAATTCTGGTCAGATTTCGCGTCGATGAGCGATGTACTTAGTGACGCCACTTCTGAATCCGTTTCCGCGAGAGCCCGCCAGCATGCCGACCGAACCAGACGAAACGTTCAATCTCGTCTGCGAGCTGCTGGATGGTAGCGATTCCGATGAGGTGCATCGCCGGCTGCTAGCGAACCTCGACGCCGACCCCATGGCGCGACGCAGCTTTTCCGACGCGCTCCAGGTGCACTGCCTGCTCGAATGGCTCGTGACCGACGAGCTGAACCGCGTCGACCGGCCGCAGGGCGTCCCAACGCCCGCCTCGAGCCGCCTGCCCGGGCAGCGTCCCGAAACCGAGCGGCGACGCTAGCCGACCGGCTGTACCTGGCCGGGCAGCTCCGGGCCGGCTCTTCCTGGCCCAGCGGCTGCTTTGGTGGCGTCGCTGTGTAGCAATCGGGCTTCCGGCGCGGTTCAATGAGGGCTCGTCGGCGCCGTGCGATGCGTCGCCAACAGGACGCCAGAACACCGGACCCCAACGATGCCGACTCTCTGCCAAATCTGCCTTCCGCTCGTCTGGCTCGCCAGCTGCGGCGTGCTTGCCGCCGCCCAGCCCTCCGCTCAGGCCGAAGCTTGGGCGCTGATCGCTCAGGACGACTTTGCCGACGGCGCCGACGACTGGGCGCCGCTCGACGCGGACAACTGGCGGGTCGTGAGCCAAGCCGGCAACCGCGTGTTCAGCCAGCACGCCAAGAAGCCAAGCTACCAGCCGCCGCACCGCAGCCCGTTTCATGTCGCCCTCTGGAACGCCGCGGTGGTGAGCGACTGCGAGCTGACCGCACGGGTGAAGAGCACCCACGCCGACTACGGCGGCCGCGACGTCTGCCTGATCTTCGGCTACCAAGATCCGGCGCACTACTACTACGCCCACCTCGGCAAGCAGACCGATGCGATCCACAACCAGATCCACATTGTCGACGGCGCGGACCGCCGGAAGATCACTGCCACAACCAACGACGGCACGCCGTGGGACGACCACTGGCACACCGTGCGCGTTGTCCGCCAGGTCGAGTCCGGCCAGATCGAGGTCTACTGGGAGAACCACCCCAAGCCGTTCATGACCGCCGTCGACAAGACCTTCGCCTACGGCAGCGTCGGCGTCGGCACGTTCGACGACACTGCCGAATGGGACGACCTCGAGCTCCGCGGCGTTGTGCCGAAGCCGCCGGCGTCGCACGTGCTGCCAGGCGGGCCGGCGGCCGTGCGGATTCGTTAAGCCGGGACCGCTGATCAGAAAGCAAGCCGCGCAGCGGCGCGACTTGATCTCCCTCCCCCAGGGGGGGGAGAGATTAAGGGAGGGGGTCGGGTTGCAAAGCGCGTTGTCGCGCTCCTGTACGAGTCGCTTGCGTTGTGGCCAGTACAGGAGAGCAGTGACTAACGGGGAACTTAGCCCCCTCCCCTAGCCCCTCCCCCTTCCGGGGAGGGGGATTTACGCGCGCCGCTGCGCGGCTTGCCCTGAGCGCGCGGCGGAGCCGCGACGCTTCATGACCGGCACCCAACCACCGTCGACCAGCCATTACCCCACATCACCAAGCTCTAGAGCCTTGCCGTACCGGTACAGCATCTGCTTGCGGAGCTTCTGGTGTTCGGGGTCCTTGAGGCCGGGGTCTTGGGAGAAGAGCTGCTGGGCGGCCTCGCGGGCTTCGATGAGCACGTCGCGGTCGCGTTGCAGGTCGGCGATGCGCATCGGTGGCAGCCCGCTCTGCTTGGCGCCGAACAGCTCGCCCGGGCCGCGGAGCGAGAAGTCGAGCTCGGCCAGCTCGAACCCGTCGGTCGTGCTGGCGAACGCCTCGAGCCGCCCGCGGGCGTTGTCGGAGAGCTCCTCTTGCGGGATGATGGCGCAGAACCCGGGGTGGCCGCCGCGGCCGACACGGCCGCGGAGCTGGTGCAGCTGGCTCAGCCCGAACCGCTCCGGCGAGGCGATCACCATCACCGACGCGTTCGCCACGTCGACGCCGACCTCGATCACCGTGGTGCTGACCAGCACCTGCAGCGCGCCCGAGCGGAACTGCTGCATGACGCCCTCCTTGTCGTCGGACGACATGCGGCCGTGCATCAGCCCGACGCGGAAGCCGTGCAGCTCGCCGTAGGTGAGTCGCTCGAACTCCTGCTCGACGCTGGTCGCCGAGACGTTCTCCGACTCCTCGACCAGCGGCGCCACGACGTACGCCTGGCGGCCCTCGCGGAGCTTGTCCTGCACGAACTTCCACCAGCGGTCGAGCTGGCTCGGCTCGACCAGGTACGTGCTGACCGGCTGGCGGCCGGCGGGCAACTCGCCGAGGATCGACACCTCGAGGTCGCCGAACTGGGTCATCGCCATTGTGCGGGGGATCGGCGTGGCGGTCATCACCAGGTAGTGCGGAGAGCGGTCGCCGGTCCGCAGGGCGGCGCGTTGCTTGACGCCAAACTTGTGCTGCTCGTCGATCACGGCCAGGCCGAGGTGCGGCAGCTCGACCTTGTCCTGCAGGATGGCGTGCGTGCCGATCACGACGCTCACCTCGCCACTGGCCAAGCCCGCGAGCACCTCGCGGCGCTCGGCGTCGCCCTGTCCGCCGACCAGCAGGCGGTAGTTGACGCGGCTCTCCTTGAGCAGCGCGTCGAGTGTGCGGGCGTGCTGGCGGGCGAGCACCTCGGTTGGCGCCATCAGCACCGCCTGCTTGCCGTGCGCGACCGCCAGCAGCATCGCGAACAACGCGACCGCGGTCTTGCCGCTGCCGACGTCGCCCTGCAGCAGGCGGTTCATCGGCACGTCGCGGGCCATGTCGGCGGCGATCTGGTCGATGGCGCCGCGCTGCGCGGCGGTCAGCTCGAACGGCATCAGCCGCGTGATCCTCGCGTCGATCTTGGCGTCGATCGGCAGCACCGGCGCCTTGAACGAGAGCTGCTGCTGGAGCCGCCGCGCGGCGAGGGCCAGCTGCAGGATGAACAGCTCTTGAAACACAAACCGCCGCTGCGCCGTGTCACGCTCGGCGTCGTTCTTGGGGAAGTGCACCTGCGGGATCGCCTGCCGCAGCGGCAGCAGCCCGTGGCGCTGCAGCAGGTCGTCGGGGAACACCTCCTCGGGCACCTCGGCGAATTGCTCGACCACCAGCTCCGACAGCCGGCGGCGGTGGTACAGGCTGATCCCCTCGGTCAGTGGGTAGACCGGCAAGAGGCCGTCGTGTTCGGCGGCGTTGTCGTCCTCGAGCCAGGCGGCCCGCGGGTGGGCCATCTCCCACCGCAGGCCGGACTTGCGGGGCTTGGCCGAGAGCTGCACCAGCTGGCCCGGCTTGAACTTGTCGCGCATAAAGATCTGGTTGAACCAGGTGGCGCGGAGCGCGCCGCCCTGGGCGTCCTCGATGATCACGCCGACCCGGGTGCGGCCGAAGCCGCCGCGCGAGTCGACCTCGGTCACGCGGCCGCGGACGGTCTGCAGCAGGCCCTCTTCGAGGTCGTCGACCAGGCGGACGTCGGAGAAGTCTTCGTAGTCGCGTGGGAAGCAGAACAGCACGTCGCGGACGCTGCGGAGGCCGAGCTTCTCAAACAGCACGGCCCGCTGCGGGCTGACCTCGTCGAACACCGTGATCGGCGTTGCGAGCTGCTCGATGGTCGACTTGGCGGAAGCGGGCTCCATGCCGGGTATTGTATCGCGATCAGCCGGCGAGCGTTATGAAGCGTCGCGTTACAAGTACTTCTGATAGGCGGCGACCGCCAGCTCGTCGACGCGGTCGTTCTCGGCGTGGCCGCTGTGGCCGGCGACCCTCGTGTACTTGATCTGGTGGAGCTGGGAGAGCTCGTCGAGCTTACGCCACAGGTCCTCGTTTTTAACCGGGGCCCACTTCTTGCCCTCGCGGCGACGCCAGTCGTTCTTCTTCCAGTTCTTCATCCACTCGCTCAGCCCCTTGCCGACGTAGACGCTGTCCGTGAACAGCTCGACCTCGGTCGGGCGTTTGAGGGTGGCGAGCCCCTCCACCACCGCCGTGAGCTCCATGCGATTATTGGTGGTCTCGGGTTCGCCGCCGGAGCCCTCGAGCTCTTTGCCACTCTCGGGGTGGCGCAGGAGATAGGCCCAGCCCCCCGGCCCCGGGTTGCCGCTGCAACCGCCGTCGGTGTAGAGGTGTACGTCTGCCACAGAGGTGAGGTCGGGGTGCGGGGTGGGCCGGATGGGGTGACAAGGCCCCTACCGTATCCCGCGGACCACGCTTCGCCAAGGGCGGAAGCCTCAATACATTAAACAATGATGCCCAGGGGCTCGTTCTCATGTTCACCTTCGTCCCAGAGTCGACGGACCTCAGCCAAACCGTACTCAATCAGTTCGAATTGATCGGCCATCCGCTCGAGCAGTTCGCCCGGCGCTTTGTCGTTGTCGGTGGGGATCCGGCTGGCCAGGAAGTACGCCCGGCGGCCCTGGTCCCGGTAGTCGAGCAGCGAGTCCTTCAGCCCGGCCCGCTTGATGCGGTCGGCCATCTCGGGATAGACGCCGGTCCAGAACAGCGTGAAGTCGCCGATGTGGCGGTGCACGCGGCGGCGTGCGGGGCCGATGCGGGCCTCGGCCTCGGCGAGCATGTCGGCCACCTGAGTGAGCTGCTCGCCGCGGACGCTCCGCACGCCGTACAGCGAGGTTGTGCTGACGAAGCGTTCCAGCAGCTCCGAGACGTAATCGACCAGCGGCGGGTCGGCCACGCCCAAGCGGCTTTGGAAGGCGTATTCGGTGAGGCCCGCGAAGAAGCGGCGGGCGGTAGAGTCGTGGCGGTCTTGGGGCGAACGGGCGTCAAGCATGGACGGTCTCCGTCTCGCCCCGCAGCGGCGATTCCGGTAGTGACCGTAGGCGTGACGTCACGACCGGATAGCCGGTGCGCCTCTTCCACGTAATCAGCGGCGGGTCGTAGGCGAGAAGGACGACCAGCCGCCTGGCGCTTCTCTCACTCTCAGTACCTCTATTCTAGCTTGCGGCGAAAATCCAAATCAACATAAATCTTCCGGACATTCGCCCCATCCGCTTATATCGGCATTCCCGCCGCCCGTGCAACACTGAAATGCCGCAGAGTAGGCGCTGGTTGGAGGCCGCTGGGCGCTGGTTCGGCATTGGACACCTTGGGGGCACGCCAGCTACGACTAGCGCCCACCGCCTTCCAGCTAGCGCCTGCACCGCTACGGCATGGCCGCCAGCAACTCGGCGACGTAGTCGCCTACTTCCTTGAGCACCTCGTCGCGGGGGCGCTCGGCGGCGGTGGCGATGCGGCGCACCACGGCCGAGCCGACGATCAATCCGTCGGCCACCGGCGCCAAAAGCTTGACGTGCTCGGGCTTGCTGATGCCGAAGCCGATGCAGATCGGCAGCTCGGTCTGGCTCCGCAGCCAGCCAACATTGTCGATCAGGTCGGGCGGCAGCTCGGTGCGCTCGCCCGTGATGCCAGCGACGCTCACGTAGTACACGAAGCCGGTCGACGTCTCGCAGATCCGCAGCGCCCGCTCGCGCGGCGTGGTCGGCGTGACCAGCTGGATCAGGCTCAGCCCGTGCTCGCCGGTCACCTTCGCCAGCCGCGGCGATTCCTCGACTGGCAGGTCGGGCACGATCAGCCCGCTGACCCCCTTGGCCTTGACGTCGGCGCAGTACTGTTCGACGCCGTGCCGGTAGATGATCGCGTAGCTGACCATCGTGACGATCGGCGCGTCGACCTCGGGGCAGACGCCGCCGAGCATCTCGAGGATGCCGGCCAGCTTGATCTTCTTGCCGAGCGCCCTGGTGTAGCTCGCCTGGATTACCGGCCCGTCGGCGATCGGGTCGCTGTAGGGGATGCCGAGCTCACACAGGCTGGCGCCGCGGCCGATCACTTCCTTCAGCACCGCCGCGGTGAAGTCGAGGTCGGGGTCGCCCGCGGTGACGAACGGCATGAGCGCCTTGCGGCCCTCGGCACGGAGGTTCTGGAACAGGTCGGGGATCGAAGGCATTTCGGATTCGGGATTGCAGATTGCGGATTCACCGGCGCCCAGCGCAGCAGGGAAGACCAGTATAGCCCCGGCGTCGCGGGCTGCGGAGTGCCACTTTCCTCGAGCCCACGGCCATCGGTAAGCAGCCAAAGTCACCGCCGTTCACGCCTTTGGCCGGCGGGTCAGCAGCCAGACGACGAACGCCAGCGAGATCAACAGCGACACCCCCACAATGATCTGCGAGGTCACGCTCAGGCGTTCCATCAGGGCGGTACGGGCGAGGATGAAATTCATAGCTGACATTAGAGGTAGGCAGGAACTAGCGACAGCGCCGTTCCGGCATTCGAGCGATGACGTTAGGGAACACTGATCAACACTAATGAGCTCTCATTGAAGTCCATCAGCGGCAATTAGTGTTCCTACTCCTTCTTTGCCGGAATCAACCGAACTCTACACCCTTGAGCCGCGCGACCTCCATGGCGTCCTTGTCGCCGCGGCCGCTCAGGCAGACAACCACCATCTGGTCGGGCTTCATGCCGGCGGCGATCTCCATCGCCTTGGCCACCGCGTGGCTGCTCTCGAGGGCGGGCATAATGCCTTCGGCGGAGGCGCAGGCGTCGAACGCTTTCATGGCGTCGTCGTCGCGGCAGCTGGTGTACTGCACCCGGCCCGAGTCCTTCCAGTAGCTGTGCTCCGGGCCGACGCCCGGGTAGTCGAGGCCGGCCGACATGCTGTGCACGTCGCAGGTCTGGCCGTCCTCGTCCTGCATGACGTAGCTGAACGATCCGTGCAGCACGCCGGGCTGTCCGTAGGTCAACGGGCTGGCGTGGTCGCCGGCCTTGTCGCTGCGGCCGCCGGCCTCGACGCCGACCAGCTCGACGTCCGTGTGCGGCACGAACGGGTAGAACATGCCGGCCGCGTTGCTGCCGCCGCCGACGCACGCCACGACCTTGTCGGGCAAACGGCTGAACCGCTCTTGGAACTGCTCGATCGTCTCCTTGCCGATCACGCTCTGGTAGTCACGCACGATCCGCGGGAACGGGTGCGGGCCGACCACCGAGCCGAGGATGTAGTGCGTGTCGTCGACTGAGGACATCCAGTCGCGCATCGCCTCGTTGATGGCGTCGCGGAGGGTGCGGCTGCCGCTGGTGACCGGCCGCACCTCGGCGCCGAGCAGCTTCATGCTGAACACGTTCGGCTTCTGGCGGCGGATGTCCTCCTCGCCCATGTACACGACGCACGGCAGGCCGAAGTGGGCGCAGGCGGTGGCGGTCGCCACGCCGTGCTGGCCGGCGCCGGTCTCGGCGATGACGCGGCCCTTGCCCATCCGCTTGGTCAGCAGGCACTGGCCGAGCGTGTTGTTGATCTTGTGCGCGCCGGTGTGGTTGAGGTCCTCCCGCTTGAACCAAATCTGGGCGCCGCCGACCTGCTCGCTGAGCCGCTTCGCATGGTACAGCGGCGACGCCCGGCCGACGAAGTCGCGGAGCAGTTCGGCCAGCTCATCCTGGAACGCCTGGTCGGTGATCGACTTGTCGTACTCGGCGGTCAGCTGGTCGAGGGCCTTGACCAGGGTCTCGGGGACAAAGCGTCCACCGAACTGGCCAAAGCGGCCTACGGCGTCGGGGACCATGGGAGGGGTAGCTGGGGTGCTCATCGGGGACGCTCTGCCTGCAGGCGTGCGGTTTCTGGTAGTCTGTAGTCGGTCAATTGTCGGCGGTACCTACCACTTTAGCAAGGCGGAGCCGGACGGGTAGCGATGGACGAAACCGACGATAACGCCGAAGAATCGGCCTCGACGCCCGGCGAGACGGGGTGGCGCCCGGCGGTGTGGGGGCCACTGGCGCTGCTGGCGGCACATGGGCTGTTCGGCTTCCTCTTCAACCCCATTGCCGGCGATGGCCCCGATAGTGAGGAGGTTGGTGGGCTGCTGATTGGGGTGCTCCTCTCACAACCGATGGTGTGCGCCTGGTGGGCCGCCTGGACACAGGCGTCGTGGGTCTTGCGGGCGCCGACGGGTACCGCCGCGTGCATTTTTCTGCTGCTGATGTCCAGCCTGCGGGAGTGGGACGCAATGATCGCCGTGTTGTTCGCGGTGATCGCGTTCACCTTCTGGGGACTGTTCGCTGTGCTGCGGTGGAAGACCGGCTGGCGGCTTGTCCGCATCTCAACGGCCGGCTTGCAGACCCCCGCTACCTCCGTTGCCCAATTCGGTCTACGCTTCCTGATTGGCTGGACAACCATCGTTGCGGCTCTGTGCGCGCTGGCAAAGGCCGTCGCTTTCACGACAGACCACCTGAGCAGAGGTGTAGAAGCTGTGACGCTGCCGATCGTGTTCACCTTGCTCGTCCTGCCGACCCCGGTTCTCGTGCACCTCATCCTGGCCGACCGTTTCAACACCCGACCGTTAGCAGTCTTCGCACTGGTGGTCGGCGCCTGCGTTCTGGGCGCGACCTTCATCGCTACCAGCCTAGGCCCTATGCCTGCTTGGGGCGAGTTGCTCTGGATTTTCTCCTGGTTCAACTCCGGGGCGATCATCGGCGGCGCCGTTTCTGCGGTCGCCCTGCGATGGTCTGGCTACCGCATGATCTGCACGGGCCCCTAGCATCAACACCGCTAATGGCCGCTAATTGACACTGACCAGCGGCCATTAGCGTTCCCTACTTCCCGTCCTCACAACGTCGCGTCAGTGCCCGAGCTCCCCGAAGTTGAAACCATGCGCCGCGGCGTCGCCGGGATCACGGGCGGAGTGATCGCCGGCGTCGAGCGGCTGCCGTGCCCGCGGAAGCCGATCTTGTTTGCGCCGCGGGTCGACGCGTTCCGCCGCCGGGCGGTGGGTCAGGCGGTGGCGGCGGTCGACCGGATCGGCAAGCGGGTGGTCGTGCGGCTGGCTTCGGGCGACGCGGTGATCCTCGAGCCCCGCATGACCGGGCTGGTGCTGACCGCCGACCCGCCGGATCCGCTGTACCTGCGGGTGCGGTTCGATGTCGACGGCGGGGAGCATGCTTCGTTCTGGTACTGGGACCGCCGCGGGCTGGGGAATGTTCGCCTGCTGACGCCAGCGGAGTTCGACGCTGCCCTTGGCCCGGACAAGCTCGGTCCGGATGCCTTGGCCGTGACGGACGCTTCCTTACGGGCGCGGCTCGGCGGTAGCCGGCGCGAGATCAAGGTCGGCTTGCTCGATCAGAAGGCGGTCGCCGGCATCGGCAACCTGTACGCGGCCGAGATCCTGCACGTCGCGGGCGTGCACCCCCAGGCACGGTGCGACCGGCTCACCAAGCCGCAGTGGACGCGCATCGTCGACGCGACGCACGCCGTGCTGCACGAGGCGATCAAGCACGAGGGCTCCACGCTGTCCGACGGCACCTACCGCAACGCCCTCAGCCAGGACGGCGGCTACCAGAACTGCCACCGCGTGTACGACCGCGCGGGACTCCCCTGCCCTCGGTGCGAGGCCCCGATCGAGCGGATCGTGCAAGCGCAGCGGTCGACGTTCTTCTGTCGGTTTTGTCAGAAGCGTCGGTAGCACGCAAAAAAAGAGCGAGCCAGTACCGCCCGCGAGTGGAGCGCCCCCCCAGGGAACTCCAGCCGCTGACAATTCTGGCTCGCATCTTGATTGCGTAGTCATCGTCGCTCCGACCGATTCGCCCGCAGACAAACCGGCCGCCGTCTAGTCGGCCGCCAATCAGTCGGCGGACAGTCAGTCGGTGGACAAGGCCAGCAGCTCCTTGCTGACCGAGTGGATCTGCGGCTCGTCGATCACGGCGAGCTGTTCGGCGAAGCCGACCAGCAGTGCGAGGTCGCACAGCCGGTCGATCTGGCGGGGGATGCCGCCGGTGATCTGGTGCACCGCCTCGACCGCAGCGGGGGTGAACACCTCGCGGCTCGCGCCGGCGGCGTTCAGCCGGTGCTGCAGGTACTCGGCGGTCTCCTCGGAGACGAACGAGCGGAGCAGCGTCTTGACCGACAGGCGTTCCTCGAGCGAGGTCGCGCGGCCCATCGCCGAGAGCAGACCCATCTGCCCAACCAAGAGCAGCGTCATCCGCGGCGTCGCTCCGGCGGCCAGGTTCAGCAGCAGGCGGACCGTTTCGAGCAGCCCGCCGTCCTCGAGCAGGTGCGCCTCGTCGATGACCAGCAGCGTGTGGCGGCCGGCGGCGACGCTCGCGGCGAGCGCCTTGTCGATCCGAGCGACCGCCTCGTCGGTGCTGCGGCGAGGGTTCTCGGGCAGCGGCGCCTCGAGCGCGTCGGCGATGTGCGTCAGCAGGTCGCGGGGCGACATCTGCGGGAACACCACCTTCACCACCGGGCCGGCGTGGTCGCCCAGGTCGGCGATGATCCGGTCGACCAGCAGCGTCTTGCCGACGCCGCTAGGGCCTGCCAGCGCAGCGGCCGGACGCCGCTGATCCAGCGCGTAGCGGAGTTTGAGCTGCGCGCCGTCGTGCGACTCGGACGGGAAGTAGGACTCCTCGTCCGGGTGCGGCTCAAACGGCTTGGCGTCGAGTTGCCAGTAGTCGGCGTACATGACTGAGCGTGGGCTAGTGGCTAGTGGCTAGTGGCTGGTGGCTGGTGGCTAGTGGCCGATGGAAGTAGAGCCCGGCGCGGGTGGCAGCCGGTTAAGCGAATGACTCCACCACGCCGATCACGTTTTGTCCGGCGGCGGTCAGCACCCGTCGGGCGAACATCAGGTCGGCCTCGTTGGCGTTCGCGCGGCGGACCAGCACCACGGCGTCGAGCCGCAGCGAGTCGGCTCCGCGGGCGGGCTGGGTGGCGATCGACTCGATGTCGCAGCCAAGGTCGACCAGCACGGCCGAGTGGTCGGCGATCAGGCCCCGCAGCGCGCCGCTGACACGGCGTTCGTCGACCGTGTGCTCGTCGAACGCAAAGCCGAGCGAGATGTTCTGAGCCGCGCCATAGATTAGCGCGTCGGCGGCCGCCCCGCCATTCTCAAGCGTGCGGGACAGCGACCGGCAGTCGCAGACGCCAAGCGACCGCGCCAGACCGGGCTCGCCCGGGGCGGCGTCGATCACGGCGGCCGGGGCACGGCCGTCGGCGGCGATTGCCAGGCCGGCGGCAAGCGTGGTGGTGCTGCAGCCGACGCCGTGGCCGGCGCCGAGCAGCCCGATCACCCCGCCAGAGCGCGACGCGTAGGCCATCATGCGGCGGTATTCTTCGCCGCACTCCAGCGCGAGCCGCGAAGCCACTTCGGGCACGGCGAAGGTCGCCAGCGTCACGCCGGCGATTGAAGCCTGCACGCCGGCCGGCTGCTGCTGGGCCGCGTGGGCGGCCTGCGCGGCGCGTTCCTCGGCGATCGCCTCGGACAGCGGCCGCCGCTCGGGCGACTTGGCGAAGTTGGCGTGGGGGCCGTGCCGGTGCGTCTCGTGCGAGTGCGACACGGGACGCGGGACCGGGGTTGGCTCCGTCTGCGTGTCGGTGCGGTACGCCTTGATGAAGGCCTGATCCGTAAAGCTCATTGCTGCATGCCTGCGCTAGAGGGTTTGGTGGGCCACTGCAGTTGGGCGTGGGGCGGCGTGGTCGAGGTCTCGACCGGCCAGGCCGGCGCCGTGTAGCTGGTGCTCGGGTAGGCGGGCGCCTGGGCGACCCGTACTTCCCGCTCGGC
The DNA here is from genome assembly GCF_007859935.1 of Posidoniimonas polymericola. Lineage (NCBI taxonomy): Bacteria > Pseudomonadati > Planctomycetota > Planctomycetia > Pirellulales > Lacipirellulaceae > Posidoniimonas > Posidoniimonas polymericola. The sequence continues at coordinate 491,858 of NZ_SJPO01000001.1, read as the reverse complement.
CGCGGCCGCCGGGGTGGTTTCGATTTCCACCGACGCGGTGCGGTGCGGTTCGACCGGCGTGATGTCGGCCATCCCGGCCCGTCCTGACGGGGCCACCGGCATGCTGGCCGGGCCGGCCGCGGTCACGGTGGCGGACGGCCGCGCCGGCGACGCGCCCGGCATCGACACGCCGGGCATCGACGGCAGCGGGTCGAGCCGCGGAGCGGACGACCCCGCGTCGGCCGCCACCATCACGGCGCCCTGCACCTCGCTAAGGGCTGGAACCTCCGTAGAGTCGACCATGTTGCTGGGCAGAGAGTCCGGCAGCACCTCGACCGGCGAGCGCAACACGACCAGCATCAGACCGGTAATCGCGATCAACGCCGCCAGCAGGATTAGCCGGGCGTGCGGCCGAAGCGTGGTCTCGAGCGACAACAGCTGGGCCGCCCAAGAGGACTCCTGCCAGAGGTCCTCCGAAGGGTCTGGCGCGGCGTCGGCAACTGGCGCCGGATTGAATTGGGGACGCGGCAGCGGGGCCGCGGGCGTGGGCGCCGGCGTCTCTGGAGCCTGGTGCGCCGGCGGTTGCGGCGCGGCGGCCTGGGACCGCGGCGGCGCTACCTCGGCGGCGTGCGCGGCCTCGTTCCGCACCAGCGGGGCCGGTGGGGCCTCGACCGGCGGCGCCGGGGCGGCGGCCTTGGCCTGCGGTCCAATCGCGGGGATCGCCGCGAGCACCGGCAGCATCGGGCCGCCGTGCGACGCCTCGCCCTGGTAGGAGCCAATCGTCAGGGTGTCAAAGCTGCTGTAGGTCGCCGACATGAGCGCGTCCTTGCGCTGAGGTTCATCGAACTTCTTTCCCCGCCTGCTAGCAGCGAGCGGGGACGCCGTCGGACGGGCCGCTGTCCCTGCGCAGGAGGGTCCGACCTAACAGGTATCGGTGCCGGTTGCGCCGACCTTGAGGGATGTTTCGGCGAGCACACCCCGCTTGGGGGCGCCGCTCCTGGTCGCCGGGCCCGGGCTATGTTTATTCCACGGTTGTTTCCGGTCGAATACCTCCCCCGCCGCTACCCGGGCCTGTCAGAAATGAATCGTCGCCGCTTCGCCTTCATGGTCGGGATGGGCCTGTTTGGCCTGTCAGAAAAACTCGGCTCCCAGGGGCTCGACCAGCTAGCAGCGCTGGCGATGCGCGCGACCGAGCCCAACCCGACGCCCGCCCCGCCGGTCGACCCCGAGTCGACCGAGGCTGCCGTGCACTGGACGATCGGCGAGGACGACTACTGGCGGTGGTTCGAGCGCGAGGAGCTCGTCGACGGCAAGTGGCGGGTGACCGGCATCACCACGCCCATCAAGAAACACAACGGCGAGCGGTACACCGAGAAGACAGGCTACCTGCCCGACGAGCTTGTGCCCGCTGAGGTGCGCTTCGGCAAGCAGTCCGTCATGGACGACGCCGAGCCGATCCCAGAACCAGACGACCCGCCCAGCGATCCGGGCGAGCCGCTCGCCGTCCGCCGCGCCCGCCACGGCCGGCCCCCCAGCAAGTGGCTCCGCAGCCTCAACGCCGAGGAGCTCCGTGAGTGGATGACCACGGTCGAGATCCCCGAGGCCGGCGTCAGCGGCATGACCTTCTGGACCCACCTCACCCGCGACCACGGCTTCAACCCGTTGAAGATCGAAGGGCTGAACGAAGAGGAGCAAGCCAAGCTCCACGCCGCGGCCCATTACGGGTATTGAGTTGGTGGCGAACTATGAAGCGTCGCGGCTCCGCCGCGCGCTCAGAGCAAGCCGCGAAGCGGCGAGCCTAAATCCCCCTCCCCGGAAGGGGGAGGGGCTAGGGGAGGGGGCTGAATTCTCCGTTAATTGAAAACTCTCCTGTATTGATCTAGCAGCTCGACGATAGTCAGGCGCGCGACAACGTGCTTTGCAACCCGACCCCCTCCCTTAATCCCTCCCCCCATGGGGGAGGGAGATCAAGTCGCGCCGCTGCGCGGCTTGCTCTGTGCCGGCGCGGCAATAGCAGCATCATGCGCGGCGTAGCCGCGACGCTTCATGAGCCGCTGACTCTAGTTACCGGCAGTAAACTCATCCCGCAGGAACTCGGCCGCGCTGTCCCAAGCCTCAGCAGCCGCCGCGAAGTCGACGTCCATGGCCTTCACGGTCGCCGGGGTTTCGACCCGCGGCTTGGCTGCGGTCTTGCTGTTGAGCGGGATCTGGGCGCTCGGGCCCATCACCAGGCGGCCTTCGATGTCGGGCGACAGCAAGTAGTCGATTAGCTGCTGCGCCGGTCCAGGGTTCGGGCAGCCCTTGAGCATCGAAAGCGTGTTGGGGATGAACAGCGTGCCGAGCTCGTCGTCCTGCTGGTCGGGGTAGATAATCGAGACCGGCGCGCCCGACTCAACCTCGAGCATCGCGTCGTCGGTGTCGGTCAGGCCGAACGCCAGCTGGCCACTGGCCACCGCGCGGGCGACTTGGCGGTTGCCGGACAGGATCCGCGCGTTGCGCTTGACGCCCTCGAAGTACGCCTTGGCTTCCTCCTCGCCGAGCGCGACGAACAGGCACGCCGCGTGGGTCGCCGTGGTGCCGAACAACGGCTTGGCGACCCCCACCCGGTCGTACCACTGCGGGTCGACCAGGTCGTTGATCGAGTCGGGCCGCCGCGCCTCGGGGACGATGTTGTTGTTGACGATCAGCACCCGCGCGCGGGCGGCGAAGCCGTGCCACAGCCCCGCGGGGTCCTGGGCCTCGGGCGGGTAGTCGGCCGCGGCGGCTGTCGGGCTCGGCGCCAACAGGCCGAGCTCTTTGAGCCGCAGCGTGTGCAGGGCCTCGTTGTTCCAGAACACGTCGCTGCGGGGGCGGTCCTTCTCGGCGATCAGCGCCGCCACCAGCCCGGTGGTCTTGGTCGACTCGCCGTCGAACTTCGGCTTGACCTCGATGCCGGTCTGCCGCGTAAAGGCGTCGAACAGCGTCTTGGAGAACTCCTGGTCGAGCGCGGTGTAGACCACCACTTCCTGCTTGGCTGGAGTGCTGCTGCCGCTGCCGCCGCAACCGGTTAACGCGGCCCCCAGCGGGACCACGAGTGCAGAGAGGGCGAGCGTGATACGGGATCGGGTCGTGCTGGTCATCCTGATTGTCGCCTTGGAGCCTGGCGTGCTAGACTTGAGTGCTGATGGTTGCGCGGTAAATGAGTTCCTGGCTGGAAGCCCTCGGGCACGGAAACCGGCCTTCCGCCGGTCGGCTTCGGTGCCATCACCATGCAACGCTCAATTGAGTGGTTCGTACTACCATCTTAGGTCGCGGTATCAGATGAAAATCACCCTGCTCGGCACCGGCGGCTACTTCCCGAACCGCCGACGCCACACCGCGTGCCTGATGATACCCGAGATCGGCGTCGTGCTCGACGCCGGCACGGCCGCTTATCAGATTCAGCAGCACCTCGAGACCGAGTCGCTCGACATCTTCTTGTCGCACGCGCACCTCGACCACGTGTTCGGCCTCACGTGCCTGCTCAACCTGTTCGACGGCCAGGGCGCCCGGCGCATCCGCGTGCACGGTGAGCCCGAGAAGCTGGAAGTTGTCGAGCAGTGCCTGTTCAACAAGCTGCTGTTCCCGGTCGCCCCGCCCTGCACGTTCACGCCGCTCGCCGACAGCGTCGCGTTGCCGCAGGGTGGCAGGTTGACCTGGTTTCCGCTCGAGCACCCCGGCGGCTCGGTCGGGTACCGACTCGATTGGCCCGCGACCGACACCGAGCCTGCACGGAGCCTGGCTTACGTCACCGACACCATCGCCCGGCCCGACGCGGCGTACCTCGAGCACATCCAGGGCGTCGAACTGCTGGTGCACGAGGCGTACTTCAACGACGACGAGCGGGACTGGGCCGAGCTCACTGGCCACAGCTGCGCGACGGACGTCGCGCAGAACGCCGCCGCCGCCGGCGCCAAGCAACTCGTCATGGTGCACATGAACCCGATGTGCGAATCCGACCAGCCCCTCGACCTAGCAATGGCCCGCGAGGCGTTCGCAGAACTTGTCGTGGCGGAGGATGGGATGGTGGTTGAGTTTTAGACCACGATTGGGTGCCCGGGGCGCTCCGCGGCAGCGGAAGCCCCGGAGCTAGCTAGCCCCGTGCGGCACGCGTCGGGGGCTTCCCTTACGGGAGCGCCCCCGGCACCCACGCTCTCATGACGACTCCGATCAACCGCGGGCCAATCAGCCCCAGATTTGACGGCCGCCCAGCCTGAGTGTACCTTTGTATATCGCCCGCACACCCAGCTCCCTCAACCCGGCGGGCCGTTCCCCAGCCAGCATGCCTGCCGTGAGCCCGCTTGCCAACTCTCCGCTGAACCCCACTGCGTTGGTCGCGCACAACCTGCGGCGGCTGATGGCGCGTGACGGGCTGACGTACGAGGACGTGGTGGCGGCGTCGGGGCTCGACGGGCGGACCATCCGCGGCATCGCACAGGGTCACAAGCAGCCGCACGCCAAGACCGTGCAGCGGCTGGCCGAGTCGCTCGGCGTCGAGACCGAAGAGCTGTTCGCCGCGCCGAGCGGGATGACCGCCGAGGCGTTCGACCTGGCGACCAACCCGCTGGTCGCCGAGCAGGCGGCCGCCTACCCCGAGCTGTTCGCGGGCTGGACGCCGGCCGACTACGCCGAGCTCGCCAGCCGGTTCGGCGTCGGCGGCGCGCTGACCGCCGAGGGCGTTCGCTTGGAGGCCCAGCGGCTCAACGCCAACCGCGAGCTGATGGACTGCGCCCGCGTCGTGCTCGAGTCCGACCAGGCCGAGGTGCTGGCGGCGCTGATCGAGGTGCTCTACGCCCGCGTGACCGACATCGATCGCCAGGTCAACAACATCGAGCCGCTTCCCAAACGACGTTAGTGCGGCGATCTTCCGCTCGGTGATCTTGAAATGGGGGCAGGCACGACGCGTCACGACAACCCTGATTTCCACCCCACTCCGCGCGTCGAGCCGGTCCTCGTTTTTCGGCTCACGCCCGAGCGGAGTAGCGTCACAAAGGGCTAACTCGCGGCAACCGTCTGGGTCACCTCCAGCACCGGCAGCTTGTCGATGCGGCCGTCGTCGAGGACGCGGTCGACGCGGTACTCGGCCCCGTCGGCCGCGACGACGCGCTCGCACAGCTCGAGGTCGTCGACCGCCTCGCACGAAACCGTGAACGTGCTGGCCGACACGGTCGGGTCGCCGCTGTAGTCGTGCTCGACAACCGCCGGCTGGATGTGGGCCGGCACGTCGGCGGCGATCGTGGTCCAGCCGGTGATCTCGGGCCCGGAGCCAAGGTCCTCCCAGACCGGGCTCTCGAGGTCCACCAGCACGCTGGTCGCATCGCTGATGGTGACGTCGCGGGCCGTGCAGCGGTACCGCACGCCCGGCCCACGCTGCTCGACCCGCAGCACGACGCAGCTGCCGCTCGCGCCGTGCTCGATCTCATCGCCGACGTCGATCGACGCGGCGCCGTCTGGCCACGGAAGGTCCCACACCAGGTCTTCGATCAGCACCCCGCCGCCCGACGAGTCTTCTTCGCCCACCGCGCGACTCACCAGCCGAGCCGCGGCCACGACAACCGACCCGCCCGCTTCACGCTGCACGGTGACCGACTGCAGGCCATCGATCACGCTCGCAAAATCAGCTTCTGCATTCAGTACGGTCATCAGCGACAGACTCCTTGGCTACGGATTTCAAACACCTCGCACTCGAACAGCTTCTTGTCGCACCAGTCGACCGACCGCTCGAGCGACTCGACGTACTCCTGCCAGTGCACCCGCTGGCCGTCGAGCCAGTAGGTCGGCTTGGGGTTCAATCGGATCTCCTCAATCAGGTCCAGCGTCTGCTGACGGATGGTTTGGAGTTGGGTCGCGTCGGTTGGCATGAGTCGGGCTCCTTAAAAATCCCCTCCCCCAATGGGGGAGGAAGGGATTAGCTCCCCTCCCCTTGATGGGGAGGGGCTGGGGGGTGGGGTGAGGATCAGCGAGCAAACGTCATCGAAGGCGGAAGGTGCGATTCAACGCGGCATTGCCAATCGCAGCAAGCCGCGCAGCGGCGCGAACTCATCTCCCTCCCCCAAGGGGGAGGGCCAATTCTGGCTTTATGGGGGAGGGGGTCGGGTCGTGTAGCGCGATGTCCCATTCCTGACGAGTGCCGTAAAAAGCATCGAGTACAGGAGCACGTTCTCGTCCTGAACGTTTAGCCCCCTCCCCTAACCCCTCCCCCTTCAGGGGAGGGGGATTCCGTAGGGCAAACTACTCGGCCGCGTTCAACGCTCGACCTAGCCCGTACACTTCACGACGTACCGCGGGTTGAGCACCGCGGCGGCGCCGCGTTCGCTCGCCTTGAAGCGGAGCATGATGTCGTTGGTGAACTCGGCCTCGCTGCCGACCGGCGCCTGGGTGACCGTGATCGGCCAGTTCTCCATGTAGGCGAACGCGCGGCGTAGGTCGCCCAGGAACCACCACTTCTTGGCGTCGGCTGCCGCCTCGCCCGCAGCAATGACCCGTCGGTAGGCCAGCCGGCTCTCCTTCACCGTGTAGTTGCCCAGCGGGTTGGCCGCGCTGGTGGTCGTGCCGCTGCCGGAGCCGGTGTAGGCGATCTCCGACGCGTTGAACACGCGGTGCGCCGCGTGCCGGTAGGCCGGCATCACCAGCACGTGCGTCGCGCCCAGCAGCACCGGCTCGCCGGTCGCCGGGTCGAGCATGTCCGCCAGCAGCTGCTCGGCCGCGTCGACGTTGGTCCAGTCGTCCAGCGCGTTGCCCGTCAGCTCGTTGACCCACGGCGTGCTCGCCTGGTACGTGTCGTACGCGACGCCGTTGTGCTTGTAGTTGTTGGTGACGCCCACGAGCAGGTCGAGCAGCCGCTTCTCCTTGTTCAGTCCGAGGATCTCGCCCACCTCGGCCGCCCGGGAGAGCACCAGGTTGGTGCGGTCGAAGAAGACCGCCTCGCGGGTCACCGGCACGATGAATCCACGCTTGGAGGTCGAGGGCGTTTCGATGTAGTCCTCGCCGAAGCCGAGGCTCGGGAACGGCATGCCGGGCTCGACCTGGTCGATCGAGTCGGCGACGCGGGTCGCGCCGGGGATCTTCTCGCCGTCGAGCCGCGTCGGAATGGTGTCGACCAGCTTGGAGAGGACGAACGCCTCCTGCTGGTAGGCGGCCAGCACCTTCGACCGCACCACCTGGCCCGCGACATTCTGGAAGGCGGTCACGTCGACGCCGTCGCCGGCTTCTCGCAGGCTGACCGAGTCGGCCCGCGGGTCGAGCGTCCGGACCCACTCGCGCCCGTCGGGCACGAGCGCCTCGGCCAGGTCCCGCAGGCTGAAGTCCTCGGGGCGGAGCTGCTGCTCCTCGAGCGCGGTGGTGAGGTGCTCGACCGTCTGCTGCGGGCCGTCGAGGTCGTAGCGGCGTTTGAGTTCGCGATAGTTCAGCATAGGTTTGTTTCCTGATAGAAATGAAAGATGTCCATCCCCTCCCCCTCGTGGGGAGGGTTAGGGTGGGGGGAGAAGTTCGGACGTGGTTTGCCCAAACAAGCACTCAAGGCTGACCTGCCTCGCGGGTCCTCACCCCTCCCCTAGCCCCTCCCCATCAAGAGGAGGGGGATTTGTTGTGAACTACGCCACGGCCTGCACGCCGCCGCGCATCAGGCTGCTGACGACGTCGACCAGCACGCGGGTGGCGGCGTCGGGCGCGCGGGCGGCGCAGCGGCCGACCGAAGCGCCGATGCCGGCCACGGCCTTGACCTTCTGGTTCTCGAGGGCGTCGCCGGCGGCGTTCTCGATCGGGCCGATCAGGTCGCCGACCTCGAAGGTCGCCGCGTCGCACGGGAAATCGAACACGCCGGTCGTCGCGACGCGGATCGGCTGGGTGTCGCCCGCGGCGCTGTGCTGCATCGCCACGCCGGCAAACTCGGCGTGCAGCGTCTGCTGGTTGAGCGACTCGGTCCCCTGGTCGAGCTGGTCGCCAGCCGGACGGGCGTCGTCGGTGGCGAGATACACCAGGTCGCCAATCTCGATGACGGTCGCCGAGTCGACCGCCAGCACCACGGGGTTGGTTGCGCCGTAGCGCCATCGCATTGTGTTCGCCATAGAAGGGGCTCCTCTCGTAGAAGACAAAACAGGGGTCATTGCTAAGCGCCGCGGCTCCTCCGCGTTTGCCGCCGGCTCGGAGAACCAGCGGCTACTTGGAACGCGTGATCGCCCGGACAAAGTCGCCGGTGCTGACCGGCTCGGGCGCCGACTCGCCGAGCAGCGGCTGCTCTCGCGACAGCGTCATCGGGCCGAAGCTCTCCCGGGTCGCCTCGTCGAGCAGCCGGGCCCGGTCGACCACAAGCTGCTCTAGTGCGGCAGGGTCGCGGGTCGCGTGCAGCGCGGCGATAAAGGCCTCGCTGACAGCGGCGCCGCCACTGACGCCTTCTTTGCCGGCGCCGGTAGACGGCCGCAGGCCGTGCTCGGCCAGCAGCCGGTAGACCCGCGCGGAGTGCTCGGCCCGCTCGACCGCTTGTGTTAGCTCGGCGACCTGCTGCTCGAGTTCGGCGTTCGTGTCACCCGGAGCGGCTGGCGACTGGTGCTCGAACAAGCCCGCGGTGGACGCCGGGTCGGCCACCAGGTCGACGCTCTGCACGTGCTCGATCGACTCGACCACTGTGCGGCCGTCGTGCCGCGATGTGCGGGCGAGCACGTTGTGCGACAGCCCGACGTTGTGCGGCGCGTGCTCGGCGTCCCAGGCGAGCTGCTCGGCCAACGGGTGCTTCGGATTGAAGTGCAACGAGCCGAACAGGCCCTCGCCGGTCCGCAGTTCCACCCCGCGGATCACGCCCAGGCGGTCGCGGTAGTCCCGCGGCGCGAGCGGGTCGCCCGCAGGGTGGTTGACGTTCACGCGGGCTCCCTCGTACAGCGTCATCGCGCGGCGGAGGGCGTCCTCGCGGTACTCCCGCTGGTTGCGGCTCTGCAGCCCCAGCAGCTTGACGCCCCGCAGCACGCTCGCCGCGCGGTCGAGCCGCAGCGGCTGGTCGCGCGAGTCGACGAACTCCTGCAGCGGGTTGGGGTGGGAAGAAGTCTCGGGCATTGGGTTCCTCGCTCGGGGCACAAAAAAAGCCCACCGAGGCGCCGCGTGGGCGCCAGGGTGGGCTCGAAGGGGATGCCTGAGTTGGGTCAGGCTCGTTCGATACCGTTAAGTAATCCCCTCCCCCTTTGGGGGAGGTTTAGGGAGGGGGTGCGTTGGCTACATGGCCGATCTCTGCTTTAGGACCAAAGGGTCATGCTCACTAGCAGGGCGCCCCCACCCCGGCCCTCCCCCAGAGGGGGAGGGAGTGGGAGTTAAACCTTGATCTGCTTTTCAGTCATCACCTTCACCTGCTGCACGTGTCCGTCCTGCAGGTGAACCGTCAGGGTCGCCACGCCGAAGTACCCCGGCCGGGCGATTTTGCTCAACACCTCGGTCAGCACCACCTGGGCCTGACCGATTTTTTCCGCCCGCGATCGTGTTGTCATTTGGGTGGTTCTCATGCTCTCTATTCTCTGCATCGCGCGGCTCTTTTCTACAAAGAAGTAGGCGTTTCTACATCTTGTGGAGGCCTTGCTTGAGGGTACAAGAACGACCCAAAATAGCCGGCGAGCTACGCCTCGCCGGGGCCCCGGGTTTGGGTTTGCAAGTGGAGCTTCTCTCGAAGTGAATGAGTGAATCCAAGTGACTGCTGCATCAGAGCAAGCCGCGAAGCGGCGAGCTTCTATCTCCCTCCCCGGAAGGGGGAGGGACCAAGGGAGGGGGTCGGGTCGCAAATCGCGATGTCTCATTCCTGACGAGGGCGTAAGGACACCGGCTGGTACAGGAACGCGTCCACGTTCTGAACGTTCAGCCCCCTCCCCTAGCCCCTCCCCCTTTAGGGGAGGAGGACTACGGCCGCCGCCGCCGCTGCTGCGCAGCGACTAGCTATTGCTCCCCTCGATGCTCGTGCATCTTTAGGTTCATCTGCTCCTGGTCGTAGTCCAACCCCAGCCGTTGGCTCCAAGTCTGGGGCGAAAGCACGCCGGCCGCGTGGGCGATCTTGTTCACCTGGGCTTCCTTCAGCGGGTCACGCACGTGCAGCGACGGCGGGGTGATCTGGATCTCGATCTGCTGCCGGACATCACGGGGCAGCCGCCCTGCCCTGGCGGCGTTGTCGATCACCCGCCACATCACCTCGCAGTCGTCCTGCATCAGGTTGGCCTGCAGCCGTTCGAACATCCGCACCGCCGGGCCCTCGGCGACCATCGTCGACGCGTAGCTGCCGTTCGACGCGTCGCTCGTGAACATGAACTCCGGCATCACCAGCCGCGCGGCGATCGCCCGCAGCTCCGCCTGCAGCACCGCCACGAAGCGTGACGCGTCGATGCCGGTGGCGGGGAACTCGTACTCCAGCCCGGCGGGCGCGTCGAGGATCGCGCCGGGGCCGTACTGCGTGATCCGCTCGGTGCGGCCGCCGGCGTCGGTCCGCGTGCTGGACGCGGCCTGGTCGGCAAACTGCTCGACGCCGGTCCGCGTGCCGGTGCGGTGCCGGCGGATCAGGGCGATGGCCGACTGCACCTCGGCCACCGCGCTCATGTTCCGCAGCAGCCGCTCGGCCCGGCGGAGGTTGCTCCGCACGCCGGCGTACAGCGGCAGGCCGCGCCGCACATTCGCGTCGACGTTCGCCTTGCGGTGCTGCACCTCGCCGCCCGGCACGAAGCGGCCGTCGACGTAGTAGCCCTGCACGCGTTCGACGTCGCCCGGCTCGGTCACGACGCCAAACCTCGCCCGCGGGTCGTGCCGGGCCCGCTCTGGCGCGGCGACCTGGTCGGGCTCGATCACCCGCACCCGGGTCACGCCGCCGGCGGTGAAGAACCGCAGGAAGGCCTCGCCGTCGCGGTCGAGGCGGCGGACCACCTCCTGCTGGCGGCTGTGCCAGCGGTTCTCGTGCTGGAACTCGTCGAGCACCGCCTGCACCCGGCCCGCCAAGGCGTCGGGCGCGTGGCGGCCCTTCCGCGGCGTCGCCAGGTAGACGTGCCCCGCGCCGACGATGTAATTGACGCGGTTCTCGTGGCCGTTGATCGCGAACTCGTTGTGCACCGCCAGCCGCCGGCACTCGTCCCGCAGGCGGGCCAGGCCGTGCTCGTCGAGCGGCGTGTCGACACGCTGCCCACCGCCGCCGCTAGCGACCAGCGGCGCCCACCACTCGCCGTCCTCGCCGGCGTACGCGTCGCGGGGATCGACAAAGTCGTGCCACAGGTCGCCGCAGGCTTCCGAGAGCCGGCTGCGGAGTTGGTTGAGGGTGGTGTTGATGTCGTTGGGCATTGAGCAACTCCTAGTCGACGATGGGAAATAGCCGGCGAGCTACGCCTCGCCGGGGAACGCAGGAGCAGGGATTGCGAATGTGTCCTCCCTCCCCGGCAGGGGGAGGGATTGAGGGAGGGGGTTGGCCTCACCACAGCGGACCGCCTACGCGCCAAGCGATTGCTTTTGGCACAGGACTACGGCCCCTAACGGACAACTCAGCCCCCTCCCCTAACCCCTCCCCCTACAGGGGAGGGGGATTTTGCGCCGCGTCGCGGCGGTAATTCATACAGGCTCTGAAGTCGCCCCATTACCCGCTCTGCCAGATTTCCTCTGCTAACCGCACGGCCATCTCGAGGGCGTCGGGGCCGTCGTCGTGGCTGGCGAGGGGGAAGTCCTGCAGCTGCTCGACCAGCAGCCGGGCGCCGGGGGAGCCGCGGCGGAAACGCAAGCGGCGCTGCGACAGGTACGGGCCGAGCCGGCGGATCCGCATCGCCTTACTGGTGTGGTTGTGGATCTCGGCGATCGCCTGGCCCAAGAGGCCGCGGCGGGCGCGTTCGCTCTGGAACTCGGCCGCCAGGAGCTGCTGCCACTGGTTGGCCTCAACGCCGAACGACCGCGGGCGGAACGACTCGAGCAGCCCCACACCATCGGCCACCATCTGCGCGGTCGGCCGTCGCGCGAGGTCGGCGTCGATGTACAGCACACCGCCGGGGCCGACGCCGAGCAGCACATAAGCCGAGTAGTCGCCGTGCCGGGCGTCGCCGCCCTTGCTCGGGTCGAGCGCCATCACCCGCAGCCGCAGGCCGTCGGGCCAGTCGTCGAACCAGGCGTGCTCGCCAAAGTACTCGGCGGGCCACTCGCACCGCTCGGGGTCGATCGGGCAGCCCTGCTTCTCGCGCTCGAACGCCGTGACGCCCCCCTCGACCCGCTGCCGCATCAGCGCGAGCAGGTCCTCCGACTCGGGCCACAGCACCCGCACGCCGGCGTGCATCGCGTCGCGGTTCGCTTCGTAGTACACGGCGGCCTGCTGAGCGGCGTCCTCGTCGGGCAGGCAGTAGAGCCGCTCCCACTCGGCCCAGAGATTTTGTTCGGTGGGCCATTCCTCGATCGACGCAAACACCCGCGACGCCCAGCCGGGAGTCTGGTGCAGCCGCGGGGCGAGTGCGTCGCGGTGCAGCGAGGTGGCCAGGTTGATGACGTTTGTGCCCGCGGCCCCCGCCTTGAGCAGCGTGCCGAAGAACCACTGCCGGCTGACGTCGCGGGCCGCGGCGGAGGCGATGTGGCGGTCGTCCTCTAGGTCGTCGCAGACAATCAGGCTTGGCCGCGCGGCGCCCATCCGGCGGCCCCGCAGGCGCTGGCCGACGCCGAACGCCTCGATCACGACATCGTTCCCCAGCCGCACTGACGACGCTCGCCACCATTTGGCAGGCCCGGTCGCCGCCGGGTAGGCCGCCGCCAGCCGCCGGTTGTCGGTCAGCTCGTGCTTGAGGTTCGCCAGGTGGTTGTGGGCCTGGCTGTGCGTGGCCGACACGATCCAGATGTACTTCTCGCGCCCCGTGACCGCCGCCCGCAGCACCGCCGCCAGCGTGCCGACCGTGCTCTTTGCGCCGCCGCGGGGGCCGATTAGGTTGACCTTCGCGCCGCGGCTGGCCTGCATCGCGTCGGCGTGCTCGGCCAGCCAACGGTGCATGGCCGATGGCGGCTTGGAAAAATGCAGCGGCAGGTACCGCTGCCCCCACGCCAGCAGGTCGAGCGACGCGTCGGCGTCTGCCGAACGGACCGCAGCCGCCGAGGCCGCCACCGCTCGCGCGACCTGCTGCAGCGCCCTTGTGACCCGCTGCGAGGTCCAGCCAGGCGGCCGGAAGGATGCTCCGATGGTTGTCATGAACGCCCCTCCTTGATGATGTCGTCCTGCTGCGTGGTGAGTTCGCTGAGCCGCCCGGCGAGCGCGTCACGCTCCTCGGGACGGGCCACCTCGCTCTCGATGGCGGCGATAATCGCCGCGAGCAGCTTGTTCAATTCGGCCCGGCTGAGCGCGTCGGTCGTGCGGCGGAGGTAGCCCTCGGGCGCGGCGTTCTCGAGCCACCAGATAGCGGCGCGGTAGTTCTTCTCGTCCCGGATCGCCTGTTGCACACACCGCATGTGGGCGAGTTCGACGGTCGCCTCAGCACGGCATAGCCGCACCGCGAACTCGGGATCGGCTTCCGTGACCTCGGCAATCTCGGCCACGGTGCGGCCGACGAACCGCGCGGCGGTCTCGCGGCGGCAGCCGACCGCGGCTAGGTTGCAGAGGTCTTGCTTCTGTTGTTCGGTTAGTTCTGGCATTTGTGTGCGATGTCGTTCAGTCCCACGGCTGGCGCCGTGGGCTAGGATTTGGTTGGCTACGCAATTCGGGTTTGGATGGTGAACAGCCCACGGCGCCAGCCGTGGGACCGACGTACTCAAACGACACCACCATCCGGCCGGTGCAGTCGCGGTAGTTGGGGTGCAGGTGCGTGCCGGCGTGGCGTTGGCGATTGCGTTTCACGTTCGAAGTCCGCCAGTAGGGCGACGCCTTGCAATGCTGGATCAATGCCGGGTGGCTGCTGGTGACGCTGATCCGCAGGCCCTCCTCGCGGTGGAGCTGCGCGACCGCCTCGACGACGCGCGAGCCGATACCGATCCCCTGGTAGTCCGGCAGCGTGACGATCCGCGTGAACCGCCGGTGCCCCTTGCGGCCGATCACCGGCAGCGTCGCGCAGAACGCCACCGGCGCTCCATCCCAGGTCGCCAGGTAGCAGCGGGCCTGCGGGGCGAGCGAGCCAGTCAGATAGTGATGCCGCGCAAACAGCCGCCACGCCTCCAGCCGGCAGCGATGGATCTCCAATCGGATGCGCGGTCGTCGAAGACACCCCCGAGCCAGCCGGCAGTCGGCCATGTCGAGCGTCCAGTCCGGCGTCAGCCACGCGGCGACGTCGTAGTGGCAGGTCACGGCGACGAACCGCTTCTGCACTCGCCCGCTGCGGATTGCCTTCGCCACCGCCGCCGAGCAGACCCGCGCCACGTTGCGGTCGACGACGCTCGTAAACTCGTCGAACACGACCAGGGGGATTTCGGATTGGGGATTGCGGATGGCGGATTTGATTGGGGCAGAATCCGATGAATCCACAGTCCCCAATCTGCAATCCGCAATGGCCAATGCCCGGGCCAGGTCGCAGCGGAACTGCTCCCCCCGCGATAGAACTCGATACGGCTTGACCCATGACGGCGGCGAGCTGAACCCGACGGCCGTGAACAGGCCAACCGTCTGGCGGACCGGCAACGGGTCAAAGGCGTCGACCACGGCGCGGTCGGCCGGCCAGTCGGCCGACTTGAATAGCCGCTCGCCGTACGCGTGGCGGGCGACGGTCGTCTTGCCGCTTCCTGACGGGCCGACAATCAGGCCGATCTGCCAGTCGTCTGCCAGGTCGGGAAGTTCGACCGTGAACCGCTCGCTCGCCCGCTCGCCGAGCGGCACGTCGAACAAGCCTGCGGCCTGCTGCACCCGGAACGAGTCGTGCACCGGGCACTCAACTACAGCGTCAACACGCGGCATTTGCGTCCCTCCTCTCGCATGGCTTGGTACACCTCAAACTGTTCGGCCTCGTCACGGCAGTCGACCACTACCTGGTAGGTCTCGGGGATGTCGAGGTCAGGCAGGTTGGCCGGCACGTCGACGCCGGTCGGGTTTGCCTGCGCGGCCAGCCCGTCGAACACCGCCTGCAGCTCGGGGCTCTCGGTCTCGACGCGGCCGAGCAGCTCGTCGAGCGACTCCCGGTCGACGCCGGCCAGCGCGGCGATGGAGTCGTGCGTGGCGAGCAGCTTGGCCGCCTCCAGGTCGTCGAGGTCGACGAGCAATACCGGCACGCTGGCGTCGGGCGTCACCTCGGCCCGCAGGTGCCCATCGATCAGCTGCAGCGATCCGTCGGGCAGCTCGCGGGCGACCAGCGCGGCGGCGTAGCCGAGCTCGCCCAGCACGGCCTGCATCGCCGCCCGTTGCCCCTGGGGGTGGGTCCGCCAGTTGAGCGGGTGCGGCGTGAGGCAGCCCGCCGGCACACGGCGGAGTTCGGTCACGCGGTCGCGTACGTTCATGGTTCGTCCTTTCTCAATAGCAGCCGCACGTCCTGCTGCAGGCGTTTGACCTGCGTGTCGAGGTGCGAGAGCTCGGCGTCGATCCGCGCCTGCCGCGCCCGCACCGCCGCCGCGGCGTCGTGCACCTTGTAGAGCGTCGCGCCGACGAGCATCGCAATGGTCAACGCGAGCGAGCAGAGCCCGCCCCAGTCGGCAGGCGCCAGCCGCACGCGGTCGTGGGTGACTCGGGTCATGGGTGTGAGTTGGTTGGAGTAGCCGGCGAGCTACGCCTCGCCGTCGTTAGTCCCTTCCCCCTCTGGGGGAGCCCGCTTTTCGAAAACACTGTGGGAGGGGGTGAAGTGAGTACACGAGTTGCGAGCGTGTCCCCCCTCCCCTCGATGGGGAGGGGTCGGAGGTGGGGTGAGGAATTACCTAGCGGCACGCCTGTCAGAAAGGCCGTGGACTAGTACAGGAAGGCGTGTATTAACGGACAAACTACCCCCTCCCCTAACCCCTCCCCCTTCAGGGGAGGGGGATTCCCGTTACGGCGCCGGGGGGATGATCGGCGCAGCGGTAGCGCCACTGCCGCCGCTCGTCGCCCCCGGCATCACACCATCGCTCCGCACGCCGCTGTAGAAGTTGGTCAGGTTGGTCGGCCACGGGCCGATGTCGGCGGGGAGCTCGGTGACGGAGATCCCTTCGGCCAGGACCTCGAGGCGGTCTTCGGTGAACACGCGGTCGAGCCGCGGCACGGTGTCGACCATCTCGGTCGAGGTGAAGAACGCGCCGGGGTTGTACGCGGCGAGGTCGGCGTCGGTCAGCGCGAAGCCGTCGGCGATGGCCGCCTCGCGGGTCTTGCCGAACAGCTCGATCGCCATGTTGGTGTAGACCCGCCGCACGTACTGGCCGACCGTGCCGGCGAACGCAGTGGAGATTTCCATCTCCTTGCGGTTCTCGGTGTGCTGCATGGCCTCGGAAAGCGACACCAAGATCAGCCCCGCCCACCGCCGCAGGAACGGGTTGCGGACCTTGAAGTACGGCACCGGGTAGACGCGGAACACCTCGCCGGCGGGCCGGGCGTGGCGGACCTCCATGTTGTCGACGCCCGCGGGCACGGCCCTGCCGGCCAGGATGTTTGCCGCGCGGAGGTACAGCTTGTGCACCCGCTTGCAGGTGTTGATCGACGGCGGGATCCGCAGGTCGGCGTCCTCGTGGTGCATGATGTGGAACAGGTTGCGTCCCACCAGCTCGACCCAGTCGAGCACCTGCGGATTGAGGCTGCCGACGTCGTTCGACCAATTGGGCACCGCGTACCCGGCGTCGCCAAAGACGCCGACGTTGTACCACAGGACCGCATCGGTGTTGGTGATTGGCATGGTTGATTCCTTGTTGGGTGAAGTGCTGTGGGTCGTGCGAAGTAGTTGGCGAGCTCACGGGTCGCAAGCGTGTCCTCCCTCCCCGGCAGGGGGAGGGATTGAGGGAGGGGGTTGGAGGACCACAATCCACGCCTGTGGCTTATCCTTTGGGAGCTCGTACAGGGAAGCCCCAACTACCGGAAAACTCTGCCCCCTCCCCTAACCCCTCCCCCTGCCGGGGAGGGGGATTAGCTGTCACTCCCGTTCATCTGCTGCTTGATCAACGAGTCCAGCGTGGTCAAAACCTCCACCGCCCCGGGGAACTTGCGGGCGACCTGTTCGCTGGCCCATTGGTGCGCGCGAGCGAAGCGGTCGTTCTCGTAGGGGACGTAGTGCGTCTCGCGCCTTACGGCCGGGGGCGGCGGAGGGGTGTCAACGGCGATCGGGCGGCTCTCTTGCTGGCTCCACTCGTACTGCTGCTGGTCGGTCGGGCGTTGCCGGTTTGCGCGGAAACCTGCCGCGGCGCGGACCTCCCTGGCCGCGGCTCTGACTCGATCGCGAGGTGCGGCGCCGCAGCAGCAACTTGGCGGCGAACAACGCCACCCCTGCGGGACCGCCGATGCCGAGCGCCGTCGCCGCTGCGGCGAGCACGCCCGAGAGCAAATCGCCGTGCCCACCCCCCGCGTCAACGGCGGGCGGCGGTGACCGCTCGCCCTGCACGCCGATCCGCTGGAGGTCGGCCAGCGTGGCGTAGCGGTCGAGGTCGCCGCGCTGCACGCAGTCGCCGGCGCACTGGCATTCGCAGCGGCACTCGGGAGGCGGTGCGATCTGGGGCGGGTTGGCGGCGACGCGTGGCTCGTGCGGCGTCGCTTCAATTGGTGGCAGCCGCTCCAGCAGCTCCCTGAGCGGCTCGCCGACCGTCGCGTAGGTCGTCTTCCCGCGGGCGCCCCACACCACGCCGATCACGTGCCCCTCGGCATTGAGCAGCGGCCCGCCGGAGTCGCCCGGCCGCACCGCGCCGTGCATCACGACACTCGGGTAGCGGGCCCCGTTAGGCGTGGACTTGCCGGCCGCGTCGCCGCGCACCGCCCGCAGGCGACCATCGCCTCCCAGGCCGGCGGCGACCAGCGTGCGGTCGTTCTGGTACTCGGCGTGCGCAACCGGCGTGGCGGCCGCGTTCGTCGCCAGCAACGCTACATCGTGCGCCGTGTCGCGGGCGACAATCGAGGCCGGCGTCTCTCCCCCGCCGGCGAATCGCACCGTCATCCGCCCGACGCCGGCGTCAAACAAATGGCTGCAGGTCAGCACGTAGGGCCGGCCGTCGCGGCCGCGGATCAGCGTGCCTGTGCCGAGCTCCACACTGCCGGCGTGGTGGCCATCGTGGTGATTCGTCACGCGGCAGATGGCCGCCGACAGCAGCGGTCCGAGCTGGACCTCGCTCCACTGTATTGGCCGCTGCGGCGGCCGCTGAGCATTAGGTGCGGGGCAGACGCCGCCGGGACACTGCCCGCGGCAGCTCGCCACGATCGCCAACGCGGCGGCCACGGTCAGGGCGACCAGCACGGCCAACTCGAACTCGCGGCGACTGTTGCGTCGTCGGGTCATTGATCGCCTCCACAGAGGGTGAATCGGTACTCGTAGAACGGGCTGCGGGCCAGATCGGCCGGCTCGGTCAGCCGGTCGGCCAAGTGCGGCGTCGGGTCGACCCCGCCCGCAACGCGGTCGGCCATGGCGCACGCCTGGCTGCAGAACGGCGGCCGCTGGTCCGACGCGTCGTCTTTGGCCGCATCGTCCTCGGTTTGGGGCCTGACGAGCGCCCGCACAACGGGCAAGTGCAAGAGCGCCGCCCGCAGCACGGCCGCGTAGCCGTAGTCGCAGCCCGCCAGCCGCCGCATGTAGCGGGCGGCGGCGGCGCGGTCGTACTCGGGCCACCGCCGCCGCGGGTTGGCGGCGAAAACGTCGATGCGGCCGGGGTAGCGCCCCACCTGGCTGGCGAGCGTCACCGCCCGGCCGCCGTGCCACTCGCGGACCTCGACGCAGTACAGGTCGTCGCCCCAGCGGACCGCCTTGGCGGCGTGCGCGTGCTCACCCCGACCCGCAATCGCAATCAGCCCCCGGCGGCGGAACAGCAAGAGGTCGCCATCGTGGATATCGGGCGCGGCCTCGGCCAGTGTTTTCACGACGCGTTTCACGGCGTTCCTTTCGCTCCGTTTTCGGTACGGGCACAAAAAAAGCCCGGCCCGAAGGGCGCCGCATGGTTAGCGACGCTCCCTCGGGCCGGGCTCTGCTGGATACTCTCGGACGGCGACCGCCCTGAGCTCTGCTCGATGCCTCAGTTGTGCGTGTAATCTACCGCGCTGGGTGGCCTACTTTCTACAACGAAATGGAGAAGTTCTTGCGGGCGGCCAGGAACGTCAGGGCTGGGAGGGAACGAGCCGCCAGGACGCCAAGTTCGCCAAGCAGCAGTGCCCCTGCCTCCCCCCCCATGAGACCTGATCCTGTTTCACGTCGTGTTGCGTGAAGGTTACAATTACCCTCGAGTTACTGGTTTCCAACTTGGCGATGGCGCCAGCACGACTGCCTTCAAAGAGCAACACGTTGCCAAACGCGTGAGTTGACGAACATGAGTGAAATGGGCGAGCACGATGCAACCATTGCAGGTTGCGACGAGTCTATTCGCTTAGAACCAAGTGATTGCGTCGCCTACATCGAACGGGGGTCTAGGTGGAGAGAGCTCGGTAAGCACGACAGGGCCATCGCCGACTTCAGTGAAGCCATCGCTCTCGATCCGAATGATTCCGTCGCCTATGTGCACCGCGGCTTCAGTTGGAGCCAGAACGGCGAGCACGACAAGGCCATCGCCGACTACAACAAAGCCATTCAACTCGACCCACAGGACGTGTTCGCGCTCTGCGGTCGCGGGAGGGCCTGGGGGAAGGCTGGTGAGCACGACAAGTCGATCGCCGACTTCACGGCGGCCATCCATCTCGATCCAACCTCTCCCGACTGCTACCAAAACCGCGCCTACGCCTGGTCCATGCAAGGAAAGGACAGCAAGGCAATCGACGACTATTCAGAGGCCATCGCTCTCGACCCGCAAGACGCGTACGCGTTAGGCAGTCGTGGCCGCCTTCGGTCTGAACAAGGTGATCACGACGATGCGATTGATGACCTCACCAATGCCATCCGACTCGACCCCCAGTCCCCCCATACCTACCTAAGCCGCGCGTACTGTTGGGCCGTGAAGGGCGAGCACGACAAGGCGATCGACGACTATTCGGAGGCAATCCACCTCAACCCAGTGGATGCGTACGCGTTTCATAGCCGTGGCCGGATCTGGATGACGAAGGAGGAGTACGACAAGGCGATCGCCGACTTCACCGAGTCCATCCACCTCGCCCCCGGGGACGCCCTTGCGTATAGCGACCGTGGGCGTGCCTGGGCCCGGAAAGGCGAATACACGAAGGCAGTTTCCGATTACACCAAAGCGATCGATCTCGCGCCCGGGGACGCTCTTGTCTACTACGTCCGCGGACGTGCCTGGGCCCGATTAGACGAATACACGAAGGCAGTATCCGACTACTCCGAAGCGATTGGTCTCGAACCGAGGCACTCCTCTGCAAAGTATTTTTTCTATCACCGTGCCAAAGCGTGGACGGAACTTGAAGAATACGACCAGGCGATCGCCGACTGCAGCGAAGCCATCAACCTCGATCCACAATACGCCGATGCCTACTTCAATCGGGCCCTCAATTGGGATCGAAGAGGTGAGCCCGACAAAGCGATTGCGGACTACAGCGAGGCCATTCGCTGCGACCCACAGCACGCCGACGCCTACAACAACCGTGGCAACACGTTTACTAGGCTAGGTGAGTACACCAAGGCAGTCGCTGACTTCACCGAAACGATACGCTTCGACCCCGACGACCCCTCTGCGTACAACAACCGCGGAGTTGCGTGGACGAGAAGTGGCAGCTTCCAAGAGGCGATCGCCGACTACCACGAGTCCATCCGTCTCGACCCAGAAAATTCCACGAGGTACAGAACCCTCGCCTGGATTCTGGCAACTTGTTCCGACGTTCGATTCCGTGATGGAGAACGCGCCGTCCAATTGGCGGAAGAGTCTCGCAAACTCTCAGGTGACATGGGATACGACGACCACTACGTGCTTGCAGCAGCCCACGCGGCGCAAGGCAGCTTCGACGACGCCGTCGAGTGTCAGCGCAAGGCTCTCGACTCGGCGCCCGAGGAAGAGAAAGCTCACATGAAAAAATGTCTGAAACGGTACAAGGCAGGCAAGGCGTACGAGGAGGATTAAAGCCGTGCGGTCTGCTTCACGCTCGCGACGGCGTAAGTCGAAGCCAAACGCTCGGCTTCTGCCCGCTTGGTTGCTCTGCAGAGGACATCGCCCCCGATGCTACAGTTTCGCGAAATTGCCCACAGCTCTGACGACTACCGCCACGCGTGCAGGTTGCGGCAAGAGGTCTTGCGAGCCCCGCTCGGACTCAGCCTCGACGAGGAGGAGCTCGCCCTCGAGGCCAACCAGCTGCACTTCGGGCTCTTCGAGGGCGATGAGCTGCAGGCGTGCGTGGTGGCGAAGCCGATCTCACCGAGCGAGGTTAAGCTCCGGCAGATGGCGGTCGTGCGGCACACGCAGGGGCGGGGCCATGGGCGCAAGCTGATTGAATCGCTCGAGCGAGAGCTCTTCCAACGGGGCTACAGGAACGTGCGGCTCCACGCCCGCGTGCCGGCCGCTGGTTTCTACCGCAAGCTCGGCTATCGGCAGGTTGGCCAGGAGTTTGAGGAAGTCGGCATTGCCCACGTCCTGATGCAGAAGTCATTGCGATAATAGCGGGTTGAAACGCGCTCGCCCGATGCGGTTGCCACGCTGAGACTCGTCACCACCGGCCGCGGCCCGCGAGTCTTTCCGAGTTCGTTGTCGAAGCGAGTCACGCGGTGGGGTCGAATACGCGTACGGGTGCTCTGCAAACGGCGATGTTGGTGGCTAGTAGGCGCGCCAGAGTCGTTTGTTCCGACAGGTTCGCCATCACGGCATCCAAGCCTGCTCTCCGACAAACGGGAATCGGTAAGCAGCCGACATCTTCTTGCCTCCGATCAACACGGCGCCCTTTCGCTTCCGCGCCGCCAAGAACTTCTGGAGATCCGGGAGCAGCTCCGACGGCATGAAGACAAGATAGAGATTCTCGCGGTTGAGGGTTGTGGGGGCGTCGAGGCCTGGCCACGCGGCCGGCCAGACAATTGATTCCTGGGGCGCGTTTCCGTAAGGCCACAGCATCACCTCGATCGACTCTGGGAGCCACGGCTTGCCCTCAGCCTCGCGTTGCTCTTCTATCCGCGTCAGCGCCTGTCGGAGCTCGGCCGGAAGAGTCGCCCACTGTTCGCGGTCTCCCCTAGCAGGCCGCTCTCGC
Source organism: Posidoniimonas polymericola (assembly GCF_007859935.1). Classification (NCBI taxonomy): domain Bacteria; kingdom Pseudomonadati; phylum Planctomycetota; class Planctomycetia; order Pirellulales; family Lacipirellulaceae; genus Posidoniimonas; species Posidoniimonas polymericola. The sequence continues at coordinate 469,717 of NZ_SJPO01000001.1, read as the reverse complement.
CAATTACCGTAGATGCGGATCTGCTTAGCAGGGGTCCAAACTGTAGTCGTCACCTGGTCAGTGGTCCACGTAAGCTCATAATTGTCCTCGGCGGTGGCGATATCGAAGCCGAGCAGTTTCTCGACCTGGGCCTTGGCGTCCGCCACGGTCCGCCGCGCAAATGGATCGCCCGGAATCGGTTCGGATCGGAGGTAGATGATCGAACCATCGTCGTAGAGTACAAACTTGGCGCTGTCCGACCCCATAACCATGCGCCACGGGTCCCGCTCCTGAATCACCAGCAAAGGGCGCGGCTCCGCCGCAACAACCACCGCGCCCACAAACGCGGCAAACACGCCAAGAAGCCGAATCATTGTGTTGCCTCGTCTATTGAGTACGCGATTGAACCCAGCACGGTTGGTTCGTAGCCGATGAGAGTAGCACAAGTGTTCGCGTCGACTGACAAATCGCTTCGGAACGACGAGGAACTTACTACGCGACGCACCAGCGCAGGCACCAGCGCAGGCACCTAACAGCAGCGGGGCCACTCGAGATCGCAGAACAAGACCGATAGCCAACGCCGTTCGCCGCTTGCACTCACAGCAGTGAGATCAACGCCACGCCGATCGCAGCGAGCCACAACAGCGCGACCAGCGCAAAAGCTATCCAGAGCGAGCCGCTGCGGCTGCGAACCAGATCGCGGCACAGCGCAACCCCGGCCGTCAGTCCCAGCGCGCACCCCACCGGCAGCGCGGCGCCGCCCAGGAGGCCGGTAAAGGCTAGCGCGAAGATCAGGCCGACGGCGGCGGGGAAGGCGATGTAGGCCGCCACGACCAGCTGCTGCCGGTTCCACTCCCGCAGGATCTCGTTGGCCTGCTCCAGCTCCTTCGCGTGCTTGGACACCTGATGGGACGCGTTCATCGCCTGGCCTTTTTGCGTTGGTCGGGTTCGCCCGAAGGGACCGCGCGGCCGGCACTCGTCGCCAAAAGAAAACGACGCCGGCCCGCGCCGTTTGGCGGTGCTTGCCGCTTTGCGTATTCTACCAAGTCGACACCCAGAAGTCCCTCGGCATCATCGCCAACCAAAGGACTGGCGTATCGCCTTTTCGCCGGCAATCGCGGAGGCCGCTGGCAGGGCCTGCCTACCGCGACAGCGCCGCCTTGACCTGCTGCTGGCGGTACTCGTGGAGCTGCTCGTCGGTGAGCTCGTGGTCGGAGATCTTGATGGTCACCTTGTCGATCTCGCCGGTGAACTTGAACGGGACCTGGTAGTCCTCGCTCACGGGCGTGCCGGTGTCCTCGCCGATGTCGAGGGTCTCGTCGAGCGACATGCGGTAGCCGATGGTGCGAGGGAGCTGCTTTGACGCGACCTCGCTGCCGTCCACACTGAGCGTCGCAACGCCCCCCTTTCCGACACCGCCGCCGTCGTAGCGGAAGTCGAGCGTCACGACGTGCTCGCCCGGGCCAAGCGGCTGCGGCGACTCCACGCGGTACCGCTCGACGTCGGCCAGGTTGTAGACGAACACCGGCTTGCTCTCGAGCAGGTACAACCCGAGTCCGCAGAAGCGGCCCCCCTGGGTCATCAGCAGGCCCTCGGCGCCCCCCTCGGGGACCTCGACCACGGCGGTGATGCCAAACGACTTGTTCTTCATGTCGGGCGCCGACCCTTCTGGGATGCGGGTCATGCCGTCGTAGTAGGTGAACTCGTCGCGGCCGCGGGTCAGGCTCGGGCGGTTGGTGACGTCCAGCCGTTCAACCTTGCTGTTGTCCAGCGGCAGGACGTCGTTCTTGACCGCCTCGATGTAGAACAGCCGCTGCAGCCCGCGGAGCTTGTCCGGGTGCTGCGACGCCACGTTGTTCGACTCAGAGAAGTCCTCGCTGATGTTGTACAGCTCCCACTCATACCCCTCGACGATGTCGACCGGGTCGGCGACGCTCACCCACGGCGCGATCGGCGGCTTGGTGCACGCCACCCAGCCGTTGTCGTAGATCGCCCGGTTGGCGAACATCTCGAAGTACTGCGTGGTGCGTTTCGATTCGGCCTTCGGCTCGGTGAACGTGTAGGCCAGGCTGACGCCGTCCATCGGCTCCTGGGTGACGCCGTCGATCGACTCGGGCGCGGGCAGGCCGGCTGCCTCGAGGATCGTGGGCGCGATGTCGATCACGTGGTGGAACTGCGGGCAGACCCGCCCCGCCTCCTTGATCTTGCTGGGCCACGAGATCACCATCCCGTTGCGGGTGCCGCCGAAGTGCGACGCCACCTGCTTGGTCCACTGGAATGGCGAGTCCATGGCGTGGGCCCAGCCGATCGGGTAGTGATTGAAGGCCATCGGCCCGCCGAGCTCGGCCCTCTGCTCGTAAACGGTGTCGAACGGCACCTCGATGTTGTTGAAGAACGTCATCTCGTTGAGCAGGCCCTGAGCGCTGCCCTCGGCGCTGGCGCCGTTGTCGCCCTGGATGTAGATGATCAGCGTGTTGTCGAGCTCGCCCGACTCTTTGATCGCGTCGATGATGCGGCCAAACTGGTGGTCGGCGTGCGCGAGCGCGGCGGCGTAGACCTCCATCATGCGGGCGTAGAGTTCCTTCTCTTTGTCGTTCAGCGAGTCCCAGGCCGCGATCCCCTCCGAACGCTCCGTCAGCCGCGTCCCCTCGGGCACGACGCCTAGCTTCTTCTGGCGGGCGAGGGTCTCGGCCCGGACCTGGTCCCAGCCCTGGTCAAACTTGCCCTTGAACTTGTCGATCCACTCCTTGGGGGCGTGGTGCGGCGCGTGGGCCGTGCCGGTGGCGTAGTAGCAGAAGAACGGCTTGTCGGGCGCGACGGCGTTCTGCATCCGCATCCATGCGATCGCGCGGTTGGCCATGTCGACGTCGAAGTTGTAGTCGGGGTCGTTGGCGGGGGGCTCGATCGGACGGGTGTTCTCCGTCAGCGCGGGCGCCCACTGGTTCGTGTCGCCGCCGACGAAGCCGTAGAAGTACTCAAATCCCAAACCGGTGGGCCACAGGTCGAACGGCCCCGCCTGGCTGGACTGCCAGTCGGGCACGTTGTGGTTCTTGCCGAACCACGACGTGTTGTAGCCGTTGTACTTGAGGATCTGGCCGATCGTGCCGCACGACTTACGGACCAGCGTGTTGTAACCGGGGTAGCCGACGCCGGCCTCCATGATGACTCCGGTCGAGACGCGATGGTGGTTGCGGCCGGTTATCAAGGCCGCCCGGGTCGGCGAGCAGAGCGCGGTCGTGTGGAACTGGTTGTAGCGGAGCCCCGATCGCGCCAGCCGTTCGAAGGTCGGGGTCGGGATCGGCCCGCCGAAGGTGCTGCTCGCCCCGAACCCGACGTCGTCGGTCAGGATGACCAGGACGTTGGGCGCGCCCTTCGGAGCGGCGACCTGGGCGGGGAAGTCTTTGGTCGACTCCGCCGGAGTCAGGCCGATCTTGCCCTTGAACGGCGGCTGCGTGATCGGGAGCGAGGAGCGGTTGAACTCCGCGGCCGGGGCAGCGCTGGCGATCGCCAGCACAACAATTGCACAGAGACATTGGCGGCGCATGGCAGGAACCTCCCGGTTACAGATGCGGACTTCAGAAAAGATCGACCACCGCGGTAGCGCCACGAAACTAGCACGGGCGCAACGCCAAGACAATCATCCGCCAACCGGTTCTTGGCATAAAACAGCCACCTCTCGGGCCGGTATTCAATCGCAAGTCGTAAGCCGCAAACGCGATCGATCGCGAGGCCAACCCTCGGCCTGTAGCGTGTGGTCTGACCGAGAAAAGCCCCGCCGAGCGGACGAGACTAGGAGGGCGTCGGCGCGGTTGACGCACCGCGTTACCGCGTCGGCTGCACGGGCCGGGTCGCCATGCGGCCGGGGGCGCCGCTCTCGAAGACGCTGAACTCGGCCCACACCGGCAGGTGGTCAGACACCAGCTGCGCCTGGTCGGGGCTCAGGCCCCACACGCCCTGCACGTCGATCACGCCGGAGCGGCCGGTGAACTCGACCGTCGCGCCACGGTGGATCAGCAGGTTGTCGTTCAGCTTGCTGCCCGACGTGTTGGTCGCCTGGTTGCGGATCACGGGGTACAGGTACGACAACCGCCCCAGCCCGCCGAGGTCCGAGGGCCGCAGGCTGCGGCTGCCGGGGTCGTTGCGGTACGGGCTGGCCGCGGGGACGTTGGTGTTGAGGTCGCCGAGCAGGATGATGTCGTCCTCCTGCTGGCCGCCAATGACGCTGCTCCGCTGCACCGCCAGGTACGCCTGGGCGAGCGCGTCGAACTCCTGCGCGGTCTCGTCGGGGTCGGTGTGCGCGTTGATGATCACGAAGCTGAAGCGGTCGTCTGGGTTCGGCGCCGCCCGGGCGCGGAACATCGCGACCAGCGGCTCGCGGTGCAGCAGGTCGTCGTAGTCTTGCAGCGTGTAGTTGAGCTGCGGGTTGAACTCGATGGTGTTGGTGTCGTAGAGGATCGCGTACTGCTCCTTGTAGGAGCTGCGGCCGAGCCGCGGCCCGACCACACGGGAGTACCGCCGACCGGTGTTGTTGACGTACTGCTCCAGGAACTTGTCGATGAAGTACTCGTCCTGGGTGGTGATCTCCTGGATCGCGACCAGGTCGAGGTTCTTGACGATCGCGCCGAGGGTCCGCATGACGTACGGGTTGCTCGCCTTCTTGTCGCCGAACTTCTCGATGTTGTAGCTGCCGATGCGGATGGTCGAGCCCGCCGCCGGCTGCGACGGCACGTAGCCGGCCGCGCTGGGGGACATCGGCGGCGGGGACTGCGGCTGGTAGGCCGGCTGGCCGCCGCCCTGGCCATTGGAAGAGTACTGCTGCGCGGCCTGCTTGCCAGCCGAGACGACCTTCTGCAGGTCGCCGACGCTCATCCCCTGCGTGAACATGTACCCGCCACCCAGCAGCGCACTAAGCATCGCGAGCATGAGTAGACGTTGCACGGCGCCCCTCCTTGGGCACGGGCGTGGGATGGCATTCACCGCGCGCAATCCGGCGCGCGAGCGGGGAGCTTAGGCAACCCTCGACACCGGGGCAAGATCGATCCCCAGCGTGCTAGCAACCGAAGTCGTCAGCCGGCGGCGCCGCCAGCCCGCAGGCACTGAACGGCCCGTGACGCCAGCCATGGGACCAACCCGTTGGGCAGTCTCACGGCTGGCGCCGTGGGCTGATCGGGGCAATCGGGACGGGTCGTGCTACCCGCGGGCCTGGCTCACGAGGTGCCCCAGCTCTGGCAGGATCAGCTCCTGCATCGCGAGCCGCACCGCGGCGGGGCTGCCGGGCATGGTGAGGATGATGGTCTGGCCGACGACGCCGGCGGTAGCGCGGCTCAGCATCGCGGCCGAGCCGACCTGCTGGTAGCTGAGCATCCGCAGCAACTCGCCGTAGCCGGGCAGGCGTTTGTCGAGCAGCCGCTCGACGACGTCGATCGTGTGGTCGCGGGGCGCAATGCCGGTGCCGCCGGTCAGCAGCACCGCGTCGATGTCGGGCTGATCGACCAACGCGCAGATCGCATCGTTGATGACCGTCGGCTCGTCGGGGATGATCCGCCGCGCGGCCACCCGATGGGGGGAAGACGCCAACAGCTCCAGGATTGCACCGCCGCCGCGGTCGTCGGCCTCGGTGCGGGTGTCGGAAACGGTCACCACCGCGCAGGCGAGACTCGCGGGGCCCTCGGCCCGGTGACGACTAACTGGCGAGTCGCCCGACCCAGCGGGCGGACCCGCGGGCTCGTTCGGTGGGGTGTCCATCGCTAGGCGGGTTCGGCTGCACAGGATATGCGGATTGAATCGGACCGCCGGCGACGAAATAGTCGCCAGCGGTCGCGGCTGGCCCTTATAATAGAGAACGCCCCGCCCGCCCACGACCCGCCCTCTCGACAAGTCGCCCTCCCCCACTGCCTGTCGCATGCTTTCTGCCCCCCGCCCCCTGCTGGTCGTGTCGTTGCTGGCGTTGCTCGCCACCGCAGCCGCCGCTGACGTGGTGGTGCTCGAGAGCGGCGGCCGGCTTGTCGGGCAGCTGGTCAATCAAGAGGACGGCGACCGCGACAAGATCTACCTCGAGCTCGCCGGCGGCGGCCGCGTGACGCTCAACCGATCGGACGTGCGGAGTGCGATCCCACAATCGGCCGAGGCCTCGACCTACCAGCAACGCGCCGCAACCGTGCCCGACACCGCCGAGGCCAACTGGGACCTCGCCAAGTGGTGCCGCACGAACCGGCTGGACGACGAGGCCAAGGTCCACACCCGGCGGGTCATCGAGCTCGACCCCAACCACGAAGAAGCGCGGCAGCTGCTGGGCTACAGCGTGCACCGCGGCAAGTGGATGACCCGCGACGAGCTGATGGAGTCGCGCGGCCTGGTTCGCTACGACGGGCGCTACCGCACGCCGCAGGAGGTCGAGCTGCTGCAGCGCAGCGAGCGCGGCTCCGAGCTGGCCGTCAACTGGAAGAAGCAGCTCGCCCGCTGGCGGCGGGACCTCGGGTCGTCGAAGCCGCAGGAGGCGATGATGGCCGCCGAGGAGCTCCAGCAGCTCCGCAACCCGGCGGCCGCCTCGGCCCTGGTGCGGCTGCTGAGCCGAGAACAAAACCTCGACGTCCGCGACCTGCTGATCGCCACGGCCGCCCAGATCGACCACCCCGCCACCGTGCAGGCGTTGGCGACGCTGTCGCTCAACTCGCAGCGGCACGAGGAACGCGTCACCTGCCTGGAGCATTTGATCAAGGCCAACCGCCCGGGCCTGGCCGAGATCTACACCCGCTCGCTGAGCAGCGCGAGCAACCCGATCGTCAACCGCGCCGGCGCGGCCCTCGGTATGCTGGGCGCCGAAGAGACCTTGGGCGCCTTGATCGGCGCGCTGATCACCACGCACGAGTTCAAGGCCGGGCCGGACGCCCCCGGCGAGACCAACATCGGCATGGACTCTCGCGGCGGGTTCACGTTCGGCAACGGCAAGGCGGAGGTTATTCGACGCGACCTCCGCAACCCCGAGGTGAGGACCGCGCTGGTCCAGATGACCGGCGAGAACTTCGGCTACGACGAGCAGGCGTGGCGCAGGTGGCTGGCCAATCGGACCACTACCCAGGTGGTCGACCTCCGACGTGACGAGTAACCGATGCCCAAACCAACCGCGGCGATTCTCGGAGCGAGCAGCAACCGATCCAAGTACGGCAACAAGTCGGTCCGCGCCCACCAGAGGCAGGGCTACGAGGTCTACCCCGTGAACCCGAAGGGGGGCCAGATCGAGGGCCTGACGACGTACTGCACACTGGCCGACGTGCCGGTCGAGAGCCTCGACCGCATCAGCGTCTACCTGCCGCCGGACGTTACCCTTGGCCTGCTCGAAGAAATCGCCGCCAAGGGCTGCCGCGAGTTCTGGCTCAACCCGGGCGCCGACGCCCCCGAGGTGGTCGAACGGGCCGAGGCGCTCGGCCTGCACCCGATCGTCGCGTGCAGCATCGTCGACCTAGGGATCAGCCCCGGCGACTTTGCCTCGGCGTAGATCGGGGTAACCGCTGGCGGAAGCCCGCGGGATTCGAGCCCCGCAGCGTGGGCCGCCGCCTACCTGATGGCTTCCGCCTTCAGTTACTCCCAAGCGCTACGCAGCATCGCGGGCTTGCCGCTAGCTCGCCTTCGTGCGGCTCCCGCGGCTGCCGTACACCACGTCAACCGCGACGCGGTCCTCGAGGTTGGGCCGGAAGATCGTCAGCAGCATCACCGGCAGACACCACGCCAGGGCCATGCCGCCGGAGTGGGCGTGCCAGAACTGCGTGCCGATCATCAGCGCCGCCGAGCACGACAGCAGCGTCCCCAGGTTCTTCTGCGACGGCCACACCAGGAAGCTGACGCTCAGGCACAGGAAGGTCATGATCACCGGCAGCCGGTAGACCGCGTTCCAGTAGTGCCAGACGCCGTCCTGGTCGTCCATCCGCGGCCAGAACACCCCGAACATCTGCGTCAGGCGGTCGGTGAACACGTCCGGCCGGAAGCCGGTCACGTCGAACGACGTGAACAGCAGCACCACCACCAGCACGCCGATCGACACGCCGAACCCGATCAGGAACCGGGCCAGGCCGCGGTTCCAGTAGAACGCGATCCACAGCGGCGTCAGGAAAATCGGGTAGTAGATGCTGCCGCACAGCGCCCCGATCAGGGCGCCCGACACCAGCGGGCGGCGGTACCACAGCACGGCCCACACCAGCAGCGCGCCGGGCAGCGCCTGGGTCACGGCGCCGGTCCACATCGCGGTGTAGGGCAGCAGCAGGTAGAGCGTCGCGGCGGCGATGCCCATCCGCATGTTGTCGAAGTGCCGCGCGGCGACCAGCACCATCCCCAGCACGATCATCATCTGCGAGAAGATCGCCATGATCTTGGCGGTGACGCGCTGCGCGGTTGAGATCGGCGGCGGCTGGTCGCCGGACTGCTCGGCAGATGCGTCGCCCCCGGGGGCCCCGTCATTGAAACCGTCCCCAAGACCGTCGGACGACTCGGCCGGGGCGACCGGCTCGTTGCCCATCACCGTCTGGGTCGAGATGTGGGGCAAAAAAAAGAACAGCGTGAACCCGGGCCCGTGGGTCTCGAGCACCCGGTTCTCGACGTCCGAGGTCTCGACGTTGCGGACGTGCTCGGCCCGCTGCGCGGCGAAGATGTCGGCCTTCTCCGGCGTGCCGTTGATGACGTTGGCGGTCAGGAACAGCAGCAGCGACGCCGTCAGGAAGCTCAGCCCGCCGACCGTCAGGTTCGACTCCAGCAGCGGCCGCCGGACCATCGCCGAGTCGAGCAGCATCCGCAGGAGCAGCAACGCATTGACCGAGAACAGCCAGATGTAGCCGAACATCTCGATGCCGAAGCCGTCGGCGCCGGTGGCGTTCTTCTCCAGGCCGAGCTTGATGCACAGCAGCCCGGGCGCGAGCAGGATGACCAGCAGCAGGTCGAAGTTGCGCACGCTCCAGAAGCGATTGAACTTAAAGAACAACGCAATCGCGAGCAGCGACGAAAGGTACGCCCAGGTGGTGGGGTCGACCCGCTTGTACTGGAATAGGACTTCGCCCATAGGTGCTCTAGTCTCAGCCTCGTTCTAGCGCCTCGTGTCAGCGCTGTGGGGGCGGTCCGCCTGGCTCGCCCCGGCTCACGATCACTGCAGAATAGGGAAACCGGAGGGATTTTCAACCTCGGGGGCCGTTGCGGCCTGATCGTCGGCGGCGTCGCACGGCTCGGTAAGGCGGGCGCGGGCCTCGGCGGCCCAGGGCCCCTCGGGGGCGTGTCGCAGCAGCCGGCGGCGGAGGCCCTGGGCCTCTTCCTCCCGCCCCAATTGGTCGTATACCTCGGCAAGCGGGATCAACGCGTCGACGCAATCGTCCGCCTGGGCCAGCACGCCCTCCAGCGCTCCCGCGGCCAATTCCCACTCTCCCAATTGCTGGTAGACGCCCCCCAGGCTGAGGCGTGCGGCCAGCGAATCGGGGTCCTGCTCCAAGCAGACCGCGTACCGTTCGCGGGCGGCAGACAGGTCGCCCTGGCGGCTCAGGCACTCACCAAGCGCCAGGTGGTCGAGCGGCTCGCCCTCGCCCGCCAGCAACAGCGAGCGGAACATCTGCTCGGCCAGCAGGTAGTCGCCCTGCTCGAGCAGCTCGGTCGCCTCGTCGCGGACCTCGTCCGGATCGAACGGCAGCCCGCTGTCGCAATCGGCTGCCATCGACTCAAACGGCAGCACCGACGGGTGGTGGTCGTCGGACCAACAGGCGGGCCCGGCGGGGCGGTCGAACTCCATCATCAGCTGGCCGGCCGGGTCCCGGGCCCGACCGTCCGAGAGCACGACAACCGTGTCCCCGTGCGGGGCGATATCCCACTCGGCGAGCGGGCGGCATCCGGCGGGCGCCGACTCGGTGAGCCGGTCGACCACGCGGTCGACCTGATCGAGCGACATGCCGGCCGACGTCAGCCTGGCCAGTGTGCGCGCGACCCGGGCCTCAACAAAGCCGTAACCGGGGGCGCCGCGAGAACCGACCACCGCCCGCAGGTAGCCCCGCCGCGTCCAGCGGCGGACGGCCGCCTCGCTGACGCCGGCCGCGTGGGCGAGCACCGAAGCGCTGTAGCGGGCCGAAGGATCGGCCGCGTCGCTGCGGTCCGTGCCGTTGATCGTAAGAAGCGTCATCCGTCCTGGCTTCGCTGAGGGCCTAGTCTCCTTCAATGGGCGACTACTGAGAGGCCTAGCAGTGTCGCGCAGGCAGGGCGCGAAGTCAATGCGCAGAGCGGTAAGAGGGGCCCCACGGCGGCCCTGCACTCGGCACGACGAACCGATTGCATCTATCGGGCAGCTTAGGGGGAAGGCGCCGCCTAGTGGAGCATTGCAAACAGGTTATCCACCGGCGCCTCGACCGACGCGCACGTGTCGCAGCACGGCTCCTCGATCGGCACGCGGTAGGTCACCGTGCGGGGCACCTTGTAGGTGTAGGTCACCGGCACCTTCTTGGTGATCACGCGCGGGGTGCGGATGGTCTCGACCTTCTCGACCATCTTGCAGACCCGCACCGGGATGTTCTCGACCCGCTCCTCGGCGACCATCTTGCAGGTCGTGTGGGGCACCTTGCAGACACGCTGCTCATTAACCATCCGGCAGACCCGGACGGGAACCTTCCGCTCAATCCGCTCGACCACCTGGCGGCAGGTCTGCACGGGCACCTTGCGGGTGAGCTGCTCGGTGACCATCCGGCAGACCCGGACCGGCACCTTGCGGCACTGCACCTCAGAGACCATCCGCTGCACCTGCACGGGCACGTTCTCGGTGACCTGCTGGGCGACCATCGTCACGACCGGCTTCTGCACCGCCACGACGTTCGGCTTCCAGACCTGCTGCACGTGCTGCTGCGGCGGCGTGGTTTGGTTGACCCACGCCAGGCCGGGACGCACCGTCTGCACGACGCCGGTGGCCGGGTCGACCGTCTGCTGCGGGCTCATCCAGCGGAGCCGCGGCCCGGAGGTCGTGCCCGGGGTCACGGCGACCTGGTTGACGTAGCAGCCCTGGTCGACGTAGTCGGTCTTGAAGGTCGTGACCGGGCGCATCACGGTCCGCACCTGCGGCTTGTAGACGGTCTCGCAAACGGGCCGCTGCACGACGTACCGCTCGGTGCGCTCGCTGGTCTCCCAGACGGGCCGCTGCACGGAGTAGCACTCGTCGCGGTAGGAGGTCTCGACGACGTTGCGGACCTGGTTGTAGCTGGCGTCTCGGTAGTGGGTCTCGTAGACCGGCCGCTGCACCGTGTAGCGGACCTCGCGCATGGAGGTCTCCTGCACCGGCTTCATCACCTTGTAGGTGCGTTGGCGGTACTGGGTCTCGTAGGTCGGGATTTTGTGGACCACCTGCCGCTCTTCGCAGACGGTCTCGTAGGTGGTCTTGTAGCAGGTGACCTGCTTCTCGTCGTAGACGGTCTGGCACTCGACGCGGTAGGTCTGGCCGCAGCACGATGTTCCGCTGGGGCCCTGGGCGGCGGCGGGACGGGAGCCGGCGATCGGCCCCAGGCCGATAACCAGGGCGAGCACACAGTTTAGGACACGTTGGCACATACAGATTGACCCGACTTGCTTGGTATATCCCTTTGAAAAGCCGGACGGCCGCGCAGCACCGTGTCCGGAGGGATCCCTTCCCTGTCCGAAGTGTGCGTGACGAACCGCCGCGCGGCAAATCAATTTCTTCCCTTACAACTGCTAGCAGGCAAAAAAGATTCAAGCCTGTTTCGAGTTGGGACGCTCAGAGAATCTGTGCGCCCGACTCATTGTTGGCCGACACTCGCGCCGGGCCCAGCCGTCTGCGGGCAACTTCGTGCGGGTCCGGGCTCGCCACCGATCGCGCAACCCCTACAATCGTCAAGCATGCCAGTATCCTGTCAGACGCCGCCCCAGTCCGGACCGCCGCTGCGGCTGCGGTGGCTGGAGCACACCTTCGCCGACCCGGCCCACAACCTGGCGCTCGATCATGCGCTGCTTGAAGGCGCCCAGCTAGACGCCGCGGCCGACGGCCCCCATCACCCCGAGGTCCTCCGCGTCTGGGAGCCCCCCACGCCCATGGTCGTGCTGGGCCGCTCGTCACGCGTGAAGGACGAGGTCAACCAAGAGGCCTGCCAGGCCGACAGAGTGCCGGTGCTGCGGCGCGTCAGCGGCGGCGCGACCATCCTGACCGGGCGCGGCTGCCTGATGTACACCACGCTGCTCGACCTGACCAAGCGGCCCGAACTAGCCGCGGTCGACCGGGCCCACCAATTTGTGCTGGGCGTGCTGACCACCTCGCTCGCCGAGATCGCGCCGGGCGTCCGCTGCGCCGGGCAGAGCGACCTCGTCGTGCCGGACGGCGAGCGGCTGCTGAAGTTCTCTGGCAACAGCCTGCGCGTCGCCCGCAAGTGGCTGCTGTACCACGGCACGCTGATGCACGGGCTGCCAATCGAGGACATCGCCAAGTACCTCAAGCACCCGCCCCGCCAGCCCGACTACCGCGACCAGCGCGAGCACGGCGAGTTCCTCACCAATCTCGACGCCGACAGCGATACACTGATCGAGGCCCTCCGCCGCGGCTTCACCGCCATCGAAGACCTCGGCCGTTACCCTGCCGCTCTCGTCGAGCAGCTGGCCGACGAGTACTACCGCCGCGATGATTGGAACCTGCAGCGGTAATCAAAATATAGGTCCGCGTCGCCACGTCGATTCACCTCGTAGCCCCCGGCTCCGCCGGGGGACTGCCCCGCTTTTGAACACTGCCGTGATTCCATCCCCCGGCAGAGCCGAGGGCTACGAGAAACACGCTGGCCCCGCCGCGATACGGGTTAACAACTAATGAACGACCCCCTGCTGCAGATCCTCGACCAGTACCAATCGGCCCACCCCGATGAAGCCGCGATGGTCGAGCGCGTTCGGGCGTTGGCCTCGACGCACGACGACTGCTTCGAGCGGACCTGCGTGCCGGGGCATATCACGGGCAGCGCCTGGGTGCTCTCGCCCGACCGGACGCAGTGCCTGCTGCTGCACCACCGCAAGCTCGACAAGTGGCTCCAGCCCGGCGGTCACGCCGACGGCGACCGCGACGTCCTGCGGGTGGCGATCCGCGAGGCGACCGAGGAGTCGGGCCTGGACGGGATCTTCGCCCTCTCGCCCGAGCCGCTGGACATCGATGTTCATCGGATCCCGGAGCGGCGCAACGCCGCGGGCGAGGTCACCGAGCCGGCGCACGAACACCACGACCTGCGGTTCCTGTTGGCCACCGACCAGCCGACGCCGATCGCGGTGTCGGACGAGTCGCACGACGTCCGCTGGTGCACGCCCCGCGAGGTCCACGCCCTGACGCAGGAGGAGAGCGTGCTGCGGCTGCTGCGCAAGAGCGAACGTTGGCTGGAGTCGCGTTAGAAGATCCGGAACGCACCGGGGTAGCGCCACGCGACGCCGTCGTTGGCCTTGATGCCGCCGATGATCGGGTAGGCGAGCATCAGGATCGACACGATCCCGCCCAGCAGGAACGCGATCGGGATGCCGACGACTGTCATGAACAGCACGAAGGTCAGCACAAGGTAGATTAGCGAGCTGACGACCCAGTTCGCGATGTTACGCCCGTGGGCGTCGATGCCCGGCAGCGCGTCCTTCTTGAGCCGCCAGATGACGATCGGCGCAATCAGGCCCGCCGGCGGGACCGCGTAGTTGGCGAGCTGCGAGAAGTGCATGATCATGGCCCACTGCTTGGTCGGGCCGTCGGCCAGCGACCAGTCCTGGCCCTCGACGGGCTCGGCGTGCGTGCTCTCGTACGGGTTCGTCGCGCTCGGCTGGTCGTGGTTCATCTCTCCCCTCCCCTATTGGTTGACTGGCTTTCCGGCGTGGTCGGACACCTGACGCCAGTTTGCCAGCTTCTCTGCGAAACTCATCCCCGCGTGCGCCGGGCTGGTCGACGGCAGTCGGGTTAGCGTCAGGCGGTCGAGGCAGTCGTCTGGCAGCCGCGGCGCGGCGTGCCGGCGGAACGCGGCCTCGGCTTTCTGCCCGTTGAAGTAGATTCGCTCAACCTGGTCGAATCTTGCCAGGAATGCCGGAAAGTCGTTCGCCCGCTCCGACGCCACGACGATGCTGGCGTCGAGGCTCCCCGCGCGGCGGCATTCTCGCAATACGTCCCAGACCGCCACGCCGTGCTCGCGGAGCCGCGCGGCGCGGGCTTCGTAGGGCAGTTCCGGCCCGGCGCCGAACAGCTCGCCCATGATCGGCCAGAACGCGTTCCGTGGGTGGGCGTAGTACTCGACCGCCGCCAGCGAGGCCGCGCCCGGCATCGAGCCCAGCACTAGCACCCGAGCCCCAAGGGCGGCAATCGGCGGGAAGCTGCGGGCAAGCGTCATAGTAAGACAATAACGTGTTGAGAGTTAACCCCAATGCGGCCCCTCAACGGAGCAGCAATAGCCGGCGAGCTACGCCTCGCCGGGTCAACCGAAGGAGCGGAGTTGGTCCCTCAAGCGATTCCCCACAGCTCTCCGGCCAGCCGAGCAACCAGCCGAGCAACCGGCGGGGCTTCCGCCGAGGAGTAGCTCGCCGGCTACCTGCGTAGCTGGCCGGCTGCTAGTTGAGCCGCGATCTTCCGCCGCTCTACCACGCATGGTAGATTAGGCGGCTTGCACCGATCAAGCAAAGGAGAGCCGCCCACGATGCCTACCGCCCCTGCCCCTAGCGCTCCGGCCTTCGGAACGAAACGGATCCGCCGCGAGGACCTGCCCAAAGGGGGCAACCTGTGCGAACACTGCACGGCCAAGTGCTGTCATTATATCGCCGTGCCGTACGAGACGCCCTCCGAGGCGGCCGACATGGAGTACATCCGCTGGATCGTGCTACACCACAACTCGACCTTCTTCAAGGAGGACGAGGACTGGTACCTGCTGGTGCACACGGTCTGCGAGAAGCTGGGCGACGACTACCGCTGCGGCGTCTACGAGACCCGCCCGCAGATCTGCCGCGACTACACCTTCGACAACTGCGAGTACGACGAGGACTGGACCTACGACTTCTACCTCGAGACCCACGAGCAGGTCTGGGAGTACACCGAGGCCCGCTTCCAGAAGAAGAGCGAGAGCATCCGCAGCAAGAAGCCCGATCCGCTGGCCGTCGTGGCGTAGGACGCGCAGGATGGTGGACGACGTGATGAGCCGCGGGGCGTTAGCCCCCCGGTTCGAGCGAATAGAACCGGGGGCTAACGCCCCGCGGCTAATGAGCTCCTCGCTCCGTTCATGACGCTTCACACAGCCAACCTATTACACCACCAAGGCACAAAGACACCAAGCAGAAGCCGCTGAGCAGCCTCCCCGCCGTTCGTCTTTGTGCCTTCGTGTCTTTGTGGTGAATCGACCTATGTCGTTGATCCAACCACGCACCCTCAAGGGCTTCCGCGACTACCTGCCCGAGGCGATGATCCCCCGCGAGCGGCTCATCGACACCGCCCGGCGGGTGTACCGCTCGTTCGGCTTCGCGCCGATCGACACGCCCGCGCTCGAGTACCTCGAGGTGCTCACCGGCAAGGGCTCCGACGAGACCGACAAGCAGCTCTACCGGTTCCAGGACCACGGCGGCCGCGACGTCGGGCTCCGGTTCGACCTCACGGTGCCGCTCGCGCGGTTCGCGGCGCAGCACATCGGCCAGCTCGGCACGCCGTTCAAGCGTTACCACATCGCCACCGTGTGGCGGGGCGAGAACACCCAGCGCGGCCGCTACCGCGAGTTCATGCAGTGCGACTTCGACACCATCGGCACGACCGCCGTGGCGGCCGACATCGAGGCCATCCTCGTCATCAACGACCTGCTCGCCGCCATCGGCTTCGACAAGTTCACGATCCACGTCAACAACCGCGGCATCCTCAACGCCGTGCTGCGGCAGCTCGGCCTGGCCGACCAGTCGACCGCCGTGCTCCGCGCGCTCGACAAGCTGTCCAAGGCGGGCTGGGAGAAGGTCGAGGCCGAGCTGTGCGAGTCGGCCGGGGCCTCGCACGAACAGGCGACCGCCATCCTCGACTTCTCGCAGCTCCGCGGCGGCTGCGACGAGGTGCTCAGCGCCGTCGAGCCGATGATCTCGAGCGACGCCGACGGCGAGGCCGCCCTCAAGCGAACCCGCGAGATGATGCACGCGGTCTCCTCGGCCGGCGTGCCCGACCACCGCGTCAAGATCGACGTGTCGATCGCCCGCGGTCTGGACTACTACACCGGCCTCGTGTTCGAGACCACCCTCGACGACCTGCCGGGCATCGGCAGCATCGCCAGCGGCGGCCGCTACGACAACCTGGCGGACCTTTACACCAAGCAGCAGCTCCCCGGCATCGGCGGCTCGCTGGGGCTCGACCGGCTGCTGTCGGCGATGGAAGAGCTTGAGCTGATTGAGACATCGCAGACGACGGCCGAGGTGTTCATCCCGCTGTTCGAAGCTTCGCGGCTGGGCGACTACCTCAAGCTCGCCGCCCGGGTCCGCGCAGCGGGCATCGGCTGCGAGGTGTACCCCGAGCCCAAGAAGCTCGGCAAGCAACTACAGTACGCCGACAAGAAGGGCTTCAAGGCCGCCCTGATCGCCGGCGGCGACGAGTTCGCCAACCACCAGGTGCAGGTCAAGAACCTGGGCACCGGCGAGTCGACCACGGTTGCGTTGACTGCCGAAGCGGTGGTCAAAGAACTGATGCGAGTTTTGTCGTAGCGACTTGGGCAGAATCCCCGAACGGTGGGTGCCGGGGGCGCTCCCGCCAGGGAAGCCCCCGCGATGTACTTGCCGGCCGTCCGTTCCGGATCGGGGGCTTCCGCTGCCGCGGAGCGCCCCCGGCACCCTCAAGTTTACCCCTGACATCTTCCTAGCTCGGCGGCTCCCTTGGCGTCTCGGCGTCTTGGCGGTTCCCACCTCTGACCCATGCCCACCATCCTCGACAAGATTGTCGCCACCAAGCGCGACGAGATCGCCCAGGCCAAGTCGCTCCGCCCGAAGGCCGAGCTCCGCGCGGCGATCGCCGACGCGCCGGCACCGCGGGACTTCTTCGCCGCCCTCGCCGCGGTGGGGCCGATCAAGCTGATCGCCGAGGTGAAGAAGGCGAGCCCCTCGGCCGGGCTGATCCGCGACGACTTCGACCCGGTCCGTATCGCCAAGACCTACGAGGCCCACGGCGCGACCTGCCTGAGCGTGCTGACCGACGAGCAGTACTTCCAGGGGAGCCTCGACTACCTTCGGAACGTCCGCGCGGCAGTGGGCCTCCCCTGCCTGCGGAAGGACTTCATCCTGGACGAGCACCAGCTGCTGGAGGCCCGCAGCGTTGGCGCCGACGCGGCGCTGCTGATCGCGGAGTGCCTGACCGCCGACGAGCTGAAGCGGCTGCACGACGCGGCGCTCGAGCTCGGCCTCACGCCGCTGGTCGAGCTGTACGATCCGCAGAACATGGAAGCCGTGGTCGCGGCGGGCGCCAAGCTGATCGGCGTCAACAACCGCAACCTGCACACGTTCGAGGTCGACCTGCAGCACACCGTGCGGCTGCGTGAACAAGCCCCGCCCGACTGCGTATTCGTAGGAGAGAGCGGCATCCGCACGCACGACGACGTCCGCATGCTCGAGGACGCGGGCGTCAACGCGATCCTGGTCGGCGAGTCGCTGATGCGCGAGCCCGATATCGGCGCCGCGGTCGACCGACTCTTGGGACGCTAGCACCGTTTGGGTGAACGCCCAGTGACCAAGCCGAACCGACCAGCACACGGTCGTGCGGCGGTTTGGTCATCCCGGCTTCGGTCGTTGCGGCTTCGGTCGCCGCAATCGTCATTGACCCGCGGGAAACGACCGTGATAGCATGCGCCCTTTAGGGGGGATTTGCCGCCGCCTAACTGCGCCCCGAAGCGCCTGCGCACCACCACGGGACTCTCGATGATTCTCCGCTGCCCGACGACGCCCGGTTCGTATCTCCGGCCGACTCTCTGCGTTCCGCTGCTGCTGACCCTGCTCGCCGTCGTTGGCTGCACCTCTTCTTCCTCGACCGATACGCCGGCCGCCGACAAAGCGGGCGCCGCCCCAGGCGACGCCGCCGCCGAGGACGACGCGCCGGCCAAGCCGTTCAAGCTGGCCGACCTGCTCGAGCCGTTCGACCCGCCGCCGCTCGAGGAGGTCGACGCCAACGCCAACTGGCAGGACCGGCCCGTGCGTGACGGCCTGCAGGTGATGCGGGAGCTGCTGGCCGAGCAGCCCGCGCCCGAGATCACCGCCGCCGAGGCGCTCAAGCTCAAGAACGACTCGCCCGAGAACAACGCCAAGATGCGCGCCGCGCTCGGGAGGCTCGCCCCCAAGGACGGCTCGGGCGTCGACCACAACGCTTCGGTGACGCGGCACGTCGGCGGCGATCTGAAGAGCACCAACCCGCTCTCGGCGAGCAGCGTCACCGAGTTCGAGTACGGCAGCCTGACCATGAGCGGCATCCTCGCGTTCGACAAGAACTTCGACTGGTTCGCCACTAGTGAGACCGTCAAGAGCTGGCAGACCAGCGAGGACAAGATGGTCGACAAGTTCGTCCTGCGCGACGACGTCCTCTGGTCGGACGGCACGCCGGTCACCGCGCACGACTACGAGTACTCGTTCAAGGCCATCATGACCGAGGCGGTCGTGGTCCCCGCGGTCCGCTCGGGCGTCGACGAGCTGAAGTGGGTCAAGGCGTACGACGACCACACCCTGGTGATCTTCCACAAGGAGTCGCTGCCGACCAACACCGAGAACATGCAGATCTCGCTGATCCCGAAGCACATCTACGAGAAGACGATCCCCGCAGACCCGACGCTCGCCCGCAGCAAGGAGCACAGCCGGTTGGAGGACGACCCCGTAGTCGCCGGCCCCTACAAGCTGGTGAAGCGGACCCGCGGCCAGGAGTTCGTTCTCGAGCGGCGCGAGGACTACTACATGCACAACGGCAAGCAGGTGCGGGACAAGCCGTACTTCAAAACCGTCCGTGTGAAGCGGATCGAGGACTTCAACACGGCGCTCCTGGCGCTCAAGTCGGGCGACATCGACCAGATGGAGCTCCGCCCCGAACAGTGGGTCACCCAGACCAACGGCGACGATTTCTACGAGAACAACACCAAGGTCTACGACACCGAGTGGGTCGAGTTCCACTTCATCTGGAACGTCGAGTCGCCGTTCTTCAAGGACCAGCGGGTCCGCTGGGCGATGACCTACGCGGTGGACTACGAGGAGCTGCTCGAGACCATCTGCTACGGCCTGTACGAGCAGTCCCGCGGCAACTACCACCCCGACGCCTGGATGTTCCCCAAGGACGGCCCGGAGCCGGTCAAGCAGGACCTCGAGAAGGCGCAGGACCTGTTGGCCGAGGCGGGCTGGGAGGACACCGACGGCGACGGCATCCTCGACAAGGAGATCAACGGCCGCCGCCGCCAGTTCGAGTTCACCCTCACCACCTACACCACCGAAACCGGCATCAAGACCGCCACGCTGATGAAGGAGTGCCTGGACCTCTTGGGCATTGTCTGCAACGTAAAGCCGACCGAGTTCACGGTGATGCAGGAGAAGTCCCGCAACCACGAGTTCGACGCGATGATGGCGGGCTGGGGCACCGGCACCGACCCGTTCACCAACCAGAACATCTTTGGCACCGACGAGGGCCGCAACTACGGCAACTACTCCAGCAAGCGGGTCGACGAGCTGTTCGAGCAGGGCAAGCGGGAGTTCGACCGCGAGAAGCGGGCCAAGATCTACGCCGACATCCACATGCAGCTGTGGGAGGACCAGCCCTACACCTGGCTGTTCTACCGCAGCAGCTTCTACGGGTTCAACAAGAAGCTGCGGGGCTACAACTTCAGCCCGCGTGGTCCGTTCGGCTACAGCCCCGGCTTCGGCAGCCTGTGGGTCCCCGACGCGGCGCCGTAGGGCCGGGGACTTCACCAGCTCTCCGCCCCCGCCCTTGCCCCCCGACGCCACACGCCGCCCGCCGCTGGCTTTATGCTGAACTACCTGATACGCCGCATCGGCATCGCCGTGCTCACGCTCTGGCTCGTCACATTCGTCGTGTACGGGCTGATCCGGTTCATGCCGGGCACGCCGCTGACCACCGACCCGGCGATGATGGACCCGAACCGGCAGATGTCCGATGCGGACTACGCCCTTCTAGAGAAGCGATACGGCCTCGATAAGCCATGGTATGTCGGCTACTGGAGGTGGCTAGGCGACGCGGTGCATCTAGACCTGGGAGTAAGCATCCCCAGGAACAACAAACCTGTCGCACAGTTGATCGGAGAGCGGGCGCCCGCCACTCTGCTGCTGTCGGTCACGTCGCTGCTGCTGACGTACTTGCTGTCGATCCCGCTCGGCCTATGGGCGACCGCCAAGAACGGGACCATCGCCGAGCGGACCGTCAGCACACTGCTGTACGGGCTGTACTCGCTCCCTTCGTTCGTAGCCGCGCTTTACCTGCAGCTGTTGTTCTACGTGAAGCTCGACTGGCTGCCGCTGTACGGCCTGACCTCGGACAACTACGCGCAGCTCTCCACCGCCGGCAAGGCGTGGGACATCATGCTGCACGCGGCGATGCCGATCGCCTGCTTCACCTACGCGTCGCTGGCTTACTACTCGCGGTTCATCCGGGCGAACATGCAGGAAGTGATCCGCCAGGACTACATCCGCACCGCGCGGTCCAAGGGCGTCAGCCGCGCCGCGGTGCTGTGGAAGCACGCCTTCCGCAACACGCTGATCCCTCTCGTGACGCTGCTCGGCCTGACGCTGCCAGGCCTGCTGTCGGGCGCGGTCATCCTGGAGCAGATCTTCGTCTGGCCCGGCATGGGCCGGCTGTTCTTCGAGTCGATTCTGCAACGCGACTATCCGACAATCATGGGCCTGACGCTGATGTTCAGCGTGCTGACGCTCGCCGGCCAGTTGGTGGCCGACCTGCTGTACGCGGTGGTCGACCCCCGCGTCACGTACCAATAATAAGACCATCGACCGGACTGGCGCCCCGCGACACGAATGACGGACCAACCCAAGAAATCCCCCGGCTTCTGGCTCGAGTCCTGGCGCCAATTCCGCAAACGCAAGCTGCCAATGATTGCGTTGGCGTACGTGGTGCTGCTGGCGATGGTCGCGCTGTTCGCGCCCTTTATCGCCGGCACCAAGCCAATCATCTGCAGCTACAAGGGGAGCATTTACTTCCCTGTGATGGGCTACTACAAACGCGGCTGGGAGAACCCGATTTTCCGCAAGGACCGCGTGCTCAACCGCTACCCGATCATGCTGCAGGAGAACGACCCCAACAGCTGGGCCGTCTGGCCGCTGGTCTACCAGGACCCCTACCGCCGCATCCGCACCCGCGACTTCGCCGTCCGCGAGACCAACGACCAGGGCGAGCGGACCTACCGCTACGCCAAGGGCTGGGAGGACTACCAGGAGAACCCCTCGGGAGTTGACGGCAAGCCGAGCCGCCAGAACTGGTTTGGCGTCAACCAACAGGGCTTCGACGTGTTCGCGTCGATGGTGCACGGCTCTCAGACGGCGCTGTCGGTCGGCATCATCTCGATGAGCATCGCCGCGGCGATCGGCATCACCATCGGCGCGCTGGCCGGCTACCTCGGCGGCTGGGTCGACATCGTGCTCAGCCGGCTGATCGAGGTCGTGATGTGCATCCCGGGGCTGGTGCTGATCCTGGCGCTGGTCGCGCTCCTGGACAAGGTGAGCAACTTCCACTTGATGGCCGTGATCGGCGTCACCGGCTGGACCGGCATCGCGCGGCTCACCCGGGCGGAGTTCCTCAAGATCAAGCAGATGGAGTTCGTAACCGCCGCCCGGGCGATCGGCGCCGGCCGCGTGCGGATCATGAGCCGGCACGTGCTGCGGAACGCGTTGGCGCCGGTCTTGGTGCCGATCTCGTTCGGCATCGCGTCGGCCATCCTGACCGAGGCCGGCCTCAGCTACCTGGGCTTCGGCGCCTCGCCCCCCAACCCGAGCTGGGGCACGCTGCTCCAGTCAGGGCGTACAGCAATCCAAGAAACCTGGTGGCTGATCCTGTACCCCGGCGCCGCGATCTTCCTGACCGTGCTGGCCTACAACCTGATCGGCGAGGGCCTGCAGGAAGCGACCGACCCAAGACTCCAACAGGCGGGGCACTAACGGCTGCCCGAAAAACGGTGAGAGGGGTCTCCGACCGCGGGCCCTGCTTGCGATAATCGCCCTCGGAGAGGCCTCCTACAACCAACCGCGCCGACGACCGAGCCCCACCACCCCGGATCCCCCCATGTCCGCCGTCATTGATATCCAGAATCTCCGCACCTACTTCCACACCGACGAGGGGGTCGTCCGGGCGGTGGACGACGTTTCGTTCCGCGTCGAGCCGGGCCGCACGCTCGGCATTGTCGGCGAGAGCGGCTCGGGCAAGTCGGTCACGTCGCTGTCGATCATGAAGCTGCTGGCGTCGAGCGCCCAGATCGAGTCGGGCAAGATCTCGTTCCTCGGCCAGGACCTGGTCGGCCTGCCCGAGCCCGAGATGCGGAAGATCCGCGGCGCCGAGATCAGCATGATCTTCCAGGAGCCGATGACTTCGCTGAATCCAGTGTTCACGGTTGGCAGCCAAGTCGCCGAGGCGATCATCCTGCACCAAGGGCTGTCGAAGGCCGACGCCCGCAAACGCACCATCGAGCTGTTCGACGAGGTCGGCATCCCCGAACCGGAGGTCCGCGTCGACAGCTACCCGCACCAGATGTCCGGCGGGCAGAAGCAGCGGGTGATGATCGCGATGGCGCTCTCGTGCGACCCCGCGCTGTTGATCGCCGACGAGCCGACCACGGCGCTCGATGTCACGATCCAGGCGCAGATCCTCGACATCCTCCGCCGCCTCCGCGACACCCGCGGCATGGCGATCCTGTTCATCACGCACGACCTCGGCGTGATCGCCGAGATCGCCGACGACGTGCTCGTCATGTACCGCGGCGAGATGGTCGAGTACGGCCCCGTGCTGCAGATCTTCGAGTCGCCCCAGCACCCGTACACCAAGGGCCTGCTGGCCTGCCGCCCCAAACTCGCAACGCCGTACCGCCTGCTGCCGACCGTGCAGGACTTTATGGAGACCAGGGTCGTGGGCGGCCAGGTCACGATCATCGAGAAGGAGCTGTCCGAGGAGCGGCTGAACGAACTCAAGCATCACGGCCGCGGCCGGTTGCTGAGTCCCAAGAGCGAGCTCGAGGCGATCGGCCACCCGTGGACCGAGGGCCACCACCCGCCCGACACGACCACCGTCGACGAGGGGACCAAGCCGCTCTTGGAGGTCAAGGACCTCCAGGTGTACTTCCCGATCCGCCGCGGGGTGCTGTCGCGGACCGTGGGCTACGTGAAGGCGGTCGACGGCGTGTCGTTCAACGTCTACCGCGGGCAGACGCTCGGCCTGGTGGGCGAGTCGGGCTGCGGTAAGACCACCACCGGCCGCGCCATCCTGCGGCTGATCGAGCCGACCGGCGGCCGCGTGCTGTACGACGGCGTGGACATGACCGGCCTCTCCAGCAGCGGGCTCCGCGAGATGCGGCGGCAGATGCAGATCATCTTCCAGGACCCGTACGGCTCGCTGAACCCCCGCATGACGGTCGGCGCGGCGATCACCGAGCCGATGAACATCCACAAGCTCGGCTCGGGCAAGGCCGACCGCCGCGACCGCGCCGCCACGCTGCTGGAAGAGGTCGGACTGTCCGCCGACCACCTGCGCCGCTACCCGCACGAGTTCTCCGGCGGCCAGCGGCAGCGGATCTGCATCGCCCGGGCGCTAGCCGTGGAACCGGAGTTCATCATCTGCGACGAGTCGGTCTCGGCCTTGGACGTGTCGGTCCAGGCGCAGGTGCTGAACCTGTTGAAGAAGCTCCAAGAAGACCGCGGGCTGACTTACATCTTCATCAGCCACGACCTGAGCGTCGTGAAATTCATGGCCGACATGATGGCCGTGATGATGCCGGTATCCGACGCCGAGGGCAACAAGGGCGGCAAGATCGTCGAGTTTGGCCCGTCGGAGAACATCTACGCCAACCCCAAAGAAGCGTACACCCAGAAGCTAATCAGCGCGACGCCGAAGGACGATATCGAGCACGTGCGGGCGCTAGTGGCGAAGCGCGAGGCGCAGCGAGCAGGGGCGGCGACTTAGGCCGGAGTCCGGCGAATTACACGGATCACGTCGCGGGTAAGGAACGTCAAGCATTGTGAGCGACCAGTGGAACGTCCTGAGTTGGAGTTCTTTAACAGCTTGAGCGGCACACTGGAGATTGAGCTGAACAATCCTGCCAACCCAGTCGCCGGATTGCTGAATCTGTCGGCCGATAGCGACGCCAAGATTACCGCCGTCCGGTTGGCGCCAGAAGTATTTGTTGACTCGACGAACGACTTCCGCCCACTTTCCGAGGCCGAGCTAGCCTCGACAGCTTACCTCGTGTCTTCAATTCGGCTCCGCGGTGAGTTCAGAGACACGACAGTTGATCATGAGGCGACTGAGCGGATGACTCGTGAGAAGACCAAATGGCTCGGCGGCGTCGATGTGCACCACATTTTCTTTGAAGGGCTACACCCCGACGAAGACGGCAATTGGGTGATACAGTGGGGATCCTGAACTCAGAGTCTGGCTCTCGCTCACTCAAATCCGTCGACGGAATGCGTAGCAACCCATGCCCCGCCCCAACCACCTCGCCTTCTCCGACATCAAGCTCGCCGGACCCAGCAAGAAGCCGGGCGTCTCGGTCCTCTTCAGATCCGACGAGGAGATCGACGCGTTGATTTGTTTGCTCGAAGGCCTGAAGGGGGCGACGGACGGCTTTGCCCACTGCCACCTGCAGGACCACTCGATGCAGGGCGGGCCGATGCACAAGGCCGCCGCGGAGGTCTACTTCAACGCGCCGAGCGTTCGCACCAACCAGAATGAAATCGAGCTCCGTGACACGCTGATCGCAGAGTTTGGCTCGGGCCGCTAGCGCCCGCGCCGCCGGCGCCCGGCAATCACCATCCCGCCGATCCCCAGCACCGCCAGCGAGGCCGGCTCCGGCACTCGGCCTTCGACCCGCAGCGCCATACGGTCGTCAAGAGGACGCGTGCCCCAGATGCCGAGGTCGGTGCGGCCGGCGGTCAGGCCGATGTCTCCAATGGTGTTGAAGTTCCAGCTCCCACGGAACTCGTCTTCGGCGTCCATCACGACCCAGTAGGTCGTGTTCGCACTGAGCAACACCGGCGCACCCGAGACATTCAGCACCTGCTTGCCGGTCGCGTTGACGGTGGTGGAGTAGGTCTGCAGCGCGGCGCCCGGCCCGTCGCCAGAGTCCATCGCCAGGATGATGTCGACCGGGCCCGTTCCGATCGCGGGCGAGTCGTTGACGAAAATGCCCAGCGAAAGCGTTTCGGCCATCTGGTCCGCAGGGCCTACGGTGAAGGCCACCGCCTGGTCGATGTCGCCGATTGCGGCGACGCCGTCGCCGCCGTCGACGACGCGGCCGCCATTGCCGAAATCATTGCCGGGGCCGAAGTTGTTGAAGATCACCGCCGCGCCCGCCAGTGGAGCCTGGGCCGCCAGCGTCAATGCGGCCAGGGCCGCCCAAGTGAGTGTGCGTTTCATCATGATAATCGCTCTGTTTCGTGTGGTTGGAGGTAAGTAGGGAGCGTGCCCCCACCAGAGAATCACCAACGGCGACCCGGGTCCGCCACGCACTTTGCACCAGGCCAGCGTCGGCAGGTGTCCCATCAGCACAGCCCCTCCGTGCCGCCTCTGTTTGCTCCGCTGGCCGTCTGCCCTCTCAAACCGCCGCTCCGGCTGAACAATGCGACTATCGACCGCTTGTTTGCGATCCGGTGGGGGGACGTCCCACCGCGAGCCAACTACACTGAGGGGCGTCGAGGCGACATCGCTCGGTCGCGAGTCGAGAAATGGGGACTGGCTCGACGCCGTGAGTGGGAAAGATCCCAAGGCACGCTGGGACGCGGCGTGCCTGTCCCCTTTTTTCGATGGACCACTGGTACGCCCCGCTTGAAAAAGGGACAGGCACGCGACCGCAGTCGCGCCGACACAATGGCCTCGCTTAGTATTGCGGTCGAGAGCCAGTCCCCATTTCAAGCTCACCTAGCGGTATCTTCCTGAGCACTCTCCCCAGTCATCGAAAGCCGCTCGCCATGCGTAGCCTCTGCCTCCTCTGCTTCTCGCTGCTGCTCGCCACGGCCGCGGCCGCCGAGTCGGTCCGCACCATTACGGTCGACAGCTCCATTCAGGACGCCATCGACCAAGTACCGCTCGACAACCACGAGCGGGTGGTGATCGAGATCCCCAACGGGCACTACAACGAGCGGCTCCGGCTGGACCAGAGCCGCGTTACGCTGCGTGGCGAGAGCCGTGGCGGCGTGACCATCCACTTCAACTTCCCGCGTGAGGAGTACCACAAGCGGTACGACCGCTTCGGCGCCGGCGTCGTGAACCTGTACGGCGACGACTGCGTGCTTGAGCACCTCACGATCGACAACACCCAGCCGACCCACGAGCACGCCTTCGCCATCTACGGGCAGCCCAACCGCGTGATCATCGACGACTGCCGCGTCGTGGGCGAGGGGGGCGACACGCTCTCGCTCTGGAACACCGCGCACGGCATGTACTACCACCGCAACTGCGAGTTCCGCGGCGCGGTCGACTTTGTCTGCCCCCGCGGCTGGTGCTTCGTCCGCGACTCCAAGTTCTACGAGGTGCTCACCACCGCCGCCATCTGGCACGACGGTCACATGGACCCGGCGCACATGAAGTTTGTGCTCACCGGCTGCGAGTTCGACGGCGTGCAGGACTTCTGGCTCGGCCGCAACCACTACCCGAGCCAGTTCTACCTGCTCGGCTGCCGCTTCGCGAAGACCATGGCCGACCGGCCAATCGGCGTTGTGAAGGACCTGTCGAACGTGCCCGAGGAAGACCGCTACCAGTGGGAGCGGAAGTACTTTTATGACTGCCACCGTGACGGGGGCGACTACGCCTGGCACGCCGACAACCTCGACCAGGCCGCCGGATCGCCGACGCCCGACCAGATCACGCCGGCGTGGACGTTCGACGGCCGCTGGGACCCGGAGAGCCAGTCCCCGCCCGAGGTCGTCGAGGTCGAGACCCACCAAGACAAGCTCTACGTCCGGTTCAGCGAGCCGGTCGCCGGAGCCGTAGCCGCAACCGTCACCCGCGCCGACGGCGGCCAGGCCGAGCTGATCAGCGGCGACGGGACCGCGCGGCTGGTGTTTGCCGGCGGCAACGAGGACTCGGCGCCGGCGACCTTAAACGGCGAATCACTCTACGGCTGCCACGCGACGCTCGCAATGCGACGTCTCGGGCAGGTGAAGCTGCCCGAGACTGCCCCACGTCGCGACGCGGTGATCCTGGTGATCGGCGACTCGACCGTGGCCGACTACGCCGCCAAGTCGACGCTGCAGGGCTGGGGCTGGGGGCTCCGCAAGTTCCTCGACGACCGCAGCACGGTCATCAACGCCGCCGCCAACGGACGCAGCTCCGAGAGCTTCCGCAGCGAGGGCCGCTGGGAACGCGGCCTGGCCGAGGCCAAGGCCGCAGGCGGGCCGCACTATGTGTTCATCCAGTTCGGCCACAACGACAACCTGGGCAAGGGTCCCGGCCGTGAGACCGACCCGGCGCCGGGGGGCAGCTTCCGCGCGAACCTCAGGCGGTACATTGCCGAGGCCCGCGACGCCGGAGCCGTGCCGGTGCTGCTGACCCCGCCCCGCCGCCGGCTGTACGACGAGGGGACCGACCGGCTGCGGCAGGACGTCGGCAACGCGCCGTACGCCGAGGCGGCCCGGGCGGTTGCCGCCGAAGAAGGGGTCACGCTGGTCGACCTGCGGGCGATCTCCGAGCAGCTGTTCAACGACCTCGGCCCGGTCACCGCCGCGCGGCTGCAGACCGAGGGGGACGCCACCCACTTCTCGCCGGCCGGCGCCCGCGAGCTAGCATCGCGGGTGCTGCAGGATCTGTGCGAGCAGATGCCGGGGTTCGAACGCTACGTGGTCGAGGACCGGCTGGCGCGGCCGTAGTCGGCCATCCGCAGAGGAAGTCGTGGTGTGAGACTGGGGTGAAAACACGCGTCAAATACACGCCGGATCAGCCCATTTCGGGTCACGCGAGCCTTATCCACGCCTTATCCGCCGCTATGAAAGCGATTTCAGTCGCCCTTGCATTTCGTGCGACTCTGGCCCGATTGGACGCCGTCGACGGCGGGGTCGGACGGTGGGGGCGTGGTGGCCGATTGCGTCGGAAGGGGCGTGACTTATCGCAGAATTACTGCGTCTTTTTGCCTGTCTCGTCGATAATCTGGGTCCGGGCCAGCGAACGCGGCACAGCGCATCACCCTGAGACAAATCTCTCAGAATCTTCCGCAAGCGCTTGCAATGACTCGCAGGAATTAATAACATCCTAGTGTCGGATCGTGCGTCCTTGTGCGGACCGATCCGGCGTACGACTCGTGTCCGGCTCTTTCTGTTACTTGTCTTTCGGCCACAACGATTCCCAACGTCAGCGCTTCGCGGCTATGGCGTGGCGGCGGCAGCAGTTCTGCTCGCGCCCGTCGGCTCCGCTCAGAACACTTATGGCATTGCGCTGCTGATGAAATCCACCGGTGGCCGGGGCGCAAGCGAAGGCTCATCTACTCAAGCAGGACTACTCACGATGAAGACTACTTTGCGACTTTCTGCGGTCTTGTCTCTCTGCCTAGCAACTGCGTCGATCGCCGTGCAGGCGCCCGCCGCGGAGCTGCTGACAGCAGGCGGCTTCGAAGCAACCGTTAGTGGTGGGGAAGTCCCTTTCTGGACGCTTGAGGAGTTTATTAGCGACGGCAGCATGTCGCCGGTCGGCGCCGCCGCGCTCGTAGGGTTCGCCAACGATATCAACGACGAAGAAGGCGGTTCGGGCCTCTGGCTGCAGGCGTTCAACGGCGGCGACGAGGCCCGCAGCTTCAACGGCATCAACGCGATCCTCTCGCAGGTGGTCGCCGTATCCGCGGGCGATTCGTACACGCTAACGGGCGCCTCGAACTTCGAACAGAACTACTCGGGCGGCGTCGTCTCGCTCGACGGGCTCTCTCCGCTCGGCCAGCAAAACGGCGGCGTCGCGACGCCGACTCCGACACAGAGCTTTTTTGAGATCGAGTGGCTTGATGGCTCGGGCACACCGGTTGGAACGCCCGCCACGCTCGACCTCGTCAACGACGACTTTCAATTCTCTGGTGGGGGTTGGCTTTCGCACACGCCCCTCACCGCGACCGCCCCGACAGGCGCCACCCAAGCCCGCATCAGCGCCAAAGCGATCGACATGGTCGAGAACATCGACCCGGGCCAGTCGGCGTTCTATGACAACTTCTCGTTCACGAACGACAGCGCTCCCGGCACGGAGTTGCTCCTTAACGGCAATCTGAACGAGACCCCGCCGACGCTCGAGGACGTCCTCAGCGAGATCTGGGAGATTGTCGAGACTCCGAGCGACGTCAACGTGCTCTCGTACGCCGGCTTCGCCAACAACGGCGACACCGGCGGCGCCAATGGCGTGTGGGTGCGCGCGTTCGCCGGAGACGGATCCAACGGCGTTGTCCAGCAATCAGTCGAGGCCATGGCCGGCGTAGAGTACACGTTCAATGCCTCCTCGCGGTTCGAGGTCAACTTCGCCGCCGACCAGGGCAACGGTGAGAACCAGATGCTCATGGAGCTCAGCTTCCTGGACGGCTCGGGCACGGTCATCGACACCGCGTCGTACGATCTGCGGGTCGACGGCGGCCAGACCTCCGACAACCTCTGGCACGACCACAGCCTATCGGCCACCGCGCCGGCGGGCACCGCCCAGGTCCGCGTGGCCGGCGTCGTGAACAACATCTTCAACAACCCGGCCGGCGGAGCCCAGTCGGCCTTCTGGGACGACTTCTCACTGATGACCGCCATCGCCGGTCTGGCGGGCGACTTCAATAATGACGGGATGGTCGACGCCGCCGACTACACGGTTTGGCGTGACGGCTTCGGCACGACCTACGACCAGTCCGACTACGACGACTGGGCCGCCAATTACGGCGCCACTTCCGCCCCGTCGGCGGCCGCGGGCGCCGTGCCCGAACCGGCAACCGGCCTGTGCTGCCTGACCGCGGCCGCGCTGGTCGTCGGCCTGCGTCGCCGCCGCAGCTAGAACGCCCCGAGCACGGCCGCCGCGGGCCCTCGCCCGCGGCGGCCCCATCGGTCCTCGCAACAGAATCGAAGGCACGAGATGTTCTTACCTAGGTCTACTATGCCCGACCGCACCGCACGCCGCGGGTTTACCCTGGTCGAGCTGCTGGTGGTGATCGCGATCATCGGCATCTTGATCGCGCTGCTCCTGCCGGCCGTCCAGGCGGCCCGCGAGTCGGCCCGGCGGATGCAGTGCAAGAACAACCTGAAGAACATCGGCCTGTCGATCCAGAACTTCTACGACACCTACAAGTTCTTCCCACTCGGCGGCACCAATCCCGGGGCCGACATCGAGAACTACCTGGCCGACACCGGGAGCGTAGCGAACGAGAACGCGCGGGTCGGCCCCCCCAACGGCCCGCTTGAGCAGGGTTTGACGTGGGCCTACCAGATTCTCCCCTACTTAGAAGAGGGCACGATTAGCCAGTTCACGCAGTCTGAACAAATAAACGGCCAGATCGTGTCACTGTATGTCTGCCCCTCGCGCCGGCAACCTGACCCGGGTTCACTGTCGGGGGTCTCAAAGACCGACTACGCCGCTGCTACCGCGGGCCCCTCGCGGTCGCAGGTCGGCGACATGGACTACGACGCCTACCTGGCCGAGCTGCAAATGGCAAACTACCGTCAGCCGGGCGCACAGCGTCAGATCAGCGAATCGTTTTGGGGGTGCCGCAGCTGTGGCTCTGGGCTGCCTAGCCGTAACCAAGCCTCTGGATTCAAGCGGGTCGGGCGGTACTTTGGGTTCGACGGCGTCGTGCAGCGTTGCGACTGGCTCGTCAATAGCAGCACGGCAAGCTTGTCTGGGGGCGGCCGCCATGAGGGTTGGCAGACAAAGGTGACCTTCGCCAAGATTGTTGACGGGTCGAGCAAGACGTTCGTAGTCGGTGAGAAGCTGGTGCCAATTGACTACTACAACGGCGGCACGGCCGATGGAGGGATTGGCTATCCCGGCGACGACGCCGGCTGGGTAGATGGATGGGACTGCAACAACATGCGTGCGGCAATCGTTCCGCCACGCGCCGATTCCGCGATCGATTTTGGCAACCGCACCCCGCGAAATTCCGGTAGTTGCAGCCAGGATTACGACTACGCGTTCGGAGCGGCTCACCCAGGCGGCTTCAACGCGGTCTTTGCCGACGGCTCGGTGCATTCACTCAACTACGACATCAATCAGGAAGTGCTCAACCAGCTGGCACACCGGCAAGACGGCGAGGTCATCGCCGACGCGTACTAGGGCAGCAGGCCACTCCGTGCGGGGCAGCACGGAGTGGCTTTTTATCGTGCGCCGCGGCCGCCACTCGCTCCACTTTTCGCAATCGGCGTCAATGCCTGGCAGGCACGATCCCACACGGCGACGCCTAGCCTACTTGATGCCTAACTAAACCGGGTGTCGTAAGGCGGTTCCTATTCTCGGCGCCTGCTTCCAATGGCGCTAGCGGCGTAACGCCGCCGGTTGCAGTCGCCCATCTCCCGCCCCCCCGCTGGGCAGGTGCGCGCACTCGTGCGCAAACTTCGGTGCGAACCGGTCCTCTCGTTGATTGACGGAGAAAAATGGCGGGCGATATCTCCGGGTCGGTTCATTCGGCGCTGATGTTGCAGCACGAGACCGGCGCGGACAACCGTTCTCGGCAGACGTCGCCGTGAATCGTTACTGGCATCCAGCGGCCCTGCGGGCTGTTGCACGCCGCGTGCAATCGGTTGCAGCCCGGGGGGAGGCTCGAAACCGCAGCAACCCATGCCGGCGGCGAGTACGTAGAGAACAGGGCAGACAAAGGTCCGCGTCGCACCGGACGCCCACCGCGGTCGCCGTGGTGGGCGCCCCCAACCGAAAGCGAGGAGAGACAATGTCACTCGAACTAGTCGAAGCGGCCCAGGGCAACCTGGTCGAGATCGAGGTCACGGGCAAGCTGAATAAGGAAGCCTACGAGATCTTCGTCCCGGAGATCGAGCAGCGGATCAGCGAGCACGGCAAGATCCGCGTGCTGGTGGTGATGCACGACTTCCACGGCTGGGAGGCGGGCGCCCTGTGGGAGGACCTGAAGTTTGACGTCAAGCACTTCAATCACATCGAGCGGCTGGCCCTGGTCGGCGAGAGCAAGTGGGAGAAGGGGATGTCGGTCTTCTGCCGCCCGTTCACCACGGCCAAGATCAAGTACTTCGATCACACCGAGGTCGACTCCGCCCGCGAGTGGGTGCTGAGCGAAGCATAACTAGGCTCTTATCGGTCCGCGCCACACGCCCGCCGAGCGGCTGAAACGAACCTCGAATTCTTGCCAGTTCGTTGTAGAACTTAGGCCACCCCGCGCGGTCAAATGGAGGTGCGGTCAGGGGCCTGGCTCGGCCGAGCTGCGACGCTTTGCTCGGTAACCGCCAGTCGCGACCATCCGACTTTTGTCCCGGATGCGTGCAAGAACGGACAAAAGTCGGGCGTGGGAACTGGAGGGTGACTTGCCAGAGACTGCTATCGCCGTGTGAAGCGGGCCTTGGGGCTCGCGGTGGGCGGCGACTTTTGTCCCTATGAATCGATGGGTGAATAAGGGACAAAAGTCCGCCAGGTTGGGGACCGCTAGAACCGCTTTACGGCCGGGGTCGGCGCGGGGAGCGGCTTCTCGGCGAACAGCCCGTCGATCATGCCGAGGGTCTCGTCGGTGGTGTGCTCGAGCCGCCGCACCCAGGTGCTGCGGAGCACGCCGAACGAGTCGAACGCCTCGGGGCCGAACAACCCGAGGCTGGCGCCCGCGATGCGTTGGTTGTTCTCGCCGCAGACCGGCTCGGCGTAGCAGCCCTGCAGCGTCATCCGCAGGCTGGCCGACAAGAGCCGCTGCACGTCGACCGCCGAGTGGCCGGAGTGGGCCCCGGCGTCGAACGCGAAGTCGACCACCCGCTGCGGGTCGAACGAAAACTCGATGACGTGGCCGTCGGGGCTCTTGCTGCCGGGGGCGCTGCAGCACGGCAGCAGGTAGCCGAGCAGGAGGTCGGTCCAGCGGCGGGCGCGGCTCTGGATGTGGACAAACTCTTTCTCGGGCGACTGGGACAGCAGCGGCTTGAGTCGGCGGACCGCCTCGTCGTGGCCGGCGAGGACGTTGCGGGCGATGGCCCCGGCGGTCTGCTCGCCCCCCCAGCGGGAGTCGTGCAGCACGCAGAGCGCGGCGAGGGTGCGGGTGTGGGCCTCGCTGAGGAGGACCTCTTCGGCGAGCGAGCGGAACTCGGCCCCGGCCAGGTCGGCGCCGGGCGAGGCGAACCTGCGGAGCTGGCGGCCCCACGCGTCGAGCCGGCAACGCGACGAGGTCCAGTACTCGGTGAGCGCGTCCTGCGAGATCTGCGGGCAGTCGTCGAGCAGCCCCTGGGCTCCGAGGCTCAAGACTCCCGCAACATCCACAAGTTCGATAGCGTGCATAGGGTTCGGCTCGTCGGGTCGTTGGGTTGGGTCGCTGGATTGGGCGGCTGCCGGGGGCCCGAGGGGACGGGGCCCCCGGCAGTACGCCGCAATCAACTCAAGGCGAATCCGAGGGAGGAAGCGGTTCGCTTGTGCCCAACGACCAACGCACCCGCGGCGCCAGTCGCTCCGGAAAAGGCCAGCCCCGGGAGCTAACGTGTTTGTTCACAACGCTTTCGAGCAAACCGCCCAGAACCGGTCGGACGGAGCCGGTGAGGCAAACCCAGGACGTCGGGCCCCGCTGCGTTGTGCAAACGCAACCGCAAGGGATGGCGGCATTGCACAGGCACTAAACACCCGTATACTACCGTGCATGGCACGTGAACCCGGCAAACCGCTCCGCGGCCGCGGCGCCCAGGCGCCGGTCGGCAACCGCTTTGAGCCGCTGCAGCTCGAGGCCGACCACGAGCACCTGGCCGAGGACGACATCCTGGAGGACCTCGCCCGGCGGCCGCCGACGCGGTTCTTCGACGACGACTCGCAGAGTGTGGTGACGGAGAACAGCTCGCCGGACATTATGTTTCGCTACAGCGTGAACCCCTACCGCGGGTGCGAGCATGGCTGCAGCTACTGCTACGCCCGGCCGTACCACGAGTTCCTCGGGCTGGACCCGGCGATCGACTTCGAGAGCGTGATCCTGGTCAAGCGGCGGGCGCCAGCGCTGCTGCGGGAGTGGCTCGCGCGGCCCCGCTACACCCCAGAGACCATCGCCTTCAGCGGGGTGACCGACTGCTACCAGCCGATCGAGCGGCAGCTGCGGCTGACGCGGGGCTGCCTGGAGGTCGCGGCCGAGTGCCTGCAGCCGGTGGGGATCATCACCAAGAACGCGGGCGTGACCCGCGACATCGACGTGCTGCAGCAGCTCGCTGCGCACGGGGCCGGCCGGGTGGCGATCTCGATCCCAACGCTCAACGCGGAGCTGTCGCGGAAGATGGAGCCGCGGACCAGCTCCCCCGCGGCGCGGCTCCGTGCGATACGCGAGCTGACCGACGCCGGGATCCCGGTGCAGCTGATGGCCGCGCCGGTGATCCCTGGGCTGACCGACAGCGAGCTGCCGGCGATCCTCGCCGCCGCCCGTGAGGCGGGCGCCGTGCAGGCGGGCTACACGCTGCTGCGGCTCCCTCCAGGCGTGCAGGAGGTGTTCATGGACTGGCTGCGGATCGCGGCGCCAGAGTCGCTGGAACGCGTCACGGCGATGATCGGCGCGGTGCGCGGCGGCAAACTAAACGACTCGCGGTTTGGCGTCCGCCACCGCGGCGAGGGCGCGTACGCGCTGCAGATCGGCCAAGCCTTCGGCGCGTTCAAGCGGAAGCTGGGCTACGTAGACGGCGAGCGGCTCAACGCCGCCGCCTTCAAGCCGCCGGCCGCGGCCGGCGGCCAGCAATGGCTGTTTTGACCCCGGCCCGCCGCAAGCTGTCGCGGCGGGCCCCTGCCCCCAGGTGGGTCAATGTCGCCACTGCCGGCGGCCGCTCAGCAAGGCTGGTTCATCGGAGCGGCGCTGTAGGTCGGCACGGCGATGGCGGGCATCCGGGTCGGCGCCGGTGGAGCGGGACCCATGGCCGGTGCGTGGCCCAGCGGGTCGGCGGGCGGAGGGCTCAGCGTGGCGGGCCGAGACAGCCGCTCGATCGTGCGGACCTCCGAGACACGGCACGCCAGCGGCACCGCCGACGGCACGTCCATCTTGGTGAACACCCGGCGGCGGCGTTGCTCGACCGTGCGGATGCTGACATTCAGCTCCCGCGCGATCTGCTTGTTGAGCTTGCCGTCGCAGACCGCCTCCATGACCTCGCTCTCGGCGTCGGTCAGGGCGTTGAGCCGGGAATAGAAGTCTTTGATCAGCTCGCGGTCGCCTGCGCGGCGGACGCCCTCGGCGACCAGCGGCTCCATCAGCCGCTGCAGGTCGCGGGCCTCGAACGGCGGCACCAGCACGTCCCAAGCCCCGCGGCGGAGCGCCTCGAGCGCGGCGCCCTCGGCGCCGTCGAGCACGCAGAGCACCGGGACCTCGGGCATCGGCCGGGCAATGACCGAGCCCCCCAGGCCTAACAGAGAACGGCGGTCGACGACCACCGCGGCGGTGAGGCCGTTGGTCTCGACATGATCGGCGTCGGCCGTCACCCGGACCTGCAATTGGGTCGGGAGCGACGCGGCCAGCGCCTGTACGGTGGAGATGAATTCTCCGTCCCGGGACGCCACTACGACCTCGTAGCAGCTGCCAGAGTGACTCGACTCTTCGAACGTGCGTTGCATGGAACTGGTCCCCACGTGTTGGTTTCGTGGAACCCGCCCAGGCGGAGCGCGACGCAATCAGGATGTGCGCAGCGGCGCGCGCCGCCGTTGTTCGACGGCGACGCCGCTGTGACGATCCCAACAATGCCCTGCCCGCAAGGTTGGATCGCTTAGTGGTACATGCCGAACAACGCCGCGATTGAACTGCGGAGTGCCGACACGAGGGGTATCGGCATGCCACACGGCGTTCGCTGAAGGGGCAGTTGCTCTGTGGTGTTTTCCAGTCGGACACTTGCAATTCGTTCTTATCGATTGGGTCGACCGTGCAAACGGCGCCCGCCAGCTCCTGATCTGAGCGAAACCAAAGTCACCCCTAAAAAACAAGCTATTTGCCGAAACCTGGATAATTCAGTCTTTAGGCGCCCGCCTATTGTGGCGGTTCCTCGCCAATTGATGCAGAGCAAGCGGAGCAGCGACCGCCAACACAACCGCGACGCTCAGCACCTCGCTCTGAGCCGCCGCCTGACCGAGCACCGAAAAAACCAGCGAGGTCAGCAGGTTGCCGACCAGCAGCCAGCCAACAAACGGCCCCAGCGTCATCCTGCCGAGCCCGGCCGCCAGGGTCACGGCCTCGGCCGCCACCGGAATCGGACGCGACGCCAGCACCATCCACGAGCCATTGGCGGCGATCGCCTGCTCCCATCGCGCGAGCTCGTCCGGCGCCGCCCAGCGGACGGCCAGCGGACGGCCGCCCCAGCGGGCCAGGGCGTACCCAGCCAGCCCTCCCACCGTGAGGCCAATCACGCCGGCGGCCGTGGCGGCCGGCCAGCCGACCCGCGACGCCAGCAGCACAAGCAGCGGCCCCGAGGGGACCGGCAGCAAGATGTCCGACGCCAGCAACGCGGCGCCAGCCACGATCAATGCCCGATCGGGGAGTTCGCCTGACCACAGGCCGCGAACCCAGTCCTCGCCCAGCAGCACGGCGGGCACAACCGGCACGGCCAGCAGCACCAGCACAAGCGGCCACAGACGCCCCTTTGTGCGACGAGTCCGGGACGGGTCAGGGGGTCGCGGGTTGACTTGCAATGCGGCGGGTCTAGGTTTAAACGCGTGCTGCGCCCGCGGAAGCGGGACCCCTCATTGTAACCGTCGCCGGAACCCGAAACACAATGACCACCGCCCCGAAGCTTTGCTCGATCTGCCCGGCCGTTGTGCTGGCGATCGTCGCGGCATTCCCCACGACGCTGACCGCCCAGCCGACCGCCCGCACCAGCGAGCTGCAATCGCTGGTCGGGCGGGCCGCGCAGCACCTGCAGCTCCGCAGCGAGAGCCACCGCAGCAACGAGTCGACCTACCAAGCCAATCGGGAACTGCTCCAGCAGACGCTCGACGCCTGGAACGCTTCGGCCCGCACCGACCAGGACGCCGACGCCATGGAGCAGTGGCTCAAGGGCGTGATCCGCGGCTCAATGCTGGGCGGCCGCGGCGCCCTGCCGAGCCCGCCCGAGTTCCTGCCGCCCCAGGTGGCGCCCGTAGCAGAAGTGGTGGCGGCAGAACCAGCGCCCGCAGAACCCGCCAGCCCAATCGCCTACGACCCCGCACCTAGCAATCCGCTGCCGGTCGAACCGCCCACATTTGCCGCGGACCCAATCGAGGTTGTGGCGCCCGAGCGGAAGAGCCCGGACCAACCCGAACCAGAGTACGCAGCGCAGCCAGAGCCTGCCGCCTTCTCAGCACCAGAGCCCACGGCCCCAACCGACGCCTGGGCCGACCATCCGGCCGCCCAGAAGCTCGACTGGAGCGACCCCTTCGCCGACGACGGGGCGCGGGTCGCCCAGCAGGGCGTGTCCGGAGGCAGCAAGCGGTTCAAGCCGGTTTCTCGCAGCCAAGCAGTCAAGATCGACCTGCTCGAGCTCTCGACCCGCGTCGCGGGCTACAACTCCCGCCTGCGGGAACTCGAGGGCCTGCTGGTCGGCGCGAAGGAGCTGTCGGCGTTCCGCCTGGCCGCGATCGTCCGCGACCTGGACGAACTGAACGACCAACGCAACTTCCTGCAGCTCTACCTCGCCGGCCTTTCGCCTGAAGAGGCTGACGTCGGGCCGCGGCTGCAGTCGGCGGCCACGCTCCAGCGGCTGATCGGCCGGGCGGTTGCGCGGCGCAGCGACCAGCTGGCCGATATGAACGGCGGCCGCGTCGAGGCGGAGAGCGCTATCCTGTCTGCCCTCGATCGCAAGCTGGATGAATTTGACGTCGAGTAGTGTCGACGGCGCCGCATGAAACAAAAAGAGCCGCACCAAGTTTGGTGCGACTCTTTTTTCTTGCGATGTGCATCGGAAGGTCCGGCAGGGCCGGTCGGATTCGCATAGCCCGAGCCCTACAGCGGAAAGAACCCGCTCGGGACGGCGCTCGCCTACGGCCGAGGCTACTTCTTGTCCTCGTCCTTTTCCTTCTTCTTCTTCTTCTTCATCTGGAGCTTCTTCACCCGCACCTTTGGGATGCCAAACGGCGAATCGCCCTCGCTCCAGCGCTCGTTGTCCTTGAGCTGCTTGAGCCGCTCGACACGGGTCAGCACACTGCGGGTACCCGTGGAGCCACGCTTAACTTTGAGTGATTTATCGATGGTCATTGGAGTCTCCCGCTCTTAGCGGCCCGCCGAGGCGGGGTTCTGTACGGTAGGCGTGGCCCTGTGAGGGACCTCGCATGCTTTGTGAGCCCCGCAGTATATCGGCATCAGCTGGGGCCGGCAAGACACCCCAAACCACCAAAAATCCAGGTCGCAGGTCGCCGCAGGCACGAATTCCCCATCGTGGATCGATGGTTCTCCATCACTTGGTTGACATACCTAGCGGACACAAGTAAAAAGCCTAGCAACGCTAGGTATTCACGGGCGACATCATGCTTCCCAAAGAACTCGCCGCTGCTTCTACCCGCCCCCTGCTCCTTGCGATCCTGTCGCGGGGAGAGGACTACGGGTACTCCATCATCCAGCAGGTGCGGCAGGCCTCCGGCGGGCAGATCGAGTGGAGCGAGGGCATGCTCTACCCGGTACTCCACCGCATGGAGAAAGAAGGCCTGATCCAGTCGAGCTGGAAGCAGGCCAACAACGGCCGGCGGCGGAAGTACTACAGCGTCAGCGCCAACGGCAAGAAGTCGCTGGCCCAGCACCGCGAGCACTGGCTGGCGGTGCACGATACCCTCACCCTCCTCTGGGGACCCAAGGCATGTTTGAGCTGAACAAGTCGATCAGTGACTGGCGAGCCAACCTGCAGTCGGCCGGCTCGATTGACGCCACCGACGCCGACGAGCTCGAGATTCATCTGCGTGACTCGCTGGACACGCTTGGGGAACTGGGCCTCAGCGAGGAAGAGGCGTTCCTGGTCGCCGCGCATCGGGTTGGCGGGACGCCCGACTTGGCGGTCGAGTACAGCAAGGTCAACACCACGGCCGTCTGGAGACGGCGGGTGCGGTGGATGGCGGCCGGCGGCCTCGCACTGATTGTCTGCCAAGCCGTCGCCAACACCGTCGGCTTGGCGGCTCAAGCCGTGACCGCTTGGCTGGGCGGCACGGGAACGCTCATGGGCGGGTCTTCGGTGGCGGCCTCGGCCGCCGCGTGGATCGCCTTTGGGGCGGTGGTCATGCTGACTGCCCGGGGGGCCGTTATTGGCCACGGATTTTCGCGTATTGGCGTCGTTGGTTTCGCCGCCGCGGCCGGTGCGATACTGTTGGCGGCGTGTGCGGCAAGGATCGCGACGACCATCGTGCTGGTCAGGACGCTACCCGCCAACCAATTTGGGGAAGCCGCCCTGCAGATCGCCTACGGGAACGGGGCGGTGGCGACCCTGCTGCCAATCGCCCTCATCCTCCTGCTGCTCGCCCTGCGGCCGTCGAAAGCCGTACGAGTGCAGAGCGCCTAGCGAGCACGCCTACCAGTTCGCCACCTGGTAGTCCTTCAAGAACTTGCCCCACACGTGATTGCCGGTCAGCTGGCCGTCGATGTACGGGTCGCAGATCCGGGCCGCGGCGTCGACCAGGTCCAAGGGCGGGTGGAAGCCCAGCTCTTCCTGCTTCCGCTTCGCGATCTCGGCCGGGTCCTCATCGGTGATCCAACCGGTGTCGACGCTGTTCATGTGGATGCCGTCTCGGGCGTAGTCCTGAGCGGACGTGCGGGTCAGCATGTTGAGGGCCGCTTTCGCCATGTTGGTGTGCGGGTGCTTGTCGGTCTTGTACGCCCGATAGAACACGCCCTCCATCGCCGACACGTTGACGATGTGCTTGTCGGGCGTCGGGACTCGGGTCATTAGCGGCTTGAGCCGGGCGTTGAGGATGAACGGCGCGATGGCGTTCACTAGCTGCACCTCTAGCAGCTCAACGGTCGGCACGTCGGCCAGGCGGAGCCGCCAGCTGTTGACGCTCCGCAGGTCGACCTGCTGCTGGTCGACGTCGTACTGGCCGGTGGGGAACAGGTGCTCGCCGCGGTCCTCGTCGCCGGCCACGAGCGGGATTTGCGACAACTCGGCCGCCTTCACGATGCCCGCGATGCTGTCCCGCGCGAGCCCGTCGCCGAGGGCGGCCAGCGCGGCGCCGGCCAGCTCTGGCTTGTTTTCGCGCGTGCCCTGCTTGCGGAGCTCCTCGTACGAGGCAAGCATGGGCCGCGCCTCGTCGGGGAGCGACTCGCCGAGCCGCCGCTCGCCCTCCATCAAGTGCGCGTAGAAGCCGGGCGGCCGCCGCACGGTCTGGCAGGCGTTGTTCAACAGGAAGTCGAGCCGCGGCAGCGTGCCGGCCAGGTGGTCGGCCAGCGCCTCGACGCTCGGCGTGTGGCGGAGGTCGGCGCCGTGGATCTCGAGGCGGCCCCGCCACTCCTCGTGGTCGGCCTCCTCCAGGAACCGCCGCGCGGCGTCGCGCGGAAAGCGGGTCAGCACTACCGTGTGCGCGCCGGCCCGCAGCAGCTTGAGCGCCGCCTGATAGCCGA
This sequence comes from Posidoniimonas polymericola, assembly GCF_007859935.1. NCBI lineage: Bacteria > Pseudomonadati > Planctomycetota > Planctomycetia > Pirellulales > Lacipirellulaceae > Posidoniimonas > Posidoniimonas polymericola. The sequence goes on along the minus strand of NZ_SJPO01000001.1, from coordinate 428,918 downwards.
TCTTCACCCGCGCGCCGGTCACCACCGCCACGCGGCCCGAGAGGTCGCAGGTCTGGTTGCGCTTGGTCCAGTTGAGCTGGCTGCAGGCCGGGCAGAGGGCGTCGTAGAAGTGGTGTAGGCGGTCGTACTCGGCCTTGCAGGTGTAGCAGGTCCGCGGCAGGTCGAGCTTGGGCCAATCACTGAGCGGGTCGGCGGCGCCCTGCCCCGTTGCCCCTTCACCGGTGGCTACCGAAGCATCGTGCGTTAATGCGGGCGGCGGCGTGTCGAACGGCGCGGGGGGCTCTGGCTTCTTGAGCTGGCGCGTGCTGTACTGAGCGCGGATGCCGGTCGTCGCGAGCCGCTCGGCGTCGGCCTTGCGCTGCTCGTCGAGCGCCGCCTGCTTCTTGCGGTGGAACTCCTTGCGGAGCTTGCGGCGTGAGCCGCGGTCGGGCAGCGCCACCTGGTTCACGATCCGCAGCAGCCGCTGGCGGTCTTCCTCAGGGAGCTGCGCGAGCAGCCCGCGGTCGGCGGCGACCTGCTCGAGGATTTGGGCGGCCTGCTGGAGGTCTTCGGCCGAGGGCGATGATGGGTGGGACGAGTCCGCCACAGTTTTCGTTGGATTTGAGAACAGCAATTGAGAGGGGATCGGACCAGCTTACCCGCCCCGGCCCCCGACGGGCGCCTGGGGCGTCAATAAAAAACCCCCGGCTTCCGCCGGGGGTTGGTGGGTGGCTCGACATCAGTGAGCGGCTGCCTACTCCGTGATGATATCCCGCACGGTGTGGCCACTCGGGATCATCGGCAGCACCTGCTCCTGGTACGGCACGTTGACGTCGAGGATGTAGGGTCCGTCGTAGGCGATCATCTCCTCGATCGCGGCCGGCAGGTCCTCCTTACGCTCGACGTACGCGCCGCCGCAGCCGTAGCCGTGGGCGATCTTGACGAAGTCGGCGTAGCGGTGGTCGCGGCCGGCGCGGCCGATGCCGTCGCCCTTGCCGGCCCACTCGGGGTGGTCGACCGGGCCGAGGTACGTGTGGGCACGGTTGCCCTGCATGAAGCGGTCTTCCCACTGCACGACCATGCCGAGGTGCTGGTTATTCAAGAGCAGCACCTTCACCGGTAGCTTCTCGCAGACCAGGGTCGACAGCTCCTGGATGTTCATCTGGAACGAGCCGTCGCCGTCGATGTCGATGACCAGCCGGTCCGGGAACACGCTCTGCGCTCCCATCGCGGCCGGCAGGCCGAAGCCCATCGTGCCCAGGCCGCTGGAGCTGAGCCAGGTGCGGGGCTTGTCGAACTTGTAGAACTGGGCCGCCCACATCTGGTGCTGCCCGACGCCGACCGAGATGATCGGGTCCTTCTCGTGGACGATCTCCCAGAGGGTCTTGATGGCGTGCTGCTGGGTGATGCCGGGGTACGACTCGTCGTACTTGAAGGGGAACTTCTTCTTCCACTCCAGGCACTGCTCGACCCAGGGGCTGATGTCCTCGGGCGCCTCGACGATCTTGTTGAGCTCCGTGAGGGCCTGCTTGACGTCGCTCTGGACGGGGATGTGGGCCGGCTTGTTCTTGTTGAGCTCGGCGGCGTCGATGTCGACGTGGATGATCTTGCCGTGCTTGCAGAACTCCTCGAGCTTGCCGGTGACGCGGTCGTCGAACCGCACGCCGAGGGCAATCAACAGGTCGGCCTCGTCGACCGCGTAGTTCGAGTAGACGCTGCCGTGCATGCCCAGCATGTCGAGCGACAGCGGGTCGGTCCCCGGGTAGATGCCCAGGCCCATGACGGTGGTGGTGATTGGGATGCCGGTCTTCTTGACGAGCGTGCGGACCTCGTCGCTGGCGCCGGAGATGACCACGCCGCCGCCGGCGTAGATCACCGGCTTCTTGGCCCGCTTGATCGCGGCGGCCGCCTGCTTGATCTGCTCGCTGCGGGCCTGCGGGACCTCGAACTCGCCTTCCTTGTTGAGGTAGCCGGGCAGGTCGAGCGGCGCGTCGTAGTCCGGCTCGCAGAGGGCGAGCTGCACGTCCTTGGGCATGTCGACCAGCACGGGGCCGGGGCGGCCGGTGCTGGCGATGACAAACGCCTCGCGCATCACGCGGGCGACATCCTCGACGTCGGTCACCAGGTAGTGGTGCTTGGTGATGCCGCGACAAACCTCGACGATGGGCGTCTCTTGGAAGGCGTCGGACCCGATGACCGCGGTCGGCACCTGGCCGGTGATCGCGACCAGCGGGATGCTGTCGAGCTTGGCGTCGGCGATGGCGGTGACCAGGTTGGTCGCTCCAGGGCCGGAGGTCGCCATGCAGACGCCGACCTTGCCAGTCGAGCGGGCGATGCCCTGCGCGGCGAAGCCGCCCCCCTGCTCGTGCCGTGGCAGGATGGTCCGCAGCTTGTCCTTGTGCCGCGTGAGGGCCTGGTGCAGCGGCATGCTGCAGCCGCCCGGGTACGCAAAGATGGTGTCGACGCCGTGGTTGACCAGCGACTGCACCAGGATGTCGGCCCCGGAAACGAGTTCAGATGCGGTCGAGGACTCTGGCTTGGTGACAGTCGCCATGGCGTAAAACGGGGTCGGGGGAATCGGGATGGTGGGTCAACGGACTTACCGTCATGACCCAGAAAGAGCCAAGCGGTTCATGATAGACCGCCGCGGGCCGGTGTTTCAAGCAGATGGCGGGGCGTTCAATGAGCGATCGCCAAGCCAAAATGCCCCGATTTTTGGGCTAAATCCCTGCTTATTGGGCATTTCGGCTTGGCCATCCGGTCTTTTGGGCCGCCTAGTCCTTCACGCGACGCGGGAGTGTGAAGGTGTAGAGGACGATCACCGCCCCGCCTGCCATCAGGCTCCACGGGGCCCAGTCGGGGGGCTGCACGGTCTTCTCGGGGCGGATGACCTGGCCGCCTTGGATCCGCGGCTTGATGGTGGCCTGGTCGATCGCCAGGCACTCGGCGCCCAGCAGCAGCGAGAACACGCCCATCGCGAGGAAGAAGCTTCTCCACATGGTGATTCTCCTGAGGCCGGCGTGAAGGGAGTGGTGACCGCGGCGCAGCGACGGCGCGCCATGATCCTGCATCGGACCGCCAGGGATGCTAGCTGAATGGTTGTCGGCCGCGTTCGCGTTGGCGCGGCCGTAGCGGTCACACCGGCAAGTGCGGTTCCCCTGGCTGGCGGCGCCAGCCGTAGGACCGCGTACCAGGTCGGTCCCATGGCTGGCGCCATGGGCTGATCCGTGGCGACGCGTCGCGACTGGCTACAAACTGATCTGGTTGCCGCGGGGAACCGTGGACTACGATCGCATTCGAACATTCTCTCTACGCCAACTCTTCTGTCGCGAGGTCTTGATGTCCGTGCGCCTGCTCGCCGTTTTCACGCTGATTACTGCCGCGGCGCTGCCGCTATCGGCCCACGCCGCCTACCCGGAGTCGCCAACGCACACAGCGACTTCCTCTCCTGGGCGGTGCGAGCTAAGGCAGGTTGCCGACTTGATCACCTACCATCCCGAATCGATTAACGGCTGCGGGCTGCTGCTCGACCTAGCAGCGGTGGACCGATCGGAGACGCTGTCGCTCTCCGAGAAGCGAACGCTCGCAAACCCCTTCGCCTGGGTCGGCGACAGCGACCAACGAGAGAAGCTGCTTGAAGACAAGAAGTACCAGCCGTTCTTCAAGCTCGTGCGGGTCCAGGCAACGCTCGGCAAGCAGCCCGCCACGCGCGGCGAGATCCTCCCCTGCAGGATCACCTCGCTGTCGGGCCAGAGCATCGCCGGCGGCTACTTGATCGCCACCACGCTCTTGACGCCCGAGGGGGTGAAAGCCGGCCGGGCGGCGGGCTTCGTCGAGGCGGAGTCCGACGCGGCGACCGGCACACTGGTCAACGGCATGCGGCTGGAGGCTTTGTTTCAGCATCCAATCGTCCGCAACGGGCGGGTATTGATCCGGCTCAAAAAACAGTACGCCGGCGTCGTCGAGACAACCACCGTTCGCGACCTTATCCAGGGAATGTACCGCGACTGTTTTATCCCGACCGACCAATGGAACGAGGAGGCGGCCCTTGAGTACGTCAAGACGGTCGACGCGTCGCGGATCTCGGTCGAGATCCCAGAGGTCTACGCGGCCGACCCCTACACCTTCGCCGCCCAACTGATGGAGCTCGGCGTCTACGACGTCGGCTACGAAGAAGTCGCAAGCGCCAAAGCGGCGGCCGCGGTAAAGTAGCCTCCGCGCGCAAGAACAGCGGCCGACTCTCGTCGGCCGCTGCCGGGTGCTTTGAGGATCGGTCGCCTGTGTCGGAGGTCAGGTTTCCGATTCTTCCTGCACTTGCTCTTCGGCGGCGGGCTGGTCGTCGACCGGCGGGCGGTCGAAGCCGCGGCGGCCACGGCCTTCACCACGGCGGCCCTGACCTCGCGGACCACGCGGCGGGGCGGCTTGATCGCCCTCGAGACGCGGCGGCGGGCCGAAGTCGCGGCCGCCCATTCCTCGGCCACCCATTCCTCGGCCACCCATCCCACGGCCTCCCATTCCGGGACCCCCCATTCCGGGACCCTGCGGAGCCATCCCCGAGCCCTGGCAGTGCGGGCAGAAGTCGCCCCGCGGCGGGCCGGTGAAATCATCCCGACCGGGTCCGCCCTGGCCTCCGCGGCGTCCGGCCTGCTGTCCCATCGGCGGCCCCATCCGCGGTCCTTGGTCGGCGTTGAAGCCTTGGCCCTGCGGTCCACGGCCGGCGTTGCGGCCCTGGCCCATGCGTCGGCCCTGCCCAGGACCCTGTCCGCGACCTTGTCCCATGCCCTGCCCGTTGCCGCGACCACCGCGTTGGGGGCCGACATCCGCGGGCCCGCCCGCGGGGGGACCGCCCGGCCGGCGGGCCTGACGCTGCTCTTGATGTTTGGCAAATTCTTCCTTCGTGACGACGCCGTCGCCGTCGGCGTCGATCCTGTCGAACACCTGTCCGGGCGCGATCGGCCCCAACCGGGCAGGCCGCGGGGCGTCGTTGTTGTCGCCTGGCTGGCCCTGGGCGAAGCCGATCGTCACGGCCGAAACCGCCGCTGCCGCTACGCCTGTTGCGATGAGTTTGAATAACATGACACGGTACTCCTTTGTCCCGTAGACCCAACTGGGGATTCGCGTCCGCCCTCCCTCAGGCGGCGCCGTCCTGAATGACGCATCCGAGTTCTTAAACGCGGGCGGCCGGGCGCGGTCTACAGCCGGCCGCCGAGATTCGCGCCGGGGTGCACGCCAGCGCAACCGCCCGGCTGCCGCGGCAGGCTGAGGCGCCGCTCGACCGGAGGGGCGTTTTGCCTGAGGTTTTCCGAGAGAGCACAATCCGCGATACTACTAGCTGTGCCCCTGCTATCGCGGCCCCTACCTCGACGAGCGATCTATGTCCCCTGCCACCGACGAGCAGCTCCGCCAGCGGCTAGTCGATGGCGACGACGCGGCCCTCGGCGAGGCGTTCAGCCTGCACCGCGAGCGGCTCCGCACCGGCGTCATGTTCCGCATGGACCGGCGGCTCCGCGGGCGGCTCGACCCGGACGACATCCTGCAGGAGGCGTTCCTGCAGGCGTCGACCCGCTTGGATCACTTCCGCAAGGCGGTCGCAAAGGACCCCGACAGCAGCCTGTTCGTGTGGCTGCGGCTGATCTCGACCCAGACCCTGATCGACGCCCACCGCCGGCACGTCGGCGCCCAGATGCGGGACGCCGGCCGCGAGGTGCACCGCGTCCCCAGTAGAAACGCCGTGGCGACCAGCGTTTCCTTAGCAGATTGCCTGCTCGGGCACCTGACCTCGCCCAGCCAGGCGGCCATCCGCGAGGAGCTCGGCCAGCAGCTCCAGCAGGCGATCGCCACGATGAGCGAGAACGACCAAGAAATCATCGCCCTGCGTCACTTCGAGGAGCTGACCAACGGCGAGGTCGCCGAGGCGCTCGGCATCGAAGTCAAAGCCGCCAGCATCCGATACGTCCGCGCGATCAAGCGGTTAAAAGAAGTCGTCGACAGCATCCCAGGCATGAAAAGCCTGGAGACGCTGCTGAACCAGTAGCTAGTCCCATCACCACATTGGCCAACGGCCAATCTCAACGTAGCCTAGGGCAACGCCCTAGGTATTTGGAAACACACCTTCACGTAGGCGGCAGCATTGACAGAAGAAGAACATGAGGGAGCAGAGAGAGCAGAGGCTCTGAAGCAACGCCCGCTCCAGATCAAATCCAACAAACGGCGTTAGACGGGTCGGGCGAGATGCACCCAAAATTCAAAGACGCGGCGGCAATCACCCAGGACGTAATCGGCGCCGCTATCGAAGTGCACACGGCCATGGGTCCCGGCCTGCTCGAGTCCGTTTACGAGTGGTGCTTGACAAAGGAACTCGAGCTGCGCGGCTACGACGTCGCGTCCCAGAAAAACGTGCCGGTGCGTTACAAACATTTCACTCGCGAAGAAGTGCTGCGTTTCGATCTGCTGATCAACGATTGCCTGCTGGTAGACGTCAAAGCGACTCAATCGGTCGTCCCGATCCACAAAGCTCAGATCCTAAGCTACATGAAACTACTCGACATGCCACTCGGGCTCGTCATTAACTTCAATACAATGAGACTGGTTGACGGCCTCTCGAGGTTGATGCTCCCCGGCGCCGACCAAGGATCTTAAGCCCTATCTCCTCTGCTCTCTCTGCTCCCTCCTGTTCTCATTACCAGCACGTCCTATGTCGGAGCCGACTGAAAACCGTGAACCCATCGAGCTGCTCGCCGAGCAGTTCTTGGAGGACCGTCGCCGCGGGCGGCGGGTCACGGTAGAGGACTACGCCGCCGCGCACCCGGATCAGGCCGAGGAGATCCGCGACCTGTTCCCGACCATCGTCGCGCTCGAGAGCGCCAAGCCCGACAAGCAGAGCATCGGGCCGCGGGACTTCGACGCGCCCGACCGGCTCGGCGACCTGCGGATCCTCGGCGAGATCGGCCGCGGCGGGATGGGCGTCGTGTACGAGGCCGAGCAGGAGTCGCTCGGCCGCCGCGTGGCGGTGAAGGTGCTGCCGGGCCGGGCGTTGTTCGACACCCGGCAGCTCGAACGCTTCCGCCGCGAGGCCCGCACCGCCGCCGCGCTGCAGCACCCCAGCATTGTGCCGATCTACAGCGTCGGCGAGCAGGACGGCCTGCACTACCTGGTGATGCAGCGGATCGACGGCGTCGGCCTCGACGTGCTCACCCGGCACGTCGGCCGCCGCACGCGGGGCGACGCCCTCGCCGCCTGTTCGAGCGTCAGCCTGGCCGCCGACGAGACCCTCCAAGCCAGCTCCCCGAGCAGCCTCGAAGACGGCCTGGCCGCGGCCATGGCGACCGACGACTTCGACCTCGCCCGGACCACCGAGGTCCAGACGCCGAGCGCCGCCTCCGACGAGGCGCTCACCATCGCGTTCTCCGCGTCGGGGTCGCTCCCCAGCGCAGTGCGGGCCGGTTCGCTGGGCCAATCGCTGCTGGACGACGACAACGTCGACATCGACGCGCTCGACCCCGCCTACTACCGCAGCGTGGCGAAGATCGGCGCCCAGGCGGCCGACGCGCTCGCCTACGCGCACGGCCGCGGGGCCCTGCACCGCGACATCAAGCCGGCCAACCTGCTGCTCGACCGCAGCGGCCGCGTGTGGGTCACCGACTTCGGCCTGGCCAAGATGATCAACCAGGACGACATGAGCCGCACCGGCGAGCTGCTCGGCACGCTCCGGTACATGGCGCCCGAGCAGCTCCGCGGCGAGGCGACCGCGAAGTCGGACCTCTACTCGCTCGGGCTGACGCTGTACGAGCTGGTGACCTTCCGCTCGCCGTTCCAGGCGCCGACCCCCAGCCAGGTGCTACAGAAGATCAACGAGCACCGCCCCGAGCGTCCGCGGAAGCTCAACCCGCGCGTGCCGGTCGACCTGGAGAAGATCATCCTCAAGGCGATGGCGGCCGACCCGGCCGACCGCTACGCCGACGGCGCCGCGCTGGCGGCCGACCTGCGGCGATTCCTCGTCGATCAGCCGGTCGCGATCGCCGCGGCCAGCGTCACGACCCAAGCGCAGCGCTGGCTGGCCGCCAACCGCACCGCGGCCATCGCCGCGGCGGTGGCGCTGCTGCTCGGCGGAGCAGGGGTGCTCGGCGTGCTCGCGATGATGGGTCCGCCGAATGACTTCCGCGAGCCCGGGGCGGCCGGCGACGGGGCGAACGGAACCCCGCCGCTCGAGGGGCAGTTTGAAGACGGGTTCGGCGGACGCCGGGGATCGGGGCCCCGAGGACCCGGCCCGCATGGGTTGGGCCCGCCGCCAGACGGCCGGCAGCCGCCGCGACTGGGCCCCAACGGCGAACCCCTGGGGCCTCCCCCCGGCGGGCGAGGACGGCTGGGGCCGCGCGACCGGTTCGGACCGCGAGACGAGGTCGGCCCACCGCTGGGCGATGGCCCGCCCCCAGACTTTGACAACCGCCCGCCCGGCGAGCGGTTTGGTCCGCTGAGCGAGCAGGGCGTCAACCGCCGCGACAACTTCTTCGAGCAGCGTCGCCTCCGCCAGGAGCGTCGCGACGCCTTGATGGACGAACTGGCGCCTGCCAGGCCGCCGCCCTCCGAGCGAGAATCTGCCGATTCGTCCCCCGCTGAGCCGCAACCTTCAGACCCACCCCAGCCGTGACCAAGCCCAAGCCCCCGACAACGATTCAAACCGGCAGCCTGAGCGGCGAGTTCCGCCTCGAGGGAGACCGCTTCCTGCAGCGCTACCTGATCGGCGGCGCCGAGTTGCTGGCGTGCCACGCGCCGACCCCGCCGCTCACCGGGCCGGTGTTCCAGGAAGTCTACGAGCAGCCCACCCCCACCGGCGGGTCGATCGCCTTCCTGACCGGCATGGCAGAAGGCCGCTACTGGTCGGCCAGCATTGAAGCCGGCGGCATCGATGCTGGCAGCGACGGGGCCCACAGCAACGAAAGTGCGCCGGGCGGACGGCTGTCGTTCGACCTCGCCTGCCGGCTTAAGCATACCCGCGGACACGTGGCCGCCGAGTACAAGCTCGGCGAGGGCGTCGAGGCGACGCTCGCCGGCGGAGAGCTGACGCTGCAAATCAGCGGCAGGCCGACGGCGGTCGTCCGGCCGGTCGGGATCGAGGGCCACCCCACCGCGCAGGTGATGCTGGCAGACCGCTCGGTAGTGTTGGCGCCAGGCGAACGCTCCGAGGGCGACCCGCGGTGGGCGTTCGAGATTGTTGCTAGCTAGCACGTGGGCCGCCGTTCATTGGCCAACGGCCAATCTCAACGCAGCTTCTTGGGTTGAAGTTGGCGTTCGGTCAACGCGTGCTGCTGGCAGCATCTTTTCGCCATAGGTCGAGCACGCCGCCGCTGGTATACTCCGCGGCCTAAATCGAAACCGGTCGCCAAGGAGGGCGGCCGGAAAGCCTTAAGCCTCCACTTACAGGCCCACGCATGACGCGTTTAATCTACCACGCCCTGATCGCCCTGTTCCTTGCCTGCCCGCTCGCTGCAGGGCAGCAAACCGCGCCGGTGCAACCCAAGGCGCCCCCCGGGTTCCAGCTCAACGCCCAGCAGCAGCAGTACCTCGACCAGGTGCTCGCCGTGTGGGAGAAGTCGAGCGACCAGGTGAAGACCTTCAGCTGCCCGTTTGTCCGCTACGAGTACGACGCCTTCAGCCCGGCGGCCAACATCGCCTCGAACATCGAAGAGGGCGAGATCAGCTACCAGAAGCCGGACAAGGGGAGCTTCAAGATTGAGAAGATCCACCGCTGGAAGGCCGAGTCCGTCGAGCCGGGCTACCAGGGCCCGCCCAAGGGCAAGCACGAGCACGACAAGAACGCCATCGGCGAGCACTGGGTGTGCGACGGCAAGAGCGTCTTCCAGTACAACTTCCACACCGACCCCAAGCAGCTGGTCGAGCGGCCGATCCCGCCCGAGATGCAGGGCAAGGGCATCGTCGACACGCCGCTGCCATTCCTGTTCGGCGCCGAGGCCGACAAGCTCAAGGCCCGGTTCTTCATGAAGGCGTTCCAGGCGCTGGACGCCAAACGGCAGCCGATCCCGGACGTGATCCAGATCTCGGCGGTGCCGAAGAAGATGGCCGACGCGGTCGAGTATCAGATGGTCGAGATCCAGTTGGACCGCCGCACGCTGCTGCCGCTGTCGATGAACATCATCCGCCCCGACTCGAGCCGCAGCGCGTACGTGTTCTACAAGGACCGCGTCAGCATCAACAACACGATCGACCGCCTCCGCTGGGCGACCCTGTTCGCCACGCCGAGCACGCCGCTCGGTTGGCAGCACGTGATCGACGCCCCCAACACGCAGTCGGCCGCCGCCCCGCAAGCCGGGACCACGCGGTAGCGGATGAGTAGCCGACAGATTACATCTGTCGGAGGCGCACCAAGCGGTGCGACCGTAGGTGGCAGCCTCAAACAGGGGCTTCCGATGGATGTAATCCATCGGCTATTGATTCCGCGCGAGCATCGGGCAGCCCGAGCAGCTCGCGGTACACCTCAGCCACCTGCGCGGCCATGGCGTCGTCGGAGAAGCGTTCGGCGTGCCGGGCGATCGACCGGGCGGACGCCTGCTCGTAGTCGAGCTCGCCGGTCAGGAGCGAGTCGATCGCGCCGGCCAGCTGGCTGACGCTCGACGGCTCGACCAGGTAGCCGGTCTCGCGGTGGGCAACCGCCTCGGCGGTCCCCTCGCAGTGCGTGGCGATCACCGGCAGGCCGGCGGCCATCGCCTCGAGGACCACCATCGGCAGCCCCTCGCCGAACAGGCTCGGCAGCACCAGCGCGTCGACCCGATCGAGCTCGGCGCCGACGCCCTCGGTAAAGCCAATCCAACTCACGGAGTTGCCGACCCCCAGCCGCCCCGCCAGCGACACCAGGTGCTCCTCGTAGTCGGGGGTTTCGAACGGGCCGATCGCACTCAGGCGGACGTCCTGCCCCTTGGACTTGAGCAGCGCGAGCGCCTCGAGCAGCACCTCGGCGCCCTTCCGCGGACGGAACAACGCCACCATGCCGAGCGTCCACACGCCCTCGCGCTTCTTGCGGGGCTCGGCCCCGGCGACCTTCGGCACGCCGTTGAGCACACACCGCAGCCGCTCGTCGGGCACGCCCAACGACTTCATGTGATCGGTCAGGGTCGGCGAGACCGTGATCAGCTTCGCGGCGCCGGCGATGCTCAGCCGCTCGATGCGGCCGTTCACCAGGTTCGCCAGCCAGCGGGTCGAGTCGCGGCTGGTAGGGCTGTGCACGTGGTACACAAACGGGAGCTCGAGCTGCCGCGCGGCCAGCGCGGCGACCATCGCCGAACGCGGCGTGTGGGCGTGGATGATCTGGTACCCGCCGGCCTGCGCCGCCCTGGCCACCCGGCCGACGGCCCGCAGGTCCCACCTTGAGCGCATCGCCAGCTCCTCGAGCGGCGTGTCGACCGACCGTCGGCAGCTCCCGAACCGCCCCGGCTTGAGGGCGACAAAGCCGGCCTCGAACCCGTGGTCCGGCAGCCGCAGCGCGAGCAGGTCCTGCACCCGCTCGGCGCCGGAGTAGTGCTCGCCGTTGATCACGTGCAGCACGCGTGGGAGCTGCTTGGCCCCGCTGACGCCGGCCGGGTCCTCGGGCGTGAGGACCCGCAGCGGCGGGATCATGACAGACGTGATAGGAGTTAGCGAGTTCATCGCGCAGGCGGCCGTCCCAAAGGAGTGGTGTCTACTCTTTTGGTAAGCCTAGTGCGCGGGACGCCGCGGGGGCCCGGCGGCGGGGCGGAGGTCGTAGCGGCTGGCGCGGCTGCGCCGGCTGTAGGGCCGCTGCCGCGTCAGAGCCGCTCCCGCTACAGGCGGTCCTGCACCCGCCGCAGCGCGTCGCTGGCGGCGGCGCGGCTGGCTGAGGGGCCGGTCCTGACCAGCCGCGAAAGCGTACTCACCGACGCACGCGTGCCGATCTCGCCGAGCAGCTCGACCGCGATCGGCTTGGCCAGCGGGTCGAGCTCGGCGACGGCGGCGAGCAGCGCGGGCTCGGCGTCGGGGCCAAATTGGCGGAGTGCGTCCGCTGCCTGGTCGCGGTTGGCCAACGACTCCAGCAGCAGCACCAGCGCCTTGGCGCCCGCGGGGGAAGGGTGCTTGGCGATCGCCTCGATCACGGCGACCGGAACCTCTACCGGGCGGGTGGCGATGTGGTTGATCAGCAGCGGCACGCAGTGGCGGCCGGCGTACGCCTCGAGGCCGCGGACGACGGACTCGCCCTCGGTCGCCATGAAGTCGGCGTCCGACAGCAGCGTGCGGTAGCCGCGGGCCACCTTCTGCCGGGTCGCCTTGGTTTTGATGTCGGTCGGCGCGATCTCTAGCAGCTTGTCGGCCGCGGTCCGCTTGGCGAACCGGTTCTCGCCCGTGAGCTGCTCCGCCAGCCGCAGGTAGCGCTGCTCGCTCGGCGACAGGTTCGCCAAGGCTGGGCTCGCGGAGCGCAGCGGCGGCGCGGCTTCGCCTTCCGGGGGCGCCGGCCTCGACCAGTCGGGCCCCGCCGCCGGTTCGGCCGCGGCGGTCAATACGTCTGCTGGCGAGCCGGCGGACTGGTTGGCGGGGACGACTTCGCCGCGGGCCTGGGCGAGCATCCGCTGGATGATCGCTTCCTGCTCCGTGCGCGGCGGGCCGGTCGGGCCCGCGTCGGCCACCCCTGCGGCTCCGCTGCCGGAGGACCGGTCGGAGGGCCGGTCGGAGGGATCATCGTCGAAGAGCCCGCCACCGAACCGTGACGCGGAGCGCCCATTGCCGGCGTAGGCCCGGTCGGCAATCGACCTGCTGGAAGCCGACCCGCCGGCAGGTCGGAACTTGAACGTTCGGCGGCCGGGGTCGATCTCGCTGACATCGCCCTGCTCGGCAAGCGCACGGCGGTAGTCGTCGAAGTCGCTGACAGGACCAACTAGCACCAGCGAAGCGTCGGGCATCGTGTAGCTCTCGGCGTTGGAGCCGGCCGCCCGCTCTAGCAACCCCGCGGCGTCACGCCCGCGGCCCATCATCTCGACCTCTACCACCTGGGCGGTTCCGTACTCGCGGTACATGCGGAGTGGCTCGCGGATTGCGTCGGCCGACCCGAGTTTTGGCTGCGGCGGCACGCCCTCGATCGTGCTCAGTTCTCCGATCACCTCGACCGTGGCGAGCATGAACTCCATCGCCTCGACGCGCAGCATCGAGCCAAACGGCTCTGAAAAATCTCGCCGGTTCTCGAGCGCGCCGGCGGCCCGCGTCAGGTCCTGATCGGCCCGCTTCAGCCGCTTGTTGGTCGACTCGGCGGTGGACTTCAGCACTTTGTCCTTGGCGTGCTTGCGGAACAGCGCCGGCGCGTCCCGCTTGAGCTTGGTCATCGCCTGGTAGCACTCGCGGATCTCTTCGAGCCGCTCGTCGGCGTCCTCCGGAGTTTTGATCTCCTTGAACAGCCTGGTCAGCCGCTCCATCTCTTCGGCTTGACGACTGGTCCAGTCGATCAGCGGGTTTTGCCGACACCCCGTCGCCAGCCCGCAGGCCACCAGCAAGCAACTCCACAGAAGCAGGGACTTCATCGCACGGCCCGGAAAAAGAGAGGAGGATCGGCGCGCGTCGTGCGTGCCGTTCCCCTATCGACACTAGCAGACGCCACGGCGCCCCGCAAGAAAATGCTCGCGATCGTGTAGAATGGCCGCCCAACCCCCAACCATTCAACGTCAAAACCAGCATGACCGAATTTGTCCAGATCCAGACCACGACCGGCGACCGCGCGGTCGCCGAACGCATCGCCGCCGAGCTGGTCGACCGCCGCCTGGCCGCCTGCGTGCAGATCGCCGGCCCGATGACCAGCACCTACCGCTGGCAGGGCGAGGTCGAGTCGACCGAGGAGTACGTCTGCACGCTGAAGTGCCGCGCGGCCGCGTTCGACGAGGTTGCCGAGCTGATCGGCTCGCTCCACCCGTACGACGTGCCCGATGTGATCGCGACGCCGATCTCGCACGCCAGCCACGCGTACGGCAAGTGGCTCAACGAGTCACTCAGCCCGTAGCCCTGCCGGCAGAAGCCGCTAAGACAGCACCGCCCGCTCGGTCAGCCGCGCCGGGGCGTCGGCGCGGTGGAATTCGCCGTGCCGCAGGAAGTGCTCGACCTGTCCGGCGCACTCGGGCGTCCACAACGCCCCGGTGTGCATCCCCTCGACCAGGCAATGGTCGCGCTGCCCCGGGAGGTGCGTCGCGTCGAGTGCGACCACCCGGTCGGCGCGGGTCGCGATGACGCCGATCTCGACGTGCTCGGGCGGCGCGGGGAGGTTGTTCACAAAGCTGTCGGGGGTGTCGCGCAGCTCGTACAGCGTGGGGCTCAGACGGCCGTGCAGCCGCGTGAGTTGGGTGGCCGTGTGCGAGCCGCGGTTGGGGGTGCCGACCATCACGATCCTGCCGAGCAGGTGCGGGGTCCGCTCACCGAGCTGTTCGAATTCCGCGAGCGCGCAACGGGTCGCGATCCCGCCCATGCTGTGCGCGACGATGTGCACCCGCCCGTACTCGCCGGACTCGGCCAGCCGCCGCAGGTGCCCCGCCAGCCGCCGTCCGATCTGGCGGTTTGACCCCAGCAGCGAGAAGTAGCCCCACAGCCGCGTCGCGTAGCCCGCCCGCTGGAGTCGACGCGCTAGCGGCCACAGCAGCCAGCGGGTGGACCCAATGCCGTGGATCAGCACGACCAGCTCCGGCTTGGCGGGCTCGGGCTGGGCAGTCTCGGGCGGGGCGGGATCGGGTTGTGCGGTCGGTGCTGGCACGCCGGTTGGAAGGGCATCAAGGAGGATCGCCAGGCGCCAAAATCGGGCCCGGACACTTCACTATACGCGCGTGGCCAACATTGGGAAGCGGAGACGAGCACGGCTAATCACGGCCGCTATTCCCCTACCCCGACAACCCACGAATTGGACAGCGCGTCGCCGAAGTTCTCATGATCCTCGAACGACCACACTACCTGTTTGTCGCGATTCACCTCGACGATCTGCGGGTTGTCCGGCCCGGCGTGGCAGTTGCCTAGGATGACATTGCCGCTGGGCAGCGGCTGCAGGGTCGTGACCCAGGCGAGCGTCACGCCCGGCAGGTCCCGCTGCTTGAGCCGCCAGACGACCTCTTTGTCAGGCGTCACCTCGATGACGCCGTGGCCGTTGCCGGTGGCGATCAGCGTGTTGCCATTCGCGAGCCGCTCGGCGGCGAACACGGCGTTGCCCCACGCCTCCGCGGCGTGCCCGCCACGACGCTTGCGGCCGAACAGCGGGACCTCGTACTCCCACACCACCTCGCCGTCGGCCGCGTACTCGCGGACGGCGCCGTCCCCCTCGTGGGCGACCAGGTAGTTGCCGCTCGCCAGCTTGCGGACCAGCCGGGTGTCGCGGTGCGGGTCGGGGTGGTCGACCTTCAGCTTCAACTCGTGGCGGATCTCGCCTGCCTGGTCAACCTCGATGACGCGGCCCGGCCCCGACTCGGCGATCATTGTGCGCCCGTCGGGCAGCCGCTGGAACGAGTGCACCTCGACCCGCTGCCCCTGGTTGTCGCCCCCGGCGCTGTCGTACTCCCACACAATGCGGTTGTCGGCCGGGTCGACCTCCACGATGCGGGTCCACGAGAGCTGAAACAGCACGTGGCCGTTGTCGAGCAGCTGCAGGTCGTGGATCGGGCCGATCTTGTGCTCCCAGGCAATCGATCCGTCGGGGTCGATCAGCGCAATGCGGCCGACGCTGTAGTCGGCGGCCAGCACCCGGCGGCCGGCCTCGATCGCCGACTCCGCGGCGCTCGCGCAAGCCAGCAGATTCGTCACTAGCAGCGTGTTTATCAGCAGCAAAGATCGGAGCATCACGGGTGTCCTGGCGAGGTCGAAGAATCGAGTGCGGTTGAATCGCGGAGGGTCCGGCGGGCGGAGCCGACCACCGCGCCGAGCAGCAGCAGCATAGCCGCCGTCGGCTCTGGCACGACAGCCCCGCCGACCACTGACACGCCCTGCGTCGCAAAGGCGCCGCGGAGCAGCGACCAGTCGTCGCTGTCGACGCGGCCGTCGCCGTCGAGGTCGCCGAGGGAACGCCGCGACAGGCGGTCGAGGCCCGAGAGGTCGTTCAGCCAGTTGTCGCGGAACAGAATGAGGTCGAACTGGTCGAGCAGCGTGTCGCCGTTGAGGTCGCCCAAGATGCCGGCCGTCACCGACGAGACCGCGACCTCGATGTAGCTGCCGACCTCGTCGGCGGCGGTCCCCAGCACCGAGAACTCCCGCCAGACGCTGCTCAGCTCGAACGGGTCGGTCGGCGCAGGCGGATTGAAACTGAGGAAGTCCTGGCCGTCGGCGCTGGTCCAGAAGGTCGACACGCCGATGTCGAGGTCGCTGAGCGTCTGGCCGACCTCGAGCTCCTTCTCCCGGCCGCTGCGGTTGGTTCCCCCCTCGAGGTCGAGGTCCAGGATCGCGCCGCCGAGGTAGAACTGCACGCCGTCGCGGCCGCTGCGGTACTCGAGCGTCAGGTTCTGCGTGGAGGGCTCGAAGCGGCGGCGGTCGGGGTTGAACTGCTCGCCGCCCCGCGAGTACTGCAGGCCGTACAGCTTATCGGCGGCGTAGGTTGACTCGACCCCGTAGGCGTCGTTCGCCTCGTCGTAGACCACCTCGAGCTCGTCGTGCGCGTAGATGCGGTAGGTCCCGTCCGCCAGGTCGGCCAGGTCAGGGACCTGCTGGTCGGTAAGCCAGCCGAACTTGTCGTGCTTGGTCTTCACCGAAAACTGGTCGTGGCTGATGTTGCCCATCACGCTGAAGGGGTTGCCGTAGCTGTCGAGCTGCATGCCGAAGGTGGTCGGCTGCAGCCCGTGCGCTGTCGAGTTGTACACTGCGTACTCGTTCTGGTCTGCGTCCCAGACGTAGGGGGTGTAGTTGGCGTTGTTGACAGCGCGGTAGGCGCCAGAGTGCGGCGTGCCAATGCGGTGGCCCAGCTCGTGGTCCACAACGATCTGCCCCCAGCTGTTCGCCACGTTGGCCTGCACGGCAATGTTGTTGCCGGGCAGGATGGCGATGCCCGACCAGCCCTGGTTCGGATCGGCGGTCGTGCGGTTGACATCGAACAGGTTGAGGTGGAAGTCCTCTGGCTCGATTCCGTAGGTATCGCGGACGTAGTCCTCGGACTTGGCGAACCACTGGTTGGGGCGTGTGCCGTCGGCATTGAGCTGGAGCGCGACGTCGACCACCTGGTCGAAGCGGATGTCGAACTGGCCGCCGGAGCTGGCGGCGTAGAAGCGGCGGGTCTTCTCCTCGACGCTCTCGATTGTCTGCCGCTCGTCAATCGTCAACGGCGCGTCGTCGACGTCGCGGACCTTCATGTAGAGGGCCGACCGGAGCCCGGTGCTCTTATTGCTGCCCGCACCAGGGAACACGGCCGCGTCGGCCGCGGCCGACGCCATCACCCCGACGACCGCCGCTAAACCAACCCACACCGTCTGCGCGCAGCCGCCTCGAGTCATCAGCCAACCTCCGCCTATTTGGTTCCGTGGGGAGGATCAGCAGCCCGTAGCCGCGATCAGAGCAGACCGCTTCCCCAACAAGCAAACGCCAGGGATGAGCGTTTTCTGAGCGTCGTTTTCAACAGAATCGGCCAGACCGACGACCACCGTGTCGGGCAGGGTCGGTCGCGGCGTCCCGCAGGCGCCGGCCCGGGGGGCTAAGCCCGGCCGCGTCGACGCGTCGCGATCAGGGCCAGGCACGCCAGGGCCCAGGCGGCGGGCTCGGGCACGGCGGCGGCAGCGGTGGCCGACCCGCCGAACTTCGTGGCGCCGTAGTTGTCGAGCCAGGTCTGGTACTGGGCCGTGCCGATCCGGACGTTGTTCGGGTCGTTGGGCAGCGTGCCCGGATCCGCCCGGCGGTTGTCACGCCACACGACGTAGTCGGCCGCGTCAACAACGCCGTCGTCGTTGTAGTCACCGTCGGGGTGGCGGTAGAGCGCGGTGACCTGCAGGTCGATGAACGAGCCAAACTCGTCGCTGTACCCCCGCAGGGCGCGGAAGTCGAAGTAGGAATCGTTCAGGTCCCAGACGTCCGTGGGGGCGGGGGGGTTGAAGCTGAGGAAGTCTTCCCCCTCGGTGTTGGTGTAGAAGACCGAGGTGGCGAAGTCGAGGTCGCTAACCCTCTTGCCCGACTCGAGCTCGCGCTCGCGGTTGTTGCGGTCGGAGCCGCCCTCAAGGTCGAGGTCGATGACGGCGTTGTCGAGGTAAAACTGCACGCCGCCACGGCCGGCGCGGTACTCGATCGTCAGCTCTTGGTTGTACTGCTCGAACTGGCCGCGGCTGGTGTTGAAGCGTTCGGCCCGCCGGGTGTAGGTCAGCCCGTACAGCTTGTCGGGCTGGTAGGTTTCCGTGACGCCGTACACATCGTTCGCATCGTTGTAGACGCTCTCGAGCGTGTCGTGGGCGTAGATGCGGTAGGTCCCCTCGCCCAGCTCCGACAGCTCCGGCACCTGGTCCTCGTTGAGCCAGCCGTAGGTGTGCAGCTTGTCGCTGATGGCGAAGTCTTCGTGGCTGATGTTGCCCATCACGCTGAAGGGGTTGCCGTACTCGTCCTTGTGGATGCCGAGCGGCATCGCCTGGTGGCCGTGCAGGTCGGAGTTGTACACAGCGTATTGGCCGGCGGCGGCGTCCCAAACGTACGGCTTGTAGTTGTTGTCGTTGACCGCGCGGTAGGCGCCCGAGTGCGGCGCGCCGATGCGGTGGCCCAGCTCGTGGTCCACGACGATCTGCCCCCAGCTGCTCGACACGTCCGGCTGCACGGCGATGTTGTTGCTGGGGATGATCGCGATGCCCGACCAGCCCTGGTTCGGGTCCGGCGTGGTGCGCTCGACGTCGAACACGTTGAGGTGGAAGTCTTCCGGCTCGATGCCGTAGTTGCTGCGGACGTAGTTCTCGGCCAGCTCGAACCAGCCCTCGGGCCGGGTGCGGTCCGCGTTGAGCGTCAGCGGCACGTCGAGGATGTGGTCGTAGGCGATGTCGAACTTGCCGCCGGAGTTCTCGGCGTAGAAGCGGCGGGTCTGCTCTTCGCTGGTGCGGATCCGGGTGACGTCCGACGCCGAGAGCGGGCTGTCGCCGACGTCACGCAGCACCAGGTAGATGCCGTCCCGGGCTCCGGTGCTCTTCGAGACGCCCCGCCGCGGGAAGACGTCGGCGTGGGCCAGGGTGCTCACCAGCAGCGGGCCGATCGTGCCCAGGGTGAGCAGAAAACAATAGCGCAAACGCGTGCCTGAACTCATTCGCGGAATCCGCCTCGTAGTGGGCGGCTCCGCCTGCCTCGGGCGGGGCCGCTGCGTCTTCTGTTCTGTTCCGTGCGGCGCACAAACGGGCCATCCCCTAATACCGGACAACGCCGATCGGTTACAATTTCATCGTCGAGAATGCGACACACAGCAGCCCCGCACCGCCCTGGACAGGGAAACTTGCATGGATCTCTCTACCGTCCACCGCCCCATCGGCGGGCTGTTCCCGCCCGCCGATGGTGTCTCCCCTGCCCCGCTATCGGCCAACCAGGTCGACGCATTTGGCCGCCAGGGGTTCCTCGCGGGCGTCCCGCTGCTGACCGGCGAGCAGTGCGACGCGTTGTGCCGCGAGCTCGACGAGTTCTTCGACCCCGTCCACGCCGGCCGCGAGCTGTGGTACGAGTACCACACGAACGAGTCGACCACGCCCGACACGGCCTTGTTCCACGCGTTGGGCGCCTGGCGGCTGCGTGAAGGTTTCCACGACCTGCTGTGGAACCCGCTGCTGGTCGGCGCAGCGCGGCAGCTGCTCGGCGCGCCGCCCCGCTTCTGGCACGACCAGCTGTTCTGCAAACCGGCCCACCACGGCGGCGTTGTGGCCTGGCACCAGGACTACTCGTACTGGACCCGCACCAAGCCGATGCGGCACCTCACTATCTGGATCCCGCTGGACGACTGCGACGCCGACAACGGCACCATCCAGTACGTCCCCGGCAGCCACAATTGGGAACTCCTGCCGGTGACCGGCCTGGCCGGCGACATGCAAGCAATCCGCGGCGTGCTGACCGCAGAGCAGTACGCCGCACTCGAGGCGCCGGTCTCCGTGGTTGCGCCGCGCGGCCACGCGGCGTTCCACGCGCCGCTCACGGTGCACGGCTCGCCCGCCAACAAGAGCGACCGCCCCCGCCGCGTGGTCGTCGTCAACCTGGTGGCGGACGGCGTCGCGAGCGACTCCGACGAGCCGCTGCTTGAGGGCGTGCCCGCGGTCCCCAAGGGTCAGCCGCTCGGCGGGCAGTTCTTCCCGCTGCTCGGGCGCCGGTAAGCCTCTCAGCTAGTCGGGATCTAGAGATTCACCACGTGGCGCCGGCAGTCGCGCCGCTGGCGCCCCGTGTGCTTGTCGGCCTGCGAGCGTGGTGCTACCCTCCTCGGAATCGGGCTTCCTCACATAGCTGCGGCGTCCCTAGTTCTTCCACTCATTTCTCGAAGGGAGTTGGGTCTCATGCGAGCGCACTGGTGCGTGTTGGTTGCGGCCGTAGTAGCGTCGCCCGGTGGCCTAGCGTTGGCGGGAACTCGGGGCAGCACCGGAACCGGGTTGTGGTCCCTGACCGCCGACTTCACCGACGTCGGCGTCCAAACCTCGACCTCGCCGCTCAATGGCCTCCCCGGCATCATCCCGCAACTGGACAAGGGGAGTCTCGTCTCTCAAGGCGCGGTCTCCAGCGACCCGCCCAATCAGTCGGTCGTGCAGGCGGTCGGGGCCTTCTCCCACTGGACCCAGTCCTCCCCCTTCGACCCTAGCAACAGCAACCACTTCGGCGTGTTCACCGTCGCGCCCTCGGGCGCGTTCACCGACAACGGCGACCTGGCGGCCGGCGACGGCGTGATCGAGTACCGGTTCGACTTTAACCTCGACTTCTTCGTCGATGGAACCGGCATCCCCGCGGTCCCGCTGAGCCTCACGCTGGGCCTCAACGGCTTCGCCCCGGAAGGCTACCGGATCAATTACGAATTCTCGGCCACCTGGACCGACACCACGACCGGCGCGCCCGGCGCGGCGGCGGTCACCCTGTCGGACACCGAGACCTTCGACGCGTTCAATGTCGCCGGGGGCCTGAACGCCTCGACCGTGCTGAACGACAACGGCGTGTTCGGCCCCATCGTGATGCCGGCGTTTGACGACCGATTTTCGGTGGACGGCTTTTTCCGCGTGACGGTCGACAAGAAGGCAGGCGCGATGCTGCCGGGCCCGCCGCCCAACGTGTTCCGGGTAGTCGTGATCCCCGACGTGGGCGGGTTCATCCAGTTAATCCCTGAACCCGGGTCCGCGACGCTGCTGCTGCTATTCGCGACGCCGTCGCTCGCGCTGCGGCGACGGCGTTAGTGGCCCGTTGCTACACTGGACGCGGGCGCGCTTCTCGCAGAACCGTCAAAACCGGCGTATGCTGCGATACGGTGCGGGGCGCGACGCCCCGCCGGCTCACGCTCCCGCAATCGAGGGGCGGCTCAGCGGAATAGCCCCGTGGGTGTCCTAGGCTTCTACACGGCGTCCTGGCGGACGGACGCCCCTCGCACCCTGATGGCAGCCACCAAGATGAACAGCACCCTCGAAGCCCCCACCGACCACGCCCGCGCCAACGACGAACTCGTCGCGATGCTCCGTGCAGAGAACGACCACCTCCGCACGGCGCTGGCCAATATCCAGTCGAACCTGGCCGAGTCGGTTGCGCACAATCAAGAGAATGACCGCCTGCTGGCAGAGGCGGCCGAGCTGTTCGCCGAAATGTCCCGCCAATTCGCCGAGATCCGTTCCGGCGCCGAGGTCATGCGCCAGGATGTCTCGCTGGCGCGGGAGCACGTCGCGAAGTCCGACTCGCAGCTGCACGCCGTGGGCGACGTCGCGGGCTCGATCCGCGACATCGCCGACCAGACCAACCTCTTGGCGCTGAACGCCACGATCGAGGCCGCCCGCGCCGGCGAGTCGGGCCGCGGCTTCGCGGTGGTCGCCACCGAGGTCAAGGAGCTGTCGGACCAGTCGCAGAAGGCGGCCAGCCAGATCGCCAAGACCGTCGGTGAGATCCGCCGCTCGTCGACCGACCTGTCCGAGGGGATCCAGCGGCTCGACGAGCGCACCGGACGGATCGAGGGGACCATCACCTCGTTCGAGTCGACCCTCGATTCGGCCCGCGAGCAGAACGCCCAGACCCAGGAGCGGCTGGTCGCGACCAGCGACCGCGTGTTCATGAGCCTGGCCAAGCTCGACCACGTGCTGTGGAAGGTGAACACGTACCTGAGCATCCTGTCGGACAAGCCGACCTTCGACTTCGTCGACAGCACCGGCTGCCGCCTAGGCAAGTGGTACGGCAGCGGCGCCGGCAAGGAGAACTTCTCGCGGGCGCCGTCCTACGCTACACTCGAGCGTCCCCACGCCGGCGTCCACGAGGCGACCCGCAAGATCTTCTCGAT
This sequence comes from Posidoniimonas polymericola, assembly GCF_007859935.1. Taxonomy (NCBI): domain Bacteria; kingdom Pseudomonadati; phylum Planctomycetota; class Planctomycetia; order Pirellulales; family Lacipirellulaceae; genus Posidoniimonas; species Posidoniimonas polymericola. Next base: position 406,525 of record NZ_SJPO01000001.1, on the reverse strand, counting down.
GCTCGGACCCGGCTCCGACCGCCAGGGGGTCCCCGCCGCGGTCGCCGAGATGGAACGCGCCAGCGAGGGCGTGTTCGCCGCGCTCGACAAGATGCTGGCCGAGAAGGGCTGAGCCCGACTCAACCGCCGATCAGCTTCGCGACGTCCGCCCAGAACTCCCGCAGGTCGATCGACACCTCCGCCAGCCGCGGCGACTGGTACGAGTCGCTGGTGAGCGGCTCGACCTTGTAGCGGTCGCCGTCGAGCAGCAAGAACTCGATCACCCGCTCCGCGGGGTCAACGATCCAGTACTCCGGCACGCCGTGCTCGGCGTAGAGCGCCAGCTTGTGAACCCGGTCGCGGGCGGCGTTCGAGGGGCTGACAATCTCGACGACCAGATCCGGGGCGCCCTCGGCACGCTCCTTGATAACGTCCTTGCGAGCGAGCGACACATACGCAAGGTCGGGCTGGACAATTGTGGAGTCTGACAGCTTCACGTCAAAAGGCGCCGCTGCGCCTCGCCCCCCACCCTGCTTGGTCCACTCAAGCAGTAACGCAGACATGCAAAGCGATATTGCTTGATGCGTATAGTTCGGCGCCGGCGACACAATGTACTCCCCTCGGATCAGCTCAACCGGCTCGCCCTCGGGCAGCTTCAGATAGTCCGCCGCCCGGTACGGCCCCAGCGTCTGCGGCAGGGAGAACGAGAGGGGCAGATCGGGTTGGCCAGCGGCGGTGCTCATGGCATTATTCTAGCAGGTCTCTCCGCCCCCACCAAACAACTGCCGCTATGATCAATCAGCGATAAAACCCCGTCGCCTGGGCCCTGCTGCTCCATCAGCTCGACGACGCCCGCGAGCACCTCGGCGACCTGATCGATCGCATGACCGAGCACGGCGCTGTCGACGAAGTCGACTACAAGATCAATCTCGGGCACGTGATGGCCCACATCAGCTACGCCTGGAACACGCGAGACGACCCCGATGAGTTGGAAGGTGGCGGTGAACGCTGGGCTGAGCTGAGCCGACTGCCCAACGATATCCAATCGCTGCCGTGAGGCTAGCATCTCGAGCACCGACGAGGCGTCATTCTTCCAACGACACCTCGAAGCACCACCCCAGCCGCAGCGGCGGCTGCGCGTTCATCGCTGGCTCGGCGACTACCGCAACCGATGGCCGCTTCGACCACTCGAGTGAACTCGGCAGCTCGATTCGGCAGAACGGCGACCGCGGCAGCTGCTCGGTTGCTTGCAACGAGATCCGCCACCGCACGCCCGCGGTGCGTAGTGTCGCGGCCTCGTTCGACTTTTCAATGAGCGTCGCGCCGGCCGCGCGGTAGCTCGAACGCACCTCCGGGAACATGCTCGCCAGGCGGCAGCTCGCCGCGTACCGCAGGGCGTCGGCCCTGCCCGGCGCGGGGCCAAGGGCGACCCGCCAGCTGCTGTCGGTCGACATGCCAATCAGCTTCGCCTCGGCGACCAATGGCCGCGGCGCGTAGCCGATTTCGTCGACGTTCAGCCCGTGCAGCGGCGGGCTGGCCGGGATGCGGGGATCGCGACCGCTGAGCGCCTGGAGCAGCACGACGACATCTTCGCCCGGCCGCCGGACCTCGATTCGATGCGTGTACCGCTTCTCGTCGCGCGCGAAGACCGCCACGAGCAGCCCGGATGGCGTCGCCACCGCGTGTTCGACGGCAGGGTGCGTCGGTCTGCGAGCGAACATAGCTGCCCCCACTGTGGGATGAAGACAATCCTCTACGCAACGGCCTTAAGTAGCGGTCGGCGGACGGGGCCGCGGCTATTGCCTCCGATGAGTCGCCCAGGCCCAAGCTAGTCCTCGTCGTCGTCCTCAATCGGCTGCCCGGCCCGCCAGCGGAGGGTCGCCTCGAGGAAGCCCTGGATCTCGCCGTCCATCACGGCGTGGAAGTTGCCCTGCTGGTACTTGGTGCGGGCGTCCTTGACCCGCTGGTCGGGGTGCAGGAAGTAGTTGCGGATCTGGCTGCCGAAGCCGGTCTTGGCCTGCTGCTGGTACTTGGCCGCTTCCTCGGCCTCTCGCTTTTCTTCCTCGACGCGGGCGAGCCGGGCGCGGAGCATCTTCCACGCGCTGGCCCGGTTCTTGTGCTGCGACCGCTCGGCCTGGCACTGCACCACGATGTTGGTGGGGATGTGCGTCAGGCGGATCGCGGAGTCGGTCTTGTTGACGTGCTGGCCGCCGGCTCCGCTCGCGCGGAACGTGTCTTCACGGACGTCCGCCTCGTCGATCTCGACGTCCACCGAGTCGCTGATCTCGGGCGACACGTCGACCGCGGCGAAGCTGGTCTGCCGCTTGCCCTCGGAGTTGAACGGGCTGATCCGCACTAGCCGGTGCATGCCGCTCTCGCCCTTGAGGTAGCCGTAGGCCATCGGGCCGCGGACCGCGATCGTGGCGTTGTTGATGCCGGCCTCGTCGTTGTCCTGGCGGTCGAGCAGCTCGGCCTTGTACTCGTGCTTCTGCGACCACTGGATGTACATCCGCAGCAGCATCTCGGCCCAGTCGTTGGCGTCGGTGCCGCCGTCGCGGGCGTTGATGCTGATGATGGCGCCGGTGTTGTCGTGTGGGCCGCTGAGCAGCGCCGAGAGCTTGAGCTTCTCGATCAGCGCCTCGAGGGCCTCGACCATGCCGGGCGCCTCCTCGGCGAAGGACTCGTCCTCCTCGGCCATCTCGATGGCCGCGGACAGGTCCTCGTTGGCGGCGATCCCCTCGTCGAGCGGGGCGACTATCGTCGCCAGCCCCTTGAGTTCGGCGATCGCGGCCTGCGCCTGCTCCTGGTTGTTCCAGAAGTCGGGCGCGGCCTGAGACTGCTCGATCTCTATAATCCGTTGCTTCTTGCTAGCGTAGTCAAAGAGAGTCCCTGAGCTGCGTCAGGGCCTCCTGGATCGCGGCGGCGCGATCGTACCATTGCTTGTCCACCTAGTTTGCCTCCTACTCGGTGCGGTTGGGATTGAGCATTGTAGGCGCGCTGGCGGAAAGCTGCGAGGGCGCCGGTCCCAACTCTGGCGGGCTGGGCTAAGATGAAGGCAATTCGTTCCTATACCCCTACCACGAGCCCATGCCCCTCGTTGTCCTAGCCATGTCCGGCGGCGTTGATTCGAGCGTCGCCGCGCACCTGCTCCTCGAGGCCGGCCACCAAGTGATCGGCGTGTTCATGCGGCACGGCGAGCAGTCGCCGGCCGTTTGCTCCACCGACGAGGGCCCGGCCCCCACGGGCGTGGGCTCGCTGCCGATCGTCAACCGCCTGGACCACAAGCAGGGCTGCTGCACCGCCGCCGACGCCGAGGACGCGCGGCGGGTCTCCGACCGATTGGGCATCCCCTTTTATGCCCTGGACCTGAACGAAGAGTTCGGCCAGATCATGGACTACTTCGCCGCCGAGTACGCCCGGGGGCGGACCCCCAACCCGTGCGTGCAGTGCAACAACTGGATCAAGTTCGGCAAGCTGTTCGACTACGCCGACTCGGTCGGCGCCAAGTACGTCGCGACCGGCCACTACGCGCGGATCGATAGCTCCGGCGACGAACCGGCGTTGCTCCGCGGAATCGACCAAGCAAAGGACCAATCCTACGTGCTCTTCGGCATTAAGCGCCGCGACTTGTCGCGGATGCTGCTGCCGGTCGGCGGCTTCGAGAAGCCGAAGATCCGCGAGCTGGCCGCCGGCATCGGTCTGAACGTCGCTGAGAAGAAGGACAGCCAAGAAATCTGCTTCGTCACCAGCGGCCGCTACGACCAGTTTGTCCGCCGCCGACTCGAGCAGAACAACTCGGACGCCGGCGGCCGCGCCGGCGAGCTGGTCACCACCGACGGCCGCGTCGTCGGCCGGCACAACGGCATCGAGGGCTTCACGGTCGGCCAGCGCAAGGGGCTCGGCGTCGCGCTCGGCGAGCGGGCGTTCGTCGTGCGGATCGAACCCGACACAAACCGCGTCGTGCTGGGCGATCGCGCGGCGCTCGACTCGACGCAGCTCACCGCCAGCGGCGCCAACTGGCTGGTGGACGTGACCCCCGGCGAGCAGCGCCGCTGCCTGGCGCAGATCCGCTACAACGCCAAGCCGGCGTTGGCCGAGCTGACCGTGCTCGCCGACAACAAGCTGAGCGTGCGATTCGAAACGCCCCAGTTCGGCGTCGCCCCCGGCCAGGCGGTGGTCTGCTTCGAAGGCGAGCGAGTGCTCGGTGGCGGGTGGATCGAGTAACCTACGGCGGAAGCCGTACGGATTTCGGATTGGCTGCGATCGCACCCTCTGACTAGGAACGCGAAAACTGCCGGCTTCCGCCGGCAGCTACTCTCCAACGCTTCGAATGGATCCTCCTCGCATTTCCTCCGCAGCCAACGGCGGAAGCCGTTGGTTTCCGCGTTGCCCACCGCTCACGCCGGCTTCTGCGGTGGCGGCATGCCCTCTCGCCAGAAGTAGCCGTTGTGCTTCGGTAGGTAGCGGCAGAGCAGCCGCTCATAGTGCTCGCGATCCTTCACCTGCTGCTTGCTGCCGGAGCGGCTGAACCAATGCTCACGGCGCCGATCCCCGCTGCGGTTCAGCTCGAGGCTCACCAGGTTCTTGATCTTGGCGAAGACCTTTCCACATTCGGTCACGTCCCGCCAGCTTACCACGAGGTGCGTGTGGCTCGGGATGATCGCAATGGCACGAAGTTGCCAGCCGCGGTTCTGGCAGCAGTCGTGGGTGATCCACGCCATCACGGGGTACTCGGCAGGGCCGAATAGGATTGGCGATTCGGTGGCCGACTGGCGGTAGGCAAACGCCCTTCCACTATCCGGTTCGAGTAACCCGTCCCCTCGGCGAACGTACCCTTGGGGACGATCGGGCATCCAACTCTGGTAAGCGTGCATGGTGAAGAGGTAATCCGGCATGCCGCCATCGTAATTGCGGCGTTGCCGGTAGGCAAAACTGCCGGCTTCCGCCGGCAGCTACGGACTCTCGCTGCCGCTGAAGCCAGCCGATCTTCGGTAGCCAACGGCGGAAGCCGTTGGTTTTCGCGTTGCCGATCCGTTGATCCGCAAGAACAAAACAGGGCCCCGCTGGCAAGCAGCGGGGCCCCGTTCAAGCCGTTCGTCTTCGTGTTGCGACTAGTTCGCCGCGCCGGCCCACTGCAGGACTTCCGAAGGAGAATCATCCTCGCGGCTGCGGGCCTGCATGAGTTCCTTCAGCAGGGTTTCTTCGTTGCAGAGGTCGGCGATCGACTCGACCACCAGGTCGGGCTGGTAGGCGAACTTCTTCAGGTCTTCGCGGCTGGTGGTGCCGGTCAGCACCAGCACGGTCTTGTAGCCCATCTGCACGCCGCCGATGATGTCGGTCGACATGGTGTCGCCGATCATGATCGTGTCGGAGGTGGTCATGCCAATCTCCTTGCGGGCGGAGCGCATCATCACCGGGCTCGGCTTGCCGACGCTGAACGCCTGGATGCCGGTCGCCTCCTCGATCAGCTTGACGATCGCCCCGCATCCCGGCCGGGTGCCGGTGTTGGTGGGGCAGTTCGGGTCGAGGTTCGTGGCGATCAGCTTGGCTCCGTCGAGCACCATCTGCACGGCGTGCTCGAGCATCTCGAACGACAGCGTGCGGCCCTCGCCGACCACCACGTAGTCGGGGTGCTTGTCGACGATCGAGTAGCCGTTAGAGTGCAGCGCGTTGAGCAGCCCGCCCTCGCCGATCACGTAGGCGGTGCCCTCGGGCTTCTGCCGGGCGAGGAACCGGGCGGTCGCCATCGCGCAGGTGTAGATGTGGCTCTCCTGAATAGGCATCCCCATCCGCACCAGCTTGGTGGCGGTGTCGCGGCGGGTCCGCTGGCTGTTGTTGGTGAGGAACAGGAACGGGATATCCCATTTGGTTAACAGCTTGATGAATTCCACCGCACCAGGGATCAGCTGGCTGCTGCGGTAGATCACGCCGTCCATGTCGATCAGAAAACCTTTTTGCATCGCTGGCATCTCTTCTTTCGGGGGGACCGTCGGGGCGACGGTGCAAAGAGGGATCGCACGGGGCGATCCCGTCGGGGCGGGGGCCGCTGGGGGCCGGCATAGGAAGGAGCTTGGGGCAATGCAACCGTTGTGCCATTCGCGACTGCGGGCCGCTCGAACGACGCCCATTTGCGGGATTGTCCGTCAACCAGGCCGATGCCGGGCAGTTGACCAGGACTGCGGAACCGTAATGCTAGGGTGACGCCTGCCTACTTTGTGGGCAGCTAGCAGTCCGATCTCTCACCATTTGCCTAGCTTTTTGCTTAATGCCGAATCATCTCGCCACGGAATCCAGCCCCTACCTGCTCCAGCACAAGGACAACCCGGTCGATTGGCGGCCCTGGGGGGACGAGGCGCTCGCGGAGGCCACGCTGCGTGACGCGCCGATCTTCCTCTCGATCGGCTACTCGGCGTGCCACTGGTGCCACGTGATGGAGCACGAGAGCTTTGAGAACGAGAAGATCGCCGGCTACCTGAACGAGCACTTTGTGTCGATCAAGGTCGACCGCGAAGAGCGCCCCGACCTCGACCAGATCTACATGAACGCGGTGCAGATGCTGACCGGACGCGGTGGCTGGCCGATGAGCGTCTTCCTGACGCCGGGGCTCAAGCCGTTCTACGGCGGCACGTACTGGCCCGCCACCGCCGCCCGCGGCATGCCCGGCTTCGACCAGGTGCTGGCCGCCGTGGTCGACGCGTGGCAGAACCGCCGCCAGCAGGCCGAGGAGACCGCTGCGGAACTCACCACCCGCATCCAGTCGCTGTCGCTGCCCGACCGCGGCGAGGCCAATCTGGACGGCGATTTCATCGTGTCGGCATGCGGACGCTATGAGAAAGATTTCGACCCCCAGCACGGCGGCTTTGGCGCCGCGCCCAAGTTCCCGCAGCCGATGAACCTGCAGGCGATCCTCCGCGCGTACAGCCGCACCGGCCGCGAGGACCTGCTGAAGATGGTCACCCACACGCTCGACCGGATGCACGCCGGCGGCATGTACGACCACCTCGGCGGCGGCTTCGCCCGCTACTCGGTCGACGAGCGGTGGCTCGTGCCGCACTTCGAGAAGATGCTGTACGACAACGCGTCGCTGACGGCGGCCTACGTCGAGGGCTTCCTGGCGACCGGCGACGCCCGCTACGCGCAGGTCGCCCGCGAGACCATCGACTACGTGCTCCGCGACATGACCGACCCGGCCGGCGGCTTCTACAGCGCCGAGGACGCCGACAGCGAGGGCGAGGAGGGCAAGTTCTACGTCTGGAAGTCGGAGCAGATCCGCGCCGCCCTCGGCGAAGACGACGCCGACCTGTTCTGCCGCGTTTACGACGTCACGCCGACCGGAAACTTCGAGGGCGCCAACATCGTCAACCTCCCCAAGAGCGTCGACGAGCAGGCCGAGCGTCTCGGCCAGGACCCTGCCGACCTCGCACAGCGGCTCGCGGCGATGCGGCAGAAGCTGCTCGCCGAGCGATCGAAGCGCGTCCGCCCGGGCCGCGACGAGAAGGTGCTGGTCAACTGGAACGGCCTGATGATCGACGCGCTGGCCCGGGCCGGCGCGGCGCTCGCCGAGCCACGCTACATCGACGCCGCGCGGCGGGCCGCCGACTTCGTCCTGGCCGAGCTCTCGCCCGAGCCGGGCCGGCTGCTGCACACTTGGGCCGGCGGCAAGGCGAAGCTCAACGCCTACCTCGACGACTACGCCGCGCTGGCCGGCGGACTCATCAGCCTGTACGAGGCGACCTTCGACGAGCGCCACATCGAAGCGGCCGCCGCGCTGCTCGACACCGTGCTCGAGCACTTCGCCGACGACCAGAGCGGCTCGTTCTTCTACACCTCGGACGACCACCCCGAGCTGATCACCCGCACGCTCGAGCTGACCGACAACGCGACGCCGAGCGGCGCGTCGCTGGCGGCGACGGCGCTGGTGCGGCTCGGCAAGCTGACCGGCAACGAGAAGTACCTCACCGCCGCACACAGGGCGTTGCAGGCGGCGGCCTCGATGATGGAGCGGGTGCCGATCGCGATGGGCCAGATGCTGATCGCGGCCGACCTGTACGCCGGCCCCACGCCCGAGCTGGTCTTCACCGGCCCCGAAGCGGGGCGGCTGGCCGAGTCGGCCCACCGGCGTTTCCTGCCGCGCCGCGTCATCGCTTGTCGAGCGGGTGACGCCCCGGGCTCGCCGCTCTTAACCGGCACGTTCAACAACCGCGAGGAGCAGTCCGGCGAGCCCAAGCTCTACGTCTGCGAGAACCACGCCTGCCAGGCCCCGGTCGAGGGGAGCGAGGCGATTGTCGCGAAGCTGAAGGAGCTGGCGACCATTGGGTAGCGGAGTGGACCTGAGCGAGCCATTCCCGAGCCGACGGGGGTAAACTGTCGGCTGCTGATTTCGTGCGCTGCTACTCACGCTCGATGTTCCAATTCTTCGGCGCAACAAACCCCTCGTGCCCCGCGCCGTAGGGCAGGTTCTGCATATCGGAGGTTAACGCCTCGTACCGCGCTAGATCCTCGCGGAGTTCCTTGACTACCTCCGGGTGATCCGCGGCGACGTCGGCCGTCTCGTTGGGGTCGACCGACACGTGGAACAGCTCGTCGCCCTTGAGCTTCCACTCGCGGGTCACGACCGCGCGCCTGCCGAGGTACAGGCTGCGCTGCCCGGCCGGCGCTTGGTCGGCGAGCATCGGCAGCAGGTTGGCGCCGTCGATCTCGTTCTTGGGGGTTGGCCCGCCCCCGGTCGCGGCGAGCAGCGTCGGCAGCACGTCGACGTACGCGGCGAGCGACTCGAACTGCCGGCCCCCCTCGATAGCGGCCGGCCAGCGGATCACCGACGGCACGCGCACTCCCCCTTCCCACACGCTCCCCTTCGCGCCGCGCAGCGGCTTGTTGTTGCCGCCGTGCTGGGGCGTGCCGCCGTTGTCGCTCAGAAACCACACCAGCGTGTTGTCGGCGTCGCCGGTCGCCTCGACCGCGTCGAGCACCCGGCCGATCGACTCGTCCAGCGCGGCGACCATCGCCCGGTAGGTCTGCCGCTTGGTGTTGCCGCGTCCCTGCTCACCGAAGCCCTCCCGGTTGTTGTTCCTGCCGAACCGCGGCTTGCCCGGGTCGAAGCCGAAGCGTGCGAGTTGGTCTTCCTCTGCCTGCAGCGGCGAGTGGGGAGCGTTGAACGGCAGGTAGACGAAGTAGGGCTTTTCACTGGACGAGGCCTCGATGAACCGCACCGCCTCGTCGGCCAGCAGCGTGGTGCTGTAGCCCTCGTCGCGGCAGGCGTCGAAGCCGCGGTGCCAGTCGAGCTCGCCCTCGCGGAGGTGCGTGAAGTAGTCGATCGCGCCGTTGAGGTGCCCGTAGAAATCGGTGAAGCCACGCGACAGCGGGTGGTAGCTCCGCCGCGAGTGCCCCAGGTGCCACTTGCCGATGCACGCGCGGCGGTCGTAGCCCGCGGCGGCCAGCAGTTGGGGCAGGCACTGCTCGTCGGTCGCCAGACCAAAGTCCCGCCACGGCGGGATGACGTCGTTGTGCAGGCCGAAGCGGTTGGGGTAGCGGCCGGTCATCAGCCCCGAGCGGGTGGGCGAGCAGACCGGGCAGACGTAGAAGCGGTCGAGCTCGACCCCCTCGAACGCCAGCTGGTCGATCCGCGGCGTGCGGACCCTGCCGCCGTGGTAGCCGACGTCGTTCCAGCCGAGGTCGTCGGCCACAATCAGGACGATATTGGGCGCGGCGGTGTGGCCCGCCGTCGGCGCGAGGAGCGCCGCGGCGAACGCGGCCGTCAGACTAATCAAAAAACGGTGCATGCCGCCTGCCTATTTCTTGGGCTTCTTGTCGATGGTTACCGGGACGTCATTCTCCGCTGGCCCGCCCGGCGTGGTGCGGCCCGAGCGGACCGCTTCGGTCAGCTTGGTGTTCATCCGCTCGACCACGTCGGACCGCTCGGCCTGCAGGTTGTGCTGCTCCGCGATGTCTGCGGTCAGGTTGTACAGCTGGACCGGGGGCAGGCCCTGCTGGGCCGCCTGCTTCTCACGGGGCTGGGCCCAGCCGCCGGAGCCGGCGCAGCGGGCCAGCTTCCACGCGCCGTCACGCAGGGCGAAGCAGCCGTCGATCGAGTGGTGGATGGTGGAGTCGCGGACCGGCTCGTCGTGCCCCTGGAGGATCGGCAGCAGGCTGACCGAGTCCTCGGCCGCGCCGGCAGGCGGGTCCTGTTCGAGCACGTCGGCAACGGTGGCGAATAGGTCGATCAGCCCCACCAGCTGCTCCGAACGCGACCCGGCCGCCACGACCGCTGGCCACCGCACGACCAGCGGCACACGGTGCCCCCCCTCCCAGACGTCCGCCTTGTAGCCGCGGAATCCGGCGCTGGGGAAGTGACCGTTGTCTTCGTGCCGTTCGACGCCAGCGGCGGGCGCGAAGCCATTGTCGCTGGTCACGATGACGATCGTGTTGTCGGCCTCGCCCGAGGCGTCGATCGCCTCCATCACTTGGCCGATCGAGTGGTCGGTTTGCATCACGAAGTCGGCGTAGTCGCCCAGGCCGCTGCGGCCGCGCCACTCTTCGGTCGGCACGATCGGCGTGTGGGGCGAGGCGTACGGCAGGTACAGGAAGTACGGCTCGTCGCGCGGGGCGTGCTCGCGGACGTAGGCGACCGCCCTGTCGGTCAGGGTAGGCAGCACGTCGACCGCCTCGAAGCCGGGTGCGGCCTCGCCTTCACGGTAGAATGTCTTCTTGACGCTGGGGACCTCGGTGAACCGGCGGTTCTCGATCCATGCAAATGGCGGGATGTCGAGCGACGCCGAGATGCCGAAGAAGTAGTCGAAGCCGTGGTCGATGGGCGAGTCGGTCAGCGGCGCCGTGTACTCCTCGTCGGCGAAACCCAGGCCGAGGTGCCACTTGCCGAGGCACGCGGTCGCGTACCCCTGCTCTTTCAGAAACGAGGCGACCGTCGGCCGGCCCTCGGCGATCAGCGGCGCCCCCTTGCCCCACAGCACGCCCGACTGCAGGCGGGTACGCCATGCGTAGCGGCCCGTGAGGATGCTGTAGCGGCTCGGCGTGCAGACCGACGACGACGTGTGCGCGTCGGTCAGCATCATCCCCTCGGCCGCCAATCGGTCGATCGACGGGGTCGCGATCTTGCCGCGGTCGGGGTTGAAGGCGTGGACGTCGCCGATGCCGAGGTCGTCGCACAGGATGTAGACGATGTTGGGGCGTGCGGCGGCGTGCGTTTGGCCTGCCCCCGCAAAGGCCGACACCGCGGCGACGCAGATCAGAACAGCTACCTTCATACGAAGCCTCCCCAAACGTTTGGCTGGCCAAAGACAAGCAAGCAGGACGCCGGGCCCAGGCCGCGCCGCTAGAACAACGCCGGCCGAGCCGCCGATCTGCTTGAAAATCTTACCTGATTCCGCGCCACGCTTCCTCAACGGAGGGGGCGACGCTTGCCGGCTGGATTCACCCTCTTTTTTCTTTTTCGCAGAATCTTGCACGGAGCGCGGCGCAGATTCGCACTAACAACTACTGACGGGCGTTCCCCGCCCGCGACACCCCCTCAAACGGCGCCGATTTGTTATGCGACTTACCCTCCGCACGCTGCTGGCTTACCTCGACAACATTCTTGAACCGCAGGACCAGGAGGAGCTCGCCAAGCGGGTAGCCGCGAGCGACGTCGCGAACGACCTGCTGCACCGCACCCGCGACGCCACGCGACGGCTGCGGCAACCGGCGCCCGACCTGCACGCCAGCGGGCCGCACAGCGACGCAAACGTCGTGGCGGAGTACCTCGACAACACGCTGCCGCCGGACGACGTCACGGAGTTCGAGAAGCGGTGCCTGGACCTCGAAACCTTCCCCGACGCCGACTCGCACCTGGCCGAGGCGGCGCTGTGCCACCACGTGCTGACGATGGTGCTCGGCCAGCGGGCCGAGATCGACCCCGCGACCAAGGACCGGCTGTACGCGATGGGCCGCGGCGCCGCGGCCGCGACTGCCTCGCCCCCCGCCGGCGCGGCGGAAGTCGGCCCGCCGGTGACCGAGCACAGCGGCGTGTCGGAGATCCCCGATTACCTCCGCGCGTCGGAACGCTCGATGCTGACCCGGCTGCTGCCGGCGATCGCGGCGCTGCTTGTGCTGGGCGTGACGGCGCTGCTCGCGTTCGGACCGGGCGGCTGGATGCGTGACGACGCGCCGGCGGTCGCCAACGCCGGCGACGCCGAAGCGCCGACCGAGCCGCCGCCATTGGCCACGACCCCTGAGGGCGGACCAGCAGAAACCGGCGGTGAGGCCACCGCCAAACCCGACCCCGAGTCGGGCGACACGCCTCTGCCACCACCGATCGATGTCCCCACGAACAATGCCCCCGCGGTCGACAAGCCGGCGGGCGACGACTCGGCTGATGGCGGGCCGTTGAGTGACACGCCCGCGGGGCTGCCGACCAGCGAGCCGCCGGCTCGTGAGTCATCGCCGGCCGACGAGCCGCTCCCCCTCGGCCCGCCCCCGGGTGTGGAGCCGGTGGAGCCGATGGAGTCGCCGGACGACGCGGCCGCTGCCGTGCCGATGGCGTCGTCGGAGCAGCCGACCAGCCCGCTGCCCCAGGACGAGCCGCCGATCCCGGGCGACCCGACCGACGCCGATGGATCTGATAGCCCGATGACCGACGGCCCCGCGGCAATCTCTGACAGCGGCGACGACGGTCCGACCGCCGAACCCGCGGCGCCGCCAGCGCCGGCCGAGCCCGAGCCCCCGCGGCGGCTGGGCCTGGTCTTCTCGCAGGGCGCCGTGCTGCTCCGCAAGGACCCGGACACCGAAAACTGGCGGCGCATCGCCGACCGCAGCGAGGTGATGCCGGGCGACAAACTGTTGTCGCTGCCCACCTACCGCCCCGCCGTGGCGTTTGACTCGGAGGTCGTGCTCGACCTGTTCGACGGCACCCGGCTGGACGCCACCAGCCTCGGCCAGCGCACGCCCGACATCAACCTGGTGTACGGCCGCGTGCTGCTGACCAACATGGGCAAGGCGCCGTCGGAGGTTTCATTCTCCGTGGGTCAGCGCTTCGGGCGGCTGACCCTTGGCGAGGCGTCGTCGCTGGCGGTGGAGGTCAAGCGGCAGTTCCAGCCGGGGGTCGATCCGCGCAAGCAGGCCGCACCCCTGGTGGCCGAGTGCTACGCCCCGGTTGGCGACGTGCAGTGGTCGGGCGACGGCTTCGACGTCAACGCCGACCAGCGCGGCATGTGGCTGATGTCCGACGAGCAGGTCGGCAAGATCCAGGCCTACAACGCCGACCCCGACTGGCTCGACGACCGGGCCAACTCGCAGGTAGCCCGCGAGGCGTCGCCACGGCTGGCGGCGCAGATCCAGGTCGGCCCGCCGGTCTGGACGCAGCTCGCCACGCTCAACAACTCGAAGCGCAAAGAGGAGCGCGCCCTGGCGACGATCTGCGCGGTGCACATCGGACAATTCGACTCTACCATCAAAGCGCTCCGGGACGAGGAGCAGCACCTCTCCTGGACCGACGAGATCGCCGCCCTGCGGTTCGCGATGACCAGCAGCCCGGCGCTCGCCCAGGCGGTGCACGAGGAGCTGCACCGGCAGCGGCCGGTGGAGGTCGCCGAGCAGCTGTGGGAGATGCTCTGCGGGTACAACCTGCAGCAGGTCGGCCGGACGCCGGAAGAGTGGCGGGTCGGCGCCATGCGGACGCTCATCGACCGGCTTTCGAGCGACCAGCTGGACGTCCGCGTGCTGGCCAACAGCAACCTGGAGCAGATCACCGGCCGCCGCCAGGTGTTCAGCCCGACCGGCACGACCGGCGGTCGGGAGACCGCCATCAACCGGCAGCGGGCGCGGCTCGAGGACGGCGATCTGAGCCCCGCGGGGCTGATGAACTCGGCGGAGTAGCCGGCGGCTCAAGACTGCGGCTCCGCGCACAACGACGGACGAGCCCCCGCCGGGCCGCGGGCGGGGGAAGGGCTTCCGCCGGTGTCAAACAGCCCTCGAACGCCTCATTTTCTGTGGTTTCGGCCTGGGGGGCGGCGTTGCGCCACCCCCACGACCGCCCCAAGTTAGCTCGGTTCCGTCTTTTTCTCGCGGCCGCTACAATGAGGCCCTCGGCCGGTTGGGCCGCGCGATCTTATTTGACTGGATTCAGCTAACGTCTCGCTAAGGAATACTCGGTGCAGATTAACGTCACGACCAGGCACGGGCACCTGAATGAAGCGACCCAGGAGAAGTTTGTCACCAAGGCAGAGAAACTGCTCAGATTGTTTGACCGTCTGAGCGCCATCGAGGTCGTGGTGGACCTGAAGGACGCGAACAAGCCGCGGGTAGACGTGAATGTGTCGGCGGAACACAAACACGACTTTGTATCGCACGATCAAGGCGATAATCTAATAGCGGTCTTCGACAGCGCGCTGCACAAGATGGAGCAGCAGCTGCGCCGTTACAAGGACAAGGTACAGACCCGCAACCGGGACGCCTCGGTCAAGCGGATAGAGGACGATACGGCAGCCGGCGAGACGGCCGAGGCGGTCGCGGACGACAGCTTCGACGACAGCGACGACTGATCGCACGCGGCGCCCCGGGCAACGCCGGCGCCCCAATAAAAGCGACCCCCCGCCCAGCCGGCGATGACCTTGTCGGCCGGCCCGGGGCCCCCGGCGGGACGCGGCCAAGGCCGCGGCGCCCCGCTACGAGCCAGACACAGCGCCAGAAAAAGCGTTAAGACACAAGGACACAAGTGACAGATGAAATTTTCTGACTTCATCCGTAAGGAAGCCATCCGGCCCCGCCTCGAGGCCACCGAAAAAGAGGACGTCATCCGCGAGATGGCCACCGCCCTGATGGAGGCCGGCGAGATCGCGGAGGAGAACTTCGACAGCATCGTCCAGGCGATCATGAAGCGTGAGGAGCTCGGCAGCACCGGCATCGGCCGCGGCGTCGCGGTTCCCCACACCAAGCACCCCACCGTCAACAAGCTGTGCGGCGCCGTGGCCGTCAGCGAGGGGGGCGTCGACTTCGAGAGCCTCGACGGCGAGAAGGTCCACCTGCTGTTCCTGCTGGTCTCGCCGCCGGACCGGCCGGGCGACCACCTGCGGGCGCTGGAGAACATCTCGCGGCAGCTCCGCGACGACTCGTTCTGCCGGTTCCTGAAGCAGAGCTCAACCTCCGAGGACATCTGGCAGCTGCTGGAAGAGGCCGACAACAACCAGTTCGGTTCCTAGCCGCCCGCCGCCGACGCCCGACGCCGGGCGTCGCGACGCGTTGTGCAAGGGACGGGCTTTGCGACGAGCATTGCGATGGCCGACGTTCAACAAACCCAGATCGTGTTGGTGCAAAACCCCAACGGGTTGCACATCCGACCGGCCAGCCTCGTCGCGACCGAGGCCATGCGTTACGAGTCACAAATCACGCTTGAGTTAGAGGGATACAAGGTAGACGCCAAGGCCGCCCTGCAGATCATGACGCTGGGCGCCCGCCAAGGATCAACGATCACCGTCGCGGCCAGCGGGGTAGACGCCCCCCAGGCCGTCGAGAAGATCGCCGAGCTGATCGGCGCCTACTACGACAGCGACGACCAAACAGCCACGCAGGATCAGGCGAGCTGAGAGCCGCCGCGGGCACGACCCCGCAGAGCGGACGAGCGACCCAAACAAGCCCGAACCACGGCTGCCAGGCCACGTGAGACACAGCGTCCGCCAAGGGCACTGCGTCTGCTACAGACACAGCGGACCCGCACACAGCGGGCAAAGCGGCGAGAGCGACCGGGCGACCGCCCGGCGGCCCCGCCGATTACTAACACAAGAACTACTGCACACCCTCAGCCAAGAGCCGTCGGCGATCGCCGCGCGGCTCGGGTCTGAGAGCGGCCCCAACCAGCGGCCGCGGTTGCTGCCAGCAACCGGCCGCGCGCCTGCTCTCAGAGGCCCAGGGGCGGCCCCGGCCGTCCCGGCGCGGGGCGGCGCGGGCCGATTGCCCCGCGGCCGCCGCTCGCGGCCCCCGGGGCTGTGCCCGAAAGGGCGCTATGAAACGCCTACAGGGAATCGCCGTTTCGCCTGGCGTCGCCATCGGCGAAGCGATCGTGCTCGACAACGAGGGATTCCGGATCCCCCGGCGGTTCCTTGCGCGCAATGTGGTCCAGCGCGAGCTCACACGCCTGCACGAGGCCATCGCCCGCGTCACCTCCGACATCGAGGAGAGCCGCCAGCGGGTCTCCGAGCAGCTGGGCGACGAGTACGCGTCGATCTTCTCGGCCCACGTGCAGATGCTCAACGACCCCCGGCTCCGCGAGGAGCTGGAGGAGATGATCCGCGACCGGCACTACTCGCCCGAGTACGCCGTGAGCCGCGCCCTGCGGCGGTACGCCAAGGTCTTCCAGTCGCTCAAGGGCGACTACATGGCCGAGCGCGCCAACGACGTCTTCGACATCGAGAAGCGGCTGCTCCACCGCCTGCTCGGCGAGCGGCGTGAGGACCTTGCCAAGATCACCAGCGAGGTGCTGGTGCTCGCCCGCAACCTCACGCCCAGCGAAACGGCGCACATGAACCCGCGGTTCGTCCGCGGCTTCGCCACGGAGGTCGGCGGCCCCGGCAGCCACACCGCGATCGTGGCCGAGGGGCTCGGCATCCCGGCCGTGGTAGGCGTCGGCGCGTTCCTGTCCGACGCGTCCGGCGGCGAGACCGTCATCATCGACGGCGACGAGGGGCTGATCATCCTCCAGCCGGACGAGGAGACACTCGCCCGCTACCGGCACGAGGTCGACCACCAGCGAGACCTGGCCAACCGTCTGACCAGCCTCAAGGACCTGCCGGCCGAGACCACCGACGGCATTCAGGTGCAGCTGCTGGGGAACATCGAGTTCCCCAGCGAGGCGCAGCAGTGCCTGGACCGCGGCGTCAACGGCATCGGCCTGTACCGCACCGAGTTCCTCTACCTGGCCAACAAGGGCGAGCCGACCGAGGAGGAGCACTACCAGGCGTACCGCGACGTCGCCGAGGCGATGGCCGGCTTCCCGGTCGTGATGCGGACGCTCGACCTCGGCGCCGACAAGCTGCCCGCCCTGCCCGACCCGGAGGACGAGCGGAACCCGTTCCTGGGCCTGCGTAGCATCCGCCTGGCGCTCAAACACGTGGACATGTTCCGCACGCAGCTGCGTGCGATCCTGCGGGCGAGCGTCACGAAGAACATCCGCATCATGTTCCCGCTGATCAGCACGCTGATCGAGCTGCGGCGGGCCAAGATGGTGCTGGCCGACGCGATGGAGGACCTCGAGGAGGAGGGCGTGCCGTTCGACCGCGACATCAAGGTCGGCATGATGGTCGAGGTCCCGTCGGCGGTGATGATGATGGACCACTTCTGCGACGAGGTGGACTTCTTCAGCATCGGCACCAACGACCTCGTGCAGTACACGCTGGCGGTCGACCGGAGCAACAAGGACGTCGCCAGCCTGTACACGAGCGCCGACCCGGCGGTGATCAAGCTCATCAAGATGTCGATCGACAGCGCCGACGCGCACGGCAAGCCGATCAGCATGTGCGGCCAGATGAGCGGCAACCCCCTGTACACGATGCTCCTCTTGGGGCTTGGGCTGCGGAGCCTGAGCACCACCCCCGCCGCGGCGCCGGAACTCAAACGGCTGTGCCGCAGCGTCTCGATCCCGGAGTGCGAGGCGGTCGCCCAGCGCGTGCTAGAGATGGAGAGCTCGCGCGACGTCAAGGCGCTGCTCCGCGAAGAACTACTGAAACGCTTGCCAGAACACATCGACTAATAGGCTGCCCGCCGGCGGTCGCCGGCCCCCGTCAGCCGCTTACCAAACACCACACTCAAACTACTCACCGCCATGAAACAAGAAATGCTGATCAACGTCGCGCAGCCGGAAGAATGCCGGATCGCGATCGTTGAGAACGGCGTGCTGGAGGAGCTCTACGTCGAGCGCAGCAGCCAGGACAACTACGTCGGAAACATCTACAAGGGCCGCATCGTCAACCTCGAGCCGAGCATCCAGGCCGCGTTCGTCGACTTCGGCGTCGGACGCAACGGCTTCCTGCACATCTCGGACGTCGAGCCGCAGTACTTCCGCCAGGGGGGCTACGACCCCAGCCTGCCGATCGAGCCCGACGGCAGCCAGGCCGGCCGCTCGTCCGAAGCGGTCGACGAATCGGACGACGACGAAGACAACGACGACATCGACAACGATGAAGACGTCGACGTCGACGAGAACGGCGCGGTCGCCACCAAGAAGGACACCCGCCAGCGGCGCCTGCGTCCCGGCGTGCGGCCACGCGTGAAGCCCCCCATCCAGGACATCTTCCAACGCGGCGACGAGGTCGTTGTGCAGGTCATCAAGGAGGGCATCGGCACCAAGGGGCCCACCCTCTCGACCTACATCAGCATCCCCGGGCGGTACCTGGTACTGATGCCGGCGTTGGGCCGGATCGGCGTCTCCCGGAAGATCGAGGACGACGACGACCGCCGCCGCCTGCGCGACATCCTCCGCGAGCTGGCCCCGCCCAAGGGCCTCGGCTTCATCGTCCGCACCGCCGGCACCGACCGCACCAAGAAGGACCTCTCCCGCGACCTCGCCTACCTGGTGCGGCTGTGGAAGCTGATTGTCAAGCGGATCAAGAACGCCGAGGGGCCGTGCGACATCTACGAGGAGTCCGACATCGTCATCCGCACGATCCGCGACATCTTCACCAGCGAGATCGACGCCATCCACATCGACGAGCCGTCGGCCTTCGAACGCGCCCGCGACTTCCTGCAGATCGTCATGCCGCGGTACGTCAGCCGGCTGCAGCTGCACGACGCCAAGGAGCCGCTGTTCAACCGCTACAAGCTCGACGAGGAGATCGCGCTGATCAACCAGCGGAAGGTCCCGCTCCGCGGCGGCGGCTCGCTGGTCATCGACCAGACCGAGGCCCTCGTCGCGATCGACGTCAACAGCGGCAACTTCCGCCAGGCCGGCTCCGCCGAGGACGCCGCCTGCCAGCTCAACCAGAACGCCGCCAAGGAGATCGCCCGCCAGCTGCGCCTCCGCGACCTGGGCGGCGTGGTGGTCAACGACTTCATCGACATGCGCAAGGAGAAGCACCGCCGGCTGGTCGAGCGGACCCTCCGCGACGCCGTCAAACGCGACCGCGCCCGGACCAAGATCCTCCGCACCAGCCCGTTCGGGCTGATCGAGATGACCCGCCAGCGGATCCGCCCGAGCCTCAAGCGGAGCGTCTACAAGGAGTGCCCGAGCTGCGTCGGCAGCGGCCTGGTGAAGAGCGCCGAGAGCATGTCGATCGAGGTGGTCCGCAAGCTGATCATGGCCTCGCAGCTCGAGGACGTCGCGCGGATCTCCGTGACCGTTGAGGAGGAGGTCGCGACCTACCTCAACAACCGCAAGCGGCGCGAGCTCGCCCGCATCGAGGACGAGGGCGAGGTCGAGATCCTGATCCAGGGCCGCGAGGGCCTGGGGGCCGAGCACCTCGAGATCGAGTGCACCGACGACGCCGGGCACGACGTCCGGTTCGAGACCCGCTAGCGACGCCCCACGGTCCAGCAAGCGTCAGCAGCACCGGCGGTCGCCACGTCCGTGGCGACCGCCGTGTGTTCTGTCGCGTGCTCTGCCGTGTGCCCTTCTGCGGCAGGTTCTAGCTGGCGTCGCGGTGGGGCGGCCCTGCCGGGCGGCGTTCCACGGCGTCGTCCCCGGCCAGCAGCCACGCGGCGGCGTCCGGTTCGCTGCCGAATAGCCGCAGGTTGTAGCCGGCGTTCAGCATGACGGTCTCGAAGAAGTCGAGCGACCGGTCGGTCGGGTCGGGGATCAACGCAACCCTTGAGTCGCGCGGAGCGCCGACCGAGTCGAGCTTGTGGTAGGCGAACGCGTACTTCTCGGCGTCCGAGGCAACGGTCGGACCGCCGCGGAGGTCGACCAGGTAGCGTCGCCAACGGCGCGGCTCGTCGGCCGCGATCAGGCCGAGTGCAATCTCGACGCCGACCTCAAACGTCACGGGCCCTTGCAGGCCATCCGCTACCAGGTACCGGCCCCCTTCTGGCAGACGTATCGAGAATCTTGGGGACATGCAGGCCCTCCTTCCATCGCTACAAACCTACGACAGACGCCCCCCGTCTGCCTTAACGTTATCTGGCCTGCCGCGCGGCGGCTAGGCGGAAACCCCTCGACGCGCGCGTTCTGCGTCAATTGGGAAGCGGCTTGCGAGCAACGCGATAGTAGGAAACAGTTTCCGAAGATCTCGCACGCGGCGGGCGCCTGTTCAACGATGACCTTTGGACGACCTCTGCTGAGCGGGGCGTGCTCCTTAGGCCTACTTAATGAGCCTTCGCTCAAGCACACCTCGGCCGCTTCAAACCGCTCGAACAACCCCAGGTGGAAGCCGGCGTCTACCATCACGGTTTCAAAGAAATCAAACGCTGCGACCTAGATCGTGATTGGCGACTGCAACTTGCGCGCGTCGACGAACACGCCGCACGAACAGACGCCGGTCTCGCACGGCTTGGTCGTGCAGGAGAACTCTGGGGAATCGTGAGCAGGTCGGCGTTGGCAGGAGACCGCGGGAGAAGGCGACAAGGCGGCGGAGTTTCCGCCGACGGGTTCCCAACACCGAATGGCACACACAGTGTGGCCAAGCATTCCTTGTTGGAGCGCCCAGACCACCGCCAGTTCAAGGCGAACGGGGACCCTGCCCTAAACCTCAGTTCGCCAGGGACGTTTGTCGCGGCCGCCCCTCATCGCCACCGAGTGCGCAGCGCCGACAGGCCGTTTTCCAGCAGAATCATCGTCAAACACGGCAGCGCCTGCCGTCTGCCACATCCTGGTCGGAAGAATTATTGAGGTTTCGGTAACAGCTCCGCGGCCCGTTCGTAAGAGCCTTGTGCCGCGGGATCTGAACCCTCGTTCGAGGGCGCCGACGCACCCCCTTCCTTGCTACCGGAATCCCAACATGAGTTCGCACCGCCGTTTCCGCACCCTTGAGTCCCTCGAAACCCGAGTCCTGATGGCCGCCGACCTGGGCGTTGACGCCCCAGCTGTCGATCCGAAGGCGCTCGCCGCGAGCGTCTACGTTGGTCAGCCAATGGTCCAAGACCTCGATCCGTCAAAACTGGTCGATTCGATCGCGGACCACGCGCTTGATAGCGAAAGCGGCCAACAAGTGCTGAAGCCCGCCCTCAGCGTTGAGATCTCCAAGGGAGGCTTGTCGGCCGATCGCGACGCGCAGCTTCGGCAGGACGACCCGGTCAAACCCCTGGGCAACGGATTCTATGACGTCCAGACTAAGAACGGTTATCGGATCCGCTTGCGGCTGGAGCCGGGAGATGAGATCGGTTTCGATCAGGACGGCAACGTCTCGGCAAAGTCCCCAGGCATCGACCGCTGGCTGATATCGACCGATGACGGGTTTGACTTGCAGTGGGATGGGGCGGAGGTCTACCGCAACGGTGGGGACAATGGAGAAGACGAGGACGGGGACCTTGTCGCACGCAGTTGGGCGTCGGGGAATAGCAAGGGGCAAATTTTCTTCACTGGGGCCGAGACCGTCGAAGATGAATGGGAAGACGACGAAGTCCAGTGGGCCTGGGAGGACAGCTCATCGGACGACAGCGGCGGCGACTCCAGCGACGACCCCAGCGATGACGCCGTCGAGTGGGCGTGGGACGACACCAACGACGACGACAACAATGGCGAGGATGACGAGAAAGTCGAATGGGGCGTCGAGGGCGAGGATGAAGGGGGCTGCGTGCCCGGCGACGGCGACTACGCCCCCTACACCGACGACGACAGCAACAAGCTGGGCGTTCCCGACGTGATTGGAGATTTCGATCGCGACCCCGCGTCCGACGAAGCGGGCGGCGAGGGCGGCGGAGCCGAGGTCCCCGCGTTCGCAATTTCGGGCGGGAGCGTCGTCGACCCGAAGCCGGGCGACGAAGGCGACTACGGCTCGCAGGCGGTCGCCGACGACATGCTTGAAGAGAAGCTCGCCGACTTCGTGTTTGCCGGCTTCTACGGCGACATCGATCCCGCGCCGATGGTCTAGGCCCGGGGAATCGGGCCTTCACCGCTCGACCCTTGAACTGTGGCCCGCGAGCCGTGATCAATGGAACCCGTCGAGCCCCGACCACCTGTGGTCGGGGCTCGACATATTGACGCCCCGTTGTGGGCGCCCCGCCGGAACCGTTTGTGCCCTCCCCAGCATCACGCAGGGTCTGGTACGACGAACGCCCACTAGGCTTGTCGCTGGAATTGGCGCCCCTGGTAGACCGCGACCGCGGCGCCGCGCTGCAGCGCCGCGTGCTGGCGCCAGACCTCGGTCGCGGCGGAGCGGCGGCCGCGTTCGCCCTGCGCCGCGAACAGCTCGGCAAATCGGGCGAGCGCCAGGTCGCGGTTGCGGCGCTGCGAGCGTTCCTCCTGCGCCACCGCCGCCAGGCCGGTCGGCACGTGCGTCACGCGGACCGCGGTGTCGGACTTGTTGGCGTGCTGGCCGCCCGGCCCCGAGCTGCGGAACGTGTCGACGCGCAGGTCGGACTCGCGCCACGCGGGCGCCTGGGGCGCCCGCAGCGCGGTGACGCCGATGAACCAGTTCTTGCGGCGGGCGCGGGGGCGCACCGGGCTGGGGCAGACCCACTGATGGGTCCCGACCCAACGCGACGCAAACTCGTCGACATCGCCCCGTGACAACGACAACAACGCCGAGGCGACGCCGCGCTCGCACGCGCCGCCCGTTGTGCTGGCCAGCTCGCAGCCGACGCCAGCCGACTCGGCGTCGGCGCTGATCAGGCCGACCAGGTGCGCCGCAAACAGCTCGCACTCGGCCGGACCGTGCCCGGTGGTCACCAGCAGCCAGGTCGGGTTGTCCATCGCAAAGACTCCTTCTTCGTTGACTACAGGTGACCCATGTACCCGACCACCGCGTACCGCGCGACGGTCTCGACGTAGCCGTCGATCAGCCGCAGGCAGTCGTCAAGGTCGCGGTAGGCAAACGGCCCGTCGGTCCGCAGCGAAGCGTCGGCCAGCCCGGTGGGCAGCAGCCCCCGGGCGCGGAGGGCGGCGAAGTCGTACTGCTCGGCAAGCGGCTTGCAGTCCGCCCGCGACATGCTGCGGCCCGTGCCGTGGCTCATCGAGTCGAGCGTCCCCGCGACCGCGGCGGTGGCCCGGACCAACGCGACGTCGCCGGCCATGTGCGACGGCAGCACCGTCAGGTCACCCGGCTCGACCCGCACCGAGCCCTTGCGGATCACGGCCCCGCCGTCGGCCAGCCGCTCGTACGTGTTGTGCGGCAGGTCGAGCACCAGCTCGAGCGGGCCGAACTCCGCCTCGAGCGCGTCGTGCACGGCGGCGCGGTTGTCGCACGCCCAGTCGACGTTGCGGTCGAACTCGGCGTCGAACCGGTCGGGCGAGCCGACCAGGTCGTCGACGTGCCCCGACTCGTTCCGCGAGCCGGTGTGCACCAGGAACGACAGCGGGCCGTCGTCGTACGGCTCGAGCGCGTCGAGGAAGTGGTTGCCCCCGCCCAGGTCGCCGAGGCGGCCCCTATTGCGGCGCAGCCGGTCGGCTACGGCGTCCCACCGCCGCTGGTCGAGCTCGCCCGGCGCGAGGCCCGAGCGGAGCAGCCGCATGCCGCACCCGCAGTCGGAGACCGCGAACCGCCGCCAGTCAGGCTGATGGGTCAGCACGGCCGTGCCGGTTGGCAGCGGCGACTTGCCGGGGCACGCGTCGGGCAGGAACACGACCTCCTCGGCCTCCAGGTCGGTCGGCAACCAGGAGTGGAGCTTGCCGGTCGGTTCGGCCGATAGGTTAGTGAGTTTCATGGCTTGGCCCTCCGCGGTGGAGTGTCGCTAGCTGGGGTCGCTGTGTTTCTGATTGCAGGGGAGCCACGGCGCGGCCACTCAAAGGGCCCGCCGCCGCACAGGCGGGTGCTGCTTAGACACGGTTGCCCGCTACTGGGTTCGCGACAGCGGTAGTGAGCGAAGCTTAACTGCCCCTAGGGCTTGTCTGGATTTCGGTAGAAAAGAGCCACCAAGGCGGCTCCAATGGTTGCACGGGGCGGGGCAATGGGGGGCCTGCCGCGGGGGGGGCCTGCCGCGGGCGCCCGTGGGACCAACACGCAGAAGGGACTTTTGTCCCGGCCAGCGAGCCGAATCGGACAAAAGTCGGAGCCGGCGTCGCACGGAATTCGCCGTAACCATCTCCACAAAAACAACTTACAGAGATCGCCGCGAGAAATGGGGCCGGACTTTTGTCCCTATGATTGCATGTCGGAATTAGGGACAAAAGTCGATCCGGCAGCGGCCGTCCGCGGGCGATCGCCCCTCGACAGGTTGCCGATCCGCCGCTAAAATCTGAGATTCTCAACCGGTCCCTTGCGGGCCCTTTACTAGCGTCCTACGAGTCGAACCTAGCCATGTACGCGATCATCACCGACGGCGGCAAGCAATACAAAGTCGAAGAAGGCCAGCAGCTGGCCATTGATTATCGCGGACTGAAGGAAGGCGAGAGCCTGACCTTCGACCGGGTGCTGGCCGTTGGCTCGGGCGACAAGGTCACGCTGGGCGCCCCCATGGTGGACGGTGCGAGCGTCTCGGCCGAGGTGGTCGCCACGACGCAGGGCAAGAAGATCGACGTCATGAAGATGCGTCGCCGCAAGAACAGCCGCATCAAGAACGGCCACCGCGCCTTGTTCACCACCATCAAGATCAGCGGCATCAAGAGCTAGCTTGATTTGCTAGGCGCGGCGGAGCCGCGACGCTTCGTAGAATCCCTCGCTACGACGCTGCCGTGACGGCCCACAGCCGTTCGTGCCATGGGACCTCAATGCTGGCGAAGCCTGCTTCGCTGAGCAACGCGGCCTGCCCCTCGACCGTTTCATGACAGTCGTCACCCGATGACCGGGGGCCGCCGAACTCTTCGAGGTTGCGGGTCCGCCACTTCTCGATGATCGGCCCAAACGACTCCGGGATCTCGCCCGAGGCGTGCGCCTCCTCCATGTGACGGCCCCACTCCTCGAGCAGCGCGCGGTACTCGGCGTCCGACTCGGGGCGGTGCTCGTCGCCGTTCAAGAACACGCCGCCCGGCCGGAGCGCGGCCCGGATCATGCGGAACAGCTCCAGCTTCTCGGCCGACTCCAGGTGGTGGATCGCCGAGGTGCTGACCACCGCGTCGAGCCGCGCCCCGGCGGGCGACAAGTCGGCGCCCCACGCTTCCTGCATCGGCCGGCAGACGGTCCTCGCCCGCGAGCCGAAGCGGCGGAGCCGCTCGTGGGCCAGGCCCACAAACGGCTGCGACTGGTCGAGCACGATCACCGTGGCGTAGCGGAAGCGGTCGAGCACCCGCTCGGCCAGGCGGCCCGACCCGCCGCCGAGGTCCAAGAGGCGGAACTCCTTGAGCGGGTCAAACGGCAACGCGTCGACAAGCGCGGCGTGCTGTTCGAGGTAGAGCGGGTGAATCACCGGCGCCGCGGCGTCGTAGTCGCGGGCGGCGTCGGACTGGTTCCAGCGGTATTCGGACATGCGAGGGAGGACAACCGGATGGCGGGCTTGGTTCGCCCTTAGGCGGCGGGTTAGGGATCGAGCAGGCCTTCGTAGGCCGGGTTGAGCGGCGGCTCGGTGGAGTCGGCCTGCGGCCAGGGCTCGCTGGGGTAGAGTTCGCCGGGGAAGAGCCCGCTGCTGTCGGTGGCGTCGCCGCAATCGATCGGGCAAAACTCACTTGGGTCAGTGTAGGCAGGCGACTTCGGTTTGGTCAGGACCGACAGGCTGACGCCGTACAGCATGAAATCGGAATCACCGCCGGCGGAGGTGACGTAGTAGCTCGCCGATGCCGACGTGCGAATGTAGGGAGTAGTCCAAAAGTGGACGCCAACCTCTGGGATCACGGCGACGTCGTAGCTGGTGTCGTTCTTCTCAAAGTCCTCGTCAATGTAGCCGTTGCCGTTGTTGTCGCGGCCGTCGTCTTTTTCGTTGCCGCCTGCGTAGCCGCCGATGCCAACGAATGGCGCCAGCCGCGATGGCGATTGAAGCCGGGCTCCACACTCGAAACCGCCGGAGAAGAAGTCCTTATTCGGAACCCCAACCCCTTGGATTCCCAGCCGCGTCTCGACGGCGCCGTTGAGGTACTCAGGATAGTGAAAACCACCCAAGTGAACCGCCCCGCCAGCCGGTTCGTCGCGTCCGCTCACGCCCGAGTAGAGACCCGTTTCGCCCGCGACGTGGCGGGCGTCGACCGCCTGCTTGGCCATCCGCGCCAGGTTGCCGGTGTG
This sequence comes from Posidoniimonas polymericola, assembly GCF_007859935.1. NCBI lineage: Bacteria > Pseudomonadati > Planctomycetota > Planctomycetia > Pirellulales > Lacipirellulaceae > Posidoniimonas > Posidoniimonas polymericola. The sequence continues at coordinate 380,330 of NZ_SJPO01000001.1, read as the reverse complement.
GCGAGGGTACTTGGCCGCGTAGCTGGGGTGGCTGCGGCCCCAACGCGAACCGGTGCAGCCCGTGCAGGCGGCAAGCACAAGGCACGACAGCGCGGCACTGAGGAACGTGGGATGGATGGTCGCCGTCTCCCGGTTGGAACGCAGCTAGCGGTTCGCCTGGGCTCTCACGACTGGGGCAACGGCCGTGCGGACCGGCGGCTGGCGGTAGGGCTGGCCCTGCTGGTAGAGCGCAAGGCGTTGCTGCAGCTCGCGGCGGGCCTCGAGCGGCGCGAGCATGGCGGCCTGCTGCTGGATGCGGATGGCTTCTTCGAAATGACCGGCCCCGGCGTAGGCCGCCGCGGCGACGTCGAGCAGCCAGGGGTCGCCCTGGGCGCCGAAGCGGAGGGCCCGGCGGGCGGACTCGACCGCCTTGGCCGGGTCGCGGAACCGCGCGTCGGGGCAGGTCGACAGCAGCCACGCGACGCTCTGGTAGGCCGACGCCGAGGCGGGCGCGAGGGCCAGCGCGGCGTCGAGGTCGGCGACCGCCTGCTCGTAGTAGCCGACCTCGGCGTAAGCGTTGGCGCGGAGCACCAGCGTGTCGGCGTCGCCCGGCATCAGGCGGAGCGACTCGCTGTAGTCACGCACGGCGTGGCTGTAGCGGCCGAGCTGCGCCTGGGCGAAGCCGCGGCCGGCGTGCAGGGCCGGGTCGGCGGGGTGCAGGGCGATGGCGTTGTTGTAGTCGTTGATCGCGCGGTCGTGCTGGCCGGCGCCGGCCAGCAGCTCGGCGCGGTTGCGGTAGCCGAGCGCGCTACGCGGGTCGTGCGCCAAGGCGGCGGAAAAGTCGGCCAGGGCCTCCTTGGTCTTGCCGTACTGGGCGAGCGTGACGCCGCGGTTGACCAGCGCGGGGGCGTTCTGGTCGTCGAGCACCACGGCGTGCTGGAAGTCGGCGAACGCGTCGCGTGGCTGGTTGGCGGCGGCGTGCAGCTCGCCCCGGCGGTTGTAGGCCCACGAGGTGAGCCGGGTAAGCTCCGGCGAATCGTCGGGCCCGAGCCGCTCGGCCGCCAGCTCGCAGCGTTCAATCAAGTCGGTGAGGTCGGCGGCGGACCGCCCACGGCCCGCCATCCGCTCGGCCTCGTTGTAGAGGGCCAGGAGCTGCTGGCGGCGGGGCGACTCCGGCTCGAGCGATGTTTGATGGACTTGGTCGTCGCGGCCCTGCTCATGGCGAACGGGCGGCAGCGGCCCCGGGCTGGCGGGCGGCCGCTCGAGGTCGAACGCGTCGTGCACGCCGGGGCGCGGCGGCGCCGCGGAGATCGACCGCGGCAGCGCGAGCGGCGCCGGCTCGTCGGGCTGCGCGAGCGGCCGTGGCGGCTCGACTGGCTGTGCGAGCCGCAGCGGCGGCTCGACTGGCGACGGCAGCGCGGCCGGCTCGCCGACCGCCGAAGGGGTGGCGTTCAGCGCTGCAAGAGCCACCAGAATGGGAGAGAAACGTTTCGCGTCCATGCGAGAGTTCCTTGGTCGTGCGGTCCCACCCCTGGCGGGGTGGGCGGTTGTAGCTTGGGCCGCGGGCCCAACTCCAGCTTCCTGCTGAAGCCTAGGCGTGCGGGTCGGTCATGCTCATGGGCTCTAGCAGCTTGTCGAGCTCGGCCTCGCCGAGCACCTTCTCCTCGAGGCAGATCTCACGGATGGTCTGCCCCGACTTGAGGGCGTCCTTGGCGAGCTTGGCCGCCTTCTCGTAGCCGATCTCCGGCGCGAGCGAGGTGACCATCATCAGCGACTGGTCGATCAGCCCGCGGCAACGCTCGGCGTCGACCTCGAGGCCTTCGACCAATTTGTCGACAAACACGCCCGCGCCGTTGGTCAGCAGCGTGACCGACTGCATGAAGGCGTCGATCATCACCGGCATCGCGACGTTGAGCTCGAAAATAGAACCAACGCCGCCGAGCCCGGCGGTGGTCACGGTGGCGTCGTTGCCAATCACGCGGCAGGCGACCTGCATGATCGACTCGCACATCACCGGGTTCACCTTGCCCGGCATGATCGAAGAGCCGGGCTGGGTAGCCGGCAGCATGAGCTCGCCGAGCGAGCACCGCGGCCCGCTGCCGAGGTGGCGGATGTCGTTGGCGATCTTGGAGAGCGCGACGGCGATCGCCTTGAGCTCGCCGTGGGCCTCGACAAACGAGTCCTTGGCGGCCTGAGCTTCCGGGTGGTTGTTGGCCTCGGCGAACTCGACGCCGAGCTGCTTGGAGAGCGCCGCGCAGACCTTGGCGGCGAACTCGGGGTGGGTGTTGATGCCGGTGCCGACCGCAGTGCCGCCGATCGGCATGTTCTCCAGCAGCCGGGCCAGCGCGCGGCCGGCGCGGGTCGCCGAGTAGCCGGCCTGGGCCGCGTAGCCGCCGAACACCTGCCCGACGCGGATCGGCGTGGCGTCCATCAGGTGGGTGCGTCCGATCTTGACGATCTTGTCCCACGCCTTGGCCTTGTCGCCGAGGGCCGTTGCGAGACGCTCGAGCGCGGGCGCGAGCCGACCGCTGATCGCGGCGGCGCCGGCGATGTGCATCGCCGTGGGGAAGGTGTCATTGGAGCTCTGCCCCATGTTGACGTGGTCGTTGGGGTGCACCGCGCCGTCGGCGCCCTTGGCGCCAAGCTCGAATCCGAGCTTGAGGTTCGCCAGGTTGGCGATCACCTCGTTGGCGTTCATGTTTGTGCTGGTGCCGCTGCCGGTCTGGTAGACGTCCACCGGGAAGTGCTCGTCGTGCTTCCCCTCGGCCACCTCCATCGACGCGGCGATGATCACCTCGGCCCGCTTGGCGTCGAGCTTGCCGAGCTGCAGGTTGGCCTCGGCGCAGGCCGCCTTGAGGTAGCCAAACGCGTGCACCACGTCGGCCGGGACCGGCTGGTGGGCGATCGGGAAGTTATCGACAGCGCGGGCGGTCGACGCGCCGTACAGCGCGTCCGACGGGACCTGCATCTCGCCCATCGTGTCGCGTTCGGTGCGGGTGTTGCTCATGGCGGCAGCTTTGTAAAAGTGTTCCCAAGGGTCTGGTTTTCACGGCGAATTCCGTCCGCGCATGCTAGCACGCAGACGGCCCCGCGCCGATGATAGGCGTTTGCTCGGGCGAGCGGAATGGCGGATTTAGCTCCCCGGTAAGGACGCACGGTTGTCGCCAATCCGGCCCGCCGCCAAGCAGAAAAGAAGCCCTGTGGGCCTCGAATTCCGCTATGCTGGTAACCGCTGCTGGCGCCGGACCTTTCTGTCACCCTCGCCCCGCTGCTCCCGATGGCCAACCGCCACAACCACTACGAGGCCGCCTTCGAGGCGTACCTCCGCGCCGAGCGGATCGCCTACGTCGCGGTCGACGAGCAGCGCCGCGCGCTGGCCGAGGACGCGTCGCTCAAGAGCGTGGACTTCCTGGTCACCCCGTCGGCCTCGGCTGAGGGAACCGGGACCTCGTGGCTGGTCGACGTCAAAGGCCGACGCTTCCCGGCCGGGGTCAAGCAGCGGCAGTACTGGAAGAACTGGACCACCCGCGACGACCTCGACTCGCTCACCCGCTGGCGGGCCCGGTTCGGCGCCGGCTTCGACGCGCTGCTGGTGTTCGCCTACCACCTGACCGCCGAGGCGTCGCCGGTGCCGGTCGAGCAGGTGCTGCACTACCGCGGCGCCGCGTACGCGTTTGTTGGCGTGCCGCTCGACCGCTACGTCCGGGCCGCCCGGCCGTTGTCGGAAAAATGGCAGACGCTGGCGATGCCGGCGGCCGAGTTCCGCCAGGCCGCGCGGGGCGTCGGCGAGTTGTTCTTCGCCGAGCCCGCCGCGGCTCGTTAATCCGTTCGTGTTATAGCTTCTTCAACGCCGCCAGCACGTCGCGCGGCTCGGCCCGCTTGGCGTAGTCGGCGTCGAGGAACGCGTAGCGGATCACGCCGTCGGCATCAATCACGTAGGTCGCCGCCAGCGGCAGCTCGAACGCCTGGTCGCCGTTGTACTCGGCCAGCTTCAACCGGTCGCGGTAGACCGGCAGGATCACGTCCGGCAGCTTGAACACAATGCCGAGCTTCTTGGCGAGCGCGTTGTGCTTGTCCGACAACACCAAGAAGCTGAGGTCGTGCTTGGCGACCGTCTCGCCGACCTTCTCGGGCAGCTCCGGCGCGACCGCCACGACACGCGCTCCGGCGCCCTCGAGCGCCGCGACCGACTTCTGCAGGTTCTGCAGCTGCAGGTTGCAGTACGGGCACCAGCCGCCGCGATAGAAGGTCAGCACCACCGGCCCTTCGGCCCACAGCGAGCTGAACTCGACCTTGTCGCCCTCGGAGTCATAGAGCGTCGCGTCGGGCGCGGGGTCGCCGACGTTGGCCGCCTTGCCCTCAATGCCGGTGTCGCGGACCTCGGCGATCCCCTGAGCGAACATTCGCAGCATTTCGGGCGGCACCCGATCGGCAGCGCCCTGGCTCATCTTCTCCAGCTCGGGCTTCAGCAGCGGCGGCTCCTCACCGAAGGCGTTGGCGGCGGCGAACAAACACGTGACGATCAGCAGCTTCTGGGCGAGGCACTTCATGGCGGGGACCCCTGGTTGGAATTGGTCAGGGCGCGGCCGGCAGCCACGCGTGTGCTCATTCTACGCGACCCAGCCGGGGCGTTGGTGTGCCAGCTTACTCAGTCGCTGAATTGGCTTTCTGGGGGTTCGGCTCGGCCGCCGGGCGGCACGCGATCCGGATCACCCACGCAATCAGGCCGGCGTTCATCAGCAGCAGCAGCACGAACAGCCACCAGCCCCCCACGCCCGCGGCCTCGGCGTGCTGGTCGTAGTACGCGGTGATGTCGATCGCCGAAAGCCGCCTCAGCTCACGCAGCACCGTCACGCCGAGCGCCGCCAGCACCGCGGCCGCCGAGAGCCCCGCCAGCAGGCCGGCAGTCAGCTCACGCACCCGCCAGGCGAGCGTCCACACGGCCGCCTGCCCGGCCCCACCGAGCAGGCCAAGCGTGAGGTAGGGCCAACCACGCGAAACAATCTGCGACCGCGCAGCGGCCGGGATCTGCAGGAAGTACACCACGCCGGCGACTGCCGAGGCGGCGAGCGCCACGAGAGCCAACCGCACCAGCGACGCCCGGGCGGCCGGGACCTGCCAGGCGAGGATCATCGCCAGCATCGGAAACGCCCCGACCCACCACAACGCCAGCCGCGCGGGCAGCTCCCAGTCGCCGTAGAACCAGCCCCCCTGGGTGTACTGCTCGATCCAGACTTCCTGCCCCCGCGTGCTGAGCAGGTGGTTCTCGGTCCAGCTCCACGCGACGAAACCAAAGCAGCAGAAGATGCCGACCGACACCAGCATCCGCACCGCCGCCGGCCGGGCGACAAACCGCTTCGACTTCTGCAGGTACAGCAGGTAGAACGCCACGATCAAGATCGGCAGGATCGCCATCCAGCGGTGCAGCAGCAGCAGGTTGGCCGTGTAGAACGGCTCCTTGTACAGCACCTGCAGGAACAACAACGGCGCCACGCCGGCGGTGATCGCGATGCTGAGCGCAAACGGCATCCAGTCCCGCAGCCCGGCCGCGATCGCCCGGTGCGGCTCGCTCACCTGGCCTCGGGCGGTCTCCCAAACGCCGAGCAACGCCAGGTAGCTCGACCCCGCCAGCACGTAGTTCATCGGCACAACGTGCAGCAGCAGCGTGCCGAGGTACAGCACCAAGTAAAAGGCAGTGGGTGTCGGTTGGTCGAAGGGAAACATGGGGTGGGTAGGGGGTGGTTGTCAGTTGTCAGTTGTCAGTTGTCAGTTGTCAGTTGTCAGTTGTCAGTTGTCAGTTGGCAGTTGGCAGTTGGCAGTTGGCAGTTGGCAGGTGGCAGGTGGCAGTTGGCAGTTGGCAGTTGGCAGGTGTCAGTTGGCAGTTGGCAGTTGGCAGTTGGCAGTTGGCAGTTGGCAGTTGGCAGTTGGCAGTTGGCAGGTGGCAGTTGGCAGTTGGCAGGTGACTCAGAGCAATGCCGCGAAGCAGCGCGTACCATCCCTCTCCCCGGCAGGGGGAGAGGCTAGGAGAGGGGGCCTAAAAAACAGCGGAGCGAAGCTCCTCAATTCCTCCGCCGAGTTTTGTCCCGACCACGGCTCCCACTCCGCCGGAATACGACTTTCTAAACGGCCACAGGGGACAAAACTCTGCGGTCGGATATCTGCTACGGGCAACGCCACGGAGCAGCACGCTCGCCCCACCGGGGGTTTTGTCCCAGCCATGCCTTTCGTTTCCGCTGATTTTCTACTTTTCCAACCGCCGAAGGGGACAAAACTCATTGCTTGAACGTCGACCCACAGCAGTGCCGCGAAGCGGCGCGCAACAATGCCTCTCCCCCAAAAGGGGAGAGGTTAGGAGAGGGGGCCCAATAAACTAGCGGAGCGCAGCTCCTCCTCCTTATGCTTCCAGGGTCACAACTAATCGGAAGGATCCAAGCTCCGCCATCTTGCCGAGGCCTCCTCCCCTAGCCCCTCACCCTTGGGGGAGGGGGATTGTGATTGAGCGCCGCCCTCGAAAAACCGCTATCGCCTTCTCGTGCCTTCTCGTGCCGATCCCAACCACCAACAAAGAACCTTCCGAGCCCTCTATTGGACCGCGCCATACGGCAGTTTTCCTCCCTAAAACCTCAACTTTTCAGTCTCCGTTGGGTTCGGTTTTCGCGCCCAACGGCTTGCTCTCGGCAACCTCAATCCCGGGCTCGACCCCGACCTCGTCCAGGTGGCGTTGGATCTGCTCGATCACCGCCGCGTCGTCGCTGTTGGCCCACTCGGCGGGCTGCTCGGCGTGGCCCCAGCGGAGCCACTGCACCAGCGCCTCGAGCTCCTGGGCCGTGCCGGCAAAGGGCGGCATGAACGCCTTGGTCCGCTGCAGCTGGGCGATGTTGAGCCGCAGCTGATCGTCGGTCCAGCCGTTGGTCAGGTGGGCCAGGCCGTTGGCGCCGTCCCACGTGTGGCAGACGCCGCACTGCACGCGGAACACGTGCGCGCCGAGGGCGACCTGCTCCGGGAGCTCTTGGTCGCCGAGCAGCGGGTACGGGTCGCCCGTGGTGCAGCCGACGCGGCGGAGCTCGGCGACCTCGTCCTGCGAGATCGAGTTCGAGTAGAGCGTGCCGTGCACGGTGTACGGCTTGCGGATCCCCTCGCGGACAAACTCGGCGCCGGCGGTGGCGCCGAAGCCGAGGGCGATCAGCAGCGCGGCGGTCGCCCCGTTGACGGTGATGCTCGGCTTGAACATCACCACCACGGCGTAGGCGCCGATCAACGCCGACGCGCCGACGCCGATCCCGAGGAACATCGTCATCGCGATGCTCCCCCCTAGCGCCCAGCTCCGCGACTCGGGGTGCACGGCCGCCAGGAACCAGAAGCCCAAGAGCGGCATCGCCGCCATCGGCACGAGGAACCGGAACGACGCGTGCACCAGCGTCCGCCGCTCGTCGGCGTCGAAACGCGGGCTGAGGTTCACCACCAGGCACGCCACCAGCGCGGCGGTCGCCATCGAGCTGAGGGTGCGGAAGATGGTCGACGGCCAGAACGTTGGGTTGAAGAACCCGGCCCACACGTTGTGGCTCTCGTGCCAGCCGCCGGGCGTCAGCTGCCACGACAAAATGCCGTTGATCCAGAACAGGCTCATCCACGCCGCCAGCGAGTACAGCAGCAGCAGCGTCAGCCGGCTCCGCGGGTCGAGCGACGGCCCGCGGCGGTAGAACGCGTACCCCGCGGCGACCTCCAGGCTGAAGAAGGTCCACTCGATCGCCCACATCCAGTGGAACTGGTCGACCATCAGCCCGATCGTGCGGGGGCTGATCTGGATGGTGGTGAACCACATCGCCACACCGGTCACGGCGCCGGTCACAAACGACACCAGCACCAGCACGCGGAACAGGCCGTCGATAAACCGGGTGTAGAGCTCGCCGTCAGCCCGTTCCTTCCGCATCGAGCGCCACTGGAACCAGCTCATCAGCAGCCCGCCGCCGATCGCGAACTGCGCCAGGTAGACGTGGAAGATCCCCAGCCCGCCGATAATCATCCCCTTCATCACGGGGCCGAAGTCGTTGACCGGGTAGTAGAACATCCGCGTAGGCTCGGGGGGATTGGATTGGTGGTCCGGTGGCGTGGAGCGACGATCGCCGCCTGCTCGTGTGAGGTGAGACAGGCCAATCTTGCTTCTAGCATCGGGCGGCGGACGGCCCGAGGCAACCACCCGCGACAATCTGTCGCCGGAGTAGCGTGAGCCGGGCTCGCCCGAGCTGGGACTAGCAAGAGCCGGCGCCGTCAGGCGCCGGAGGATTCCGCCGGCAGCCTCGGCCGTAGCGCTGCTCCGACGGCTTACGCCGCCGGCTCCCCGGTTTTGGCCCTCGGGACCCCGCCCCACCGGCAAAAACCTGCACTTTCTCCGGGGCGCGGCGTAAGATAGGCTAGGCCGCCGATTGAGCTCTTCACCCAGCCCCGCCTCTCCAAGAATCCTAGCTAGCATACGCCTGTGGGCATTTACGACCGCGACTACGAACGACAGCCCCAATGGCGTGACAGCTACGGCGGCGGGGGCGGCCTCCAGCTCCGTTTCCCGATCACCGCGGTCAACCAAATCGTCGTGGTGACGCTGGCGGCGTACTTTATCGAGATCTTGTTCAACGGGCCGCGCAACCCACAGACCGGCGTGATCCCGAACCCGGCGATCGACGCCCTCGCGCTCCAGCCCCTCGGCTGGTTGCAGGCCCCGTGGCGCGTGTACGAAATTGCAACCTACGCCCTCGCGCACAGCCAGTACGACCTGTTCCATGTGCTGGGCAACATGTTTGGCGTGTGGATGTTCGGCCGGGAGCTCGAGGGGCGTTTCGGCTACAAAGAGTTCCTGGCCTACTACCTCGGCGCCGTGCTGGCGGGCGGCCTAGCGATTGTCGCCTGGGACTTCGCCACACAGTCGCCCAGTTCGACGATTGGCGCCTCGGCGGGCACGGTCGCGGTCGTCGTGCTGTTCGCCTTGCTGTACCCGCACCGCACCGTGCTGCTGATGTTCGTGTTCCCGATTCCGATGTGGGTGCTCGGAGCCTTTATCGTCGGGAACGACCTGATGCGGGCGTTTGGCGAGAACCGCGAAATGGTCTCGTTCCAGGGGCACCTCGGCGGCGCCGCGTTCGCCGCGGCGTACCACTTCCAGCACTGGCGGCTGGCGGGCTGGCTGCCGGGCGAGCTGAGCCTGCCGTCGCTCAAGCGGCGACCGAAGCTCCGCGTGCACTCCGAACCCGACGACGACTCCGACGCCGCGATGGACAAGCTCGAGGTCGAGGTCGACCGGATCCTCAAGAAGATCAGCGACCACGGCGCCGACAGCCTGACCGCCAAGGAAAAGCGGCTGATGGAGCGGGCCAGCCGCGAATTCAAGGGACGGCGCCGCTTGTGATTGGCGCCCCAGGCGTCAGAATAACGGCATGAGCCTCCCCTCCCCCATCGCGGTCAGCGGCGCCACCGGACTGGTCGGCGCCGCGTTGTGCCAATCGCTCGAGCAGCAGGGCGTCGAAGTCCGCCGGCTGGTCCGCAGCCGGCCGGCCGCCGATTCGGCCGACATCTACTGGAAACCGGCCGACGGCGAGATCGACCGCGACAAGCTGGCCGGCGTCCAGGCGGTAGTCCACCTGGCGGGCGAGCCGATTGCCTCGGGCCGCTGGAGCCCCGCAAAGAAGCAGGCGATCGCCGCCAGCCGCATCGAGGGGACGCGGCTGCTGGCGACTACGCTGGCGGGGCTCGAACCCCGCCCCGGCGTGCTGGTGAGCGCGTCGGCGGTCGGCTTCTACGGCGACCGCGGGTCGCACCCGGTCGACGAGAACAGCCCGCCCGGCCGCGGCTTCTTGGCCGAGACCTGCGTCGCCTGGGAGTCCGAGACCCGGCCCGCCTGGGAGGCCGGCATCCGCGTCGTGCAGACCCGCACCGGCGTGGTGCTGAGCCCCAAGGGGGGCGCGTTGGCGATGATGCTCACCCCGTTCAAGCTCGGCCTGGGCGGCGTCTTGGGCGACGGCCGGCAGTACATGAGCTGGATTACGCTGGCCGACATGGTCGCCGCAATCGAGCACTGCCTGGCGAACGAGGGGGTCGCCGGCGCGGTGAACGCGGTCTCGCCCCACCCGGTGACCAACCGCGAGTTCACCAAGACCCTGGGCCGCGTGCTCGGCCGGCCGACCGTGATGCGGGTCCCGGCGTTCGCGCTCCGCGCCGCGGTCGGCGAGATGGCCGACGAGGCGCTGCTGGCCGGCGCCGCGGTGCAGCCGACCCGCCTGCTCGAGACCGGCTACCGGTTCCAAGACCCCGCGCTCGACCCGGCGCTCCGCCGGGTGCTCGGCGAGTAAAGCTCTCGCCTAACGCTCGTCTTTCTGGATATCACGGGCCGTCGGGTAACCGTTGCCGACCACCGCAGGTCGTGGCGTCCCCCCGCTGGGTGGGCTAGACTGTCCCGCAGTTCCATCCGCCTACCACGGAGCACGGAAAACCCACGATGCGCCGCTTCTCGCTTGCCGCCCTCTTGTCCCTGCTCCTGCTGCCGCTCGGGTGCAGCGACCCCAAGAACGAGTTCCAGGCGCCTCCGCCGCCGGAGGTGACCGTCGCCTCGCCCGAACAGGCCCGGGTCGCCGACCTGCTGGAGGTCACTGGCGAGACCGTCCCTTACAAGCGGGTCGAGATCCGCGCGCGGGTTGAGGGCTACCTGCAGGAGGCCAGCTTCACCGAGGGAGCAATGGTCGAAGAGGGCGATCAGCTGTTCGTCATTGACCCCGCGCCGTTCCAGGCCGCGGTAGACGCGGCCAAGGCGGCCGAGGAAGTCGCCAACGCCCGCAAGCGGAGCGCCGAGGCCGTCATCAAGCAGGCCCAGGCCAAGGCCGCCAACGACCAGGCGCAGTACAACCGCGCTGCCCGCGCCGCCCAGAGCGGCGGCGTGACCCAGGCCGAGCTGGACGAGCTCCGCACGAAGTACCAGAACTCGGTCGCCGAGATCGACGTCGCGCAGGCGTCGATCGAGTCGGCCGCGTCGGAGATCACGGCCGCCCAGGCCACGGTCCGCCAGGAGGAGCTCGACCTCGGCTACACCAAGATCACCTCGCCCATCAAGGGCCGCGTCGGCAAGGAGCAGGTCGACATCGGCAACCTGGTCGGGGCGGGCGAGTCGACCCTGCTGACCAACGTGATCCAGTACGACCCGATCTATGTGACGTTCACGATCAACGAGGCCGAGCTACGCCGGTTCCAGAAGGCCGCGCAGGAGCGGGGCGACGCCCCGGGCCCCAAGACCCGCGACAACAACGACCGCAAGATCCTGATCGGGTTGGCCGACGAGGAGGGCTACCCGCACGAGGGCTCGTTCGACTACGCCGACCTGGCCGTGGACCGCGCGACCGGCACGTACCTGGTGCGGGCCGTGTTCCCAAACCCGGACCTGACCATCGTGCCGGGCTCGTTCGTGCGGGTCGCGATCCCGCGCGAGGAACAGGAGGCTCTGCTGCTGCCCGACGCGGCGCTCGGCCGCGACCAGAACGGCCCCTACGCCACGGTGGTCGGAGCCGACAACAAGGTCGAGCGGCGGACGATCGTCACGGCCGGCCTGTCCAACGGCAAGCGGGTCATCAAGTCGGGGCTGAAACCCGACGACCGCGTGGTGGTCAACGGCCTGCAGCGCGCCCGGCCCGGGTCGACCGTCCGGCCAACCGAGGCGAGCCCCCCCGTGTCGGGCAGTGAAGCCGCGGGGCAGCCCGACGCCGCGACGCAGTAGCGGCCTGGCGCCGCGGATGTCACCGAACCCACGCTTCCTGCTCCCCTGGCCCTGCTCCCCTGGCTGATATGTCCCGCTTCTTTATCCACCGGCCGATCTTCGCCAGCGTCATCTCGATCGTGATCGTGCTGGCGGGCGCGGTCGCCCAGCGGGGGCTGCCGATCTCGAAGTTCCCGGAGATCTCGCCCCCCACCGTGCAGGTGAGCTGCAGCTACCCCGGCGCCAGCGCGAAGGTTGTCGCCGAGACGGTCGCCGCGCCGATCGAGCAGGAGGTCAACGGCGTCGAGGACATGCTGTACCTGTCGTCGGTCAGCGCCGACGACGGCTCGTACAAGCTGACCGTGACGTTCGCCATCGGCGTCGACCTCGACATGGCGACCGTGCTGGTGCAGAACCGCGTCGCGGTCGCCGAGCCGAAGCTCCCCGAGGACGTCCGCCGCCAGGGCATCACCACCAAGAAGCAGTCGACGCAGATCCTGCAGTTCATTGCGCTCACCTCGCCCGACAAGTCGGTCAGCGCGCTGGACCTGTCGAACTACGCCACCCGCTTCATCCGCGACGAGCTCAGCCGCATCGACGGCGTCGGGTCGGTCGAGGTGATGGGCGCCGACGAGTACAGCATGCGGGTCTGGCTCGACCCGCACAAGCTGAAGGCCCGCGAGCTGACCACCGAGGACGTGCTGAACGCCATCCGCGAGCAGAATGTGCAGGTCGCCGCCGGGCGGATCGGCGAGCCGCCCGCGCCCGAGGGCACCGCCTTCCAGTACGCCGTGAACACGCTCGGCCGGCTGAAGGACGTCGAGCAGTTCGAGAACATCATCATCAAGACCGCCGACGGCGTGCGGTTCACCCGGGTGCGGGACGTCGCGCGGGTGGAGCTCGGCTCGCGGAGCTACGGCATCGACTCCAAGTTCAACGGCGACCCGTCAACCAACATCGCCATCTACCAACTGCCCGGCGCCAACGCGCTGGAGATCGCCGCCGGCGTCCACAAAGCGATGGAGCGACTCTCCGAGGACTTCCCCGCCGGCATCGCCTACGACATCCCATTCGACACCACCAAGTTCGTCGAGGCGTCGATCGAGGAGGTCTACTCCACGCTGTTCGTGGCGGTGCTGCTGGTGGTGCTGGTGATCTTTATCTTCCTGCAGGACTGGCGGGCGACCCTGATCCCGTGCGCGGCGATCCCGGTCGCGCTGATTGGCACGTTCGGCGTGATGGCCGCCATCGGCTTCTCCATCAACATGCTGACGCTGTTCGGCGTGGTGCTGGCGATCGGCATCGTCGTGGACGACTCGATCGTGGTGGTGGAGAACACGGCCCGCTGGATCGACGAGGGACTGTCGTCCAAGGAGGCCGCGGTCCGCGCGATGGACGAGATGACCGGCCCGGTGATCGCCACCACGCTGGTGCTGCTGGCGGTGTTCGTGCCGACCGCGTTCATGGGGGGCATCACCGGGCAGCTCTACAAGCAGTTCGCGCTGACCATCTCGGCCGCGGTGGTGATCAGCACGCTCAACGCCCTGACGCTCAGCCCGGCGCTGTGCGGCATCCTGCTGCGGCCCTCGGGCGAGGTCCGCAACCCGCTGTTCCGCGCCTTCAACGCGGTGTTCGACCGCGTCACGAGCGTCTACAAGGCGGTGATCGGCGGCAGCGTCCGTGTGGTCCCGCTGACGCTGCTGGTGTTCGGCGTGCTGGTGGCGGCCACCGCCGTGGGCTTTGGGCGGCTGCCGACCGGGTTCATGCCGACCGAGGACCAGGGCTACGCGTTCGCCAACATCCAGCTGCCCGACTCGGCCTCGCTCGAGCGGACCGTTGAGGTGATGGACCGCGTCGACGCCGTGCTGAAGCGGACGCCCGGCGTCCGCGACCGCGTGCTGATTTCCGGCTTCTCCATCCTATCGGGCAGCCGGGCTTCGAACTCCGGCATGGCCGCCATCGTGTTCGAGCCGTGGGCCGACCGCGAGACCAAGGAGAAGACTCAGGACGCGATTGTCGGGAACCTGCGGCGGGAGTTCGCGCAGATCAAGGAGGCGTTCGCCATCGCGTTTGTCCCCCCGCCGATCGACGGCCTGGGCAACGCCACCGGATTCCAGATGCAGCTGGTCGACCGGCAGGACGTCGGGCTCGAGGAGCTGCAGAACGCCGCCAGCGAGATGATCGCCGCGGGCAACGGCCAGAACCGGCTCACCGCTCTCAACACCACCTTCCGCGCCGGCGTGCCGCAGCTGTTCGCCGACGTCGACCGCGACAAGGTGAAGTCGCAGAACATCCCGCTCAGCAGCGTGTTCGGTACGCTCCAGGCGTACCTCGGCTCGGCCTACGTGAACGATTTCAACCGCTTCGGCCGCACCTACCAGGTCCGCGTGCAGGCCGACCAGCGGTTCCGCGCCAGCCCCGAGGACATCGCCTACCTGGACGTCCGCAACGCCGCGGGCGAGATGGCGCCGCTCGGCTCGCTGGTCACCGTCAGCCAGACGCTCGGGCCGCAGCTCATCTCCCGGTACAACCTGTACCCCACCGCCCAGATCAACGGCGAGCCGGCGCCGGGCGTCAGCTCGGGCCAGGCGCTCGACCTGATGGAGCAGATGGCCGACCAGACGCTGCCGCCCGGCGTGGGCTACTTCTGGTCCGGCATGTCGTTCCAGGAGAAGCAGTCGTCGGGCGAGCAGTACCTGATCTTCCTGCTGGCGGTGGTGTTTGTGTTCCTGGTGCTCGCAGCGCAGTACGAGAGCTGGGTGCAGCCCGCCGCGGTGATCGCCGTGGTGCCGCTCGCCGCGCTCGGCGTGGTGGTGATGCTGATGGCCCGCGGCATGGACAACAACACCTACACGCAGATCGGCGTGGTGCTGCTGGTAGCGCTCGCCAGCAAGAACGCGATCCTGATCGTCGAGTTCGCCGCCGAGCAGCGTAAGAAGGGGATGAGCATCCGCGAGGCGGCGATCTCCGCGTCGCAGCTCCGCTTCCGGGCGATCCTGATGACCGCCTTCAGCTCGATCCTGGGCTTCCTGCCGCTGCTGATCTCCAGCGGCGCCGGCGCCGCCAGCCGCCAGGCGGTCGGCAACGCCGTGGTCGGCGGCATGATCGCCGCGACCGCGTCGTCGCTGCTGTTTGTGCCCACGTTCTTCGTCGTGTTCCGCGGCCTGGGCGAGTGGGCCGGTCGCAAGCCGAAAGACAAGTCGGCGTAGCACGGCTCTCGGGCGCCGGAGGCCTCCGCGAGGCCCCGACGCGGCTCACGCGGCGACCTCAGACCTAGGTTCTACAACAATCCAGCAATGCCGTTCACGGAGATCAGCCCGTCCGGCGCCATCCGGCCGGCGATCGCCAGCCCGTAGCGGTCGAACAGCTGCTGGCTGGTGAGCCCGACGTACTCGGCCGGGATGTGGTCGGCGGCGGCCGGGAACGGGACCGCGTCCGGATCCTGCACTGAGAAGTACAGCCGCCGATTGCTGTAGGCGCCAAAGTTTAGCACGACCGTGGTGTCGTTAAACAAGTAGTCGAACGCCGGCGCGTACTCTTCGTTGTGGAACCACATCGTGATGTTCGCGGTCAGGCTGATCGGGTAGTCAGCCGGGTGAAGGAACACCGGGTCGCCGGTGATCAGCACCGACCTGCCCGGTTTGATCGCGCTGCCGACAAGAATATTCGAGATGTTATTAAACAGGCCGCCGTTCACCACCGATTGGCCGGCGGACGCCATCCAGATGCCGCGGGCGTAGCCCTCAACACGCAGGTTGTCGTAGGTGATGCTTTCCGTGACACGGTTGCCGCCAACCCCGGTGTGCGCGTTGTAGGCGTCGTCGGCGATTACCGTGATGTCTTTTAGTATCACCCGAGCGCTGTACGGCAGCCGCACTCCCTCGAGGGTGTTCCAGAAGGTCGAGTCGCTCACCAAGCTTGTCGCGTCGTGCTCGGAGAAGCGGAGGTGGTAGCGGATCTTGAGCCCGGCGCCCGATGCGTAACCCACGTTGCGGGAGAACTCCTTGATCGGGACGAAGCGGACGTCGATCGTTTCGTCGCCGCCGGCCAGCGAGGGGTCGTCGAGGTTTGCGGAGAGGAATCGTGTGATGCCGCTGCCTCGCTCGAATCCCCGCGTGTAGTAGATGAAGGCGTGCCCCTGGGCGCCGGCCACCACGTTGTCCGTCACCGCGACGCCGGCGCCCTGCAGCCAGAAGCCGTCGCCGCTGTGACCGAAGTCTTGAACGTTGGCTCGGGCGTTGGGCAGGAGCCCGGTGCCGGTGATCGCCACCGCGATGTTGCCGCGGAAGCTGCCGATCTCGTCCCCTTCTTCCGTGGCGAACGCCGCCCCGTTGACGCCGTACGCGACGTTGTCGCTGATGTCGACATAGCTGCTGTGGTTGACGAAGCCCCAGCCGGGGCTGCCCTCCACAACACTCCCCTGCACCACCGCGGGGGGCGTGTCCGCGACGACGCCGTTGCGGTGGAAGTGCACCGCGTACCGTGCCCGGGGGTTGTCGCCGGTGCCGGGGATCTGATTCCAATTGGCGTCGACCTGCGGGTCGGTGAGCGCCCGCGACTTGTCGGTGCGTCCCAGGTTGTAGAAGCCCGCGTAGTGGACATCGACATCGCGGTTGTGCATGAACATCACATGCCCGCGGCGATCGACTTCCGTCGACTCGGACTCGATGATGATGTTGCGGGACAGGTTCGCCACATGAACCCCAAGCGTGGGCTCGAGGGCGACATGCTCGTAGTCGAGCGCATCGACAAAGACGATGTTGGAAACGATGTACTTGATGACCCGAACCTCGTCCTGCTGACCGTTCAACTCGGTCCCGGCGATGACGATCTTGTCGCCGATCCGCCAGCTCTCCGGGGCGGCGTCGAGGAAGATCCGCGTGGCGCCCTGCTGGAGGGGCTTGTGCGTCTGCTCGAACGAGGTCTTCTGATCGCCGAACATCGTCACGGCCCCGTGGGTGATCAGCCCTCGCCCGATAGAGAACGGGTCGGCGCTGACGTCGATCGGCCCGGGGTCGGTGAACACCAGTCGGGCGCTGGCATCGCCGCTGATGGGGGCCGCCTCCTCGCCAATGACAAGCCGCCCGCTGGCAGACACGACCATCGTTTCCACGCGGAGCTGGGTGTCGACCTCCGTGGCGTACCGCAGCTCGCCATCGACGCGAACGGTGGCCAGGTCGGCTTTGGACACGCCGTCCACGACAAGCTGTGTCCCAAATGGCACCAGCACCCGCGCGCCAGCAGCCGGGACGACGCCGTCCGACCAGACCGTAGGGTCGAACCAGCTGCCGCTGCGGACCGCCATGGTCGTGACGTCCTGGTACCGCACCAGCTGGAACAGCGCCAGGTGCTCCCGCAGCTTGGAGGGGTCGGCCATGTGCGCGGCCATCGACGCGGCCTGCTCGTTCGCCTGCTGATCGACGATCGTGTCGATTGAGTCGATCAGCTCAAACCCCTCCAGCGGCGGCGGCGAGCTGAGCAGTGTGAAGTGGCCGCCGCCCATGTCCATGTGTCCCATGTGGCCCATCTGGGGCGCGCCCAGCGGATTCCAGATCCCGATGTGGCTCGCCAGGACGTACCAGTCCTGGTCCCCCCCGCCGGACATCGAGTCGCTCACCAGGTCGTCGACAACCGTGTGGCCGACGATGATCCGCCCAAGAGAGCCTGGCGTCTCCAAACCGGCGACCCGCGCGTCGTAGCCGTCCGACGAGGTCCACGTCGCGAGCGCCGCGCGGAGCGCGGCGGCGTCGTCCTCGAAGGTGAGCCCGCCGCCGATAAGAATGTCGTCGCCCGCTTCGCCGCGGAGCAGGTCGACCCCTTCGCCGCCGAGCAGGAGGTCCCGCCCCGCGCCGCCCTCCACCTCGTCCTCGCCGGCGCCGCCGACCAGCACGTCTTCGCCGTCGTCGCCGCGGACGGCGTCGTTCCCCTGCTCGCCGAACACGACGTCGTTGCCAGCGCCGCCGTCCAGGTAGTCATCCCCCTCCGCGCCGTACAGCGTGTCGTCGCCGGAAGAGCCGTAGAGGTGGTCGACGCCAACGCCGCCGATTAGGCGGTCGTCGCCGGCCTCGCCGACAAGGGTGTTGGCGCCGGCGCCGCCGCTGAGCGTGTCGTTTCCGTCACCGCCCAAGACCCTGTCGGCGCCATCGCCGGCCTCGACGTAGTCGCCACCGTCGCCACCCTCGATGTAGTCGTCACCCGCCCGGCCATACAGCCGGTCGGCGCCGGGGCCGCCGTAGATGTTGTCATTGCCGTCGCCGCCGACGATCGAGTCGTCGCCGTCGAACCCATACAGGAAGTCGCCTTGGTCGCCGCCGTCAAGGATGTCGTTGCCCTCTTCGCCCAGCAGCGAGTCCACGCCCTGGCCTCCCAGCAGGTAGTCGTTTCCCTGACCGCCCAAGATCCGGTCGTCGCCGTCCTGCCCCTCGGCGTAGTCGTCGCCGTCTCCGCCCTCGAGGTAGTCGTCGCCCGAGCGGCCAAACAAACGGTCATCCCCATCGCCGCCCTCGATTCGGTCGTCGCCGTCGCCCCCGTTGAGAGAGTCGTTGTCGGCTTCTCCGTACAAGAGGTCGGCTCCGCCTTCGCCGAGGATCTGGTCGTCGCCGAGTCCACCAAACATCGAGTCGACGCCCGCGCCGCCTAGCATGTAGTCGGCCCCCGGACCCCCGAGCACGCGGTCGTCGCCATCTCCGGCCTCGACGTAGTCGTCGCCGTCGCCGCCCTCGAGATAGTCGTCGCCCGCACGGCCAAACAGCCGGTCGTCCCCTACGCCGCCGATGATGCGGTCATCGCCATCGCCGCCGTTAAGGGAGTCATTCCCCGCTTCCCCGTAGAGGAAGTCAATGCCGGCGCCGCCCATCATCACGTCGCCAGCGTCCCCGCCGAACATCGCGTCCGAACCGGAACCGCCGTAGAGGAAGTCCACCTCGCCGCCGCCGAGCAGTCGATCGTCACCGGCGTCCCCTTGGAGGAAGTCGGCGCCGTCGTTTCCTTCGATGGTGTCGTCTCCGGCCCGGCCGTACAAGCGGTCGTTCCCCGCGCCGCCGAGCATGAAGTCGTCGCCGCCGCCGCCGTCCAGGGTGTCGTTGCCGTCGGAGCCGTAGAGTGAGTCGTTCTGGTCACCGCCGGAGAGGTAGTCGTCGCCCGCTTCGCCAAGGAGCACGTCGACGCCCCCCTCGCCGAAGAGCAGGTCGTTTCCGTCGCCGCCTTCGAGCCGGTCGTCGCCCGAGCCGCCCTCGATGCGGTCGGCACCCGCTTCGCCGACAAGCTGGTCGTTGCCCGCGTTCCCGTAGAGCCGGTCGCCGCCCTGGCCCCCGCGGAGCAGATCGTCGCCGTCCCCTCCCTCCAGCAGGTCGTTGCCATCGTTCCCGTAGAGCAGATCGTTGCCCTCTCCGCCTGACAGATAGTCGGCGCCATCGCCGCCGATTAGCGAGTCGACGCCTGCGCCGCCTAGCAGGGAGTCGTCCCCCTGACCGCCTTCGAGCCGGTCGTCTCCCGCGCCCCCTTGCAACAGATCGTTCCCGTCTCCGCCGATGAGGTAGTCCTTGACGCTACCGCCCACCAGCGTGTCATCGCCGCCACGTCCGTACGCAATCGACGGCAGGCTGGTGTCGTTGCCGAAGCGGTCGTCGCCCGCGCCGCCGTAGAACACGATCGATTCGATAAGATTCGCGTCGAACAACTTCGTGTCGAGGGAGCTGTCGGTTCCGTACTGAACCTCGATGACGCCGCCCTCGATCGCTGAGACCAGGACCGTGCCGCCCTCGCTGTCGGAGTCGGTGCGGACCACCAGCTCGGGCTTCACCGAACTGAGGTACGGGATATCAGCCGCCAAAAGGCGGCGCGGCTCGAGAGCCTCAATATGCTGACCGCTGTTGCGGCCCCGCGAGTGCGGTGGGGCCGGGCGCCCCTTCGACGCGACCACACCCTGGACAGCCTGCAGGACGCCCGCGCGCACCTGCTCCCAAATCGTATTTGTGTTAGACATTTGCTCCGGGACCGAGAATCATTCGGTCGTTTTGCCCGCTGCCCTGGAAGCCTGTCCCTGCAGCGGTAGCGCGATCGGGTGGTTAAGCTTGGACGTGATGAGAAGACAGAATCCCAGAGGGGTCGTGGTGCGTCCCAACCGCGACCATCACGCAAACGCCTCTTGTTTGCGATCGACTCCTGTTCCTGCCCGTACCGGGATTTAAGCAGGATCCGACGGGCGGCGAAAGTGAAATAGCAGCCCCTAGGTAAGCCTGGCGCCCGATTTCGCCTATCGGACGCCCGCACAGCCCCCGCTTTCCACGCAGAGCGCCACCGACGCCCGAGCCGGAAAACCAACGGAAAATCTCGTAGAAGACCGCCAGCGGTTGCGGGTGGTCTCACCGCGACTTGGCGTTCGCAGCGCGCAGAAATGACGCTGCTCTCGCATCAGATTTCCACGGCAAGTCGCAACCAATAAGCTCCGCACAACGGTGGCAAATGCACGCGATAACCGCACGGCGGCGGCCGGTACGTGGCAATGGCCGTATCGCTGCTGCGCAGCGCAAGAAGGGGATGAGCATCCGCGAGGCGGCGATCTCCGCGTCGCAGCTCCGCTTCCGGGCTATCCTGATGACCGCCTTCAGCTCGATCCTGGGCTTCCTGCCGCTGCTGATCTCCAGCGGCGCCGGCGCCGCCAGCCGCCAGGCGGTCGGCAACGCCGTGGTCGGCGGCATGATCGCCGCGACCGCGTCGTCGCTGCTGTTTGTGCCCACGTTCTTCGTCGTGTTCCGCGGCCTGGGCGAGTGGGCCGGTCGCAAGCCGAAAGACAAGTCGGCGTAGCGCTCAGTTCTTCCTGCGGAAAACCCACTCCCGTGCGCAGACCTCGGCCTCGTCGAGGTGGTTGATGAGGTCGGCGTCGTCCTCGAACTGGAGCCGCGTCGCGACGCGGTACTCCGACTGAACTGTGAACTCATCGGGCTCGAACGGCCACGGCTCGACCGCCAGCGACTCGTCCTCGCGGCGCCACAGGTCGTGCCGCTCGCCCTGAAGCGAGTGGGTGACTTCTATCCGCCGCTGCATCGCGGGGACCTGTTTGCGGACGAGGATGAGCGAGCAACGGTCGCACCACCGCAGCAGCTGGTAGGCGAGTTCTAGTTGGGCCTTCTTCTTGCTGAGCTGACGCAGCACCAGGCGCCGGCGGTCGCGCTCTTCTTCGAGCAGCCGCTGCATCTCGCTGGTGATGCCCTCGTGGCCGCCGTAGAGCTGCTCGGCGTGCCGCGAGATCAGCAGCCCGCACCAGCGGTGGTTGCGGTGGCTCAGCAAGATGCGGCGACGGGTCTCCTCGACGCGGTCCTCCGACGCCATCGAGACCAGCGTGAAGTCCTTCGGTGCGCCGAGGTCAGTCACGTAGTGCCGCCCATCGAACGGCTGCTTGTGGTCGTCGTGCGAGAGGATTGCCTGGAGTGTCTCGGTCCATAGCTCCGGGCGGAACTCGTCTCGAAACCGCGAGGCTATCTGGCCGGCGAGCAGCCCATGCGATCGCTGGAATACGATCTCCCAACCCTCCTCGACGCTCGAGACAATCACGCGTCGGACTCCAGCTCGCTGCCGAGCTTCAACACGTTGTTGGCGTCCTCCACGGTGACGTAGTAGGCCGGGTTTTCCTTGGAGCCGTCGCGGGTGACCTCTTGGCCATCGATCCTGCGCGTCACCTTGCGGTCGAAGCGGCTCTTCACCTCGCCGTGGCCGTATCCGGCGCCCCACTTCCACTTGACCTGCTGACCTTCTCGGTACTTGTTGCTCATCGCATCGGATCCAAAATCTGAGGGTGAGTTGGCGCGGTCTGTTCTGGGTTTTCTCGGTATGCCCGGGGGCTACACCCGACCTGGGTGATCGCCGGTCAGCCAGGCGCACAGCCCAAGGACCGCCGAGGCCGAGATTAGCACCAGCCGCATGCTGTCAGCCGGCTGTGACGCGGCGGTCGGGCCGATAATATTGACGAATGCCATAGCGAACAGAGCGAGCGCCAGAGCGCCCAAGATCGATTGAATCATGGCGAAACTACTCCAGGAATGGGTGTCGAATCCCCGTCAGACGAGGGCAATGCAGGTTGCGTGCCGGTTTGGCTGGCCCTCATAATCGCCGCTGCTGCCCTACATCCAATGCTTCTGAGTGTATGAAGACGAAGTACTCGCTAATTGGCCTCGCGGCGCTGCTGCTGCTGTCCCTCCTGGCGGGCTGGCTGAACCGCAACCAGGTGGCGTTTTCGCTCGACGCCCAACGGCTAACCGTCTGGGAACCGTGGGCCGGCTGGGCGCCCGGCGTTGCGTCGGGCGTGTTCCTAACGGCCATCGCAGGGGTGCTGCTTGGTGGCGTCGCCCGCGGCAAGTCTCGACGGGCCGCGCTACTGCTGCTGATCGTCGGACTAGCTTGGACTGCCGCCGCAGCGGCTACCGGTCCGTTTGTCGCCAACGCCGCCGACCCGCAAGCGATCCAGTTTGGGGAGGGCGTGCTTGGCCAAGGCTACACCCGCCGGTTCACGCTCGGCGATGTCGAACGGATCGAGGTCTACCGCACTCGCCGTCGGCCTGACGGCCGCAAGAAAACGCGTAGGCAGACGACGATTGCCGAGCTGCACCACGCCGACGGCCAGGTCGACTACCTTTCGATGCACCGACCGCTACGGTCCGCGCTGCTCGAGCATGTCCTATCGCAGGCCCGCGAACGCGGGATTGACGTGAACGACCGCCGCGAGGATTGAGCCGCAGTCGCCGGCGCGGCGAATACACAGTCGCCGGCGCGGCGAAGACACAGTCGTCGGGCGCGGCGAAGACACAGTCGTCGGGCGCGGCGAAGACACAGTCGCCGGGCGCGGCGGAGCCGCGAGGCTTCATGCCGCCACCAACCACTAGTCTTCCCCAAACGGCTCCAGGTGCACCAGCACGTCGCGGAGCGACGCGTGCCGCTCGATCAGTGCGTCCTTAACGCGGTGGCCGATCTGGTGGCCCTCGTGCACGGTCATCTGGGGGTCGACCTCGATGTGGATGTCGGCAAAGAACTCCAGCCCGCTCTTACGAACCCACAGCGTGTCGACCCCCATCACGCCCGGCACGTCGAGGGCAGTCTCGCGGATGTCGTCGACCAGTTCGGGGTGGGCCTGCACGTCCATCAGCTCGCTGGCGCTCGAGCGGAACAGGTGCACTCCCGAGGCGACAATCACACACGCCACGATCAGCGACGCCGCCTCGTCCGCCCACATGTAGTCAGCCCCGCCGAGGCGGATCGCGGCCAGCCCGATCAGCACCGCTAGCGCGCACAACGCGTCGGAGCGGTGGTCCCAGGCATTGGCGATGATCGCAGCCGAGCCGGTCCGCCGGCCGACCTGCACCTTGTAGTGGAACAGGCTCTCTTTGATCACGATGTTCGCCCCGGCGATCCACAGCGTCCACATCGGGGGGTAGCCGTGCTGCACGCCAAACCGCCGCAGCGCCTCCCAACCAATCAACGCCGCCGAGACGATCAGCATCAGCGCGACGCTCGACGCGGCGATGCCCTCCGCCCGGGTGTGCCCGTACGGGTGCTCTTCGTCGGGCGGCCGCTGGGCGACCTTCATGGCGAAGAGCACCGCCACGGTCGAGACCACATCACCCAGCGAGTTAACCGAGTCGGCCACCAGCGCGAACGAGTTGCCGATGATCCCGCCGATCAGCTTCACCACGCCCAACAGCAGGTTGACCGCCAGCCCCAGCGTGGCGGCGCGGGTGACGTCGCGGTACAGCTCGGCGGCGGTGTTGTGGTCGGTCACTCGATTCCCTTCGACAGCGTCTCGCGTCCATCCGGCAGCAGGCTGCGCCGAGGGTCGTCCCCGTCGGCGCTAGCGGGGCATAGAAGGTAAACAATTCGTCGAGGGGCGCGTACCGCCTCCAGCAACCCACGGCACATTAGACCAAACGATCGCGAACGTTTCCGCAGCAATATGTCGAACTTGCGTCGGCGGGATCGTGGCGGGTAAGGGGTCCCCCCGAGGCTGAAGGCCTCGCTCACCGTAGCCTAGGGCATCGCCCTAGGTTAGCAGAGCGTTTCGGCCCGTTGGCTGAAGGCCAACCTCAACTCAGCACGATTGAGCTTGGCCTTCAGCCAAGAATGCGTGCTGGCCCTAAACCTAGGGCGATGCCCTAGGCTACGGTGAGATTGGCCGTTGGCCAGTATTTGGGCGGCGGCGACGGATGGGCTGCAACGAGACTCGCTGCAGCCGCGTAGCGGTTCCGCTACACTGCGGGCTCGCTGACATTCTCTTCATTCGACCGTCATACTCGGGGCCCTTGGCGATGCTGCGACACTGGAAGAAAGTCCTTTCGGGCCTGATGCTGATCTTCACTGTCTGGATCGCCTTCCAACTGGCGCCGATCAGCACGCCGATTGTGGTCTCCCGAGAGACGACCTACCTCACCGAGCCGCTCGCCGAGGACGGCCTGCCCGACTACTCCGGAGCGCTATTGGCCGAGCTCCGCGAGGGGGTGACGCCCGAGAACAACGGCGGCATCCAGTACCTGCAGGCGATGTGGCCGGCGGGGCTCGAACCGGAAGATCAGCAGGTGATCTGCGACGAGTTGGGCATGGCCGTTCCGGAGACCAACGGGATGGTCTCGCCAGAGGCGAGCGACGAGCTACGCGTGTCGGTAGCCGCAACACTGCTTCCCCAAGCAGAACCGGATGCGCCGTGGGAATCGCAGGAGCAGGCCGACCAGCGGGCCGAGCGCCTGATCACGCAGCTAAGCCACCAGCCGTGGACGGCAGACGACGCGCCGTTGGTCGCCGAGCACATCGAGCAGCACTCGGCCGAATACGGCCTGCTGCACGAGGGCCTTGCTAAGCCGAAGTTCTACATTCCCTCACCAAGCCTGCTTGTGGCTCCGGACGAGACCTGGATCGCGATGCTCTTGCCGACCGTGCAAAACTCACGCGACGCAACGCGATGCCTCGCGGCACGGGCCAACCTTCGCACAGGCGAGGGCGATCTCGAAGGAGCTTGGTCGGACCTTCGGGCGATGTACGCGCTGTCCGCGCGGCTGAAGTCGACCACACTGGTCGAGGAATTGGTGTCGATTGCCATCGAGGGGGTCGCCAATCGGCTGATAGTTCACCTGCTCAACCACCCGGAACTCAGCCGCGAGTTGGCCCAGCAAATCCTCGACGACCTGTCGACTTGGCCCCAGCGTGACGGAATGCTGCACGCGATCGACAAGGGCGAGCGTCAGATGTTCATCACCAGCGTGCTCTCGATGGCCCGCATCCGCGGCGCCCTCGAGATGCAGGACCTGGGCGCGGACTTCAAGCTGCCACCCGCGGCGGCGACGCGTGTCAACTGGAACGCGACGCTGCGATTCGCCGCCCCGTGGTACGACCGTCTGGTCGAGGCCGCTTCGATGGAAGACTGGGAGGCCAGAACCAAGGCGATCGATCTCTGGTCCACAGAACTTATGGCCATGTCAGACGAAGTTGCGACATTGTCCACCGCGGTGTCGATACTTAGCCGGTCCGGCCGCGGGCACAGCATCGGAAAGATCATGACCCTGCTTATGCTTCCGGCGGTCGAATCAGTGTTCACCGCCGAGGACCGGCGCAACGTCGAGCGTAAACTCATGCCGATCGCCGCCGCGTTGGCCCTCTACCGCGTTGAGCACGGCGGGTACCCCGAGTCGCTCGACGCGCTGACGCCCGGGCTGCTGCCGGAGACGCCAACCGACCTGTTCCACCACGCGCCGTTCGCTTACCGCCGGACGGGCCGCGGGTACCTGCTGTACTCGCTCGGCCCCAACGGTTGGGACGACGGTGGCTCGCACGAGCTCAACGACGTGTTCCGCGGCTACGCCGTCCGCACCGACACCGACCAGGAGGACCAGACCATCCGCGCGCTACTCGACACGCCGCCCGAGGTCTCCGCTGGCGTCGACCCCGAGGTGAGCCTCGACTACCTGATCCCCACTGGCGCCGATGACCACGCGATCCGCATGCCGCCGGTAGTGTTCCCGCTGCCGCAGCCAGCGGGAAGCTGAGTGAGTGGGCGCGGCGTTAATCAAGCGTCGCGGCATCATCCTGGTACGCGGCGATAGCGGTCTTAAGGATCCGCCGCGCCTCGTCGGCTTCGGCGTAGCCCTGCGATTGCATCTCGCCCGGACCCTTGTAGTGGGTGAACCACAGCTCGACGATCTCGGCGGCGGCGGGGAAGTCTCGCTGCAGCTCCTCCAGCGACTTCACGCCGCCGAGCGCCGACTCGGGCGCGACCGCAATCAGCTTGTCGTCCTGCTCGCCGCTGTCGAGCATCCGCAGCACGCCGATCACCCGGGCCTGCACGACGCTTCCCCGGGGGACCGCCGGGCCGAGCACGAGCACGTCGAGCGGGTCGCCATCGCCGCCGAGACTCTTGGGCAGCAGCGTGCGGGGGATCATGCCGTAGTTGCCCGGGTAAGGCAGGTAGGCGACGACCCGCGGGACGCCGTCCTTGGTGTCCCAGACTAGCCGGCCCGATTGTTTGTCGGTCTCCCACTTCTGATTGGTGCCGGCAGGGATCTCGACCACCACGTTCACGAGCCCAGACACGTCCTCCGCCGGGTAATCGTGCACCAGGTGCTTGACGGCAACCGGAGAAGCGGGCGTGCAGGCGCACGCCGCAACCGCGCAGGCAAGCAGCACATTGGTGGCGAGTCGGAGGTGGTTCACAGCAGGTCGCTTGAGGGGTCGTTTGACGGGTCGTTTGACGGGGGAGCACACGGGACGCCGTCAGGCTAGTCGCTCGAGCGGCTCCCGGATACCCACGCGGCGGTGGTCAGCTCAGGTTGGGCTGACCGTTGGACGCGCTGAGGCCGCCGTCGACCGGCAGCACGACGCCGTTGACGAACGCCGCGTCGGGTCCGGCGAGGAACGCGATCACCGCGGCGACCTCGGCCGGCTCCGCGGCGCGCCCCATCGGGATCCGCTCCTTGAACTTCTGCATGACCGCTTGGTCGTCCATGATGCCGCCCGCCATCTCGGTGTCGGTCAGGCTCGGGGCGACCGCGTTGACGCGGACCCCCTGGGCGGCCAGGTCGAGCGCCAGCGCGCGGGTCAGGTTGCTCACGGCGCCCTTGGTGGCGTTGTAGGCGAACATGCCCCAGTCGCCCCCCAGGCCAGAGACCGACGAGACGTTGACCACCGCGCCGCCGCTCTTCACCAGGTGCGGCAGCGCGGCCTTGATGCAAAAGAACATGCCGCCGGCGTTGACCGCCATCTGTTTGGTCCAGTCCTCGGGCGAGACCTCGTCAACCCCGCCCTGCACCAGCATGCCGGCGTTGTTGACCAGCACGTCGAGCCGACCAAAGCGGGCGATGGTCGCCTCGACAAGCTTGGCGACATCGTCGGGGCTCGAGACGTCGCCCGGCTGGACGAGGACGTCCTCGCCGCCAATTTCGTCGGCCACCGCCTGGAGCTTCGACTCGGTGCGGCCGTTCAGGACTACCGCGCAGCCGTCCGCCGCAAAGCGTTTCGCCGCCGCGGCGCCGATCCCCGAGCCGGCGCCGGTCACGATCACTACCTTCTTCGCTGCCATGGTTCGTTTCTCCTGTTTTCCTGAGACTTTCTTGTGTTTCTTTCGCCTGCGGAGTCTTTGTAGCAGCAATCGCGGCGCCGAGATCTCCCGGCTGCGGAAAACTGGCGTCCCCTGCGGCGTCCCCCGACGCAGGCGCCGGTTCGAACCGGCGACCGCGATCGGCTATACTTGCTTGTCTGTGCCGACGGGACGCCTGGCCGCTCTCTGCGTCGCCGGACCGAGGTGACTGCGCTGCCCCTCAATGGCGCGGCCCTGAGACTCTCTTGCCAGGACTGGACCAATGTTGATGCGTCTCGCCAGGGTGACGGCGGTTGCCGCCCCGCTGCTCGCTGTCCTATTTCATGCGCCCCTACCCTGCCCCGCGGCCGACCTCCCAGTCGGCAAGCACCCAGTCGGCAAGCACCCAGCCGCCAAACACGTCATCGCCAACCGCGCGCCGCTCCAGTCCACGCCGTACCTGCGGCTGCCAATCGGCGCGGTCCGGCCCGAGGGCTGGCTGCTGCGGCAGTGCGAGCTGCAGCGCTCCGGCCTAACCGGCGCGGCCGAGCGGATCTACGACGCCCTGCAGTCGGACTCCGGCTGGCTCGGCGGCGACGGCGAGGGCTGGGAGAAGGGCCCCTACTACGTTAAAGGCCTGTTGGCCCTGGCCTACACGCTCGACGACGACCAACTGAAGCAGCGGGCCCAGAAGTGGGTCGACTGGGCGATCGAGAGTCAACGCGCCGACGGCTTCTTCGGACCCGCCAGCAACGACGACTGGTGGCCGCGGATGGTTGTGCTGTACTACCTCCGCGACTACGACGAGCAGACCGACGACCCACGGGTCCTGCCGTTCCTCACCCGGTACTTCCAGCACCAGCTCGCCGCCCTGCCCGACCGCCCGCTGCAGGACTGGGGCCGCGCCCGCGCCGGCGACAACATCGACATCGTCTTGTGGACCTACAACCAGACCGGCGACCGCAAGCTCTTGGACCTCGCGCGGCTGCTCGCCGATCAGGCGTACCCGTGGAGTTCGATCTACACCGACAACCGGTTCTACGACTTCGGCAGCGACTTCCACCCGCACCACATCGTCAACGTCAGCCAGGCGCTGAAGATGCCCGCCGTGGCGTGGCAGCTCTCCGGCGCCGAGGCCGACCGCCGGGCGTTCGCCGCCGGCGTGGCCAACCTCGAGCGGCAGTACGGCCGCGTCGACGGTCAGGTGAGCGGCACCGAGATGCTGTCCGGCCGCAAGAGCACCGACGGCGTCGAGCTGTGCGCCGATGTCGAGCGGATCCTGTCGAACGGCGTCGCGCTCACCATCCTCGGCGACGCCGAGCTCGGCGACCAGATGGAACGCGTCGCGTACAACTCGCTGCCGGCCCACACCACGGCCAACATGCGCCAGCTCACCTACTACCAGTTCCCCAACCAGGTCGCCGCCACCCGCGGCCGGCACGGCTTCGAGCAGGACTACGACAACGCCAACATGCCCGGCCCGCACTCGGGCTTCCCCTGCTGCTGCTACAACTGGCACTTCGGCTGGCCCAAGTTCATCCAGCACATGTGGGCCGCCACCGAGGACGGCGGGCTGGCGGCGCTCGCCTACGGGCCGAACCGCGTGACCCTGCCGGTCAACGACAGCGACCAGCTAACCATCACCCAGCAGACCGACTACCCGTTCGGCGACACGATCACGCTAACCATCGCCGCCCCACGGGCGCTGACCTTCCCGCTGGTGCTCCGCGTGCCCGCGTGGTGCGAAGAGCCCAGCATCACGGTCAACGGCCAGCCGATCGACGGGGTGAAGCCCGGCGCGTTCTGCCGCGTCCAGCGTGAATGGCAGGACGGCGACCAGGTCGAGCTCCACTTACCGATGAAGGTCGAAGCTTCGACCTGGGCGAACGACTCGGTGGCCCTCACCCGCGGCCCGCTGGCGTTCTCACTCAAGATCGACGAGGCGTGGGAAAAGTCGAACGACTACCTCGACAACTTCGACGAGTACGAGGTGCGGCCCGCTTCCGCCTGGAACTACGCCCTGCGGGTCAACCGCGACGCCCCCGAGGTCGAGGTCCTCGAGCGCGGGGTGTCCGACACGCCCTTCGCGACCGACGCCGCGCCGGTCACGCTCCGCGTGCCCGCCCGGCGGCTGCCGGACTGGGGGATGCGGACTCAGCTCGGCCGGCTCGAGCTCGGCCGCGCCGACAACAACTACCAGCCGTTGGCCGGCGTTGATACGCCGCTCGAGCCGGGCCGGCCGCACGAGCTCCGCGTCGAGTGCCGCGGCGACCAGATCCGCGTGTTCGTCGACAACAGCAAGCGTCCCCTGATTGACCACCGCGACGACTCGTTCGCCCGCGGCGCAATCGGCCTGCGGGCCTACGAGAACCGCGCCCGGTTTGACAACGTGCGGCTCGACGGCCAGCCGATCGACGACTGGCAGGAATTCGGCGGGGAGTGGTCGAGCGAGGCCAGTGAGCACCGCGTCACTGCGAAGCCGTCCGGCAAGCTCCTAGCACGTGGTGAAGAGGATTTGGGCGACGTCACCCTCGAGGCGACTATCACCGCCGCCGCGGGCGGCAACGCCGGGCTGATGTTCCGCGTCAGCGATCCGACCGACCGCCTCGACGGCTACCGCGGCTACTACGTGGGTCTGAGCTGCGTCGCCGGCGAGAGCGAGGACTCCGAGGAACCGCCCCAGAGCCCGGTCACCTCCAACCAGCCCGAAGAGATTGTCGAGCTGATCCCGTTCGGATCGACCAAGATCCGGGTGACCTACTTCCCGGTGCTGGAGGAGTAGCCCACCGAGGTCGCGGTCGAAAACGGGGACTGGCTCGAAGCGGGGAGGAGGTTCAACCCCGCGCGTAATCGAATCGCGCCGTGCCTGTCCCCCTTTTCGACGGACCAACCGATTCCGCGTGCTGGAGAAGGCAACGCGAGTACGAACCACTGGCACTGACCGCAAGCTCAGTCCTCGACGCGGCGGCTAAACCTCTCCTGCATGCTCTCGATCTGCTCACGCTGCTTCGTCGATAGCGGACCGAACGAGAGCGACTGCTCTTCCCCGGGCAACAGGCTCACACTAGCGCCGTGCACCGAGGTCGCGCCACCGCCCGCGGTCGGCACGCTCCGCTGGATGGCGGTCTGCACGATCGGCGGGACGTGGCGGTAGGTGAACGTGGCGTCGACGGGCGCCTGGCCCTGGTCGCTCCAGTACTGGTTGATCACGATCTCGGGCAATGGGTCGTCCGCTGTTACCCGGGTCGAAAGATCGACCGTCTGCGGCTTCTCCTCAGCATCAACGCCGACTTGCAGGGTCCCCCACTCAAGCAGGGCAATCTTGCCGTCTTCGGGGAGGTGCATTTTCTGCAGGTTGCGGTAGCCGGCGGCGGGGTGCAGCACCAGCAGCCGGTACGGCGTCCCGGCCTCGACCTGCAACCGGAACCGTCCGTCGGCGCCAGTGGTGGTCATGACGTGCTCGAGCGGGTTGCGGACCCGGCCGCTGACCAACGCGACGTGGTACGCGCGGTAGCCGATCGACTCGTCGATCGGCGTGACGAGCAGCACCTCGGCGCCCGCGACCGGCTCGCCGGCGGCGTCGACCACCGTGCCCTCGACCGCCTCGGGGTTTTCGGGCGTCAGGTCCTCGGCGTCCTCAATCCGGTCGTACCGCAGGTCGGTGCGGGGCCACAAGCTGCCGACGCTGTGCCCGTCGAAGCCGACCTGCTCGCGGAGCAGCATCATGGCCGCGCCCGCCGCCTCCTCGCTCTCGTCTCCTTCCCGCCAGCCCCGCGTAACGTAGAAGCTGGGCTGCAGCTTCGCCGGATCGCCGGCCGCCTTCATCCGCTGCTTCAGCTCGGCCCAGGTGACGATCTCTTTGCCGTTCAGGAGGAGGACGTGCTTGGCGATGACGACGCGGAATTCAGGGGCGTCGATTTGCGGGGGAGCGAGCGGCGGTGAGGGCTTCTCTGGCTCCGCTGGAAGGGCTGGCTGCGGAGCGGCGTCAGAGTGCTGAGCATTATCCGCCACGGCCGCGGCCTCGCCCTTAAGCGGTTGAAGTACAACGACGGCTTCCTTGCTACGCAGCTCGGCGAGCGGCGGCGATTCGATCAGCCCTAGCCGGTTGTACGCGCCGCCATGAAAGTCGGCGTATAGAGGGTGGTTTACCTTGAGCAGCAGCGGCCTAGGCGGTCGCTGCAGCCATGAATCCCATCGCCTCCCCTCTTCGATACCCTTCTCGATCTCCTTGTCGCTCGGCGCGACATTCATCGTCCAGCGGCCGTCGGCGTCGGTCTTCACTGTCGGACCGTCCGCGACGCGGACCGGCCGAACGACGCGTTTTAAGTTGCCCGTGTCGAGGTACGCCCAGGTGATCGCAATGTCCATGTAGGTGACCTCGGCGCCCTCGATCGGCGCGCCGTCGGCGTCCACCACGCGGCCGCCGATCTCGGTCCCGCCGGGCAGCTCGAACCCGAATTCGAGCGGTATCCGGTCACCGTCCCGCTGGAGTTCTTCTGCCCACATCGCGTGCATCGTCACGTGCTCCGGCGCCGAGGCCCACAGCCGCAGGTCCTTCGACTTGCCGGTCCACTCGACCACGGCCCAGCCGTCGGCGTCGGTTTGGTAGAGCTGGTTCTTGATCGTGGTCGCGCGCGGGCCGCCCGGAGTGTGGATGACATGGTTCTGCCGCACCGTGGCTCCAGGGATTGGCTGGCCGGCTTCGTCGACGACGAGGACGCGGAGCTGGGAGAGTTGCTGTTGCGAAGTGTCGTTTGCCTGCTCGCCAGGTTTTGGCTCGCCGCCTGCTTGATTGGGCCCAAACTTCACCTCGGTGGTTTCGCCCGAACGTACGCGGATCTTCTTTCGCTCCAGGACGCGGGTTTCTAGTTCGCTGGGACTGGCCGCGTTGCGGGGCAACCGACCGTACAGCTGGATCTCGTACTCGCCGGGCGGTAGACCGTCGGCGCGGTAGCTCCGCGACGCGCCGTCATGCTTAGGGTAATAGGCTCCGTCCTTGCCCATCAGAATCACAGCGTCTGCCGTTGGGTAGGCTTCGGGGTCCACCTGGGCGTGCACAACGCCACCTTCGATTACCGGCACAACGATGCTGGTGAGTGCGTCGCTGGTCAGCTTGTCGACGCCTGCAAAGCGTCCCCTTGCTACGCCGGCGCCGCTGTAGGCGATCTCCATCTCATTGCCGCGTGTAACCTGCTCGAAGACGAACTCGCCCTTCGCGTCGGTCGTGGCGCTAAGGAACTGCTGGCAGTCGGCGTACTCTGCCAGACCGCCTGACTCAATCATCTCCCAGTTAAAAGGGAAGTCGTCGCGCCGGCTCGGCCGCTCTTTCGAAACGATCAACCACAGGTCCACGCCGGCCCGTGGTGCTTGGTCTTGATCGACCAGCCGCCCTGCGACGCGGAGCTGCTCAGCAGGGTCGATGCGTCGCATTCGGAAGGTGACGGGCGCGGCGTCTTCCTCCTTGGCCGCCACCAGCCTCCGCATTACTTCGTGATGGTAGCCCTCTGCCTTAACGGTCACCTGCAGCGGCATCCCCCGCACGAGGTCGCCGAAGCGGAAGGCGCCGTCGGCGGTCGCAAAGCGTTCGCCCTCGCCGGTTGCGCGGGCGCCGGTCAACGAGCTCCCCGGGTCTTCCTTTGTCCTGTCGGGCGAGAACGTGATGTGCACCGTGATCGGCGTGACCGGCTCGCCGGACTGGTCGTCGATCGCTTGGCCGGACAGGACGCCCTCGTCCAACAGCGTGACCAGCACCTCCTCCTTGCCGTTCAGCGGAAGCTTCCGGCCTTCAATCTGCGAGTACCCCTGCTTGGTGAACGTGAAGGGGCAATCAACAGGGAGCGAGTTGAACTGAAAACGCCCATTCGCGTCGGTATCGGCCTGCCCCCCAAGCAGCATCCCAGGCCAACGGTTCCCTTCCGCGTAGTAGACGCGCACTCCTTCGACCGCCGTGCCGGCCTCGTCGACGACTTGACCAGCTATGCGTCGGCCTAACTCAAGGGTAACGTCCGCTACTGCGGGATTATCAGCTGGACCCGGCTCGAAGTTGACCGCACGCGAGGCGAAGCCCTCGGCCCGAATAAAAAGTTCGTGCCCGGAGACCGCCTGAAACACGTCGTCGAGCCTGAAACGCCCTTCGCTGTCCGTCACCGTCTCGCGCTGATCGTCCGACGAATTGCCTTGGTTCACGACCCGGGCGCCGGCGATTGGCTGGCCGTCCTCAGTCGTGACGATGCCGGTCACGGAACCGCCGTCGGGCCGCTTGGAGAGTTCGAAGTCACGGATCGACGGCTTCTCCTCCAAACCCGGAAGCAGATCAAGCCGCGTGTCGGCGAACCCGTCCTTGGAAAGCATCAGCTTGAGCGGCTGGCGAGGCAGGAACGGGAATGAGTACTCGCCGTTGGCGTTTGTCTCGAGCCATTCGATCTGCCCTCCCCGCATACTCGCCGGGAAGACGCTGAAGCCAACCCCTGCGAGCGGCGCGCCGGCCGTGTCACGCACCACGCCCCGCAGCTCGAAGCCCGGCGCCAGCAGGCTCGTAACCTCGGCGAGCTGCTCCGGCTGCAGGCTGATTGCCTGCCCGTCTTTGGCGAATCCGGCCGCCTGCACCTCGATGGTCCAGACCTCGGCGGTCAGGCCGTGAATCGTGACCTCGCCCTGGTCATCGGTCTGGTGGTCGCGGTCGCCATCGGTCCAGGTCAGCCGGACGCGGGCGTCGGGGATGGGATCGCCGGTCGCCTTCGACTTGACGGTTACCTTCAGCGAAGGCGCATCTTGCAGGCCGAGCTGGATCAGTTTGTTGCCCGGCTCGACGTCGAAACCATCGTAACGCTTGGTGCGAGATGCTTTCCTACCCTTGTAGGCGGCTAGCTTGAGGTCGCCTTCCTCGTACTCGTCAAAGCGGAAAAAGCCCTGGGCATCGGTCCGGGTCGTCTTCACCGAGTAGCGTCGGCGGATCTTCGGCCAAGAGAGCAGCCGGACCTCGGCGTCGGCGACTGCCTCGCTCGTTTCGGCGAGGACCACCCTACCGGTGATCGGCTGCTGAGAGCTGGGCCGCTGTTCTGTCGAATCGTCTTCAGGAAACCGTCCTTCGAGCGCCTCTGTTGCCGACTGCTTCTCCGAAGCCGGTGAGTTGGCCAGCGGCAGCGCCAACAGCACTGCCAAACCACCGACCGCCAACAACCCACCCCGCGACAGCCGCAGCGGCTCGCGTTGGGGCTCGCCGAACAGCCGGGCGACGCGGCGGCGGAGTTCGGACGGGCGGCCGCCGGCGGCGGCCAGGGTGGCGACCTCCTGGGCCGGCGCGGCGCCGCGGCTCAGCTCGACCACCCGCACCAGGGCCGCGGCGTAGCGGGACCGCGGGTCGAGCTCCTCTGCGTTCTGTTCGGCAGCGGTTTCGCAGGCGAGCTCGTCGCAGCAGTACTCGCGGAACGTGCTGATGCGGCGGCTCAGCAGCCAGACCGCCGGGTTGAAAAACAGGAGCGCCTCGGCGAGCCGCTGCATCAGGTTGGCCCACATGTCGTGCCGGCGGACGTGGGCCAGCTCGTGCCGCAGGATCAGCTCGAGCTCCTCGCAGGTCATGCCGGCCAGCGCAGCGCCCGGCAGCAGGATGGTTGGTTTCATGAGGCCAACCACCTTTGGCGTGACGCCGGCGGGGATCATCGCCAGCGCCGGCGCGGCGGCCATGTTCCACCGCTCGGCGATCCGTCGCAGGTAGTCCGCGTGCCGCCCGACGGCGACTGGGGTCGCCCGGGCGGCCAGTCGGTGGGCGTGCAAGAGAGCTGCCGCTAGTCGGGTCAGCATCAACAAGACCCCGGCCAGGTAAGCAACGAGCAGCCACTGCGAAACGGTCTGCCACGAGACGGCCGGCTCCGCGTCTTGAGGCGCGGCGTTGCCGGCGCGGGGCGCCACAACCGGCGGCGCAGTCGCCGCTGGAACCTCGCTCTCAATGATCACGAACTCTTGTGGTGCGGAGGGTGCAGCCGCTGTTGGAGACTGATGGACGGCAACCGGCGCGGACTCGGCAACCGCGGTGGCGGCGTCCTCGCCAATCATGAGGTAGGTTGCCGGCAGCGCCGTCAGCCCGACGAGCAGCAGGCCCACCTGCGTGGCGTAGGTCGCCTCGACTCGACGGGCGAGCCGTTCGACCAACAGCGCCACGCCTGCCAGCACCGCGAACTGCCACAGCGAGTGCAGGAGCGTCAGGCAGACCCGCGTGCAGACGGTCTGATCCATCCAGTCGAAGAGCGCGAGGAAGTTCATCACTGTTGCTCCTTTGCGTTGCGGGCTGCCTTGCGGGCGATCAGCTTGCGGAGCTCGGCCAGCTCGTCGGCGTCGACGTCGGAGCCCTCGAGCAGGTTGAGCACCATGGCGGACGGCGAGCCGTCGAACAGCCGGGTCAGCAGGTCGCCGACAAAGCCCTGCGACACCTGCTGCTTGTCGACCCGCGGCGCAAACAGGAACGACTTGCCCTCTTTGGTCCGCTCGAGGTAGCCCTTGCGGTGCATGATGTTGAGCACCGTGATCACCGAGCTGTGGGTGAGCGGCCGGTTGGCGTCGGCCTCGAGCCGGGCGCGGACCTCGCGGACCGGCAGCGGGGACTCGGCCCACAAGACCTTGAGGATCTCGAGCTCGAGGTCGGTGGGGAACTCCGATTCGGGACGGGCCACGGCGGGGCCTCCTGGGCTGAGTCGCGAGTGGTCGGGGACCAAGTTTTAATTCCTTCGATGAACCTAGCGACCACCCGCAGGCGGTGCAAGGCAAAATTTGAATTAATTAAAACTTCATCCCGCAGCGCCGGCCCCGAGGTCGCCACGGTCGGTCAGCCGTTGATGGTCGGCCGACGGAGTGGCGGGACCGCGCCGCCGCAATTCGAGGGACGCGCCGCCCGGGCCCGCGGCGGCATTGGAGCCGCGGGATGTGTCGGAAGGCGCATCACCGCGTTTTTGCTCGAGAACGCCAAAGGCCTAGCAGAAAACAGGTTGCGCCTTGGCGGCCGCCCCCGGGTGGCGGGGTCGGCCATTGTGTAGAGGGCGCCATTCGATAAACTTAGAGGGCTGCAAATGCTTTGCAGCCAAACAGTTGAGAAGAGAGGGGACGGAGGTCTGCGGTCAGGGAGCGGCCGACGGGCTAGCGACGCAGGATCTGCGGCTTCGTGGGACCGTCGGCGCCGCCAGGCGCAGACCCCCGCCTCCTCTACCACGCACGCCCCAATCCCCTCTCACCCCTTCGCCCATGCACTCTCAGGTAGTCGTTCTTGGTGGCGGTCCCGGCGGCTACGCCGCCGCGTTTCTTGCAGCCGACCTCGGACTGGAGGTCGCCATTGTCGAGGCCGACCCGCGGCTCGGCGGCACCTGCCTGCTGCGGGGCTGCATCCCCTCCAAGGCCTTGCTGCACGTCGCGAAAGTCGTCAGCGAGGCCCACGAGATGGCCGAGTGGGGCGTCGAGTTCCAGCCGCCGAAGATCTCGGTCGACAAGCTCCGCGCCCGCAAGGAGAACGTCATCGACACCCTCTCCGGCGGCCTGAGCCAGCTCGCCAAACGCCGCAATGTCAAGCAGATCCACGCGCGGGGCGTGTTTGTCGACAGCCACACCCTGCAGCTCGAGGGGGGCTCGCCCGACACCTACGACGACGACAGCCGGCTGACGTTCGACCACTGCATCCTGGCGACCGGATCGATCCCCGCGCTGCCGAAGTTCCTTGACATTGGCTCGCCGCGGGTGATGACCTCGACCGGCGCGCTGGCGCTGGAGGACATCCCCGAGTCGATGCTGGTGATCGGCGGTGGCTACATCGGCCTCGAGATGGGCACGGTTTACTCCGAGATCGGCACGAAGGTGTCGGTGGTGGAGCTGGCCGAGGGCCTGCTGATGGGCGCCGACCGCGACCTGGTCAAGCCGCTCATCGCCCGCGTCAAGGAGCGGTTCGAGGACGTCATGCTGGGGACCAAGGTGACCGGCCTGAAGGACCTCGGCGAACAGGTTGAGGTCAGCATGGAGGGCCCCGACGGCGCGGTCACCAAGCGGTACGACCGCGTGCTGGTGTCGATCGGCCGCTGGCCGGTCAGCAAGGGCTTCGGCCTGGAGAACACCAAGGTCACCGTGAACGAGCGGGGCTTTGTGCAGGTCGACAAGCAGCAGCGCACCAGCGACGGCAACATCTTCGCCATCGGCGACGTCGCGGGCGACCCGATGCTGGCCCACAAGGCGGCCTACGAGGGCAAGATCGCCGCGGAGGTGATCGCCGGCGAGCCGGCCGCGTTCGACGCGCTGGCGATCCCGGCGGTGGTGTTCACCGACCCCGAGATCGCCTGGGCCGGGCTGACCGCCGGCGAGGCCAAGGAGCAGGGCATCCCGGTCAAGATCGCCCAGTACCCGTGGCAGGCGAGCGGCCGGGCCACCGCCAACGGACGCACCGACGGCCTCACCAAGTGGATCGTCGACCCCGAGACCGACCGCGTGCTGGGCTGCGGCATCGTCGGCAGCGGCGCCGGCGAGTTGATCGCCGAGAGCGTGCTGGCGATCGAGATGGGCTGCACCATCCGCGACATCGCCGAGAGCATCCACCCTCACCCGACGCTCAGCGAGACCATCGCGTTCGCCGGCGAGGTGCACCTCGGCACCGCGACCGAGATCTACAAACCCAAACGCAAGTAAGAAGCCAATCACCACGGAGGACACGAAGGACTAGGCGCTCCGCCAACCAGCCGACTGTGGGACGCCTCCCGCTGTCACCAGTGCCACAGGTTAGCGTCCTGTCCTTTGTGCCCTTCGTGGTTCAACCTCACAAGGTACCGCCATGTCGAGCGCCGAACTTTCATCGTCGTCACCGATCCCCAACGACAAAGACCCACAAGAAACCAACGAGTGGCTCGAGTCGCTCGACTACGTGCTGGAGAGCAAGGGCCCGGAGCGGGTGAGCGAGCTGCTCAGCGCGCTGGAGGCCGCCGCCGTCCGCAACGGCGTGGAGCTCCCCTTCACCGCCACGACGCCCTACATCAACACCATCTCCCGCAGCGATCAGCCCGCTTACCCGGGCGACCGTGAGCTGGAGCGGCGGATCAAGAGCTACGTCCGCTGGAACGCGATGGCGATGGTCACCCGGGCGAACCGGCACCCGTCGTCACCGGGCGGGCACATCAGCACCTTTGCGTCCAGCGCCACGCTGTACGAGGTAGCCCAGAACCACGTATTCCGTGGCCGCGGCGAAGACGGCTTCTCCGGCGACCAAATCTACTTCCAAGGCCACGCGGCGCCGGGAATGTACAGCCGCGCGTTCCTCGAGGGCCGGCTGACCGAGCAGAACCTGGTCAACTTCCGCCGCGAGCTCGGCGAGGGGGGCGGCCTGTCCAGCTACCCTCACCCCTGGCTGATGCCTGACTTCTGGGAGTTCCCAACGGTGTCGATGGGCCTGGCGCCGATCATGGCGATCTACCAGGCGCGGTTCAACGAGTACCTGACCGACCGCGGCATCAAGGACCTGTCCGGCAAGCGGGTCTGGGCGTTCCTCGGCGACGGTGAGTGCGACGAGCCGGAGACCCTCGGCGCTATCTCGCTCGCCTCGCGCGAGAAGCTCGAGAACCTCTGCTTCGTCATCAACTGCAACCTGCAGCGGCTGGACGGCCCGGTCCGCGGCAACAGCAAGATCATCCAGGAGCTAGAGGGGACGTTCCGCGGCGCAGGCTGGAACGTGATCAAGGTGATCTGGGGCGGCGACTGGGACCCGTTCATCGAGGACGACGAGGACGGACTCTTGGCCCGCCGCATGATGGAGGTTGTCGACGGCGAGTACCAGAAGTATGTGGTGGCGGGCGGCGACTACATCCGCAGCAAGTTCTTCGGCAAGTACCCCGAGCTGCTCGAGCGGTTCAAGAACCTGTCGGACGACAAGCTCCAGAAGATGAAGCGAGGCGGCCACGACCCCGACAAGGTCTACGCGGCCTACCACCGCGCGATGAACCTCAAGAACGGCAAGCCGACCGTCATCATCGCCAAGACGATCAAGGGCTATGGCCTGGGCGAGGGGGGCGAGGGTCGGAACATGACCCACAACAAGAAGAAGGCCAACGAGGAGGAGCTCCGCGAGTTCCGCACCCGGTTCGGCATCCCGATCTCCGACGAACGGGTCGCCGAGGCGCCCTTCTACCGGCCGCCGGAGAACAGCCCGGAAATGCAGTACCTGCGGAAACGCCGCGAGGCGCTCGGCGGCCCGGTGCCGTCGCGGCGGGCCGCCGAGGCGGACTTCGAGGTCCCCACCCTGCAGGACTACGCCAAGAACATTTCCAGCAAGCTGGTTAGCAAGGGCGAGGGCAAGGAGCAGTCCACCACAATGGGCTTCGTCCGCCTGCTGACCGACCTGCTGCGTGACAAGAAGATCGGTAAGTACATTGTGCCAATAGTGCCGGACGAATCCCGCACGTTCGGCATGGAAGGCTTGTTCAAGCAGGTCGGCATCTACGCCCACGCGGGCCAGCTGTACGAGCCGGTCGACGCCGACGACCTCGCCTACTACAAGGAGGCGCAGGACGGCCAGCTGCTGGAAGAGGGGATCACCGAGGCGGGCTCGATGAGCTCGTTCAACGCCGCGGGCACGGCCTACGCGTCGCACGGCGTGAACATGATCCCGATGTACATCTACTACAGCATGTTCGGCTTCCAGCGGATCGGCGACCTCATCTGGGCCGCCGCGGACATGCGGGCGAAGGGCTTCCTGCTGGGCGGCACCGCCGGCCGCACCACGCTCAACGGCGAGGGCCTGCAGCACCAGGACGGGCACTCGCTGGTCAACGCGATCGCGTTCCCCACGGTCCGCGCGTACGACCCGGCCTACAACTACGAGACCGCCGTGATCATCTTCCACGGCCTCCACAAGATGTACGTCGAGAACGAGACCTGCATCTACTACCTGATGCTGGAGAACGAAAACGTCTTGATGCCGGAGATGCCCAAGGGCGCCGATGGAGAGCTGTCGCAGGAGGCCATCGAGGGCATCGTCCGCGGCATGCACAAGGTTGAGAGCGTCGAAGCGAGCGGCGCCAAGGATCGTGTGCAGCTGTTCGGCTCCGGCTCGATCCTGCACGGCGTGCTCGAGGCCCAGCAGATGCTGGCAGAGAAGTACGGCATCTCTTCGGACGTGTGGAGCGTGACCAGCTACAACGAGCTCCGTCGCGACGCGCAGGAGTGCGAGCGGTGGAATATGCTCAACCCGACCTCGCCCCGCAAAGAGAGCTACTTCGAGCAGCAGATGGCGGGATCCGAGGGTCCGATCATTGCCGCCAGCGACTACCTCCGCTGCCTGAGCGAGCAGCTGCTGCCCTGGGCGCCCAACGGCATGTTCGCCCTCGGGACCGACGGCATGGGCCGCAGCGAGAGCCGCGAGAACCTGCGTCGGCACTTCGAGGTCGACGCCGAGTCGATCGTTATCGCCACGCTCTACAAGCTCGCCAAGGACGGCCAGCGTGAGATGTCGGAAGTCGAGCAGGCAATCAAGGACCTCGGCGTGAACCCAGAGAAGGTCTCGGCGCTCTATGCGTAAGGGACAGCCGGCGAACAATGTCTCGCCGCCGGGCGCCTCCGACTCCTGCCAAAGCACAACACCAACGGCAACCTCAAACACGATTCGCGAAAGGAAGAGGAACACTAATCACCGCTAATGGGTCCGCCTCGGTGCATTAGCGTCGATCAGCGACCATTAGTGTTCCCCCGTCCGGTTTCGCTTCGATACGCGTGACACGCGGTTCCCACTTAGAACCAACTAACAACTATGCCTACCGAAATCAAACTCCCCGCCCTTGGCGAAAACATTGACTCCGGCGACGTCCTCTCGATCCTCGTGAGCGAGGGCGACTCCGTCGACAAGGACCAGGACCTGCTGGAGATCGAGACCGACAAGGCCACGATGCCGGTCCCCAGCCCCGAGGCGGGCAAGATCACCAAGATCCTGGTCTCCGAGGGGGACACGGTTGAGGTCGGCATGGCGATCTTCGAGATCGAGGCCGGCGGCGGTGGAGCCGCGGCGGCCGCCCCCGCGAAGGAAGAACCCAAGCCCGAGCCGAAACCCGAACCCGAGCCAGAGCCGGCCCCCGAGCCCGCCGCTCAAGAGTCGAAACCGGACCCGAAACCCGAACCTGAACCCGAGCCGGAGCCGGCCCCTGCCGCCCCCGTGGCGCAGCCCGTCGCGAAGGCGACCGCCGCGTCGAACGTCGACCTGCCGGGCGACGGGCACTCGTCGGCCGCGGCCGGGCCGTCGGTCCGCCGGCTGGCCCGCGAGCTCGGCGTCGAGCTCCGCCGGGTGCGTCCCTCGGGCGAGGGCGGACGCATCACCGAGGACGACGTCCGCAACCACGTCCGCAAGGAGAGCGAGAAGGCCAACGCCGCGTCGGCCAGCAACGCCCCCGGGCGGCTCAGCTCCGACAGCCAGGGCGCGACCCGGGTCGAGAAGATGAGCCGCATGCGGCAGACCATCGCCCGCAACATGGTGGTCAGCTACACCACGATCCCGCAGCTCACCAACTTCGACGACGTCGACATCACCGAGCTCGAGGAGATGCGTCAGCAGTCCAAGGGCGACTACGCCAAGCGTGGGCTCAAGCTGTCGCAGATGCCGTTCCTGGTCAAGGCGATCGCCAGCAGCCTCAAGGCGCACCCGATCGTCAACGCGTCGGTCGACATGGAGAACAACCAGGTCATCTACAAGGAGTACGTGAACATCGGCATCGCGGTCGACACCGACCGCGGCCTCACGGTGCCCGTGCTCCGCGACGCCGACCGGATGAGCATCTCGCAGATCGCCCGCGGCCTGGACGACCTGGTCGCCAAGGCGCGGGACGGCAAGCTGTCGCTCGACGAGATGCAGGGCGGCACGTTCACGATCAGCAACATGGGCGCGGTCGGCGGCACGTACAGCACGCCGATCATCAACCCGCCGGAGGTGGCCATCATCCTGATCGGCCGCAGCCGCATGCTGCCGACGGTCGTCGAGGACGGGTCGATCGAGCCGCGGCTGATCATGCCGCTGTCGCTGACGTACGACCACCGCGTCGTGGACGGCGCCGACGCCGCCCGGTTCCTTAACGAGGTCAAGGAGCTGCTCGCCGCGCCGGGCCGGCTGCTGCTGGCCCCGTAACCGGCGGCGGTCGATCGCCAACGAGCGCAAGAGCACGATCCTATGTCCCTGCTGTACTGGATCCTGATCGGCCTGGCCGCCGGATGGCTGGCGAGCCTGCTCACCAAGTCGAGCAAACCGGGGCTGCTCGGCCTCTTGGTGGTGGGCATGGTCGGCTCGATGCTCGGCGGGACGCTGATCTGGCTGCTGGGGTTCTCGGCCAATACGCTGCTGGCCGAGCTCATCACCGCGACGGTCGGGGCGGTTCTGCTGATTGTGATGCTCCGCAGGTGGGTTTGGGGCGAGTGAATCGATAACGCGCTTTTCCGCAACCCTTGCCTAGTTCGCCAAATGCTATCGGCCGGC
The DNA here is from genome assembly GCF_007859935.1 of Posidoniimonas polymericola. Taxonomy (NCBI): domain Bacteria; kingdom Pseudomonadati; phylum Planctomycetota; class Planctomycetia; order Pirellulales; family Lacipirellulaceae; genus Posidoniimonas; species Posidoniimonas polymericola. The sequence goes on along the minus strand of NZ_SJPO01000001.1, from coordinate 337,610 downwards.
TGCTAGTATTGCTTATCATGGAAGGGTTGCCGCCTGGTCTCCCGGCGATCAACTTGCTCGCGGGCGTATCTGCCCGTCCGCGGCAACAACTCGGCGCCGCCGGAACCGGCGCCTTGTTCCGTGTGACAAGAATCTAAGCGGTGGGCGCGACCCCCGCAGCTAGAGGGGGTGCTCATGAACCGTATCCAGACCGCGTGGACCGCCCTGGCGGCCTGCGCGATGCTTGTCCTCTCCGCCGGTCAGGCCCCGGCGGTGGTGCTCCCTGTCCACGACGAAGACCACCTAGTGCACGTCGTTCCCGAGGCGGCGGGCGTGGCCGAAGGCGTGGGCCTGTACTCCTACGACAGCCGCAACCCCGTCTTCTCTAGCGGCTCGGCCACGGTCCCGGCGTTCAACAGCCGCCCCTCCGCCAGCGCCCAGCTCTTTCTCGATTTCGACGGGGTCGACTACGGCTTCACCTCTTGGAGCGGCAAGCTCCCAAGGCTCCGCCCCGCCTACGATGTCGACGGCGACGCCAGCACTTTCGGCACGAACGAGCTCAGCCGCATCGAACAGATCTGGTCGCGGGTCTCCGAGGCGTACTCGATGTTCGACATCAACGTCACGACCGTGGACCCCGGCAACTACAACCGCCGCGAGTCGGCCCACGTGGTGATCAGCGGCGACAACGACTGGTACGGCAGCGGCGGCGGCGTGGCGTTCATCGGCGGCTTCTACAGCAGCGGCTCCGGCATGGTGCAGCGGACCGCCTGGGTGTTCCCCGACAACCTCCGCGGCGGCGACGCCAAGGTCGTGGCGGACGCGGCTATCCACGAGGCGGGCCACCTGTTCGGCCTGCGGCACCAGAGCTCCTACAACGACGACGGCACCCTCAACGAGACCTACGACAACAACTCCGACTCGATCCTCCAGGCGCCCAACATGGGGGTCGCCTACAACGCGCGGCGCGGCCTGTGGTCGGTCGGCCCCACCACGTCGGCCTCGTCCAGCACGAACGATATCACCACCATCGGTTCAACCAGCTCCAACCGGTTCGGCTTCGTCGACGATGAAGCCGGGACCTCGTTCTTCAACGCCGAGCTCTACACCCCGTCCTCGACGCCGCAGCGGGGCGTGATCGCCTCCACGGCCGATTCGGACTACTACCGCATCGAGATCGACAACCCCAGCGAGGTCAGCCTGCTGGTGGACGTCGCCGAGTACGGGCCGAACCTCGACGCCCGGCTCGCCCTGTACGACAGCTCGTTCGCCCTCTTGTACGAGGACGACCCGGTGCTCAGCACCAGCCGCCGCTCGCTCATCGCCCGCTACGAGGGCGTGCTGGCGGCGGGCGACTACTACCTGCAGGTGACCTCGCACGGCGGCCTGACCTACGACTCCGGACGCCGCGACCGGTTCCTGCAGGACTCGGGGCAGTACTTCCTCAGCGGCCTGGTCACGGCGATGCCCGTGCCGGAGCCCGCCGCGGCGTTGCTGCTGGCGGTCTGCGCCGGCGTTGGCCTCCGCGGGCGGCGGCGGTAGCCTATCGAGCCACTTGCCGGCGCCGCGGGGCACGGGGATACTTGGGGTTCTCACCACCCGCCCCTCACGCCCTAGGAACCACACATGTCCCGCCCAGGCGCCGTCACGTTCAAAGGAAACCCCGTCACCCTCGCCGGCGACGCCCTGGCCGCCGGCCAGGACGCTCCCGACTTCACCCTGCACTTCTTCGAGGGCGGCATGCAGTCGCTCGCCAAGGGCGACCTCGCCGGCAAGCCAACCCTGCTGAGCGTCGTGCCGTCGCTCGACACGGGCGTCTGCGCCATCCAGACCAAGAAGTTCAACGAGCAGCTCGGCGAGCTGGGCGACAAGGTCAACGCGGTTACCGTCAGCATGGACCTGCCGTTCGCGATGAACCGCTTCTGCGGCGCCGAAGAAATCAAGAACATGAAGGTCGGCAGCGACTACCAGGACCGCAACTTCGGCGAGGGCTTCGGCGCACTGATCGAGGAGCTCAAGATCCTCTGCCGCGCCGCCTTCGTGATGGACGCCAGCGGCAAGCTGACCCACGTCGAGTACGTCAGCGAAGTCACCAACGAACCCGACTACGACGCCGCCCTGGCCGCCCTCAAGTCGGCCCTGTAGCTGCCCTGTAGCTGCCCAATAGTGGTTCTGTAGTGGCCTCGCCCCCGCCCACGGGAGGGAGCAAACCCCACGCACGCCGCGGCGAATTGTCACGTTCGCCGCGGCGTTTTTCGTGCCGGGCAGCCGGGCGCCTATAATGGGGCAGAATCGTTTCAAGCCGTTGGCCCACCCCCGCCCCTGCACAATGTTTCGCACTGCGCCCCGCACCGCTGCCCCCCTGCTCGCCGGAGCTGTCGTGGTCGGAGTTGTCGTCGCCGGCGCTGCGCTCATCGCCGGCTCTCAGGCCCCCCTGTCGCCGACTTCGCGCCGCCAGGAGCCAACCGCCGCCGCACACACGCCGACGCTCACCGCCGCAGCCGCCGCGTCGCCTGCCCTGCCGGGCGAGCCGATCACCCTCGGCGAGGGCGACCTGCTGACCGGCGTCCCCGGCGAGGGCCCGCTAACCAGCGACCAGCTCGACGCCTGGCTCGCCGACCCCGCCAACCACCGCCCGCTCGACGCGCGGCTGCCGCTCGGCCTGGCCGCCGGTCAGGGCGCCATCCAGGGCCTGGACAACAACCCGCTGACCCGCGCCAAGATCGAACTCGGCCGTCAACTCTACTTCGACCCGCGGCTCTCGTCCGACGCTTCGGTGAGCTGCGCGTCGTGCCACACGCCGGACCTCGGCTACGCCGCCGACACCCGGTTTGGCGTCGGGATCGAGGGGCTCGAGGGGAGCCGCAACTCGCCGACCGCCTTCAACCGCATCCTCTCCGCCCGTCAGTTCTGGGACGGCCGCGCCGCCACGCTCGAGGAGCAGGCAGTCGGCCCGATCGCCAACCCCATCGAGATGGGCAGCACCCACGAGGCGTGCGCCCAGTGCGTCGCCGGCGTCGCGGGCTACCAGCGGCAGTTCGACGCCCTCTTCCCCGACGGCGTCACGATCGACAACATCGGCCGCGCGCTCGCCAGCTTCGAGCGCGCCGTGGTCACCGGCACCGCCCCCTGGGACTACCACGACGCGCTCCGCGCCTTCCAGCGCAACTTCGCCGAGGACCTGGAGTACCTCGAGGAGGACGACCCCGAGCTCTACGAACAATACCAACGCCTCCAGCAGCAGGCGGCCGCGCACCCGCTCTCCGAATCGGCCCGCCGCGGCGGCGAGCTGTTCTTCGCCGAGCGGTCGGGCTGCACACAGTGCCACGTCGGCGCCAACTTTAGCGACGAGCTCTACCACAACCTGGGCGTCGGCCTCGACCAGGAGGACGAAGACAAAGTCGACGAGGACATCGACTGGGGCCGCTATGTCGTGACGAAACAGGACGCCGACCGCGGCGCGTTCAAGACCCCCACCCTGCGCAACGTCGACCAGACCGCCCCCTACATGCACGACGGCTCCCAGGCGACCCTCGCGGAAGTCATCGAGTGGTACGACCAAGGGGGACACCCCAACCCGTTCCTCAGCGACAAGATCAAGCCGCTCAAGCTCACCAAGCAGGAGAAGGCCGACCTGGTCGCGTTCATGAAGTCGCTCACCGGCCCGCTGCCGAAGGTCGAAACCGGCCGTCTGCCGAAGTAGCCCCGCGAAGCAAACCCGCGGCCACTTTTGTCCCTTACTTGCCTATCGATTGGTAGGGACAAAAGTCCGGCCCGTTCTCGGGCGCCGGATGCCCTAAGCTCTTTTCGATAAACACCTTGCGGCGACCGCCCAACCGAGTGATCGCCTACTTTTTTCCCATCCTGCGCGCCAACGCGGACAAAAGTACTTCGAGTCACCACCAACCTGTCGGAGCCGCCTCCCACAGCGATTCGCCTAGCGCGCAGCTCTGCCGACACCACTATTATTGGACCGCGCGGGACGGCGATTCTCTACGGAAAAATGGCGAGACGGCTCAGGTGAATCGCAGCAGTGCCTCACTGCCCGCGAGCATCCAACCAGGAAGATCGCGGAAGAGATGGGCGGGTAGAAACTTCAAGAATCTTACCAAATTCCCTTGATGTCGATTTCCATAGACAGTAACGTCTATAGAAATCGACAAACCAAGGAGACCGCCCCGTGGCCCGCCCCGCTTCGCGATACCCCACCGAGCTCGAGCTGCAGGTCCTGCAGATCTTGTGGCAGGCCGGCGAGAGTTCCGCCATGAGCGTCCGCGACGCGTTGGCCGAGGAGTGCGACCGCGACCTCGCCCGCACCTCGGTCGTCACGACGCTCAACGTGATGGCCGACAAGGGCTTGGTCGACCGTCGGCCGCAGGGCCGCGCGTTCTTGTTCTCGCCGGCGGTGAGCCGGGAAGAAGTGTCCCAAGGGATGCTCGGCGACCTGCTCGACCGGGTGTTCGAAGGCTCGGCCGAGGCGCTGCTGCTCAACCTGCTCGACTCCGAGCACGTCGACGACGACGATCACCAGGCCCTGCGCCGGCTCATCAACCGCAAGCGTCGGGGAGGGAAGCAATGAACCTGTCCGCCTACCTCACGCCGCAGACTTCGGCCTGGCTGGTCGAGTCGCTCGCCCACGTGCTCTGGCAAGGGACGCTCGCCGCGGTTCTGGCCGCGCTGGCGTGCCTTGTGCTCCGCCGCCGCGACGCCCGCGCTCGCTACGCGGTCTACTGCGCGGCGCTCGGCCTGACCGCCGCCTGCTTGCCGCTCAACCTCTGGCTCACCGCGCCGGGCGTGGCCGCGGTTGCGCCGGCGGTGGCCGGCCTCACCCCCGAAGCATCCCCCGCCGGAGCGATCGGGCCGACCAGTACCGACTACGCCCCAGGGCTCGCCGTTGAGCCGCCAAGTACGCTTAGCCGGACCGCCGGTCTGCCCAAGATCGAAGCCGCTCCCGAACCGCCTGTGGCGGTCAACGCCAAGCCGGAGCCATCGTGGGAGTCGGCCTCGCAGTGGCTCGTCACGGCTTACGTCGTGGGCGCCGGCGCGATGGCGATCCGGCTGCTGCTGGGGCTGTACGGGTGCCAGCGCCTGCGGGCGACTGCCCGGCCGATCGAGGAATCCCGCCTGCCCGAACTGCTTGCGCGGATCGGCGAGCGGGTGCGTCTCGACGTGCTTCCGCTGGTCGCCTACTCAACCCGCGTCGCCACGCCGGTCGTGGTGGGGGTCGTCAAACCGGCCATCCTGCTGCCCGCGGCGATCCTCAATCAGCTGACCACCGAGCAGGTCGAGTCGCTGCTGCTGCACGAGCTGGCCCACATCCGCCGGTACGACCACCTGGTGAACCTGCTGCAGCGGGTGGTCGAGGCGGCCCTGTTCTTCCACCCCGCCGTGTGGTGGCTGAGCCACAAGATCGGCGTCGAGCGCGAGCACTGCTGCGACGACCTGGCGATCCGCTGGGGGAGCGAGCCGTGCGACTACGCCGAGTCGCTGGTGCGGCTGTCGGAGCTCCGCTACCAGACCGCCGGCCTGAGCACCGCCGGCGCGGCGGCGTTGGCGGCGACCGGGCCGCGGGCTAGTCAGCTACGCGGCCGGGTGCTGCGGGTGCTCGGCATGCCGCTGCCGGGGCCGAGCGTTGGATTGACGCGGGTCGGCGTTGGGGCGCTTCTGCTGGCCAGCGGCTTGCTGTTCGCTAGTCCCACGCTCTGGCAGGCAGAGGCGGCCAACGAGGACAAACCGACGGAAGAGAGCGTGCTGGAGCACGGCGAGTCGGAGGGGACCGCGACCCTTTCCGGCCAGATCGTCCTCGAGGACGGCGCCGCCGCCACGGTCAAGGGGAACGTGTACTACTACACGCGATACGCCAACGGCAACTTTGCCAGCATCGCGGGCAAAAGCTACGTCGATCGCTTCTCAATGGAGGTCGACGCCGGCACGAGCTGGCTGACCTACTACGCCGAGGGCCACGCGCCGGCCTGGACCGAGCAGCTCGAGTTGGCGCCCGGCGAGCACCGCGACGACATCAAGCTCGTGCTGCGCCCGGGCGTCTCGCAACGGGTGCGGGTGGTCAACGAGCAGGGCGATCCAATCCCCGGAGCGACCCTGGTCGCCCATCCGGAGATCCACACTCACATCGGCGGTCCCAACTTTGAGTTCCAGACAGACCAGCGCGGTGAGCACGTGCTGCAGCACCTGGCGGCGACCCGGTACTCGTTCCGGGTGGAAGCCCCCGGCTACGAGCCGTTATTGGACCGCATCGTGGAACTACGGCCTGGTAAGGTAATCGCTCTCGAGCTAGTCGCGGCCGCCAAGACCAACGGCGTCGTGCGGGGGCCGGACGGGAAGCCCCTGGCCGGGGCCAAGATCCGTCTGGTTCACGAGGTCAACCCATCATCCAATCGCGCGTTTAGCGACCAGCGGCGGCACGAGTGGTGGGGTGAAGCGTATGCGACAACCGATGACCGTGGGGCCTTCACGCTCGACCGCCTGACGCGTGGATCGAGGTACCTGGCGATCTTCGAAGCCGACGACGGCGCCCGGGCGGTCTACCACGGGTTGGAAGCGGGCCAGTCGCTCGAGATCGTGGTCCCCGAGCGGCGTGACTTGTTCGTCAACCTCACCGGTGACCTGAGCCGGCTCAAGAAGGGCAACTGGGATCCCCGCGTCAGCGTGCGTCAACGCGTCACGTTCGAGCCTTGGCCTGAAGGGGCGACGTACGCCGAGCTGTTGGGCGCCGGCGTCGTGATCGAATCTACGCCCACCGGCGGCCGCGCCGTGCTGCGTGGCTTGGCGGTCGACCTGAACGCCGCGATCGAGGAGCAAGAAGTCGAGGTCTATCTGCCGGGCAACGAGGGCTACGAGCAGACCGTCGGATTTGCGCCGGAGGGCGATACGGTGGTAGAGATTAAGATACGGGACAATGAGCCGGCGGAGACCGACGCCGCCCCGTCCGAAGAGCAACCGGCTTCCGCCAACGCGGCGGACGGGCCTACCCCGGATTCCCTAGTCCGGACCGCGCTGGAGCAGTTGCGCGAGGCGGTCGCCTCGATCCGCACCGCCAGGCTACAGTTGAGCCATTTTCACCAAGGTCCGTCGCTCTTCGCCGCCGGGTCATCGCCCAATGACCTCGCCCAGTTGGCGGTCGAGCACAACCTGGTCGAAGCCCCCGACGCGCTGACAGACCTTCTGCAGGCCGCGAACGCAATGAACGAACGCTCAACTTCGCCCTGGAGTCAGCTAGAACTGTACCTGCAGATGAGCGACGGCAGGCCCACGCACATCCGCGAAAGCAGATCTTGGCCTGGACGCGACGAATCGCACGTGCATATCCAGGCAGACGATGTCTCAATCCAGTGGGATGAGGCGAATTCGCAATTGGATCTGGCACCACGCGCCGCCGACCGCCTCGCCATCACGACGCTCAGAGATGTCCTACCGGTCATGGGACCCGAGTTCCTGGACAAAGCAGCGTTCGAGCCGGCCCGCCGCACGATGCACCGGGGAAAGACTGCGAGTGTCGCGAACGTCGCGAGCCCGGCGGGCGACGCGGCCTCCCTGTTCTTCGATCCCGAGAGCGGCCTGCCGATCGAACTCGTCTTGCGGCACGGCGCCACCGAGCGTCGGTCCCAGTGGCTCGGGTGGCGGCGGCAGTCCGGCGTTCCCGTGCCGACGGTCATCACGCAGTTTGAATCGCGCGCCGGGCAGATCCAGCGCGCGTCAATCTTGCGTGTCGGTCTCGCGCGGTTCAACACGCCGCTGCCGGAGTCGGTGTTCCAGCTGGGCGCCCCCGCCGGCGCGACGGTTGTCGACACGCGGGACGGCCACAGCGTCCGGAGGCTGCAGCGTGACGTGTTTGATGTCACCTCCCGAGAAGAGGTTCGGGCGGCCACCGAAACCCGCCGGCGGGAACTGACCGAGACCGAGCAACGGGCGGTCGACGAGCTCCGCCAAGCGTACGTGCTCGCCGACGGCGAGGTGCTCAATCGCTTTGGCCCGCCCTACCCGCTCGCGAGGAACTACCTCCGCCACCTGCTGCGACCAGGCTCGGCCCCGGGGCGGCAAGAGTTCTTCTACTTCCTGAAGTGGCAGGACGGCAAGCCGGAGCACCACTTTGGCATCGGCGGCCGGGCGCCCAAGCTCGCAGACCTAACGACGTACCTCCTGCGGCAGCCGAGCGTCGATGTCGACATCGCAGAGGAACTGCTCACGCTCCCCCTGCCGGGCGACTACCTGTTCCGCGCCGATGCGACACGGGACCAACTCGCCGAAGCCCTGTCCCAACTGGTCAGCGACGAGCTGGGGCGACCGGTCAGGGTCGTCTTCGAACAGGTCGATCGGCTGGTTTACATCGCCAGCGGGACGCTGGCCCTCAATGAAGAGGAGATGACGCGTCGATCGATCCGCGGCGAGGACCAAGCGGTCCTCACCGTCAACAGCGGCCCGTACGAGGGCGACCACGGGGAGCAGATCAGCTTCGGCGACCTGCCGAATCTCCTCACCGACTTAGGCGAGTACATCGGCGTTAAAGTCGTCAACGATACCCCGCCGTCCTCCGAGCGGCTCACCTGGTCGAAGCGCTGGTACGACACGAACACCGTGCCGAAGGAGAAGCGGTTCCGGGTCGACCCCGACACGGTCCTGCAGGCCGTGACCGCTCAGACCGGTGTTGAGTTCGAGAAGTCGAGCTCCCAGGTGACCATCCTGCGGGTCCGCGATCATTAGCGGAGTTTTCGCGACAGCGAGTACTCCCGCCTTCGCCCGCATGGCGTCACCCTACGCATCAGGCAGTCACCTCCAGCGTCGCGACAGCCAGCGGGCTAGCAGGGTCGCCCGGGCGTGGACGCCGAAGTGGCGATAGATCTGCTTCGTGTAGTGGTTCACGGTGTGACGCGACAGGTCGAGCCGAGCGGCGATCTGGGTGTCGCTGTCGCCCTCTAGCTGGCAGTGCAGGACCTGCTGCACCCGCGGCGGTAGCTGCGAGGGCCTGGGTTCGCGCCAGCTCGCCAGCGGCCCACCAATCAGCCGCGCGAACTCTTCGTGGACAAGACGGATCAGCGCTGCCTCGTGGTGGTCGCGTTCGGCGGCTTCTCTTGATGGCTGCGCGGTGAACGGGCCCCGTGCGTCGGGCCTCTAACGAACAACGCCGGCTACGGCTCCCTCATGCGGGCGTCGTCCGGCGTTTCGTCTTTCTGCTTCGCGCCTGGGTGGCGGTCGATCAGCGACACCGCAAACATGAATAGCGCCACCGCGGCGATCACCGAGAGGGCGATGCCGCCGATGGTTTCGATCAGGTCGTAGGATTCGTGCGGCATGTCGATTCCAGGGGGTCACTCGGGGCGCGACGCCCACCACTCGAGCAGGAACAGCACGGCCGCGCCGGCTGCCAGAACGGCGCCGAACACGTCGAGGTCGTTGCCGAGGCCCCGCGGGCTGAACGCCTGGGCGACCACGCCGACGGCGGAGCCCAAGACGCCGGCCAAGACAACGATGCTGATAGCGATGAGTCGCATGCAGTAGCCCTCGGTTGCCCGTGGGGAGTGGTCTCGGGGTCAGTCGCGCTCGACGCGGGTCTCGATGACCTCGGCGTCGATTATTTCATCGCGGCCTCCGCCGCGGGGGATCTCGCCGCGGCCACCGGGGAAGCCGCCGCGGGGCTGGCCCATCGTGGGGCCGCCAGGGCCGCCCGAAAACGCCGTGGTCACCTTCACGTTGTGCGCGGCCCAGGCCTTGAGAGCCCGTTTGACCCCGGCCCGCAGCGGCGGGATTAGCAGGCAGAAGCCGAAGGCGTCGGTCAGCACGCCGGGCGTGATCAGCACGGCCCCGGCGACCAGGATCAGCGCGCCGTCGAACAGCGCGTCGCCCGGCATCTTGCCGCCGGCCATCTCGCCGCGGATCCGGGTGAGCGTCTGCAGGCCCTGCTGCTTGGCGAGCGCCGCGCCGAGCACGCCGGTCAGCAGCACCAAAGCGATGGTGGCGAAGAAGCCAATACCGTCGGTCGCCAACCGGTACAGGATGGCAAACTCCGTCATCGGCAGCGCGATGAACAGCAGCATGAGGAAGATTAGTGGCACGTCAGACGATCCTAGGCGACGGCCGCGGCGGGGGCAATTGGCTGCGGCGCGCTACCGGAAGGGAATCCGCGGGGCGGGCGAGCGGCCGGCAGTCCGGGGCCCCAGGCTATTCGCCGCCCAGCGGGTTTGCTTGGGGCAGCGCGGCGGCGGGCGGGCGGATCAGCAGGTGCAGCGCAACCGGCACGGCGCCAATCAGCAGGATGCCGGCGTAGTTGGCCGCCAGGTCGAGCAGCTCGGCGCCGCGGTACGGCGTGAACAGGTTGGTGGCCTCCTCAACGGTGCAGAGGGCCGCGGCGATCAGGGTCCCCCACAGCAGCGTCCGCCACGGCTTACCCCACCGGCTGCCGATCAGCCAGCAGTTGAGCAGCAACGCGAATCCGCCGGAGATCATCAGGTGCAGCAGCTTGTCGCCCATTGGCAGGGCGTGCAGCTGGCTGATGCCGGGCGGGTACTGACCGAGGTCGGCGAAGACCGCCATGGCGGCGCCGAACAAGACGTAGGCAGAGAGGATCCATCGCATAGGAGTAAACTCGGTCTCTCGGCGGGGCGTCCTGGCGGCAATCCCATCGCCCGGGCAAGGTTCGGGCGAGCGCGATTCCGACTGGCGCTGTTCTAGTAGCCGGACGGCCGTGTCCGGCGGAGGGGGAGCTGTATTCTACTTAGTCGCCCGGACGAGGCCACTGTCGGAGCCACTGTCGGGGCCGCTGCCGGAGCCACGGTTTGGTCCATTGTCGGCCGACGGCTCTTCGGTCCGCCCGGATGGGGGGCGCCGGGGGGACGCGACCCGCATTTCGGCCGGCACGACTGGCGTGACGTTGCGGGGGACGCCGGGAGTGAGGTCGCTGCGGACTACCACGATGTCGCTCTTGCCCTCGCCAGCGGCCGCCTGACCGCTGTAGTTGACGAACATGTCGCGGTCGACGGCGGGGCAGTCGCACCGCACCTGGAAGCGGACGTGTCCGTCCTGGTGCAGCACGTTCTGGCCGCCGTTCACACCGTGGTTGACGCTGACCCAGCCGTGCTCGGTGTAGGTCGGCGCGTCGCTTAGGAGCGGCGAGCGCGAGCTGTCGAAGTACTTGATCGGGAGGTACCTGCCGTTGTCGATGTAGCCGATGCGGTAGGCGTAGCTGCCGGCCATCCACCGGCGGATCCTGGCGAGCAGTTCGCCCTTGGCCTGCTGGAGCTGCTGGGCGGTGGGCGCCACGACGACGAACTGCGAGTTGGACTCGCGGAGCTGATCTTGCAGCCCCGACGCGCGGCACCACAGCAGCCGCTGCAGTTCACGCTGCGACATCTGGCCACTCTCGACCAGCCGCACGGCGAACATGCCGGCGTTCTCGTCGGGCCCGATCACGGGGTAGAAGTCGCCGTGGTTGTCGGCGTACCGGAAGAGCGCCTGACCGATCTGGCGCATGTTGTCTTGGCAGAGGGCTCGGCGGGCCGACGCGCGGCTCTGCGGCAGCGCGGGCAGCACCATCGCGGACACCGCCAGCAGCACACCGGCCGCGACGCAGACGTCCACAAACGTGAACCGCGAGCGATTGCACGGCGAGTCGACGCCGTCGTGGATAGCGAGCGCTTTGGAGATTGCGCCGGCGGTGCGGTCGGCCAGCCCCTCGGGGCAGCCCCCTTCGGCGGCCAGGGCGGCGGCCTCGGGGCAGTCGGCGGTGGGCTCGTCCTCGTTGTGCGACCCCTCCAGGCACGAGCGGATCTGCTCTAGCTCTTTCCGCAGGCAGGGCTCGTTGGCCAACCGGGCCTCGAGGGCGGCGCGCTCGGCGTCGTCCAACTCTCCCAGCAGGTAGCAGACAAGCTTCTCGCGCATCGGACGACGGCTTCCGGTTGCAGATCGTGTGGCGGGGGCCCGGCGACGCAGTGGAGGGACGCCGCCGGGCGTCACGCTAGTTTAACCCGTAACACGGAAGGCCGCCGAGAAAATCGGGCGAACCGCCAGACCCTGCCCCGGGGGGTGGGCCCAGCATGCCGACGCTGCCTGTTGCGGCTACTCCCAGTCGCGCCAGGCCTTGCCGAGCTGACCGATCGCCGAGTGCAGGCGGCTCTTCACCGTGCCGACTGGCACCGACAGCTCCGCGGCGGCCTCGCGATACTTGAGGCCGTCGAAGTACACCAGCGACACCGCTGATTGGAGCTGTTCGGGCAAGGCGGCGACTGCCTTCCGTACCCACTCCATACGCTCGCGGCGGTCGAAGCGTTCGTTCGGTCCGATTTCTTTGCTGCCTAAGAGATCGATTAGGGCGCCCACTTCTTCGCTCTCCGAGCGGTTGGGCTTATCGAGGCTGACCGCCTGGTGACGCTTGTTGCGACGCTGCAGGTCGATCGCCTGGTTGGTGGCGATGGTGTAGAGCCAGGGGCGGAACTTGCGGCCCGAGTCGAAACTCTCGGCTTTCAGGTGCACCTGCAGGAAGGCCGCCTGGAACGCGTCCTCGGCCATACCGGCGTCACCCAGATAGCGACGCAGGTAGTTGTAAAGCTCACGCTCGTAACGCTTTATGAGCGTAGCGAGGTGGCCGCCCGACGAATCACGCTGGTGATCCGCGAGGACCTGTTCGTCCGTGCGTGCCTGTTTGTCAGCTTTAGCCATCGCGGGCTCCAATGTTCCGGTAGCGCCGGTGGTGAGACCGGCATTGACGTTCTCGCGATCCTCCGTGGTCCGCTTGTTCATGGTCACGAACTCCTGCATCACAGGGCTCGACGCCAAAGGGGAACGAAATCCTTGCTTCCCCGCCGTCTGAAAAAGTTTTCCAAGTGCCCTCGCGTCCTCCGTTGCGATTCCCTGGGCCTTGGGGTGAGCCGGCTGGGTGTGGACTCCGCCACGACCGGCTCGGATCGAATCCAACACAAGCGACGGTAAGAACTGCCTCTCTCAAGAGCTCTCAGAAATCGATTGTACCGACTCGACTGGTATAACTAGGACGCAACCCGTGTGCCAGAAGGCACTTGCGGCGCCGCACTCTGGTCCGCGTTCACTCCCTAAGTCGTTACATTCCGTTTACTTACGCATTCTTAGGTGGTGTCGGTTCGGAGAAATTCGGAAAAAAACGGCCGCTCCGGTCCTGCCAATTTTGCATGACTTTGTAGCCCGGACACCTAGTGGCTGTCGCATTTACAGCCGCCGGCGTATCAACCTGAGACAACCCTGGCCGGCAGGCTGCCGTGCCAGAACTCGCCCGCCGCAGCATTTTTATTCGCCGGCGCCGGCCACTTCTTAGGTATTGGAACCCAGCAACCGACAAAAGTTCCCCTGAAAACCGCAGAACAGCCCGCCAAGCCGCAGCAGCCCCCCAAAGACAGTCGCCGGCCGCGGTTCGTTGCCGCAATCTTTTTCCCGATCGGCGGCCGTCCCGCTTGCGATCGGGCAGACTTGGGCATGTGGAAGCCTCTGAATCTGCCGCCCTACCTGGTGCTGCTGCCGGCAATCGAACCGCCGACAACCGGGGCGTCACTGGACCCCCGCTCAGACCGCCGTTCAGATCCCCGTTCAGACCCGCGCCACCTGCGACCCGCTGACGCGGCGCACCAGGCCGCGAACCTCCAGCACGCTGATGGTCGAGAGCACCCGATGGACCGGGACGCCTGACTGTTGGACGACCGCGTCCATCTGCGTCGGCGCGGCGGCGATTGCTTGGAGGACCGCCTGCTCGACCTCGTTCAGGTTCAGCTCGGCCACGTTGCGGAGCTCGCCGCCGTCGTCGGTCGTGACCCCCTCGACCAGCGGGCCGAGTTCTTCGAGCACGTCATCGACCGAGCCGACCAATTTCGCGCCGTCCTGGATTAACTTGTGGCATCCCCGCGACAGCCGGCTGTCGATCGGCCCCGGCACGGCGAACACCTCGCGGCCCTGCTCGCCCGCGTGCCGGGCGGTGATCAGCGAGCCCGAGCGATCGGCCGCCTCGACCACGACCACGCCGAGCGAGATGCCGCTGATCACCCGGTTGCGTTGGGGGAACGCGCCGCTCATCGGCGGGCGGAGCAGCGGGGCCTCGCTGAGGACGCAGCCCTGCGCGGCGATCGCGAGCGAGAGCTCGGCGTTCTCGGGCGGGTACGGCTTGAGCAGGCCGTTGGCGAGCACCGCGATGGTGCGTCCGCCGGCCTCCAGCGCGCCTCGGTGCACCGCCGTATCGACGCCCCGCGCCATGCCGCTCACCACCGTGACGCCCGCCCGGGCGAGGCCCGCGGCGAGCCGCTCGGCCTGAGCCAGCCCGTAACGGGTGGCGTGCCGCGAGCCGACGATGGCGACCGCCAACTGGTCGCGGGGCGTGAGCTCGCCCCGCACGAATAGCAGCGGCGGCGGGTCGGGGATCTCGCGGAGGGCGCGGGGGTAGTTGTCGCCGTGGCGGAGGACAATCTGCACGCCGTGGCGCGCGGCGCGGTCGAGCTCGGCCTGGGCGTCGATGGCGTCGGTCGCTGACGCGATCCGGTCGGCCAGTGTCCGGCCCACGCCGTCGACGCGGGTGAGCTCGTCGGCTCCGCGGGCGAGGATCTGCTCGGCCCCGCCGAAGGCGGCCTGCAGGTTCTGCCGTAGACGCGGGCCGACGCCGCGCACCATCGTCAGGCGGAGCTCGGCGAGGAGCTGCTGGTCGTCAGTCGCGGGCATCGTCGGAGCGGCAGAGGGACGCGGATCCCGGCGCACGCCGCGCTGGGGCTAGCCGCAGTCTAATTGCCCGACGAACGCTCTGCAGAACTTTGCACAGCGGCGGCGGTCGCCGCTATCGGACCGCCCGGGTGTCGACGCCGGGGGCGCGGGCCTCGCAGAAGAGCTTGATCAGCTCCGCGACGCCCTTGGCGCCCATCTTGGTCATGATCTTGGCGCGGCGCAGCTCGACCGTGCGGAGCCCGATGCTGAGCGTCTTGGCGGTCTCTTTGTTGGCGAGGCCCTCGAGCATGCAGTCGAGCACCTGGCGTTCGCCAAGGGTGATGGTCTTGAGGCGCTGGCGGAGCTCCATCGTGCGGAGCCGCTGACCCTCGGTCTCGCGGCCGTACTCGAGCGCCTCGCGGATGGCGGAGCAGGCGTCCGCGTCCGTCGACGAGAGGTCGATCACGTCGCGGGCGCCCTGGCGGATCGCCGAGACCACGTCCGCCAGCCGCGGCGAGTCGCAGGCCGCCACGACCGGCAGGCCGGGGTGCACCTGGTTGACGAACTCGGGCAGCTTCTGGGAGAGGATCTCGTGCAGCGGACCGACCAGCAGCATGCAGTGCTCTTCGGTCGCGTCTTGCGCCGGGGTGGGCATGCCCTCGCGCTTGATCATCCGCGCGGTAAGGTCCTTGTGCTGCGCGCTGGAGTCGTCGGCCCAGGCGCCGGCGTTCTCGTAGATGTGCGGCCTCACGCCACACTTGTCCATCAGCATCTTGACGATGTGCAGATAGTCGGTGCTTACGGGTATTGCGCTGAGCTCGTTCACAATCAATGACTTGGGACATTAGGCTTGAGCTTGCCTCGCGCTGCGGCGAACCGGTCGCGCACAATCAGCACAAGCTCCGTAGCGAAAAGCACAGAAGTGGAACACTTCCGTGACCCTAAACACGCGTCGTGGGTCCCCTCAATAAACTCATTGTCGGCTGTAATAGCAACGCCGGACAACTGAAATGGCGGTCAACTTATACGGAATACGGATAGCCGGAACCGTTCACCGCATCGATTCAACCACGGCCTGCTGAGCTGGCGAGTCGAACAGCTGGACTTCTCCGATGCGGGTCGGCAGCACAAAGCGAATCTTGCCATCCTGCACCTTCTTGTCGCGCCACATCAGCGAAACCAGCTCCGCGGGGTCCTGCCCCGCGGGGAGCGATGTGGGCAGCCCCAGCTTCTCGAGCAAAGCCACCTGCCGGCTGGTGGTTCCCGAATCAATCAGGCCCATGCTCTCGGCCAGCCGCGACGCGCAGACCATGCCGATTGAAACGCCCTCGCCGTGCAGCAGCGGGCCGTAGCCGGTGGCGGCCTCGAGGGCGTGGCCAAACGTGTGCCCGTAGTTGAGGATCGCGCGGCGGCCAGACTCCTCGCGCTCGTCGGCCTCGACAACCTCGGCCTTGAGCTGGCAGCTGCGGGCGATGATCTGGATGAGGGTCTGCGGGTCTCGGTTGTTGATGGCGTCGGCGTTGGCTTCGAGCATCGCGAAGAAGTCGGCGTCCATGATCACGCCGTACTTGACCACCTCGGCCAGGCCGGCGCGGTAGTCGCGGTCGGTCAGCGTAGAGAGCACGTCGATGTCGATGACCACGCCGTGCGGCTGCCAGAACGCGCCGACCATGTTCTTGGCGCCCGGCAGGTTCACGCCCACCTTGCCGCCGACCGAGCTGTCGACCTGCGAGAGCAGCGTGGTCGGCGCCTGGAAGAACGTCAGGCCGCGGGCGTAGCTGGCCGCGACCCAGCCGGCCAGGTCGCCGACCACGCCGCCGCCGACCGCCAGCACGACCGACTGCCGGTCGGTCCCCTCCTGCAGCATGGTCTCCCACAGCTCGGCCGCGACGTCGACGTCCTTGCTCGCCTCTCCGGCGTCGACCGTCATGACGTTGACCTCCAGGCCGGCCTCGACCAGCTGGTCGGCGACTCGGTCGGCGTGCAGGCCGTCGACGTTGTCGTCGGTAATCAGCACGACGTGCTTCGCCTTGCGGCGGTCGGTGATGAACGACGCCGCGCCGGCCAGCAGGCCCTGCCCGATGTGGATGTCGTAGCCGCGCTCGGCCAGGTTCACGCGGACGGTCGTTGCAGGTTCGGACATGAGTAGTCGTGGGTAGGTCGCGGGCCGTAGACAGGCCGCGGGGGTGGGCGATGGATAGGGGCCGGGATCGAATCCCCCATCATACCCTGACCGGCCCGCGGGCGGCAGAACGCCCGGCCGCTACGGGTCCCGCCATTGGCCGCGTCTCGGACCGCGACGCTGGCCCCGACTCAAGAAGCCCGCCGCTGCTGGGGCTCGCCCAGCAGCTCGTCGCACGCCCGCAGCGCCTGGTCGGTCGTCAGCCACGAGAAGCAGTTGCGGTGAACGCACGCCCTGCCCTGCTTCGGCTGGCAAGGCCGGCACGCGACCTCGACCTCCACCATCCGGGCCGCCGGTGACAGCGGGTAGAACTTGCGCACGTTGGCCGGCCCGTACAGCCCGACCGTGGGCGTGCCGGCGGCGGTCGCGATGTGCAGCGGCGCGGAGTCGTTGGTCACGAACAGCCGCAGCCGGCTGATCAGCTCGAAGGCCTCGAACAGAGGCAGCGCCGACGTGTCGACCACCGGGCCCTTGATTCCGGCCGCAACCCGCTGGACAACCTCCCGTTCGGCGGGGCCGCCGAACAGCAGCACCGGCCCGCCGGTGCGGGCCTGCAGCGACGCGCCGACCTCGGCGAAGCGTTCTGCCGGCCAGCGTTTGTACTCGTACGAGCCGCCCGGGTTGAGGCCGACCAGCTCTTTGCCGACCAGCCGCTGCTCTTGCAGGAAGCGGTCGACATTCTCCTTGGCGGACGCCGGCGTGTGGAACGACAACCGCGGCTCGCCCCGCAGCGAGTCCGGTTTGAGCCAGCCCGCCTCGACCAGGTAGCGGAGGTTCGACACCGCGGCGTGCTCCGTGGCGGTCTCGTTGCGGTCGTCGAACTTGAACCGGGAGTGCAGCAGCCTGCTGAGCGGCTGACGCGCGTTGCCGACCCGCCGATCGCCGCGGGCGGCGAGCGCCACCAGCGCGCTGTCGGTCACGTTGTGCAGGTCGACGATCAGGTCGTAGTGCTCGCGCCGCAGCTCCCGCACGAACTGGGAGGCGAGCCGCGCCGCTTCGCGCACAGCGCCCCCGCGGGCGGCGGCCGAGATCTTCTTCTTGGGCAGCAGCAGCCGGCGGTCGACCAGCGGGTGGTGCTGCAGGGCGGCGCCAAACCGCTGGTAGGTCGCGACGTCGATCTTGACGCCCGGGTAGCGCTCGGCGAGGGCCGTGATCGCCGGCGTGGTGAACATCACGTCGCCCAGCGAGCTGAGCCTGATCAAGAGCACCCTCATGCGGCGTCCCCCGTAGTACTGCGGCCGGCGGACAGCAGCCGCGCGAGCATCGCGTCGCACCGCTCGGCGACCAGGTCGACCGAGATGGCCCGCATCGCGTAGTCGTCGGCTCCGGGTCGTTTGCGCTGCGGGCCCTCGTCGAGCTCGACCTGGATCCGCTGGTTGTGCTCGCCGTACGCGCCGCACCACGACGCGCGGCTTGGGCCGTGCAGGCTCACCGCCGGCGTGCCGACCGCGACCGCCAGGTGCATCGGCCCGGTGTCCGATCCGACGAAGAGCGTCGCGCGGCGTTCGAGCGCCGCGAGCTGAGTGAGCGAGGTGTCGGGCGCGAGCCGCGCGGCCGCGCCGCTAGCGTCGACAATGGTCTGGGCGAGCCGGCGTTCCTGGTCGCCGGCCCAGGCGACCACGGTCGGCACGCCGTGCGACCGCCGCAGCCGGGCGGCGAGCTCACCGTACCGCTCCGGCGGCCACTGCTTGGAGGTCCAGCCGGCGCCCGGGTTCATGACGAGGAACCGACCCGACTCGAGCCCGCCCTCGGCGAGCAGCCGGTCGGCGAAGGCCGCGTCGGCCGCGGACTCGGGCAAGCGGAACTCGACCTTGGGGTTGTTGATCCCCAGCGGCGTGAGGATGCCGAGGTACTGGTCGATGACGTGCCGCGCACGGACGAGCGTCCGCACGTTGTTGAGCGCGCGGCTGAACTCCCGGCCGTTGCGTCCGGCAACGCCGAGCCGGCGGGGGGCGCCGCTGAGCCAGGCCGCGAGCGCGCTCTTGGTCAGGCACTGCAGGTCGACCGCCGTGTCGAAGCGGCGTTGGCGGAGCGTTTTGCGCAGCCGACGGGTCTCGCCCCAGCTGCGGTACCACCGCCGCGGGGCGCGGATCACCTCGTCGAGGGCCGGGTGCCCCTCTAGCAGCTGGGCGCCGGCGCCCTCGACCACCCAGCTGATGTGCGCGTCCGGGAACGCGTTGCGCAGCGCGCACAACGACGGCAGCCCATGAATAACGTCGCCGATGGCGGTCAGGCGGACGATCAGGATGCGTTGCGGTGCAGGCAAGGGGCTCACCCGAGGCCTCGCTTGGTTGGCGGCGGAGTCGGCGCGCAGCTCCGCTGCGCGGGCCGGCATGATAGTGGCACCCGCCGCTGCGACCAAGGCGGATCGGAGGGCCGTGGATGGCAAGCTGGGCAAGCCTTGCCGATTTTATCGAAAAGTCCGTCGGTTTCGGTTAGGCCGACCCGCCGGACGGTCGATACCTCCCACAGCGGGGATCCACGGCGACCGTTCTCCGTGTGGCAACGCCCTGACGCATTGCGAGTTTCCCGTTCGTCTGGAGAAAGCAATCATGCAAGCAACCTCAATCTACCGCATTGCCCTTGGCTTGGCGTGCGTCGCGTCTCTCGTTCCCGCCGGTGTGGCGCAGGAAGTATCTTTCGTGGACGACTACAGCGCTGCTAGCAGCCGCTACCCGCTGCCCCAGCCGCAGTCGTCGCCGACGGCACGCCGCGTCGGCCGCTCGGTCTCGCAGACCAGGATCCCGGCCGGGACGCCGATGCCGTCCAGCATGTCCCGTGAGCAGGCCGCCCGACTGTTCACGCAGCAGGCGAGCGACAACGCGCCGCAGAAGAGCGGCGGCGCGCTGAGCAAGCTGACCTCGGGCTTCAAGGGCTTGTTCTCCCGCGACGACTCGCGGCAGTCGGCCGCCAACAACCCGCCGCAGCAGCCGCCCCGCGGCATCCAGCAGGCCGGCTTCGCCGGCGGCCGGACCGGCTCACCCCAAACGCCCCAGGCCTCGGCCCCGATGGCCGGCCGCCCGGCAAACGGCGGGCTGAACCTCCGCCAGGGCGACGATCGTCAGGGTCTGTTCGACTACCTCGGCTCGCAGACCGGCAGCGGCTCGGCCAGCAAGCCGGCCGCCAGCTCCAATCAAAACATGGTAGCCTCGCAGAGCAGCTCACGTGGCTCGACCTCCAGCTCGCGTGGCTCGACCCAAAGCTCGCGTGGCTCGACCCTCAAGACGCGGAGTCGCAACAGCAGCAGCTCGGGCCCGAGCTCGCTGCCGATGCTGAGCAGCCCGCCGCAGCAGTCGATGCCCCAGGCGGTCGTGCAGTCGCCGATGCCCGGCAATTCGTCGCGTCCGCTGGCCCCGGCCAAGCCGAGCGACGACGTCGTGATGATCAGCGACGAGCCCGCCGCGCCGCGTGTCGCCGCCGCTCCGATGCCCATTCAGCCGGCCGCCCCGATGTCGATCGCCTCGCAGCCGGTTGCTGCCGAGCCGATGGTGATCATCGCGTCGGACGACCCCGCGGATGACGAGATGGTGGTAGCGACCGACGACGAGCCGCTGTTCGTCTCGGACCTCGAAGAGACCCACACCGCGGCGGCGATGCCCGCCCCGGTTGCAGAGCCGGCCAAGCCAATCATCGCGGCCCAGTCGGCGCCGCTGCCCGTAGTCACCGGCCCGACGCCGCAGCCGCTGGTGATGGACAACCCGATGATCAACGAGCCTGCTCACGCGATGCCGGTCGTGACCGCCGCCCCGCGGCAGGTCGCCCAGACGCCGCAACCGGTCAAGCAGGCCGCTCCGCAGCCCGTCATGCAACCGGCCAAGAAGCCGGCCGCGCGGGTCGCCGTGCTGCCCAACCCGGTGGCGGTCGCCGCCGAGGAGCAGCGCAAGGAGCCCTCCGACCGGGCCGCCGCCCTGCTCGCCGAAGCCCACTACATGGCCCGCGACGCCCAGAGCGAAGAAGACTTCACCCGCGTGGTGCAGCAGTGCCGCCACGTGCTCGCGATCGACGAGTCGACGGTCGCGGTGTCGTACAGCAACGAGCTGGCCTCTTGGGCGCTCAACAAGCGTGGCGAGCTGAAGGCTGACCTCGGCATGGTCAAGGAGGCGATGGCCGACTTCGACGAGGCCGTCACGAAGGACGCCGGCCAGTGGCGGGCGATCCACAACCGCGGCGTGCTGATGGCCCAGGCCGGCAAGTTCGCCGAGGCGTTCGACGCCTTCAACAAGACGATTGAGCTGAACGGCGAGTTCGCCAAGGCCCACTCGAACCGCGCCTCGCTGTACGTGCAGGCCGGTGAGTTCGAGACCGCCCTGGCCGACTACAGGCGGGCCATCATGCTCGACCCCGACCTGGTGGTCGCCCACAAGGGCCGCGGCCGCGTCTGCCACGTGGTCGGCCGGCTGGAGGAGGCCCTGCAGCACTTCGAGGCCGCCGCCGCGCTGGCGCCCGATGACGCCGGCATCGCCACCTGCCGGGCCGACCTGCTGGTCGACATGGGCCGCTACTCTCAGGCCGCCAGCGGTTATGTGCGGGCGATCGAGATCGACCCGGCCGACCCCATCGCGCACCGCAACCTGGCCTGGCTGCAGGCGACCTGCCCCGACCGTTCGTACGTCGACGGCGAGCGGGCCCTGGCCAACGCCGAGCGGGCGATTGAGCTAGCCGGTGGCGAGGACGACATCTGCCTCGACACGCTGGCGGCCGCCCAGGCCACCGCCGGCGACTTCGCGGCCGCAGTAGAAACCATCAAGCAGGCCATCGCCCTGGCGCCCTCTGCCGATCAGGGCGAGTACGCCGAGCGACTCGAGCTGTACCAGCAAGAGAAGCCGTTCCGCTCGCACCCGGCGGGCGTGCGTCAGGCCAGCTACGCAGGCGAGAGTGGGGCCGGGCTAAAGTAGAGATTCGTTGAGCTAGCGAGGTCGGCCGCCGCCCGCGAGGCACTCGGGGCAGTCCGAAGAGGCAGGCAGCAGTCGACAAGATTGGGGGGGACGTGAGGGCCCGGTCGCAAGACCGGGCCCTTCGGTTTTTAGGGCCCTGTTTCTGGCTGCTGATGTTCTAGCAGCGGGGTTCTATCTGCGACAATTCCCAGGGCAGGACCCGTCGCGGCTCCGCCCCGCACAGGCCACCGGGGCCAAGATTGCTGGCTAGCGAGCGAATACGCGTCTACGATACAGCTCTTCCCGCTTACACCGACGCCGCCCGTGATGGAATCCGTGCTGCCGATCATCGTTATTGCCGCCGTGGTCGCCCTGATCATCGTGGCCGCTGTCGCCTCGCACCGCGCGGCCAAGGCCCGCCGCGACGCGCTCGCCGCGTTGGCCGCCGCGCGTGGGTGGACGTTCTCCCCCGACCGCGACCGCAACCACGACGACCACTTCCGCCAGTTCCGGCAGTTCCGCCAGGGGAACGGCCGCTACGCCTACAACTCGGTCTTCGGGGCGATGAAGCTCAACGACCGCGAGCTCCCCATCAAGCTCGGAGACTTCCACTACGAGACCCACTCCACCAACTCCAAGGGTCAGTCCACGACCCACCACCACCACTTCAGCTACCTGCTGTCGGAGCTCCCCTCGGCCGCGACGCCCGACGTGACCATCCGCCCGGAGGGCGTGTTCGACAAGGTCGGCGCGTTCTTCGGCTTCGACGACATCGACTTCGAGTCGTCCGAGTTCAGCAACAAGTTCCACGTCAGCAGCGACGACAAGCGTTTCGCCTACGCCATCGTGCACCCACGGATGATGGAGTTCCTGCTCGCCACCCGCGGCCCGACGCTGATCCTGTCGCAGGGGCACGCGCTGGTGACCCAGGGCGGGACCTGGAAGCCCGAGGAGTTCGCCCCGTCCGTGGAGTGGCTCGAGATGTTCTTCGACCGCTGGCCCGACCACGTGCTGGCCGACCTCAAGAGCCGCGCGTAGCCCCCTGCCCACCAGATCCGCATGAACGAAGACGCCATCTTGCCGCTACTAGTCCTCGGGGTCCCGCTGCTGCTGTTGCTGGTGTTTGTCATCGCCAACTTCAACCGGCTGGTCCGGGTGCGGCAGCACATCCGCGAGAGCTGGGCGGATATCAGCGTCGAGATGAAACGCCGCTACGACCTGATCCCCAACCTGGTCGAAACGGTCAAGGGCTACGCGGCCCACGAGCGCGAGATCATGGAGCAGGTCGCCAAGCTCCGGCAGCAGGCGATGCAGAACACCGGCTCGGCCGCCGCGCAGGCGGTCGACGAGCGGGCGCTTGGGATCGGCGTCGGCAGGCTGCTGGCGGTCGCCGAGGCGTACCCCGACCTGAAGGCCGACGCGCACTTCCTCGCGCTGCAGCAGGAGCTCACGAACACCGAGGACCGTATCGCCGCCTCGCGCCGCTTCTACAACGGCAACGTCCGCGAGCTCAACCAGCTCTGCCGGGCGTTCCCGACCAACGTGCTCGCCAGCGTGTTTGGCTTCGAGGAGGCGAGCTACTTCGAGCTCGAGGACCAATCGCAACGCGCGGCGCCGCCGGTGAAGTACTAGGGTCCAGCGCTGGCGCCAGGGTCGCCCTCAATCAGCCCACCCCGCCAGGGGTGGGACTGCGTGCCGGGTCGGCCCCCCCCTGGCGGGGTGGGCTGCCATTGCGCAGGCCGTTGGCACGGGTTCAATGCTCACAAACAAAGCCGGGGCCGCGCTTCGTGCGTGGCCCCGGCTCGAGCGACAACGCCGCGGTTCCTCACGCCGCGGCGTTCTCCACCTGAATCGTTCCGCTCTTCCGCCGACGCAGCAGCCGCGGGGCCAGCATTGGGACCCGCTCCTGGTACTCGGTGTAGTCCTGGCCGAGGGCGTCGACCAGGTCGCGTTCTTCCCAGCGGATCGCGGCCAGGATGTACACGGTCATCAGCACGGCGAAGGCCAGGTGCGCGGCGCCCATGGTGGGGGTCGCCCAGGCAGCGGTCAGCCAGCCGACGTACAGCGGGTGCCGGACCAGCGAGTACGGCCCCGGCGTCTTGAACGCGAGCGGCGTGTACGGCTTGCCACGCAGGCAGAGCCACACCTGACGCAGCCCGAATAGGTCGAAGTGGTTGATCAGGAACGACGAGCCAAACACGGTCACCCAGCCGCAGGCGAACAAGGCGAATAGCGCGGTGCGGGCGAGCGGCTGCTGAATGTCCCACACGATACCGCCCATGGGCCGCCAGAGGACGAACAACGCGATCAGCACCAGGCCGCTCGCCAGCACGTAGGTGCTCCGCTCGGCTTCCGGCGGGATCCAGCGGGCGAGCCGCTGCTTGAACGCCGGCCGGGCCATCACGCTGTGCTGAACCGCAAACGTGAGGATCAGCCCGAGGTTGATCGCCGCGGCCGAAGCGAGCGACCCCACTAGCGGACCGTCGATGGTAGTGGGCGCCCAGAAGTTGCCGATGAAGGCGATCAGGTACAGCAGCACGCTGAAACCGACCGCGTAACTAACCAGACCGTAGCCGAAGACCAGAATGCGTCGCGTCATATTCGTGCCTGCCTGTCCGCTGTCTCGTGGGGTGTGCTCGACCGGCGAACTGCCGCCGGACCCCCCTGATACGCCTCGCCCGCTGACCTGTTACAAAAGCTGGGGCAGAAACAGTTCCGGCGGGGTACAATCCGTCGTCCCCGCCCCACCCCCTCCCCCGGACGCGTGCCGCCGTGCGACTGGCCCCGATTGAACTCGCCCACCCCGCTTGCCGGCTGCCGAAGCGGGTGGTGTCGCTGCTGGACGACGCCGACACACGGATCGAGCGGCTGCAGTTCGAGCACCGCGACCGGCCGATCGCCGCCTTCGTGCCGTGCGACTTTGTCGAGGCCTACCGCGTGCTCGCCTACCTGTCAGAGATCAACCTCGCCCCGGGGCACCGCGTGCTGGAGTGGGGCAGCGGAGCCGGCGTCGTGACCTGCCTGGCCGGCATGCTGGGCTTCGACGCCATCGGCATCGAGGTCGAGGAGCCGCTGGTCGCGCTGTCGGAGTCGCTGGCCGAGGACTTCGAGATCGACGTCGAGTTCGTCTGCGGCAGCTTTGTGCCCGACGGCTACGAGGACGAGATCGACGAGCAACGCGACATCAACTGGCTCCGCACCGACGCCCGCAGCGCCTACGAAGAGCTCGACCTCGACCCCGACGACTTCGACATCATCTTCGCGTACCCCTGGCCGGGCGAGGAGCAGATCGTGTTCGACCTGTTCCGCCGCCGCGCCGCCGAGGGCGCCCTGCTGCTGACCTACCACGGGCAGGACGGCATGCAGCTGCACCGCCGGGTGCGTTGACGGGGCGACCTTGCTTGCAGGCCCCACTGCCGGGTTGTGGCGTCTCGAGACCCGATGGGCGACAATGGGCCAAAAGCCACTGCGTGATCTCCTTCCCCCGCGCGACGTTGCTGTATGGCCCTCACCCGCCGCAACTTATTCGCGATGATCCGGCGTCGCCATTGGGCGACCTGGGTCGCGGTTGCGCTGACGACCATTACGATGGTGCTGATCTCGATCCCGAGCTACCCCTCCGACACGACGAACAGAGTCGGCGCCCAAGGGAACCCGGCTAACGGGTGGGAGAGGGTCTGCCAACGCGTCTACGACGCTACCAGCCGCGACATTGAGGACGACCGGCTGCGGGCCGAGCAAGTCGATCCGTCGGAGGCGCCGTGGGCCGCCTACGAAGACCTTCCCGGATTCCAGGTCCCTGCGCTCCAACAGCACGGCTGGCCATTGCCGAGTGTCGTGCGGTCGACGCGTGTCTCGGCGTTCGCGATGATCAGCAGCGTCAAGATGCCGCCGGTCCTCACCATCGGGCACGCGTTCACAACGTGCAACGGCGTGCCGATGCACTATGTCCGCTGGAGCAATTACCACACCTGGCCCCTGACAGGCGACCGATGGGGTGTGCACCCCGGAAACTTGCTCGTCGACCTAGTGACATTCGCCCTTGTGGTGGGCGGGGTCGGCGCGGTCGTGGAGTGGTGGCTCCGCAGCCGCGGAGGTCTGTTCCGCTTCCGTTTGATCGACGTGCTCGCCGCGTTCACAATTTGCGCCGTCGCGCTCGCGTGGCATCACCAACACGCCGAACTGCGTGACCAGGAAGCCCGGCTGGAAGCCGACCTCAATCAGGGAGCGGCCCTCAACCGTTTTAGCGTCTACCGCACGTACACCGGTCCCGAGTGGCTGCAACGGCTGGCGGGTCACCCGGACTACGTGCCGCTGCTGAACCACGTGACCACGGCCGTCCTCTCGTCGAGCGAGGACTGGCAGGGCGAGTTGAACCGGCTTGCGGAGCTCCCCTATATCGAAGAGCTGAGGCTGGCGTCGCCATTGCCGAAGGCGGCGGTCGCGCAGCTTTCGCGGTTCGGCCGGCTGAAGACACTCAACTACCGCATGTATTCGCCGCCGGGCGACGCGCTACAGCAGTGGCTCGACGCCGCGGCGGACCCCGACCTAATCGGCCCAACCGACCTCGCCGCACTGGCGCCGCTGCCGCTGGAGGAACTCAGTATCAGCGGCCACGCGATCGTCATGGAGGACCTCGAGCGGGCCCTCGCCGCAATCCCAAGCCTCAAGCGACTCGTCATCGTCGAGGCTTCGATCACCCGGGGCGAGTACGAGCAACTCTGCCAACGCTTCCCCGCGGTCGAGATCCGCGAGCACACGCTCCGCGGTTCCCATGAAACCGACGCGGAACGCAACCAGCGTGTCGGCGACTTCAAAGCCGAGCGGCAGGAGGCCTTGAAACGATAGAACGCGGACTGATTTGAGCGGGTGCGCGCCCCGCCCTGGTACAGACAGGCTGCGGCAAGCGGCGGTAGAATCGGGGTGGTTCGCAACCCTTTGCCCACCCCTCGCATGATCTCCGCCCTCGACCGCAAGCTGATCCGCGACCTCGCTGGCATGTGGGGCCAGGCGTTGATGATCGCGCTGGTCGTGTCCGCCGGCGTGGCGACCTTCATCAACTCGCGGACCATGCTGTACTCGCTCGAGACCACCCGGGCGAGCTTCTACGACCGCTACTACTTCGCCGACGTCTTCGCCGCGGTGAAGCGCGCGCCGGAGGCAATCCGCCAGCGCGCCGCCGCCATCCCCGGCGTCGCCCGCGTCGAGACCCGCGTCGTTGAGATGGTCAACCTCGACGTGCCCGGCATGGACGAGCCGGCCGTGGGCCAGCTGATCTCGATGCCGGTCTCCGGCGAGCCGAGCCTCAACCGCGTCTACCTG
This sequence comes from Posidoniimonas polymericola, assembly GCF_007859935.1. Classification (NCBI taxonomy): domain Bacteria; kingdom Pseudomonadati; phylum Planctomycetota; class Planctomycetia; order Pirellulales; family Lacipirellulaceae; genus Posidoniimonas; species Posidoniimonas polymericola. The sequence continues at coordinate 310,595 of NZ_SJPO01000001.1, read as the reverse complement.
CGGCGCGGCCGGCGGCTCGAGCCGAACCGCGACGACGAGATCCTCGCCAGCGAGAAGTTCACCGAGGCCAACGGCCTGACCGTGGGCGACTCGGTCACCGCTATCATCAACGGCCGCAAGAAGGAGCTGCGGATCGTCGGCGTGGTGCTGTCGCCCGAGTACGTGTTCCAGGTCAAGCCGGGCGACATTGTGCCCGACCCCGAGCACTTCGGCGTGTTCTGGATGAACCGCGAGGCGCTCGAGATGGCGTTCGATATGGAGGGCGCGTTCAATGATCTGTCGATCGGGCTGATGCGCGGCGCCCAGGCCCGTGAGGTGATCTTCCGCCTGGACCAGCTGCTGGAGCCGTACGGCGGGCTCGGCGCGTACGGACGCGAGGACCAGCTGTCGCACATGCTCCTGGAGAGCGACATCCAAGGTCTCAAGACCACCGGGCTGGTGGCGCCGTCGATCTTCCTGGCGGTCGCCGCGTTCCTGCTGAACGTGGTGCTGGCGCGGCTGCTGGCGCTGCAGCGTGAGCAGATCGCCGCCCTCAAGGCGTTCGGCTACAGCAACGTGGCGATTGGCTGGCACTACCTGAAGTTCGTGATGGCGATCATCGCGGTCGGCTCGGTGATCGGCATATTCGGCGGTTGGTTCCTCGGGCACACCTTCACGGTCATGATCGCCGAGTTGTACCAGTACCCCGAGCTGGTGATCCGCGTGCGGCCGTCGGTCATCGCCACGGCGGTCTCGGTGGCGGCGGGCGCGGCGCTGATTGGCGCCGTCGGCGCTGTGAGCCGCGCGGTCCGCGTGCCGCCGGCCGAGGCGATGCGGCCCGAGCCGCCCGCCAGCTTCGGGCCCACGCTGCTCGAGCGGCTCGGCCTGGGCAGGCTGCTGCCGAGCTCCGCCCGGATGGTCTTGCGGCAAATCGAGCGGCGGCCGCTGAAGAGCGCGCTATCGATCGTGGCGATCGCCCTGTCGGTGGCGATCATCGTCGTGGGGCAGTTTATCCAGGACTCGATGGACTACACGCTCGACCACCAATTCTTCCGCGTGCAGCGGTACGACATCACCGTCAACACGCTTGAGGCCGGCTCAACCGACATCCTGCACGACCTGCGGCACGTGCCGGGCGTGATCCGGGCCGAGCCGGTGCGGATGGTGGCCGCGCGGCTGCGGCACGGCCCCCGCAGTCGCCGCGTCGCGCTGATGGGGCTGCCGCAGGGGGGCACGCTGTACCGCATGGCGGACTCGTCCGGCGCGATGTACCAGCCGCCCCCCGGCGGCGTGACGCTGTCGGCCTCGTTGGCCCGACGGCTGGGCATCGAGGTCGGCCAGACGGTCCGCATCGAGACCCTCGAGGGCAAACGCCCCACGGCCGACCTGCCGGTGGTCTCGCTGATGGAGGACCTGCAGGGCCTCAATGCGTACATGGACCTCCGCGCTCTCAACGCCCTGATGCGGCAGGGCCCGCGGGTGACCGGCGCGTACCTGCTGACCGACCCGGCCCTGGAGCAGCAGACCTACGCCACCTTGAAGGACACCCCTAAGCTGACCGGGGTGACGCTCAAGTCGAGCGCGATCGAGAGTTTCCAGGACACGCTCGCCAAGAACCTCGGCACGATGAAGAAGATCAACCTGTTCTTCGCGTGCGTGATCGCGGTCGGCGTGGTGTACAACAGCGCGCGGATCGCCCAGAGCGAGCGGAGCCGCGAGCTGGCCACCCTCCGCGTCGTGGGCTTCACACGCGGCGAGATCTCGGCGATCCTGCTAGGCGAGCTCGGCCTGCTGACGCTGCTCGCCATGCCGCTCGGCTGGATGATGGGCTACGGCTTCGCCACGGCGCTCAACCTGATGATGAACCAGATGGAGGCCTTCCGCTTCCCGCTGGTCGTGGAGCGGTCGACCTACGGAATCGCGTCGGGCGTGGTGCTGACCGCGGCGACCCTGTCGGGGCTCTTGGTGCGACGGAGTTTGGACCACTTGGATTTGATCGCGGTGTTGAAGGCGCGGGACTAGTCGAACAGGTGGGCCCAAGGGTCCCCCCTCCCCGGCAGGGGGAAGGGGTTAGAACCACCAGTGCGGTGGACCAGCAAGTCAGAGCTTCGAACTAAGGTATTAACTCAGGAGCGCGTTGCCTAACGGATCATCTTGCCCTCTCCCTCTTCAGGGGAGGGGAACAGCGCGCCGCTTCGCGGCTTGCTCTGGATAGCCAATAGCCAATAGCCCCACTATGACCAACTGGCTCAGCAAACTGTTCTTCCTCGTCGTCGGCTTGGCGGTCGTCGGGGGGTTGGCGTTTGCGTTCATGCCGGAGCCGGTGGACGTCGACATGGCGACTATCGGGCGAGGGTCGCTGTTGGTCACCGTCGACGAGGACGGCAAGACCCGCATCCGGGAGAAGTACGTGGTGAGCACGCCGCTGTCGGGGCGGCTGCTGCGGATCGACCTCGACCCGGGCGACTCGGTCACCGCCGACCAGACCGTGCTGGCGGTGGTCGAGCCGCGTGACCCGGAATTACTCGACGCCCGCGCGATCGCCCAGGCCGAGGCCCGGGAGCAGGCGGCCGCGGCGTCGCTCAAGCGGGTCGAGCCGGTGCTCGAGCAGGCCCGGCTGCGGCAGGCGCAGGCCGAACGCGACCTCGAGCGGTACCGCAAGCTGCTCGACTCGAAGGGGGTGACCCGCGAAGAGTTCGAGAAGATTGAGACCTCCTACCGAGCCGCCAGCGAGGAGCTGCGGGCGTCGCGCTACTCGCAGGAGATTGCGGAGTTCGAGCTTGAGCAGGCGAAGGCCGCCCTGCTCCGCACGCGTCCGAGCGACAACCCCGAGGCCGACGACGCGTCCGACAACGGCTGGAACTTCGCCATCCGCTCGCCGATCGACGGGCGGGTGCTGCGGGTGTTCCAGGAGAGCGCCGCCGTGGTCACGGCCGGCGCGTCGCTCCTCGAGCTTGGCGACCCGACCGACCTGGAGGTCGAAATCGATGTCCTGTCGAGCGACGCGGTGCGGATCGAGCCCGGCGCGCGGGTGCTGCTCGAGCACTGGGGCGGCGAGTCCCCGCTCGAGGGCCGGGTGCGGCTGGTCGAGCCGGCCGGCTTTACCAAGATCTCGACCCTCGGCGTCGAAGAACAACGGGTGAACGTGATTGTCGACCTGGTCGACCCGCCGGCGGCCCGCCAGCAATTGGGCGACGGCTTCCGCGTCGAGGCCCGCATCGTCACGGCCAGCGCCGGGGACGCCCTGATCGTGCCGACCAGCGCGCTGTTCCGCTCGGCCGGCGAGTGGGTGGTGTTCAAGATCGAGGAGGGCCGGGCCCGCCAGACGCGGGTGTCGGTCGGCAAGCAGAACGACCTGCAGGCCGAGGTGCTGGAGGGCCTGGCGGAGTCGGACCGGGTGATCCTGCACCCCAGCGACCGCGTGCGGGACGGGTCGGAAGTCCGCTCGAGGACCGGCGGTTAGGCCCGCCCGGCCGTCCGACCCGCAAATCCCTCGGAAAAACGCCCACTGTAGCCCCCGCGGCCCGGCGGGCTCGGAGCGTTTCGATAGCCCGCCTGCGGCCCGCAAGATATAGTGGAGCAGGAGCAGAATCTCACCACGGGGCGCACGCAGAGAAACGATGGGCATAGGCCAGCTGTTTAAGTCGATGCTCGATTCGGGCAAGGTCGACATCGAGAGGCGTTACGAGATCCTCCGCGCCGCCGTGTCGGGCACCATGTCCGACTTCCACATGGCCCGCGATCGGAAGAGCGGTCAGATTGTCGGGCTGAAGATCCTCGACAAGAAGAAGACCGAGCAGCTCGAGGCCCGCTTCAAGGGGCTCAGCAAACCGTCCGAGGGCGAGATCTCGATGCAGATGATCCACCCGCGGATTGTCGTGACCCACTCGTTCGGCATGACGACCAAGGGCGAGCAGTTTATCGTCATGGAGTTCCTCGATGGGCCGGGGCTCAACTCGTGCATCATCGGCCGCAACCCGATCCTCGACGGCAACCGGCTCGCGCTGATGACGCAGGCGGCCGAGGCGCTCGACGCCGTGCACCAGGCGGGCTACATCCACCGCGACGTCTGCCCCCGCAACTTTGTGTGCGCGAAGGACGGCAAGTCGCTCAAGCTGATCGACTTTGGGCTGACGGTGCCGGCGACGCCGCCGTTCCAGCAGCCCGGCAACCGCACCGGCACGCCGAACTACATGGCGCCGGAGGTGGTCCGCCGCCGCGCGACCGACCAGCGGCTCGACATCTTCGCGTTCGGCGCGTCGATGTACGAGATGTTCGCGTTCGAGCTGCCGTGGGTGCGGGGCTCCGACGGCCTGGCCGCGATGTCGCACGGCGCCAGCGAACCGCCGCCGCTCTCTCAGTACTACCCGAAAATCCGCCCCGAGCTCGAGGCGATCATCATGAAGTGCATCCAGGCAGAGCCCGCCGATCGCCACGCCTCGATGGACTCGGTCCTGCAGCAGCTGCGGCGGATCAAGAGCGAGGACGTCGACTAAACGCGGTCGACCGTTCACAATGGTCTGCTGACGCGTCGCTCGGCGGCGCCCCGAGCCAAACTGCGACCACGTTGAACGATCCCTTATGAACATTGCCTACCTCGACTGCGCCAGCGGCATCAGCGGCGATATGACCCTCGGCGCGTTGGTCGACGCGGGGGTCGACCTCGGAGCCATCCAGGCGGGAGTCGACTCGCTCGGCCTGCCGAGCTGCCGGCTGGTGAAGGAGACCGTCAAGAAGCGCGGCTTCCGCGCCACGCAGATCAGGGTCGAGCACGAGCCGGAGCACGCCCACCGGCACCTGCACCACATCACCGCGATGATCGACCGCAGCACGCTCACCGAGCGGCAGCGCGACCTCGCCACCCGGATCTTCACCCGCCTGGCCGAGGCCGAGGCCCGCGTGCACGGCTCGACCATCGAGAAGGTGCACTTCCACGAGGTCGGCGCGGTCGACTCGATCGCGGACATCGTCGGCGCGGCGATCGGCTGGGACCTCTTGGGGGTCGAGAAGATCTACGCCTCGCCGATCCCGACCGGCACGGGCTTCGTGCAGATCGCCCACGGCCGCTGCGCGATCCCCGCGCCCGCCACCGCCGAGTTGCTCAAGGGGATCCCGCTGGCGGCGTTCGCGCCCGAGGGCGAGCTCACCACGCCGACCGGCGCGGCGATCGTGTCGACGCTGGTCGAGGGCTTCGGGCCGCTGCCCGCCATGACCATCGAGGCGATCGGCTACGGCTCGGGCCAGAAGGACTTCGACCACCCGAACCTGGTGCGGCTGTTGGTCGGCGAGGCGGCCGAGCCGGCCGCGGCCGGCGGGGCGGACGCGATCACCCTGCTCGAGACCAACCTGGACGACGCCACCGGCGAGGCAATCGGCGCCTGTGTCGAGCGGCTCTGGGAGGCCGGCGCGCTTGACGTCTGCCTGACGCCGATCCAGATGAAGAAGCTGCGGCCCGGCGTGCTGCTGTCGGTCCAGGCGCGGCCGCACCAGGCCGACAAGCTGGCCGGGGTGATCTTCGCCAACACCACGGCCCTGGGGCTGCGGCGGCAGACCGTCCCCCGGATGGTGCTCCCCCGCCGCCGGGCGGAGGTCGACACCGAGTACGGCAAAGTGGGCGGCGTGGTGGCTGCCCTGCCAACCGGCGGCGAGAGGTTCACTCCCGAATACGACGATTGTAACGCGGCCGCCCACGAGCATGGCGTGACGCTAGCACAGGTTTCGCTGGCCGCGGCGGCGGCTTTCAGCCGAGCGCAATCTTGATAGGCCTGCTGTTCCCGGCGGGCCGGCTCTCAGCGAGAATCGCGGCATGCTCCTGCTCGCCAACACCCTGGTCGCCAGCATCATGTTCGCGGCGGGCTGCGCGCTGCTGACCAGCATCCTGCTGCGGCGGAGCTACCGCTACTTCGGCCGCCGCCGCCGGTACGACGACTCGCCCATCGCCCGGCAACCCCGACCCACCAGCCAGTGGTCGGGCGCGTACTCCGACTCGTCGGCGATGATCGAGCGGCAGAAGGTCGAGCTGCACGACGCCGGCCGCGAGCTGCGGGCGCAGCTCGACAACAAGATTGTCGTGCTGCAGGAGCTGTGCGCCAGGAGCCAACAGCAGATCGACCGGATGGAAGAACTGCTGCGGGAGCTCGACTCGCGGGGCTAGCGCGTGCTGCCGCGGTTCAACCGGCCTGGGCGGCGCCACGGGGCGCTTTTGCGCGGCGCCGCTGCGAGATCGCGGCGGCGGGCTTTGCCGCGAGGTCGTCCTCACTAGCGGCGGCCGCACTCCAGCCGGCCGCCAACGCCACACCGGCGGCCAGCACTTGCAGCGCGGCCAGCGTCAGCGGGTGCATCGTCGGGCCGTGCTCGGCCACCGGGATTAGGTGCGCCGACCGCTCCCAGCCATCCACGGTCCGCACCCACTCGAGCGACGCGGGCGTCTGATCCGAGGTCACCGGCCAGCGAGACGCCAGGGCGGCTCCGGCCATCATCAGGACGACGATAAACAGGGTGGTACGCACGAGGGGTCGGGGGGCTGCGAGAGCGGCGGGCAGAAGAGCTGCTCCCCCAGTTCGCAATGCCCGCGCCACGCCCCGGCGGCGGTGGCCCCGGTTTGGCCTAACCCCAGCCGCACCAACCACCTAGAGCAAGGGCGCGTCGGCGCCCGCCGACATCGGTGTGGCGTTTTCTCAACGGCCGACCAACCCAGGTGTCTCGAAAGGTCAACATGCGAGAAATCGCCCAAGTGCGTCTTAGCGCCGCGCCATCGAGCTTGCCGAAGCGCTGCTTGCGGCACAGCCAGCAAGGTCGAAATTGCGTTGCTTAGTCCAGACGCCCCAACAACTTGCGGCGCGACTTTTGCGCCCGATTGTTGGGCCGCTCGGCGAACACGGATACAATTCGGGCAGCGTCAGGGAGGATCGCGGCTAAGAAGGAGAAGGACATCCGCCCCGCTCACGCACGCGAAATCCCAGGGACGACCCCGTGGCAACCGCCGACAAAATCCGTCTCAAAAAAACTATCGCCGCCGCCGAGGGATACCTCGAGCTCGGCATGCACGCCCACGCCCTGGGCGAGCTGCAGCGCCGCGGCAAGCTGACCCACAGCAGCTCACGCGCCTGCTTCCTGATGGGCGAGTCGCTCCGCGAGCTGTCGCGCTGCCGCGAGGCGTTGATCCCGCTGCGTCGCAGCGCCGAGATCAACCCCGACGACCTGCACGTCTGGCTGGCGCTCGGCTGGTGCTACAAGCGGACCGGCCAGCTCCGCCGCGCGATCGAGTCACTCGACCGTGGACTCAGCTACGCGCCAAACGACGCGCTCTTGCACTACAACCTGGCGTGCTACTGGAGCCTCGCCTGCGAGCGCCGCCCCGCGCTCAACCACCTGGCCGAGGCGCTCAAGCTCGACAGCAACTTCCTCGACCTCATCGACCACGAGTCCGACTTCGAGCCCCTCCGCGACGACCCCGGCTTCAAGATGCTGACCGGCGTGATCGTGTAAGTCGCGGTTAGCTGCTAGCTGAGAGTCGACGATGAGCAGCCCACCCCGCCAGGGGTGGGATCGAACCCGTGCACAGTTCCACCCCTGGCGGGGTGGGCTGCCTCAGTGAGCTCTTTTCTACCGCGCCGCGCAAGCAAAAAAGCGGCCCGGCATGGTGGCTGCCGGGCCGCTTTCAGTGACACAGGACACAGGGCTCAAGTGCGTCCTCAGAGCAATATCAACAGACCAATCTCAGCTTAGTACTTGCATTCGACGCCCGCCTGCAGGCCGTGCAGGACCAGCGAGCCGTCGGTGTTGATGTCGCGGACGGTCGCGCTGTTGACGAAGCCGGCCGACGGGATCTGGTTGCCGGCGAGGGCCACACCGCTAGCGGCGATCACACGCCAGGCGGCGGTCGCACGCCAGTGGCAGCTCATCTGGTAGCCGAAGCCGACGCGGGCCTCACCCAGGAACGCGACGTCCTGCTTGCTGTTGCGAGCGGCAACCGCGGCGCCGCCGTTGACATAGACCACGTCGCCGCCGCCGGGGCTGTAGACCCGCTGGTAGACGTCGGCGTCGTTGGCGTAGATGCCGAAGTTGGTGTCGCAGAACAGCGACCACTTGCAGCCGACCAGGTAGTTCATGCTGCCGCCGAGCTGGAAGCCGACCAGGTCGTTGGCGACGTCAATGTCGTGGAACAGCACGTTGTCGTCGGCCGGCATGTTGTCGGGGTACAGGCCCGGCTCGCCGCCGACCACGCCGCCGGCGCCGTCGTCCAGCGTGAAGAACACCGCGTTGCGGAAGAACTCGTCGAACTGCATGAACCGCACGCCGGCCAGTCCGCTGAAGAAGAACCGTTGGCCGGTTGAGCAGCACGGCGTCAGGTCGCAGCCGCTGGTCCCACACGAACCGGCGCCGCAAGAACCATCGCCGCACGACCCCGAGCCGCAAGCGCCGGTCCCGCAGGACCCGGCGCCGTACGAAGATCCGCCGCACGAGCCAACGCCCGCCATCGCGACCGAGCCGCAGGCCGCCGGGGCGCCGAACCGCCAGAAGTTGATCTCGATGTTCTGGGCCTTGAACCGCTGAGTGACGCGGTTCGCCAGCACTCGGACGTTGTTGGTGTTGCCCGTCTGGTTGACCGGCACCTGGTAGTCGTAGTACTCGTTCACCGGGCGGTAGCCATACGCACCGCCGCCGACGCCGTCACGGTCGTACTGGATGCCGGCGTAGTTGATGCGGCCGTACATCCGCGTGGTGCCGCCGAAGGTGTCGCTCACCTCGGTGAACGACGAGTCCTCCTCCAGGCCCCAGTAGCCGACTTCCCAGGCGTACGGCTGGTACGCGTTGCAGCCGCAGCCGGCATAGCCGAAGGTGCTGCCGATGCGGGTCTCGATGCCCGCGGCGTAGCCGACGTCGGCCTGATCGCTGTACACAGTGATGTCGGTCGGCATCGGGTAGTAGTCGTTCGGCGCGCCGTCGACGAGCACCGAGGTCTGGAACCCATCGGGCTGGGTGCGGGTCATGTACAGGCCGTACACGCCGCCGAACCACTGCCGCGAGGGGCCGCAGGCTTCGAATCCACCGGCGTAGCCGCCGCCGGTGTAGCACGAGCCGTAGGCGCTCGACGAGTCGCACGAGCCCGAGGAGTAGCCCTCCCAGGTCGTGGCGGGGGCGGCCGAGCCGCCGTTGCAGTTGCAGTCAGCCGCGGGCGCGGAGGCCGGCGTCACGCTGGCGGCTGGGTAGCTGTAGGTCTCCGCCGGCTGGTAGGTCGGCGCCTCGGCCTGAACAGGCGCGGGGGTGATCGACTCGTTCGGGGTCGGCAGCTCCTGCGACGGCGCCCCGCGGTAGGCGTACCGCTGCTGCGGGTAGGCCGTCGGGGCCTGGGCCTGCGGGGCGTAGCCCTGCTGCGGGTACGCCGGCTGAGCAGCCGCGTAGCCCGGAGCCGCGGCATAACCCGGGGCGGCAGCGTAGCCCGGCGCGGCGGCGTTGGCCTGCGGGGCCGGGTAGCCATAGGCGGGCGCCGCCTGGGGCTGCTGCGCGACCTGCGGCTGGTAGCCGTAGGCCGGCTGCTGAGCGGGCGATTGCGTGATGGCGAAGGGCGCGGCCAGCGCCATCGGCGCGGAGCACATCATCGCCGCGGCCCAGATGGCTCGCTGTAGTGGGTTTTGAATTCTCATCCGTGAATCTCCGGTCTGTGCGTCCCGGCCATGGGACACGGTGTATCCAGGACGCAGACATCCGGCGGCGCACCTTCCGTGGGCTCCGCAGGCTAGAGTCGCGCTTCACGGGAATCATCGTCCAGTTGGGACGCCCAGAACGGGGTATTCGCCGCCTTCCCAGTCGGATCAGACGGACCGCGCACGCACATCCAGCAAACAAGAAAAGGTCGCCCACGGCCCCGCCGAGCGCGTAGCCGGCAAACCTTAGCAGGCGATAGAGAGTGCTAGCAACGCAGCACTCAGCTGGAAACAATCGCGGGCCTAAGCCGCCGCGCTGCGCATCAGGTCGCGGCCGGCGTAGTAGGCCAGCAGCTCGCCGGTCAGGGCGCCGTAGTCCTCGGCGCCGGGCGAGTCGGGGGCGTAGCCGAAGATCGACTGCCCGAACGAGGGCGCCTCGGCCAGGCGGATGTTGCGGCGGATGCGGGTCTCGAACAGGCGGACCCCCTCCCACACCCCGCCCTTGCCGCGGAGCGCCTGGAAGTACTGGTCGACGTCCGCGGTGACCTCGGCCGCCAGCTTGGTGCCGGAGTCGTACATGCACATCACCACGCCCGCCATCTGCAGCCGGCTGTTCAGCCGGTCGGCGACCAGGGCGATGGTCTGCATCAGCTTGCTCAGGCCGTGCAGCGCCAGGAAGTGCGGCTGCAGCGGCAGGTAGACGTGGTCCACGGCGGTCAGCGCGTTGATCGTCAGCACGCCGAGCGACGGCGGGCAGTCGATCAGGATGTAGTCGAACTGGTCCGCGCAGGTGGCCAGCTTGTCGCGCAGGATCACCTCGCGCCCGACCACGCCCGCCAGCTCGACCTCGACCGCGGCGAGGTCGATGTGTGCGGGCGCGACGCGGAGCCGCTCGCCGGCGTCCTGCCAGGCCTCGGCCAGCGGGGCCTCGCTGTTCAGCACGTCGTACATGGTGGTCAGCGGCCGCTGCGGGTCGACCCCCAGGTGCAGCGACGCGTGCGCCTGCGGGTCCATGTCGAGAATCCCGACACGCCACCCCGACCGGGCGAGCCCGGCCGCCAGGTTGACCGTGGTGGTCGTCTTCCCGACGCCACCCTTCTGATTCATGATCGCCAACGAACGCATGCAGACCTCCCGCGTGAGCGGAGGGGAAAACGAACAGCGCACACCCGGCGCGCAAAACACAGGGCCGGGAGTCTAGGAGAACCTGCTGGCTGGTCCCAGAGCAGTCCGCGGCGGTGCTAGCACCGTGTATTCGTTAGGTAGCCGACAGATTACATCTGTCGGCTACCTAACAACCACGTGCCTCCTTGCCAACGCCTGAAACGAAGCAATCTGCTCGCTCTGCCAGGCCGCGTCGCGGCCGAGCTCGGCTGCTAGCAGCTCGGCCACCCGCGGCGCGCAGTCCGACGCGGCCTGCGCGTCGAGCAGCAGCGCCCGCGTGCGGCGGCTCAGCACGTCCTCGACCGTGCGGGCCTGCTCGCCCCGCGCCGCCCACACGACGTGGGCCTCCGTGTACGGCAGGTCGGGCGAGAGCAGTTCCGAGAGCTCCGGCGACTCGGCCATCAGCTCGCCGACGCCGGGCCAGTCGTGCGGGCTGACCGCGCGGCGCGTAGCGCCGAAGATCGGCAGCTCGGCCGTGGGCGAGGGCCGCTTGGGGAGGTCGCCCGCCTCGATCGCCTGGTCGACCGCGTCCTCGGCCATCCGGCGGTAGGTCGTCCACTTGCCGCCGATGACCGACAACAGACCGGTCTTCGAGGCGCGGACCTCGTGCTCCCGGCTCAGCTTGCTGGTGGCGGCGTCGGGGTCGGCCTGGACCAAGGGCCGCACGCCGGCGAACGTCGACAGCACGTCGGCCCGCGTCGGCGCGGGGTCGAGGTAATCGGCGACGGTCTCCAGCAGGTAGTCGACCTCGGCCGGCATCGCCAGCGGCTCACGCGGCGAGTGGTCGAGCGGGATGTCGGTCGTGCCGACCAGCACCCGGCCGAGCCACGGGATCGCGAACACCACCCGCCCGTCCGGCGTGCGGGGCACGATGATCGCCGAATCGCCCGGCAGGAACCGCTGCGGCAGCACGACGTGCGCCCCCTGGCTGGCGGCGATCCAGCGGGCAGAGAGCGGGCTGTCGGGCGTCTCCTCCAGTCGGCGGACGTCGTCGCAGAACGGTCCGGCGGCGTTGATCACCACCCGCGCATCGACGCGCAGCTCGCCGCCGGTCTCACGGTCGACGGCGACCACGCCGCACGCCCTCCCCTGCTGGTGGACAATCTCGCGGACCTCGGCGTAGTTCAGGCAGACCGCGTCGTGCAGGATGGCGGTCTGCACCAGGTGGACCAAGAGCCGCGTGTCGTCGAACTGCCCGTCGAAGTACCGCACGCCGCCCCGCACCTTGTCGCGCGGCAGCGTCGGGGCGAGCTCCAGGGTCTTGGCTTTCGACAGCCACCGCGAACGCTCGATGCCGAGCTTGCCGGCCAGCAGGTCGTAGGCCTTCATGCCGGCGGTGTAGTACGGCCCCTCCCACCACTGGTAGAGCGGCACGATGGTCGGCAGCGGGTGCACCACGTGCGGCGCGTTCTTCAGCAGCAGCCCGCGTTCATGCAGCGCCTCGCGGACCAGGCCGACGTTGCCCTGCTCCAGGTACCGCACGCCGCCGTGCACCAGCTTGGTGCTGCGGCTCGAGGTGCCGTGGCCGAAGTCGTCCCGCTCGAAGAGCGCGACCTTGAATCCCCTGGCCGCCGCGTCGAGCGCAATCCCCACGCCGGTCGCGCCGCCGCCGATCACCGCGATGTCCAACGGCTGCAGCTCGGCCAACCGCTCGACCTGCGTCGTGCGGTCCGATTGTTTCGTGATGAGGTTGAGTTGCTTCACGTGCTTAGGTCGGATCGAACCATTGTCATTTCGTTGGCCAACGGCCAACCTCAACGTAGCCCAGGGCAACGCCCTAGGTCGGCCTCAACCTCGCCTCCTCATTGAATTTGGCCTTCAGCCAAATGGTTTCACGCTCTACGTCACCTAGGGCGTTGCCCTAGGCTACGGTGAATATGGCCTTCGGCCAAGAACTTGACATCTGTTGCCTCCCTCTCGACGGGTGCCGGGGGCGCTCCCGCAGGGAAGCCCCCGATGACGTACAGGCCGCTACTTGCACGCGGTCGGGGGCTTCCGCTGTCGCGGAGCGCCCCCGGCACCCCGCCCCACTACAACACGACTATTCAATCGTCCGCCGCCCAGCCTTTCGCTCGTTCCACCGCCTCGCCCCACCGCGCCCGTTTCGCGGCGGCCTCGTCGGCAGAGATCTGCGGCTCGAACTCCCGGTCGACCGCCCATTGCTTGGCGAGCGTCGGCCGGTCGGGCCAGACGCCCACGGCCAGGCCGGCCAGGTAGGCGGCGCCGAGGGCCGTGGTTTCCGTGACCTTGGGCCGTATGACCTTCGCCTGCAGCAGGTCGGCCTGCATCTGCATGAGGGTGTCGTTGCTGGCCGCGCCGCCGTCGACGCGGAGCTCGTCAATCGCCAGGCCGGTGTCGGCCCGCATTGCCTCGGCCAGCTCGACCGACTGCAGCGCGATCCCCTCGAGGGTCGCCCGGGCAATGTGCGCGGCGGTCGTGCCGCGGGTCATGCCGACGATCGTGCCCCGCGCATCGGGGTCCCAGTGCGGCGCGCCGAGCCCCGCGAACGCCGGCACCAGGTACACATCACCCGTGTCGGGGACTTGATTGGCGAGCGCCTCGACGTCGGCCGACTGCTTGATGATCCCCAGCCCGTCACGCAGCCACTGCACGGCGGCGCCGGTGACGAACACGCTCCCCTCCAGCGCGTACTCGGTGACGCCGCCGATCCGCCAGCCGACGGTCGACAGCAGCTTCTGATGGGACGCGGCGACCTCCGTGCCGGTGTTGACCAGCAAGAAGCTGCCGGTGCCGTAGGTGTTCTTGGCGTCGCCCTTGCCGAAGCACGCCTGGCCGAACAGCGCCGACTGCTGGTCGCCCGCGAGGCCGGCAATGGCGATGCCGTTCAGCTCGTCAACTCCGGAGACCTCGCCGCAGACGCCGCTCGAGTCGACCACCGCCGGCAGCAGAGCGGCGGGCACGCGGAGGATGTCGAGCAGCTCGTTGTCCCACTCGCAGGTCTGCAGGTTGAGGAGCAGCGTGCGGGATGCGTTCGACGCGTCGGTGACGTGCTGCTTCCCGTTTGTCAGCTTGTAGACCAGCCAGCTGTCGATCGTGCCGGCGGCCAGCTCGCCCGCCTCGGCCCGGGCGCGGAGCCCCGGCTCGTTGTCCAGCAGCCAGGCGAGCTTGGTGCCGGTGAAGTACGGGTCGAGCAGCAGGCCGGTCTTGGTCCGGAAGATCGGCTCGGCGTCCTTCAGCTGGCGGCACATGGCGGCGGTGCGGCGGTCCTGCCAGACAATCGCGCGGCAGACCGGCTCGCCGGTCGCGCGGTCCCAGACGACGAGCGTCTCGCGTTGGTTGACGATCCCGAGGGCGGCGATGTCGGCCGCCTTGAGGCCGGCCTTGGCGAGCGCCTCGATGGCGACATCGCGCTGCGTGGCCCAGATCTCGTTGGCGTCGTGCTCGACCCAGCCCGGCTGGGGGTAGTGCTGCTGGAACTCCCGCTGCGCCACCGCCACCTGGGCGCCGTCAGTATCGAAGACGATTGCCCGCGAGCTGGTGGTGCCCTGATCGAGGGCAAGTAGGTAAGTCATGGCCGCCTCGCCTGATGGTTTTTGAATGAGCTCCGACCGCCTGGCCCGGGCCGCGTCGCCAGGCGGGTAGTGTCCGATTATTCGATCGGAGGGGACAGAACCCAGCGGAGTCCCGTCCCGCAATCTTAGCAATTGCTTGCTCCAGAACTACTTACGACGATTCACCGCCGCTGGGGGTGAGGGTTTTTGTCCCTCACGCCCACGGTAAGCGTACCAAACGCGGCACAATCCAAGCACCGCCCCGCCGCCCTCGGCCGACCGTCGCGACCAACCCCTCATTGGACCGCGGTTGGTGGCTCCTTTCTACGACAAAGTGTTGAGAAATTGAGCCTATCAAACGACCGCTTAGGACGGTCGCCTCGGCGGCGCCGATCCCAACAACCCCACGGGCGAAGCGCCCGTGCTTCATTGAAGTCGGTAGGCCGGCAACAAGCGCAGCGCCGTTCCGGCACTTGCGATTCTGTCTGCCGGAACGGCGCTGCGCTTGTTCCGGCCTTCGCGAATTGACCGGTAGCCGATGGATTACATCCATCGGATGCCCTGCCAAACGGGGCAATCACTGGGGCGTCCGACGGATGTAATCCGTCGGCTATTGGGGCCGCCGTGGGTCCACCAACAAGTTTTTCCTTGACTCGCCACCCGCAAATCTATAAAACCAAATCTAACAAACCAAACATCCACTTCTCTACCGCCGAGGAGCCCCCGCCATGGCGAGGCCAAAGGCCAGCGAGCTGACCGAGCGTGAGCTCGAGCTGATGCACGTCTTCTGGGACCAGGGCCCCCAGACCGCGGTCGACGCCCGGGACGCGTTGGCCAACTCGGGCCGCGACCTGGCGTACACCACGGTCGCGACGCTTATCAAGATCCTGGTCGAGAAGAAGTTCCTCAAGCAGACCGGCACGCAGCGCCCGTTCGTCTACCAGCCGCTTCGCTCGTTCGACGAGGTATCCGGCCGGTTGGTCACTGACATGGTGAAGCGGGTGTTCGGCGGCTCGCGTGAGGAGCTGCTGGTGCGGCTGTTGGACGGGAAGAAGCTGTCGGCCAAGGAGCGGCAGGTGCTCAAAGACATCCTCGATGAAGGGGGCAAGCAATGACTCCGCTCGATTCGGTGCTGGTCCGCTGCGCGTTGCAGGTCGCGGTCTTCTCGCTCGCGATGCTCGCCATGTACGCCGTCGCCCGGCGGCTCGGCGCCCGGGCCGCCGTGGCCGCCCTGCTGTGGGGCATGGTGCTGACGCTCGGCCTGACCCTGCTGGCCGGCAGCCCCTGGCCGCGGTGGGAGCTGACGGCCAAACCAGACAACAGCGTCGGCGCGATGCCGTTGGCGGCCGCGGCCGAGCAACCCACGGCCGCAGACGTGGGGGAGGACCCGCCGCAGGACTTCGCCCCCCCCACGCTCCAGCAGTTCACCCTGTCGGACTACGCCCGGGAGTTCACCACCGCGTTGACCGAGCAGCAGCCCATCAATCCAACCAGAAACTCGCAGTGGTCGTGGCTTGTGCTGGCCGCGATCGCCGGCGCGGTGTTCAGCCTGCTGCGGCTCGCGGTTGGGCTGGTGAGTGTGCGGCGGCTTTCGCGGGGGAGCTCGGCAATTGAGGACGAAGAGCTGCTGGCTGAGCTTGGCCGGTTGAGAGACGACCTGGCGGTCGACGCTCGGGTGGCGGTGCGGGAGTCTCATTCACTGTCGACGCCGGCGACCATTGGCTGGCGCCGGCCGCAGATCTTGCTGCCGGCTGGCTGGCAGAAGTGGTCCAGCGATGAACTCCGCGCGGTGCTCGCGCACGAACTGGCCCACATCGCCGGCCGCGACTACCTGGGCTGGGTGGTCGCCCGGCTGGCGGTGGCGGTGCACTTCTACAACCCGCTGGTGCGCTGGCTGGCCGCGCGGCTGCAGCTCGAACAAGAACTGGCCGCCGACGCCGCGGCCGCCCGGCTCACCGGCGGCAGCCAGCAGTACCTGCAGACGCTCGCCGCGCTCGCCCTGGCAACCCCGCCGCAGCGGGTCGCCGGCCCCGCGCGGACCTTGTTCCCCACTCGTTCCCTGCTCATGAGGAGAGTCGAGATGCTCCGCTCACCGCTTGCAACGCTCAACGGCCGCCCGGCCGCCGGACTGAAGTGGACCGCCGCGGCGACGCTGGCGCTGGTTGCGGTAGGCGTGGCCGGGCTGCGGCCGCCGGCGGGCGTGGCGGAGGAACCGGCGGTCTACGACGTCGTGGACCTCAACAACAGCGAGCCCATCCCGCTGACGCTGGCGCCCAAGGACTCGATGGTGGTTTTGTCCGTTAACGTCGCTCGAGTTGCGCACGAACCCGAGATGGCGCGTCTTCTGGAGTCGGATGCCGTCCGCGACCGATTCCGTGACGTGAACCTAAGCCTCAACGAAATCTCTGAAATCCTTCTCGCCGTGCCTTCAACAGGCCGCCACGCGCCCCGACTGGCAATCAGGACTCTCAACACAGAAGCACTCAAGAAAGTGACCGCCGCCCTCAGCCACCTCGGGTTCGAGGAAGAGTCGAGAGAAACGCGGCGTGCTTGGAGAAACAACGTTGCACAGGTCGTGCTGCTTGA
This sequence comes from Posidoniimonas polymericola, assembly GCF_007859935.1. Lineage (NCBI taxonomy): Bacteria > Pseudomonadati > Planctomycetota > Planctomycetia > Pirellulales > Lacipirellulaceae > Posidoniimonas > Posidoniimonas polymericola. The sequence goes on along the minus strand of NZ_SJPO01000001.1, from coordinate 293,707 downwards.
CGACACCACGCTGGTCTGCGATTACACGGTCAACCAGGCGCCGCCGCTTGAGAACCCAGTACCGGCCTGCGCCGCGGCTTGGGGCGACGAGCCAGCCGCCCTTAATCTCTGGATCGACAACCAGCAGGTCTTAGCGACTGGCCTGCGGCAGGAGATGCAGGAGAACCGCCAGGCGGCGTTGATCGCGCCGACGCTAGAGAAGATTCAGCGCATCACCGGCTCGCTCTCAATCGACGAGAACGCTCGGCTCCAGCTCACCGCCGAGACCGACAGCGAGGATTCGGCTAAGCAGGTCGTCGCGATGCTGGACGCGATGCGGGTGCTGGGCCAGAACGCCATCCAGCAGCCCTTCGCCGCCGTGCCGGACGAGCAACGCGCGATGTACGATCAGGCGGTGAGCGTGCTGGGCAGCGCCCTGGCCGGTCTCGAAATCAAGGCCGACGGCGCCGACGCCCGCGTCGTGTACCAGCCCGACGAGTCGGTCGCGGAGATTGGCGAGCTCGCCAGCACGCTTTTGCCAGCGGTCACCGCCGCGCGGGTCGCGGCCCGGCGTTCGCAGAGCGCCAACAACCTCAAGCAGTTGGGGCTCGCGATGCTCAACTACGAGAGCACCTACGGGCACTACCCGGCGGCCCTCAACTACGAGTACGTGGATCCGGAGACGAACGAGAAGAAACGCAGCCCGCACCCCCACAGCTGGCGGGTGGCGATTCTGCCGTTCCTTGATGAGCAGGCCTTGTACGACCTGTACAGGTTTGACGAGCCGTGGGACAGCGAGGCGAACATGAAGATCGCCAACACGCTGGTGCCTGTGATGATCGACCCGAGCGCAACCACATCGGACTACGCTTCCTACTTTGTGCCGGTCGGCAAACAAACGATGTTCCCCGGCGAGCAGGCCGTAAGGATCCGCGAGGTCACCGACGGCACCTCGAAGACCATCTTGATTGTTGAGGCCAAACGTGACATCCCGTGGACGAAGCCGGAGGATATCGAGATCCCCGCAGACGGCCCCCTGCCGGAATTCGGCGGTCACTACAACGGCTTCTTCCTGCGGGCGCTAGCCGACGGCTCCGTCCGCGACACGCCAACCGACACCGACCCCAAGCTGCTGCGGGCCATGCTGACCCGCAACGGCGAGGAGGTTTTCAACTGGCCTGACGTTTATCCTGATCTGCGGGAGGAATAGCGGAGCTGCCTACTAGGCGACGCAGGTTGCGAACATGAGGGCGCAGAGAGAGCAGAGAACGGGTAGGCCGGCAACAAGCGCCAGCGCGGTTCCGGCAGTTCGGTCCGCAAGCGCCGGAACGGCGCTGGCGCTTGTTGCCGGCCTACCTCCTATCCTGCTCCTCTGCTTCCTCTGCGGCCTCCTGTTCATCCGGCACAGCGCGGCCCGATTGTGCCGGTTGCGACAACTTGAGCGGCAAGCCACACCGCTCGGCGGCCGAATTCGGTGCTACGGTTAGGGGCAATCTTCCTCCCCGAGCCGATAGAGGACCGTATGAGCACCGACGCCGCCATCAGTAGTGTGATCGCCGCCAAGCAGTCGCAGACGCAGAGCCAGATTGGCTTTGCGCTCGCCAAGAAGTCGCTCGACGCCCAGAAGGCGGCCGGCGACGCGATGGTGCAGCTAATCGAGTCCGCCGGCCAGCTCGGCAAGGCCGTCGGCAAGGGCCACCACTTCGACGCCGTGCGGTAGCCGGCCAGCCCCACTGGCTTCGAACCACGGCCACCCGTAGCGTGGGCCGTCAGGCCCAATCTCTGCGGGTTGGGTGTCGGTCTAGGGTATGACCCTGCCCGGGGTTGCTCGTACAGGACCACGCCAACTAGCGGGGAACTCTGCCCCTCCCCTAGCCCCTCCCCCTTCAGGGGAGGGGGACATCCTGCTCGGGCAGGGCGTGTAACCGTCACAATCGCAAGGATTTGTGGCAATCTGGGTAGCTCCGTTTCGTTGATCTTTGGCCCGGCGGCATTTAAGATCAAGGTTCACGGATTGCCTAAACTTCGCATTCCCCAACCTCGCATTCCCCAACCTCGTAGTCGCGTCGCCCCAGCGGGGGCGGCTCGGACCCGGGATTTTCGCGTATGATCGGCCTGATAGTCGTCGTTGTTGTCCTGATCGCAAGCATCGCCCTGGCGATTCTCGCCAGCAAGGTGTGGCATTGGGCGCACGTGCTGGTGGTGGTCGGCCTGGTGTTCTCTACCGTCGGCTTCTCGAACCTCGGCTACCGCGTGCTGTCGGTCCGGGCCAAGTATCAGAAGACCGAGACCGACGCGCTCGCGTCGCTTGAAGAGGTAGAGTCTCGGATCGAAGCCATCAACCGCGGCACCGAGAACGGCGGCATGGTCGCCCGGCTGGCCGAGCCGCTCGGGCTCGACGAGAACGCCGAAGAGATCAAGAGCATCGGCGACCTCGAGCACCAGCTGCGGATGGTCAACCGTGTCCGCGGCCGGCTGTGGGACAACGTCCGCCCGCTCGGCGCGCCGGACCAGCAGTCGTTTACGGTGAACGTCGCGGTGTCGGACGACGCGCCCCCGCTGAACATCACCCAGGGCGCCATCCTGTACGCGTTCGAGCAGGGCGACCCGTCGCAGGGCGCGGCGTACATCGGCGAGTTCCGCGTGGTCCAGGCGTCGCCGCGTCAGCTGCGGCTCGAGCCGGTCCTGCAGATGCACCCCGACGACCTCGACCGCTACTTCGACAGCGCCGCCGACGGCCGCCCGTGGACGCTGCACGAGTCGATGCCGGTCGACACCCACAAGATGTTTGCCGGCATGAGCGAGCAGCAGCTCCGTGCGATCCTCCCGGAGGGGAGCGTCGAGGAGTACCTGCGGCACGGCGGCCCGGTCCAGCCGGACGACCCGCCCCGCCGCGTGATGGGCATCGACCAGGACGGCAACCTGGTCGGCCCGGAGTCGATCGACTCGGCCCAGCAGAAGATCTACTACCGCGAGCTGCGTGACTACGCGTTCGAGTTCCAGGAGCAGGCCAAGCGGCAGCGCGAGCTGCGGAGCGAGGGCCTGTCGCTGCAGTCCAACCTGCAGCAGACCCTGGCCGCCCTCGAGGGCGCGAAGAAGCTCGGCGAGTTCCGCCAGGAAGAGCAGCGCAAGCTCAAGCACGACCTGGCCGGCGTCCAGCGTGACCTGAAGGCGATCACCGACCACCTGGCCGCGGTCGAGGGCCAGGTCAACCGCGCGAAGGACCTGCTGACGCAGACCCTCGCCGCCAACCTCCGCACGGCCCAGCAGCTGTCGGCCCTGCAGGCCGCCCTGGCCGGCTCGCCGGACCTCAACACCAACCCGACCGGCTCCAGCGCCGCGGGCGACCAGCACGCGCTGTAGCCGCAGGCCGCTCCGCCACTCTCTAGCGTGGGCCGCCAGGCCCTCCTTGCGCGGATACGGCAGCGGAGGGAGCTCCGGCCGTCCGTGCCCGGCGTGCCCCCAGTAGCCGACGGATTACATCCGTCGGAGGCGCCACCTTGCGGCTCGCCCGCTGAAAAAGCTTTCCCCGGGCTCTCCGACAGATGTAATCTGTCGGCTGTAGCGCAAAGCGGGTACCCGGGGCGCCCCCTCTCCTAGCCCCTCTCCTAGCCGGGGAGGGGGACTTCGGAGGGCGGGCGTTCGCATTGCGGACGAATAGGCGGTTTGCTAGAAGTCGCGCGAGTCGCGATCCCTCTGCTACCACCGCCCGCCCGGAGTCCGTCATGCTATCGCTGCTTCTCGCCCAAGCCCAACAGCCTCCGGTTCAGCAGCCAGCAGCGCAAACGGTGCAAGCGGGCACAACGCCACCCGCGGCCAGCGCCGTCGACGCCGCGGCGGCCGCCGCCGCTGGTGGAGAGAAGCTGATGACCCCTCCCCCGGGTCTGTCGCCCCAGACCTACACCGACCTGATGAAGCTCAACTGGGGGGCGCTCGACGCCGGCGAGTGGAAGGACATCGCGGCCTACTACCTGGTGCAGTGGGGCGCGCGGATCGGCCTGGCGCTGATCGTCTTCTACATCGCCTGGACGCTGGCCGGCTGGCTGTCGATGCTAGTGGACCGCGCGCTCGGCCGGCTGCGGTTCGACGTCACGCTGACCAAGTTCCTGTCGCGGCTCGCGCGGTGGCTGGTGCTGCTGCTGGCCGGTTTGATGAGCCTCAGCTACTTCGGCGTCGAGACCACCAGCTTCGCCGCGCTGATCGGCGCCGCGGGCCTGGCCGTGGGCCTCGCGTTCCAGGGGACGTTGTCCAACTTCGCGGCCGGCGCGATGCTGCTGTTGTTCCGCCCGTTCAAGGTCGGCGACGCGGTCAACGTGGCGGGGCAGCTCGGCGTGATCGACGAGATCTCGATCTTCACCACGTCGATGGACACGTTCGACCACAAGCGGATCATCATCCCCAACGGCGAGATCTTCGGCTCGGTGATCGAGAACATCACCTACCACTCCTACCGCCGCGTCGACGGCGATGTGGGCGTCAGCTACTCGGCCGACATCGACCAGACCCGGGCGGTGCTCGAGCAGGTCGCCGCCGGCATCGAAGGGGTCTACCCCGGCAAGGACCCGGCGGTCGTGCTGCAGGGCCTGGGCGCGTCGAGCGTCGACTGGACGGTCCGCGTGTGGGCTCCCACGGCCGACTTCCTGGCGCTCAAGCAGCAACTGCTCCGCGACATCAAGGTCGCGCTCGACCGCGAGGGGATCGAGATCCCGTTCCCGCAGCTGGATGTGCATATCGATCAGGCGGGTGCGGCGTAAGGCCATCCACTCCCTCCCCCGCTGGGGGAGGGCCGGGGTGGGGGTGAACCACGAGGAACGCTCGCCTGTCGTGCGTAAGCGGCGGATCACCATCAACCCAACTCGCATCTCACACACGACCTGCCGAAGCCAGAACACGTCCTGAGCTTCGCTACAGATCCTCGGGTCCAATGATTTGTGCACGCAGATGCTGCGGGTCTCGATCATCTGATCCGTTCACTGACTCTCCTCCGCGAGGCGGTCGAACTCGACGATTGTCCCCACGATCACCTGGATGTCGGATTCGTGGGGCGGTTGCGAACTCAGCAAGCGAACGCCTGGTGAGTCGAGACTAGTGATTCACCACGTCAGGATCTATAGCTGGACGGCCGAGTGGGCAGAGAAACACGGATTGTGATCTTTGCTGGGAACTACTGGCGCCTTTCCGGTATCTAAGAGGCTGGGCCGGCGGTCCCATCACCATTTGGGATGGCAAACTCCCCAATGGAGGGCGCCCGCTTGTGTCCTCGCTTCCCCCGCCGTGACTTCCCTCGGACATTCAACCAGTAGGTAGAGCGATGCTCAATCACGTGACCCTCAGCCTCATGGCATTCGTTTTTACGCTAGTGGCGATCGCGCCCTTGGATGCCGCCGAGCCTCGTCCCTCTGGCGTAACCGCCACGCAGTTGGAGGGCGCCCCCCTCACGCTATCCGTCAGCCAAATCGGTCGGTTTTCAAAAGGGAGTTCCTGGCACCTGAGCGTGAACTCGGCTGGACAAGCGGAACTCACAGTCGACACTTTCCCAAAACGTACTCGCAGGAGGTTGCTGCTATCGAACAAGCAGTTGGCTGAGTTTCGCACAGCCTTGATTGAAGCAAGATTCTTCGACTTAGAGAGCCAGTACGGACAACGGGTGCACGATGGCAGCGAGAGCACCCTAACGGTGACCGCTGGCCGACATGCCAACACGACCAGAGTCTACTTCCTGATGAACTGGATTAACGGCGATCGGTCGAAGCTCGAAGAACCAAGCCGGGCCGTTCGACTGCTCGTGATGGTCCGAAGTTGGTTCGACGAGCCGGAAGCTGTGGATCTGAGAGAATACGACCGGATGGTGCTTGAGGCAGCTGAGGGATAGCGCGATCCCAACTCCCCTCACTAGCCATGCGTGATGCCCACGTCGAGTTTAGGCCGGGAGTAGAGGCGGCCCCCAACAAGCATGGCCACGCAGTCACCCGGTGCAACAGCCGTGGGTATGCTGCTGACCGAACTGATAGCGCGCTGGAGCGTGAACTCCAATCGGTTGCCGCCAACCTTCCTAGCGGCATCGCAACTCACGGCCTAGCCGAGCAGCCACCGGCGGAAGCCGGTGGGGTTCCGGCCCGCCGGCGGGGCAGCTCATACTGACGGAACGTGCGTGCGGAGCGGTTCCCACCCGAACGCGGGAGGGCGCCCGACGCTTCCCTGATTCCGAGCGACTAGAAAGGGTGCGACTCGGTCACGCGGGTTGATAAACGGACTACCTAGAGAGCCTGCGGAACAACACGAAGGCGCCGGCGCCTAGCAGGGTGACGCCGCTACCAGGCTCGGGGACCGGGACAGTCGTGAACTGCGTTACAAGACCGGTCGAGGTGGCGCCGAAGTTTCCTGTCTTGCTGGCGATGCCATCGATGTCGGGCTGATCGACCACAGCGTCAAAGCTCTCGAGTGCGCCGAAGCCCGAGCCGAGAGCGATGCTTGCCGAGGATGGAACACTGACGTCCAGCAGCAGGTTGCCAAACGACGGGTCGAAAGCGAACGGCGTGTCGAGGACGAAGCCGTACTCGAAAGGCTGCGGGCCGGTCGCGTTAGAGCCGCCGCGGTCGAGAGTGAGCATGCCGGTCAGCACGGTCTGGACGTCACTGCCAACATTGTCATCGAAGGCGCTGGCGATGCCGGCGGCACTGGCCTCGCTCAACGTTGTCGATAGGGTGACGAGGACGTCGCTGGCGGTGATCGAGTTCGGACGGAAACTGTTTTCCGGGTTCGCTGCGCGGAACTGGATTTCCGTGATAAGGACGGGCCCACCGAAGAAGCTGCCGCTGTAGACCTGCTGAAAGCGATCGCCGGCGTCATCGATCGGACCGTCGGCGATGGCCGAGCCATCGGTCATCGCGAAGCCATTGGGGGCCACGATAGTCGTTTGGGCGGACGCCACCGATGCGGCGACGGCGACCATGCACGCAGTGAATAGTTGAATTGGGAAGCTCATAGTTGTCTCATTAGCGTGGAGGGGGAGCTGGTGGGAGCCCGCGGATTGCAGTCCTTCAAGTACGCCTATGATACGGCGGCGCCGATCGACCGGATGCAAGCAATTGGAAAACTCGTCGCTTTGGTTGGTTCTTGGCCCCATCCACCGCCAACCTTGGCATGGCAGGAGCCAACCTGGTCGAGAGGCTGCCTAGCGAGAGGCTCGGTGGAACGCACTCGGCCAGGCAACCGGTCGTCGCCCTTACATCCCCAAAGCAAAGAGGACAACCGCAGTCTTGCTCTCGGCCAGCCGGCCGCGAGGTGGCTCCTACCCATTCAAGGTCCCACGACCACTACCCAATCAGCTTCGCAATCTTCCGCCCCGTCACACTTAGCGGCAGCTCGCCTAGCTCGGCCGGGTCGATCCACCGCGTGGGGCTGTCGGCGGTGGACTTCAACCGGCCAGCGGTTCGCTTGGCGGTGTAGCAGTCGAGCGTGATGCGGTGCTTGGTGACCCCGTGCTTGAGCGTCTTGAGGTGCGAAGCGCCACGGACCTCGACGCCGGTCTGCTCAGCGACCTTCTTGGTCAGCTCGTCCTGCGCGAACAGCGGCCCTTCGCTCTCGACCGCAAACCTTGGAAAATCCCACAGGCCGCTCCACCGCTCGCCGGGGCCGCACTGGCGGACCAGCACCTGCTCGCCCTTGTAGACCACCACGGCGGCCTCGTTGACGTCGACGAATTTCAGCTTCTTGGTGGTTGGCTGCAGCAGCTCCACGGCGTCCTGCAGATTGGCCTCGCACTGCTTGGCGAGCGGGCACGCGTCACACTTCGGGGCCTTCGGCGTGCAGACCAACGCGCCGAGCTCCATCACGGCCTGGTTGAACTGCGAGGCGCCCTCCGGCGGCACCAGCGCCTCGGCCACCCGCCAGAGGTACTTCTGCCCCGGCGTGGAGGTCGGATCGCCGCGGTAGGCGGTGAGCCGGGTGAACAGCCGGATGGTGTTCGCCTCGAGGATCGGCGCGGGCAGGTCGAACGCGATCGACGCGATCGCGCCCGCCGTGTAGCGGCCGACGCCCGGCAGGTTTTGGAGGGCGGCGAGGTCGCGGGGGAACTGGCCGTTGTGCTCACTGACCAGCACCTTGGCGGCGGCGTGCAGGCCGCGGGCGCGGCGGTAGTAGCCGAGGCCCTCCCACAGCCGCAGCACCTGCTGCTCCGGAGCGGCGGCCAGGTCGTGGACGGTGGGGAATGCCGCGAGGAAGCGGGCGAAGTACGGTTTGACCGTTTCGACCTGGGTCTGCTGCAGCATGATCTCGCTGAGCCAGACGCGGTACGGGTCGCGGTTCTCGCGCCACGGCAGGTCGCGGGCGTGGGCGGCGAACCAGCCCTTCAGCCGGCGGCGGACCGCCCGCTTGCGGGGCGCTGCAATCGTGGGGGCGTCGTCCGTGACGGGCATAACAAGCGGCATAGGGTGAGGACCAGGTGACCTAAGCTAGCATGCCAGAGCCAGAGCCGCGTTGGAAGGCGGTACCAGAATAGCCGGCGAGCTACGCCTCGCCGGGGAACCCGGTGTTGAGGTTGCCCGACAGGAGGATCGGCGCCGGGGCATCCGCCGAGGCGTAGCTCGCCGGCTATTGTGGGCTGCTATCGCCATTGCAGAGCTTCGCGTAAGGTCGTTAAAGTAGGCGGGCTGTAACGCGCCGGATGGCGGCCCCCTTGGAAGGAGTCTCTCGTGTTTGTTTGTGCTTCGACAGAGTGTTTCCCCGACCTCAGCTCAAAAGAGGCGCTGTCGCGGCTCGTCGACCTGGAATACACGGTGGTGGAACTGGCCATCCACGAGCAGGACGGCTGGCTGAAGCCCTCGGAGGTGCTAGCGGACCTGGAGCGGGCGATCAACCTGTGCCGGGCGACGCACCGCATGACGGTGGCCGCGCTGTCGATCAACATCGACGCCGAAGGCCCCGCCTACTACGAGCAGTTCAGCGCGTGCTGCAAGCTGGCCAAGGCGATCAAGGTCGTGACGATGGTGGTGCCGTCGGCCGAGCTGGGCGCCCCGTTCAACGAGGAGGTCGAGCGGCTGCGGAAGCTGTCGGCGATGGCCTCGCTCGAGGGCGCGGTGGTTTCGCTCAAGACGCAGGTCGACCGCATGAGCCAGGACGTCGACACCGCGCTGATGTTCTGCAACAACGTGCCGGGCCTCAAACTGACGCTCGACCCGAGCTGCATGATCTACGGCCCGAACCAGAACCGCGGCTACGACAAGCTGATCGACCACGTGCAGCACGTGCACCTGCGCGACACCAGCAAGAACGAGCTGCAGGTCCGGGTCGGCCAGGGCGAGGTCGACTACGGCAAGCTGGTCAGCCAGCTGGGCGCCGCCAAGTACAACCGCGCGTTGTCGGTCAACATGACCCCGATGGAAGACGTCGACCACGAGGGCGAGATGCGGAAGATCCGGCTGCTGCTGGATAGTTTGCTGTAGGGCAGCGACTACCAGAGATCAAACACTGCTTGACGGCTGCACTACGCTTTGGGAGGAAACGTTAGCCTTGGTTCGGGACCCCCCCGCCGTTGCCCCTGCCGAACAGCAACGCACCGAGGGGATGATCGCAGAGCTGGAGGCGCAGATTGCCGACCTTCAGGAACGGGTTGACGAGTTGAAGCAGCGTTTGCCTGGGGAGGTGACTGCCCAACCCCGCCGACGCTGGCTCCGGTTCGACACCCGTGGTCTGCTGATTCTGCTCACCGCGACCTCGCTGCTGCTGGGCGTCGTCGCCTGGTGGCAGCCGCCGCGCGGGGCCTCGGCGAAACGGATCCCGGTCCTGGGGCCAATCACCTCTGGCGAGCGGGTGACGATCTTGCCGCCCCCGAGCGATGCAGAGATCCTTCGGGCGCTTGAGAAGGCACTTCCCAAGGGGCGCCGCGCGCCGACAAGCAACGTGCGGATCGTCCGGGAGAAGATCGCCGACTTCGTGGACCCGGTACGAGTGTACCCGATGATCGGGCCGGCGCAGCAGCACCACGCCCACTTCAAGTGCACCGTGTACTTCGGCCGCCGCTTCTGGCGTAGGGACGGCGCGTACGTGGTCTACATCGACCACAACCACCTGCACATGACCGGCGAGCTTGCGTCGGCGCCGTAGTTGGCGGCGCCCGTACCGCTAGCTCTCCCCCGCGATCGCCTCGGCGATGTTCTGCGCGTGGTCGAGCACGCGGGAGTAGGCGTTGAGCGACGCCAGCAGCGCCACGTTGACCAGCGGCGGCACGCCGCCGATCGTGACGTCCTCGAGGTGCTCGCGGCGGAACTGCTTGATGTGCGTGCGGATCCGCTTGGCGACGGGCGCTGCCTCGACGTAGATGTTGCTGTTGGCGACCTTCAAGGCCGCGTTGATGGCCGTGAGGTGCTCGTGCAGCTCCCGGTTGATGGCGTTCAGGCCCTCGCGGTGGGCGGGCGTGAAGCGGAAGCTGTCGCGGCGGAGCTTGCGGTCGAACTTGTCGAGGTCGACCAGGTAGTCGCTGATCGACTCGAACTCGTCGGCCATGCGGAGCTGCCGGCACGCCTCGTCCGCGACGCTGTGCGGGGCGCTGCCCGAGAGCAGCTTGGTGATGAACTCGGAGATCTCGTCCTGGATCGAATCGAGCACCTTCTCGCGGCGTCGGAGCCGGTTGGCGAGGTTCTTGTCGGGCTCGTCCTGCTCGCGGAGCTCCATCAGCCAGCCCATCATCTTCTCGCAGCCGTCGCCCATCCGCTCGAGCTCGTTGCGTGACTGCTCGATGGCGAGGTTCGGCGTGTCGAGCATCCGCACGTCGAGGTCGGTGAGGTGCGGCTTCTCCTTGAAGTCCTTGGAGGGGATCACCCGCTCGAGCATCCGCACCAGCATCGGCACGAACGGCAGGAACAGCAGCACGTTGGCGATGTTGAAGATGCTGTGCGTCGCGGCAATGACGGCCGTGGTGTGCGGGTAGGTCGCCTGGCCGTCCACCAGCACCGCCTCGCCAACGTCCGAGCCGACGTCCACCCCAAAGACCAAGCGGAGGACTAGGCGGACGACCCACTGCACCAGCCGGATGTAGGGAAAGAACACTAGCGTGATCCAGAACACGCCAACCAAGTTGAACAGCACGTGGAAGTAGGCGGCCCGCCGAGCGTTGGTTGTCGCGCCGAGCGACGCCAAGAGCGCCGTGATGGTGGTGCCGATGTTCTCGCCCAGCACCAGCGCGGCGGCGGTCTGGTACGAGATGACACCCTGGGTGGCGAGCGAGACCGTGATGGCGAGCGTGGCGGAGGAGGACTGCACCAGGGTCGTGAGGACGCAGCCGATCATAGCGCACTTGAGCACGCCGAGGTAGCTGTCTGCGCGGAAGGCGCGGAACCAGGTCTCGAACTCGGGGGTTTCCTTGATGATGGCGCAGGCGTCCTTCATGAGCTCCAGGCCGAAGAACACCATGCCGATGCCCATGATCGCCATGGCCCAGTACCGCCAGCGGTCGCTGCGGGAGAAGAGGTAGCCAAACGCCGCCACGCCAAGGATCGGCAGGCCGTACTTGCCGATCTTCAGCACCAGGATCCAGCCGGTGATGGTGGTGCCGATGTTGGCGCCCATAATGACGCCGACCGCCTGGGCCAGGCTCATCACGCCGCTGTTGACGAAGCCGACTACCATGACCGTGGTGATCGAACTCGACTGCACGACGCAGGTCACGATGACGCCGACGAGGATCGCGAAGAACCGATTGCCAGTGACCGTGCTGATCATCCGACGCAGGCTGGCGCCGGCAACCGCCTGCATCCCCTCGGACATGTGTTTCATGCCGAGCAGGAATATCCCGAGTCCGCCAACGAGTTCGCTGATAAGCTGAATGAGAGAAGCAACGTTCAACGGTCCGCGTCCACTAGCATTGTTAAGATTTCGTTAAGGCGTTAACCTGGGCAAGAGTATATCGGGCCCTCCCCTGCCGTGGTAACCCGTGCCCATTCCGTGACGAGGATGCTGTGAAGCCATTTGTGCCTGGAGATTGGGTGGTCTACCGCAAGCAGAAACACAGCACCTCGCCGGGCCCCCGAGCGAAGGAGGTCTCCGCGGCCCCCCGCGGCGAGACCTACTCGTACGTCGTCGACAAGTTCTGGGTGGTCCAGGAGCGGCTGGAGGACGGCCAGGTCCAATTGTCGACCCGCCGGGGCAAGCAGCACACCGTGGCGGCGGAAGACCCGAACCTGCGTCACGCCCACTGGTGGGAGCGGTGGCTCTACCGGCGGCGGTTCTCAGACGCCCAGTAGCCGGCCCCAGGGCCCGCGTGGCGGACTCGCGGCGGCATCGCTAGCCCACGCCGAGCGGTCTTTTTGGGGGCACAGCCGGAAGAACCCGCGGCGTCTCGCGGGGTTTATTTTCTCAGGCCTGCAAACGGGGCCAGGCAAGCTGGTTGGCGGTCGGGGCGGCGCTTAAAATAGGCTGCAGCCCCCTCCCCGCCGCCCGGCACGCCGTGCCCGTTGCTGTCGGGCCACCACACGCCGGAGCACCCATTGTCGATCAGCGACAGCACGATCCAGCGCTACACGCACTCCGACCCGGACGTGCGTTTGATGCTGCGCGTGCGCGACGACGACGCGGCCGCGTTTGAGGAGTTGGTGCAGCGGTACCAAAACCGACTGGTGTCGCTGATGGTGCACCTGACCAGCCGACGGGACATGGCCGAGGACCTGGCCCAGGACGTGTTCCTGCGGGTCTACCGGGCCCGCAAGCGGTACGTGCCGGGCTCGAAGTTTTCCACCTGGTTGTTCACGATCGCCAACAATGTCGCCTCGAACGCGCTGCGGACGCTGTCCCGCCGCAAGGAGGTCAATGTCACGGCGGCGCCGGACGAGAGCAGCTTCAACCCGATCGCGGCCTCGGCCACGGCGGCCAGCGCCCTGATGCCGACCCGGCAGCTCGACAAGTCCGAGATGCAAGAGGCGGTGCTGGCCGCCATCGAGACCCTCAACGAGCGGCAACGCCTGGCCGTGCTGCTCGCCAAGTTCGAACACCTGAGCTACGAGGAGATCGGCCAGATCATGGAGATGACGCCGCAGGCGATCAAGTCGCTGCTCGCGCGGGCGCGGGGCAAACTCCGCGAGGCGCTCACCCCGTACATGGACCACGGACAGAAAGTCGATAGTTAGACGCGCGGCGGAGCCGCGACGGTTGATAGAAACAGACTCTTAACGCGAACACGAACCACCTACCACCACGCACTTGTCCACTCCTTCCCCAGAAACCGACGACCCGACCCGCGAGCTGCTGGTCGCGTACCTCGACGGCGAGCTGTCGGCCGAGGAGGCGCGGGAGGTCGAGCGTCGCATCGGCGAGGACGCCGAGCTGCGGCGCGAGATGCAGTCGCTCGAGAAGACGTGGAACGCGCTAGACGACCTGCCGCAGGAGACCCCAAGCGAGAACTTTTCCCGCACAACGATCGAGATGGTCGCGGTCGAAGCAGAACGTGAGGTGGCCGAGCTCACCGCCGCCATGCCGGTGGTCAAGCGCCGCCGCAAGTGGGGCGCGACGGCCCTCGCCGCCGCGGCGGTGGTCGCCGGGTTCTTCGTGATGCGTGGCGTCGTGACCGCGCCGGATCGGCAGCTCGCCCACGACCTGCCCGTGCTGTGGGGCATCGAACCGCTGACGCAGAACGCCGACGCCGAGTTCCTGACGCTGCTGGCCGCCCGCCAGCCGAGCCTGGTCGACCGCCACGCGGGCGACGAGGTCGAGCAGTCGGCCGACGCCTGGACCGAGATGGCAAACGAGACCTCGCCCGAGCGCCGCGCGCGGGTCGCCGCCCTGACCGGCGTCGCGCAGGACCGCCTGCAGACCGCCGAGCGGCAGTTCCTCGCGATGTCCCAGAGCAAGCAGGCCCAGCTCCGCGAGCGCTACCAGACCTACGCCGCCGCCGAGCTGCCCCCCGATCGTTTGCACCGCGTCGCGATGGCGTACGCCGATTGGGCGTCGCGGCAGACGCCCAACACGCGGCTCGAGCTGCGTCAGCTCGACGACCCGGCCAAGCGGGTCGACCGGATTGTCGAACTGCGGCGGCAGGAGGTGAACCGCTCGCGGCGGGACCTGACCGCCGAGGACGAGCGGACGCTCCGCGCGGCCGTCGCCGAGGTGGCGGAGCGGCCGGAGCTGCGGCAACTCCTCAAGGACCTCCAACGGTCACGCGACCAGCGACTCGACGACTGGGAGAAGCGCGCCGGCAACGACTCCCCTGTCGGCTGGATCCGGAAGTGGAGCGAACGCTTCGATCAGGTCATGGCCTCGCAGCCTTCGCTGCTGGTGGCTTTGGTCCCCCAGGTAGCGTTCAACCCAGGGCGCGGCAGCAACCGCCCCTGGCCTGGCATCCCCCAAGAGCACCGCGCCGAGGCCCGCCGGGTGTGGGAGATTATTGACGGGGAGCTCACCGCGGGCCTGAGCGAGCCGGTGCAAGAGGGCTTGGCGGACGACTCGCCCGAACGCCGCGCCGGCAAGATCCGGCAGTGGCTGCTCGAGCTCGCGACCGCGGAGATTAACCCCGGCAGCATGGAGGACTTCTTCGCCAGCGAGTCGCTGACCGACAACGAGCGGATGGAGCTGTTGGCGTTGCCACGCGATCAGATGGACGAGCGGCTCCGCCGGTTGTACGTCGAGCGTGAGCTGGGCGGGGTCGATCCGCGGACGCTTGAGGACATGGCCCGGATGCTGGGTGACCGGATGCTGGGCGACCGGATGGACCGCGGCGGTCCTCCCCGTGATGGCCCTCCCCGTGATGGCCCTCAACGTGATGGTCCGCAACGCAATGATCCTCAACGCTATGGCATGCGGAACGGCGGTCCCCGACCTGACGAGGCAAACGGCAGGCCGCCACGCGGCGATCGCTAGGGCGCCTCACGGCGATCTCTAAGGCGCCTCGCGGCGGGCAATCAGCCCCGCCGCGTACCCCACGGCGTCGCCGCGGCTCTGCACCAAGCGGTCGTAGGCCGGCCAGTCGCCCGAGGCCCGCGCCAGCTCGAGCGGCGTCGGCACGCCCGAGGGCAGCGGCTCGTCGGCCGCGACAAGCTCGTCCAGCTCGCCGAGCGCCTGGGACTCGCGGCCGATCCGGCTCAGCAGGTCGACGTACGCTTCGACGCACGCCGGGCGGCTGTACTCGTCGGGGTGGGAGTCGACCTGCCCGCGGAAGTACGCGGCCGCCTGGTCGGCCTGCTCGCCCAGCGCCGCGTGCAGCCAGAGCGCGTGCGCGGTGTACACGTCCTCGAACGGTGGGGGCTGGGGGAACCGCTGCGACTCGTGCAGCCGGGCCCCGTACTCGGCGAGATCGAGTGCTAGGCGGACGATCGCCGGTTCGGTGAGCAGCCGGCTCAGCCGCACGGTCGAACCGAGGTGCGACGCGTCGACGTGCGACAGCTCGTGCTCGAACAACCAGGGCCGCGTCGGCAGCCAATCGGTGAACTTGCCAACCGGCCGCTGGCCCTCCTCCCGTTCGATGTGGGCCGCGACGCTCTCGGTCAGCTCGCGGTGCATCCAGCCCACGAGGATCTCGGCACAGGGCCGCAGCTCGTCCGGCTCGAAGTAGCCGGCCAGGCCGTCGAGCGTCGTGACCGCGTTGCACGTACCGTAGTGGTCTAGCAGCCAGCGGAAGCCGACGGCCGGGTTCACCCCTTCGTGCAGGGCGAGCTGGATGAGCTCTTCGGCGGTCTGGTCGGTGGGGCGCACGGCGGCCAGCGCGTCGGCCATCCGCTGCTGCTCGCCCGCCGCGCGGAGGTACGGCCAGGCGTCGACTAAGCGGTCGGCGGCGATCATCCCGTCGGCCGCCTCGACGCACGCGGCGTGGTACGCCTGCTCGAGCTGGTCACGGACCTCGGCCGACTGGTCGGAGAGCAGCCGGCAGTCGATCGGCAGCCCGAGCCGGCGCCGGGCCTGCATCAGCCGGGCCTCGAACAGCGTGCCCCAGTCCCGCTCTGCGAGGCAGCGTTCGGCGAGCCGCTCGAGCATCTCGGTTGCGTCGTCGGCGTGCAGGGCAAGCTGCTGGAAGCGGTCATCGGAAGCGGGCACAGTCGGCTCGGCGGGGTGGCGGGGGAGCCCTCTAGGATAGGCGGCCCGGCCGGTCGATTCAAACACGCCCTGGGCCAACGGCCGACAGGGTCGGGCACGTGCGGTGTCAGACGAGCGGTCGCGGCGTGCTAGTGACGCACCAGGCGGATGTACTCGATCCCGACCTGTTCGACCGGCGTGTCCGCCAGTGTGGTGTTGACGACCTCGAACAGCCGCTTGCGGAGCGTGCCGAGGCCCGGCTCGGCGAGTTCTTCGTTCGAGGTGCTCCGGACCGCGAGCAGCATGTTCTGGCGGTAGGAGTAGTCTTCCTCTTCGAGCTTGGTTTCGATGTCCGCCAGCCGGTACCGCACGGCGCGGCCGTAGACATCGACAAAGACCTCGGTGGTCTCGCTGTTGGTCTCGTCGCGGGGCAGCGTGACGTGGAAGTCGCCGAGGTCGATCTCCTCGAGGCGGGACTGGATGGCGTCGTTGCGGACGCGCTCAATCATGGCGGCGGCGTCGTAGCACCCCGCGGCGGGCAGCAGCAGCGCAGCGGCGGCAACGGCCGTTCGGGTTGTGGAACTGGTCGTCATGGTCGTCAGATCCGGCAGGTTCGGCGCCTCGGTCGGCTGGTCTTGCCGCGGCGGGCGCCCTCTCTCCAAGGATAGCTCGTCGTGCGGCCGGGCGGCGACGTAACCTTGAGAGCGACTTTCCCACACCCCAGCGAGCCCCCGCCGTGCGTTCCCGTCGGCACAAGCCGAACCAGCGTTGCAGACCGAACTTGGGTTTGGCCTGCGCGCTCGCTGCGCTGGTCGGCTGCGGCGGGGACGAGAAGGTCACCTTCACGATCGACGAGCAGGAGGTCGGCCGGATCTCCGAGGAGCTGGTCGAGGTGGCGATCGGCGACTTCGAGGTGCCGGTGCCGGTCGCCTACGTCGACGACGAATCCAACACCCGGTACAAGAACGCCGTGCTGTTCCGATTCCACCTCGACGCGCTGGTCGACCCGCACGAGGCGTCCTCCGCCAGGCGCCTGGTGGAGAGGAACTCGAGCACGCTCAACGACCGCGTGATGACCACCTGCCGCAACTCGACCATCGGCGAGCTGCTCGACCCGCAGCTCAACGCGTTCCGCTCGCGGGCGCTCGACGCCGTCCAGCCGATCTTCGAGGGCCACCTGCTGCGGCGGCTGGTCATCACCGACGTCATCACCGACCCGCTGTAACGAAGCCACCCCGCCCCACGAAGTAGCGACATGAAACCGGTATTCGCCACAGCTGTTTGCCTTGCCCTGTGCCTGCCCCAGCCCGCCGCGCGCGGCGCCGACAAGGAGCCGCCCGAGGAACCGGCGATGGTCGGCTTCGAGCTCGGCTCGTTCGTGCTGAAGGACTACCAGCCGATCGAGGACATCACGCTGCGGCTGATCTTCACGGTGCACGCCAGCGTGACCGAGGAGAACGCCGCCGAGTTCTCGCGGACGCTAGCATCGCGTGCGCACCGCGTGCGTGATCAGGTGATCACGGCGGCGCGGCTGGCCTCGCTCGAGGAGCTTCAGGACCCCGAACTCCAGATGCTGCGCCGCCGCATTCAATTGCGGTTGAAACACTCGCTGCCGGAGCTGCACATCGACAACATCCACCTCAGCGAGTTCCAGCTTTACCGAGACTAATACTAGCCGTGGCCGTTATTTACGCAGAGTTCGGCGTTGACCGTTATCGGCGTTCGGCCTAATCTCCTGGCCATCATGGCGGAGCACCGTCGCTGCCAACCCGGACCCCGCTTTCCGGCCCACCGCCTATCGACCCACAAGGGGATTCTCTGATGTCCGTTCCGATGCTCGATATTAACCGTCAGAACCAACCTCTGATGGATGAAATCACCGCCGCGATCACCGAGGTTTGCAAGTCCGGCGCCTTCCTGAAGGGCCCCGCCGTGAAGCAGCTGGAGGAGGACATCGCGGCCTACTGCGGGACCGAGCACGCCATTGGCTGCGCCTCCGGCACCGACGCCCTGCTGGTCGCGCTGATGGCTCTTGACATCGGCCCGGGCGACGAGGTGATCCTGCCGAGCTTCACGTTCTTCGCCACCGCCGGCAGCGTGTGGCGTGTCGGCGCGACGCCGGTGTTCGCGGACATCGTCCCCGGCACGTACAACCTGTCGCCCGAGGACGTCGAGCGCCGCATCACGCCGCACACCAAGGCGATCATGCCGGTGCACCTGTTCGGCCAGGCGGCCGACATGACCGCGCTCAACCGGATCGCCAAGAAGCACAACCTGCACGTCATCGAGGACGCGGCCCAGGCGATCGGCGCCACCGAGGGGGGCCAGCGGGTCGGCGCGTTGGGCACGATCGGCTGCTTCAGCTTCTACCCCACCAAGAACCTTGGCGGCATGGGCGACGGCGGCATCATCACCACCAACGACGCCGAGCTCGCCAGCAAGATGCGTGTGCTGTGCGACCACGGCCAGGAGCCCCGCTACTACCACCACATGGTCGGACTCAACAGCCGGCTCGACACCGTCCAGGCGGCCGCGATCGGCGTGAAGTTCCGCTGCCTCGACTCGTACGCCGAGGCCCGCGAGAAGCACGCCCTCCGCTACAACGAACGCTTCAAGAAGCTCGGCCTGTGCGACGTCCTCGGCGTGCCCGGCGTGGCCCAGGGCCGCCGCAGCGTCTGGAACCAGTACACGGTGCGTGTCGAGGACGGCGCCCGCGACGCGCTGCAGCAGTACCTGGCGGAACGCCAGATCGGCTCGGCGGTCTACTACCCGGTTCCGCTGCACCTGCAGAAGTGCTTCGCCGAACTCGGCTACAAGGAAGGCGACCTGCCGCACACCGAGCAGGCCGCTCGCGAGGTGCTCTCGCTGCCGGTCTTCCCCGAGCTGACCAAGGCCGAGCAGACCGAGGTGATCGAAGCGGTCACCGCGTTCGCAGCCGAGGCCCGCACCAACCAGAAACGCGACGCCGCCTAGCCGCGTCGCAGCCGACTACTGCATACGCTAAGAGCCCTCGGCGCGAGCCGGGGGCTCTTTTTATTTGGCCGCACACGTTATTCGGCCGCACACGACGCCACCGGCAGGCAGCGTGCGATCTAACGCTTGACGTCGGTCTCGCGTTTGTCGGCCCGCACGGCGGCCATCACGCCGCCAATCAGGCAGAGCACCAGCAGCAGGAACGCCACGCCGTAGGAGGCGGTCTCCTCCTCCTGAGCCAGCAGCGGGAGCGAGGCCAACGGCAGGCGGTACAGCGAGGCCTGGGCCAGCACGGATAGCAGCGTCGTCATCGGTGGGCTCGGGGGTCGTCCGGGGGGGGCGGTCATTCAGGAAGGTCCCCCCAGTTTAACCACCCAACCGCCGACCGCCAAAGGGCGCCGACGCGGGCAGGAGTGTCTCGCATCGCGAACGGGCGTCTCGCTCTGAGACGCTTTGTCCCACCGCGGGGACACCCCCGAAGGGGTGTTTCCCGGGAATTCTAGCTGTTTGAATAAATGGCGCCCTGATTGCGTAACAGTCTGTCTGTTCCGGCGTAGGAGTCAACGAGCACGAACGCCCACCGCCTCAAACCTCAAATCTTCGCCCGCAGGAGTCCGAGTCATGTCCGCCGCTCGCCACATCTCCACCGCTTCCCTGACCGCCCTGATTGCCGCCGCCTGCACGCTGCCGGCCGCCGCCCAGACGACTGGCTCGTACTACCAGCCGGTCAGCGTCGGGCCGGCCTACACGGTTGGGCCCCGTCACTCGTCCACCGCGTTGGAGGGCGCCCTGCGGGGGCGGGCACAGGTGATCGACGCCCTCGGCCGCTACCGCGTCAACGACGCCCAGGCCAACATCCTCAACCAGCAGGCCCAGACCCTCGCCTACGAGAACGACGTCAAGAAGACCGAGACCCTCTACCGCAAGAAGTACCTGTGGCGCCAGCACCGCGAGAACGAACGCGCCCGCGAGATCGAGCGTGACTCGCTCGGCAAGGAGCTGCTGACCCAGCGTCAGGCGACCTACTACCGCGACACCTACACGCTCGACTCCGACCAGTTCAACCGCAACACCGGCAAGCTGTCTTGGCCGGCGCCGCTGCGGGACGATCAGTTCGCCGCGACCCGCAGCCAGCTCGACTTCCTGTTCCGCCAGCGTTCCCGCTACGGCGCCGGCAGCGACGACCCGTTCGCCGGCCGGATCCTGAAGCTCACCGAGCAGCTCAAGCAGGACCTGAAGGAAGAGCTCACCGACATGGAGGCCTCCGACTACGCCGACGCCCAGAAGTTCGTCCGCGGCCTGATCTACGAGGTGCAGTACCCGGTCGAAGTTGGCTGAGCAACCAGTCCTTCCCAAACTTGATGCAAGCCCGTTGCCATTCGTGTGGCGACACCCCGGGCGCCGGAACCTGCCCTCCGGCGCCCGGTTTTTTTGTTAGCCGGCATTTCGCCCCGCCGCCGGCAAGCCCCGCAGCGGCTGAGGAGTGCAGCGATTGCCCTGCCAGTTGCAACTGCGGTGCTGCGGACGCTGCGCCGGTGCGACTTCTCTCCGCCGGAAAAGCGTGCCCCGCCAACCATCACGCCCCGGCACGTGCTAAGCTAGGCGTCGCGGCGCGTCTGTTACCCGCGACGCCGCTGATCTTCTCTTAGCGCACACGGAGCGAGGCATGCACCAACTCGTAAGCAAGACGGCGTTGGCCGTTGGTATTCTCTTGGCCCCCGGGCTAATGGAGGGCGCGCGGGCAGATTCAAGCGGCGCCGGCGTCCCAGACGACGAGCGTCCGCTGATTGGGGCCGACATCTCCTGGGCGCCATCGCAGGAGGAACGGGGGACTAAGTTTTCCGACCAGGGTGTTGAGAAGGATGTCCTCGAGATCCTGGCCGACCACCAGTTCAACTGGATCCGCCTGCGGTTGTTTGTCGACCCCACGGCCGAGAACGGGTACTCCAAGCAAGGGCACTGCGGCCTCGAGCAGACCCTGGCGATGGCCAAACGCGTCGAGGCGGCGGGCATGAAGCTCCTGCTCGACTTCCACTACAGCGACACCTGGGCCGACCCCGGCAAGCAGTTCACGCCGGCCGCCTGGCAGGGGCTCAGCGACGACGAGCTCGCGGACAAGGTGTCCGAGTACACCAGCGTCGTCCTTCAGCGGTTCCAGGAAGCCGGCGTCGCGCCGGAGATGGTGCAGATCGGCAACGAGATCCACAACGGGTTCCTGTGGCCGCAGGGGCAGATCAAGAACTCGCCCGGCGCGTTTGGCCTGCTGCTCCGCCGCGCCAGCGAGGCGGTCCGGGCGGCCGATCCGAACATCAAGATCATGGTGCACCCCGCCCTGGGCGGCGACAACGGCCGCTCGGTCCGCTTCTTCGACCTCGTCCTCAGTCACGATGTCGAGTTCGACGTCATCGGCCAGTCGTACTACCCCAAACACCACGGGACGCTCCAGCAGCTTGAGGACAACCTGACCGACCTCGCCCAGCGGTACCGCAAGCCGATCGTCGTGGTCGAGTACCAGGAGCACCGCCGGGAGGTGAACGAGATCGTGCGGGACCTGCCCGACCAGCTGGGCTGGGGCACGTTCATCTGGGAGGCGACCTCGCCGCAGTGGGGTGGGCTGTTCGACCGCGGCGGCGCGACGACCGACAAGATCGACATCTACCCCGCGTTCGTCGCCGGCGAAGCGCCGCCCGCCACGCCCGAACCCCAGGCGGCCGCCATCGAGATCACCCGCGACATCGCCTACCGCGCGGGCGACAGCGACGCCTGGCGGCTCGATCTGGCCGAGCCCGCCGATCGGACCGAAGAGCCACGGCCCGCGCTGGTGATTGTGCACGGCGGCGGCTGGAGGGCGGGGTCGAAGTCGGTCGACGTGTTCCAAAAGATGATGACCGACTACGCCAAGCTCGGCTACGTCACGATCAACGTGGAGTACCGGTTGCTCGACGAGGCCCCGTTCCCCGCCTGCATCGAGGACGTGAAGTGCGCTGTCCGCTGGCTGCGGGCCCACGCCGAGGAGCACCACGTCGACCCGAATCGTATCGGCGCGTACGGCCACTCCGCGGGCGCGCACCTGGCCCTGATGCTGGCGATGGCGCCCGAGTCGGCCCGCCTGGAGGGCGATGGCGGCTGGGACGAGTACTCAAGCGTGGTCAACGCCGCGGCCGCCGGGTCGCCGCCTACCGAACTGGGCCGCGACGTCCCCATGGCGAAGCCCGAGTGGTGGCCGATCGGCTACCTCGCGGCCGACACCCCGCCGCTGCTGCTCATCCAGGGAAGCGACGACCGCATCGTGCGGGCCAGCCTCACCGACGACTTTGTCGAGAAGATGAGGGCCGCGGGAGCCGAGATCGAGTACCTCCGGATCGAAGGGGGCCGGCACGGCGTCGCGTACGGCGAGAGCCTCGAGACCACCGCCCCGGCGATCGAGCAGTTCTTCGCCAAGCACCTGCGCCCGCTGGCGCCGAAGCCGACGCAGTCCTCCGCAACGAAGAAGCCAGCGGTCGTGGTGATCGAGCAGGGCGGCACGGGCCCCTACCCTGCCGTGGCCACCGAGGACAACGCGCTGCCCGGCATGACGCTCTTCCGGCCCCGCGACCTGTCGCCGTTCGGCGCCGACCAGAAGCTGCCGATCCTGCTGTGGGGGAACGGCGCCTGCGCCAACACGACCCAGGAGCACAAGAACTTCCTCAACGAGATCGCCTCGCACGGCTACCTGGTTCTCGCCATCGGCCTGCTCGACCAGATCGAGCACCGAGACGAAAGCTCGCGGCAGCGGACCAGCTCGGACCAGCTGCTGAAGGCCCTCGACTGGATCCTGGCCGAGAATCAAGCAACCGAGAGCGAGTACTACGGCCGAGTCGACGCGACGCAGGTCGCGGCGATGGGCATGTCGTGCGGCGGCCTGCAGGCGATCGAGATCTCGGGCGACCCGCGGGTCTCGACCACGGTAGTCTGCAACAGCGGCGTGCTGCCCGATCCGTCCCCGATGCCGGCGATGCCGGCGCTCACCAAGGACCGGCTGAAGGACTTTCACGCGCCGGTGCTGTACCTGATGGGCGGCCCGTCCGACATCGCCTACAACAACGCGATGGACGACTTCCGCCGCGTGGAACACGTCCCGATCGTGATGGCCAACCTCGATGTCGGCCACGCCGGCACCTACGCCAAGCCCCACGGCGGCGAGTTCACCGGCGTCGCCCGCGCCTGGCTCGACTGGCAGCTCAAAGGCGACAACGAAGCCTCTCAGTGGTTTGTCGGCGAGCAGAGCAAACTCAGCAAGTCGGCCGACTGGACCATCGAGACCAAGAACTTCGACGACTAGAAGACTAGAGCGACTTTGCGGGACCTGCCTTGGTCCCTACAGGCTGGCGAACGCGCCATCAAACTGCGCGGCGTTCAGGTCTGCCTGAGCCGCCTCGTCAATCTCCGCGCCCGCGGCGACCGGCTCAGCTAGTGAGGCCCACGCATCGTCAGTTGCGTCTAGATGGTCGAGCGTCAGCAGCAGGTTAAGGTCGACCTGGGCGGCGGCGGCGATGGGGGCGTCGATTATGGCCTGCGGCGCGTCGGCTTGCTCGTCGGCCGAGAACGCGAGCACCGGCCCGCGCCCGACTGCCCCCTGCAGCGGGATGGTCACCACCGTGTAGCTCACCGCGCCGCGGGAGTCGGTCGCCGCGACGACAAACTCCTGCGTCGCGAGCCCGGGGTCGGTCGGTGTGCCTGAAAGCGCGCCGTTGGCGGCGACCGTGAGCCACGCGGGGCCGTTGGCCTTGGCGTAGGTGACCGAGTCGCCCGGGTCGGCGTCGGTCGCCAGGCCGGCCAGCGAGCCGCTGAACGGGGTGTCGATCGGCGCCGGGCCGAGATTCACCTCGGCGGCCGCGAACACCGGCGGGGTGTTCGCCATCAGCCCGGCGATCTGCGTGGCGGTCAGGGCGTAGTCGGTGACGAGCACGTCGTTCAGCTGGCCATTGAGCAGCGGGTCGTTCGTGAACTGCGACTTGCCTAGGTAGTTGTTGGTCGGCGCGAAGTCGCTCGGGGTGATGGTGAGCGAGTTGTTCGTGGCCACCAGGGCGCCGTTGACATACAGCTTCGCGGAGCCGCCGCCGAGCGTCACCGCGACGTGCGTCCACTGATCAACGGGCAGCGTGGCGGTCTGGACGGTCTGCTCGCCGCCGCCGTCCTTGATCGCAAACCGCATCGACGAGCCGTTGGACGGCGTCAGGAACATGTAGGACGAGGTGTCGTTGCCGAAGTCGAAGATCCGCTGCCAGTTGCCGCCGCCGTCCCAGTTGACCCAGCCGGCGAAGGTAAAGCCGTCGCCGCTGGCCACGCCCTCGGGCAGCTGCACGTGGCTGTCGCCGCCCAGGTCGATGACCTGGCCCTGCGTCGGGTCGGTCGCGTACCGCGGAACGCCCGCCACGTAGCCGTTGTAGCCGTATCCGGACTGGTCGTGGGCGTCGTCGTCGAAGGCGTAGCTGGCGATGCTGCGGCCGGAGGTCGGATGGTTTGCGGGGATCTCCTGCACGTAGCCAATCGGCGAGTCGTTGTTGTGGTACACCTGGCCGGCGGGCGTGAGGCTGCCGTCGGAGTAGGTCATCTCGCGGACCGCCTCGACACGGCTGTAGATCGAGTAGCGTTCGATCCACGGAGTCGTGTCCATCATCTCGGTGATGTCGGCCACCCACTGAGCGTTCTGCGCGTAGGTCGGGTCGGCGCCGCCGGTCCAGTTGGCGCCGTTGTTGAACTCGGTGATCCAGATCGGCAGGTGGTAGCGGTCGTAGACGTCCTGGAGCCAGGACTTGAGCGACGCCGCCGACTGGCCGGCCTGGTAGTTGTGGATCGCGATGTAGTCGACCCGCAGGTCGGCGGCGATCGCCTTGTCCATGAACTCGTAGAGCCACGCCTTGCCGCCGTCGGTCACCGCGGGCGAGCCGACCCGCAGGCCGCTCTGGAGCAGCTCGGGCCAGACCGCGATCGCCGTGTCGACCGAGCCGTTGCCGAGCGACGTGTACGCGTCCTCGACCGGGTTGTTGGGCTCGTTGTAGCCGAGCAGGTGCGTGACCTCCTCCTTGTTGGTCGGGTAGGCGGGCCACCACCGCTGCTGGCGGATCGGCACGTACTCGTAGTCGAGCGTCGAGTCCTCGCTGTTGTTCCAGTTGTAGAACCAGGACGCGTCGAGCGTTTCCGGGCCGATGTCCGACGCGCCCTTCTTCGCCACCCACCGCCACGGCAGCACGCGGATAAACCGCACCTGGTTGTCGAACTGCTCGGGCAGCAGCGCGATCTCCAGGTCGTGGTCCTGCGCGACGTACACCTGGCTGTAGCGGGCGTTCGCGTCCGAGGCGATCGTGGCCATGTAGCCGCGCTTCAGCACGAACGAGCTGGCGTTCTGCTGCAGCACGCCCAGCGTGGCCGGCGTGTTGTAGTAGGTGTAGACGTCCAGCTCGGCCGAGTCGCCGGTGAACTGCGGTCCGGTGAAGACCTCCAGCGGCACAAAACGGTAGTCCTGCGGGATGACCACCGTGCCGACCCCGTGCTGCACCACCCGGACGTTGATGCCGGCGAACGCGGCGGCGCCGTTCACCCGGACGTTCATCAGGTAGTCGCTCATCACCTCCGTCGGCTTGACGTTCTCGAAGAACAGCCACGCGTCGGGCGAGTTCAGCCGGACCTCGGCGGTCAGCGGGTTGGTCGCCGAGGTGAGGTGCAGCTCCGACCGGCCGGTCAGCTCGATGATCGACCGCGACAGGCTGGGCACGGTCAGCGACTCGTCCTCCAGCACCTGGCTGGGCGGGGTCGGCTCGCCCAGCCCGAGGTTGTCCCGCCACACGGCGTAGTCGGCGGCGTCGACCCGGCCGTCGCCGTTGCCGTCGGCCTCGAGGTTGCTCTCAGAGCCGTAGTTGGTCACCCACACCACCCGGTCCGCCGCGTCCACCACGCCGCTGCGGTCGTAGTCGCCGGGCAGCGGCACGACGGCCGGGCCCTCGGCGGCGCTGACAGTAATCTCGCCGGCGGTCAGCGCGTGGTCGTAGATCCGCACCTCGTCGATCAGGCCGGTGAAACCGGGGTCGGCGTCGAACAGCGAGCGGCCCAGGAAGTTGAGCGTGTCGTTGATCGACAACCCATTGGAGCCCCGGCCCATTGGAACCGAGCTGACCAGCTGGCCGTCCACGTGCAGGCGGAAGGCGCCGTTGGCGGCGTCCATCACCACCGCCACCTGGTGCGGCGCGCCGTCGTCGGTGGTGGAGCTCGAGGCGACCGTCTCCGCGACGCTGCTGGGGTGCAGCGTCGCGCGCGAGTCGCCCGCGCCGCTCTGCTGCGAGTAGAACAAGTAGCTGTCGCCCGCTCCGCCGACCTTGTTGCCGAAGTCGAACACCCGCGTCCAGTTCTCCGACTGCCCGGCCTGGAACCAGAACTCAATGGTTGCGTCGGCAGTGGTCAGCAGGTTGGCGGGCAGCTGCACGTACTGCACGTTGGCCGAGTCGCCGCTCGTGACGCCGCTGTTCTGCAGCGCGAGCTTCTGGTCGAGCACGGCCGCGCCGTTGACCAGCGTCCCGTGGGCGGTCCCCACCGAGTCGTCGGCCGTGCCGTCGTTGAAAGTGTACAGGTGCGTCAGGCTGAGCATCGCCCGGCCCTCGAGCGACTCGAACGAGAGCCGCCGGCCCGAGCCGTTCGACAGTGGGGGGCGACGCCGCTGGGTCATCTCGCGAGGGTCCTCGGGCAGCCTGGCAACGCGGCCGCGGTTGATCAGGGAAGGAGCAGGAGGCGAACGCGTCGCCCCGGCAAGGAGCGGTTCCGGAGCGCTCCCTGGGACACCCTCTATACTAATCGGTGGCTCGAGAACCGGCCACCAAATGACTCACGAGAATTTAGCTTTCCGCCCGCGGCCCGCCGCAGCAACCAACACCTGCGGACTGGCCTAACGCCGCCCCGCACGGCCACGCAGGCCCGGCGCGAGCAGCGACAGCAGCAGCCAAGCCGCGGGCTCCGGAACGGTCGCTCCTTCGGCCACCGGCGTTGTGGCCCCGTAGTTGGACCGCCAGAGGTCGTAGTCCGGCTGCGAGTAGGTCGCGCCCAACCCGTCCCGCCAGACGACATAGTCGGCCGCGTCGACGACGCCATCGCCGTTGAAGTCGCCCGCCAACCCGGCCGGCGCCTCGCCGACGGTCAGCAGCGTGTAGCCGGCCAGCTCGCCCTCGGTGAGGTACTCGAGCGAGTAGTCGTCGCCGTCGACGGCGTTGGTGATCAACGACCAGTCGCCGAGGGCGTCGTCCCAGTAGCGGATGCTGTCGGTTCCATTGACGAGGCCAAGGAACGCAACGATCGACGCGTCGGCTTCGCCGAAGAGGGCGAGCATGCCGCCGGTGGCGAGGTTGACGTGGCTGTCGTCGCCGCCGTTCTCGTCGATGGTGAGAGTTCCGCCGACGCTTGCCATGCCGCCTTCGGTGATGGTTAACAGACCGGTTCCCTGCCTGCCGATCCACAAGGTTTCAGACATGTTCCATTCTGAGCCGCTGCCTGCGACAACGGCATCGCCCGACGAGCCACCGTAGTTTCCGAGTACCCCATAGGAGCTCGAGATGGCGACTCCTTCGGCAATGGCCAGGGTCCCGTTTCCTCGGTACCCCGCCCCAAGCGCCCAGCCGTCGGCAGTCACCGAGAGCACGCCACCGTCGCCGAAGCCAAGCGCGGCTTGGTTGCCAGTCGCAGCGTTGAAGACTAAGTCGGCGTCCAGCACCGCGCCTCCTGACGCCACAATCGTTCCATCGCCGTGCAAGTCAGAAAGTGACGCGTGCAGCCCCCTTGTCGTCACCACTCCGCCGTCAGCTACGGTGAGAGACGCGTCGCCCTGGATGCCGACTCGGAGGTCTCGCAAGATATCCCAGTGGGATCCCGTTCCTGTGACCGCAGCCTCTCCAGTGCTGCCAGCCTGATCGCCCAAGTAGCCGGCCATGCTCTTGACCTGCCCGCCGTTCTCGATGGTGAGCGATCCGCGCCCCAATCGTCCAACCGAGATGGTGCTCTCATTCTCCCACTCGGATCCGCTGCCAGAGACTACGACTTCGCCGGATCCGCCGGCCGCAGCGCTGATTGTAGTGTGCGTGCTTAGTACGTAGCCGCCCGCTGCGATGTGCATGCTTCCCGTTCCCTCGAAACCGATGTAGAGCAAGCTATGCCAATAGCGAGAGCCTGAGCCAGTCACCGACAATTCGCCGTGGGAACCAGTCCCGTATCCGAGACTCGCCCAACTCGATCGAAAAGAATCTCCGTCAGCCACCGTGAGCGACCCGGACTGGGAGTAGCCAATAATCACTTGGACCTCAATATAGCGGTCCTGATAAAACCATTCAGAAGGATCATCGGGGAGGATCTCACCCGACCATGTGCTCTGCGCACGCAGGGTTCCCACCGGAGCAGCCACCCAGAGCAGCGCCACGATGATCAGCAATGCAGAACGAGTAAACAAGAACTCTCCCAGACGCTTGCGTTGGTCGGAGATGAATTGGGGCGGGCGGCCACGCAGTCGTGCGTGGCGAGACCGGGGGGGGGGGGCGGCTAGTCGTAAACCACTAGTATCACTCGGCGCACCGCGGATGTCGAGTTTTGCGCTAGCATTTCTGAGCACGTGCGCCGCAAGAATCGCGGGAGTGGCAGCCGATGGCCACGCGCAACCCCTACCGCGCCGCGTACAGCTCGGCGTACTCGACGATCCACATCTCGATCAGCTCGCGGAACTGGTCCTCGTCGACCTCGGCCAGCGGCTGGTGGTGGTTGCGGGCGAAGGTCTCTTTGTTGTGCACCGCCCCCTTGGCCGCGATGTCGAGCACCTTGAACTCGTTGTAGGGGCCAACCAGCACCTGCAGGCGGCTGAACAGGTTGGTCCGCTTGCCGCCGGACATCGCCACGTCGTCGCGGGTGACGGCCGAGCCCCAGCCGCGTTCGTCGACGATGGTCTCGGGCTTGAAGCCGGGGAAGTTGTCGGCCAGCTGGTGCAGGCACTTCTCGATGTGCTCGGTCAGCGACAGCCGCAGCCGGCTATGCAGCCGCTTGCACTCCTCCTCGCTGAGCGCCTCGGCGGCCTCGGCGAACTCACGCTCGGCGCGGGAGCGGGCGCCGCGGCTGGCGGCCTTCTGCAGTCGGTCTCGGAAATCCATCGCGATTCGAACGGGGGTGAGGAATTCCTCAAGTATAGCCCGCCTTGGCGGGGGGAATAAGCCGGGCTGACGGGTGGGGGTGAGCTCGAATAGGGGACTGGCTCGCGACCGCAAGGCGGACGTACTTCCTGGAACCCGCGCGACTGCGGTCGAGTGCCTGTCCCCTTTTCGGGCGCGCCCGCTCGCTCAGAGCGCCCCCAGGTGGTCCGTCGAAAAAAGGGGACAGGCACGACACGGCCCGACGGCCCCACGATTCTTTATTCGCTAGCGCGTCGAGCCAGTCCCCATTTTTCGACTCGCGATCAGGCGGCGCTGACTTTGGGTGGCAGCGACAGCTGCCCGCAAGAAGGCGTGCCTGCTCTCAAACGCCGACCAGGCAGCTGTCGGTGTCGCTTGCGACAGGAGGTGATTGGCTCGCAAGTCGGCCGCATGTCTACCCGCCGTCAGTCAGGCCCGGCAGCTTTTCGTAGCACGAATCGCACAGCCAGACGCAAGGATCATCAGCCGTTTGCCAGAACGAGTGGCCGGCGTCGATGTGTCCGTTGCATGCGTCGCAGTGCTCGTGGTTCCAGCCGCCCTCCTCGAGCGTGCACCCCTCGGGAACCTCGCCGCCGGTGTGGGGCCACCTCGCCAAGTGCCCTCCCTCGACCGGGTAGTAACGCAGAGGCTGCTGGCTGGCGTGCCGATCCACGACTGCCTGAGGCGGCTCATCCGCGTCCGCCGGCATTCGCACCACCACGGCGTCGAGACCACGGAAGTGAATCTGGTCGAAACGCCGACCGGAGAGGCTTTGCAGGAGCTCGTCGCTCGGATTGCTGCCGTGCTTTGGCATGTTCTCGCGTCTTGCCTAAATCTTTGTACAGCGCAAGCGACAGAAACTCCGCAACACTTCTTGTGCTGCGCACACCGACACTCGTTCGAACCAATCCAGCCTGCTGGCGAGCCGCAAACCGAACGAGTATCGGTGCTACCCCAACAGCCCGGTGCCATGCTCACACGCAACAGCGGGTGAGCATGCGATTGGCGGCGTCGCCTCAAGCTGCCTACCCGCTGTCGCGCGTAGGAATGGCGCCCAGCCGTCTGGCTTTTTGTGCCTTCTCGTGCCTTTTCGTGGCCAAGACCATGACGCCCCACGGTGGAGGACCACCGCGCCACAAACTGCGACCTACTTATCGTCCGAAGACTTCTTCTTGTGGAACTGCAGCAGGTCGCCGAAGGAGCGCATGGCTTCCTTGCCCTCTTCCATGTCTTTGGTGAGGGCCTTCGATTCCTTTTTGGCGCGTTGCTCGAAGACCCGCGGGCCGGCGGGGGCCCGCTCGACGCGGCGGTCGCCGCGGCCCGACTTGCCGCGTGGCTTGCGGCCGGAGGGCTTGCCGTCGCCTGAGCGGCCATCGCCAGACCGGCTCGCAGCCTCGCCCGACTTGCGTTTGGGACGCTGGCGGCGGCCGCCGCCGGACTCGCCCGACTTCTCCTTGCGGCCCCCTTCGGCCTGGGGCGTGCCGGGCTTGATCATGGTGAGCGCCACGCGGCGGCGCTGGGCGTCGATCGAGGTGACCCACACGCGGACCCGGTCGCCCACGGCGACCACGGTGTGCGGGTCGCGGACGTAGCCGCTGCTGAGCTGGCTGACGTGCACCAGCCCGCTCTCCGACAAGCCGATGTCGACGAACGCGCCGAAGTCGACCACGTTCAGCACCACGCCCGCCAGCTCCGAGCCGATCTCCAGGTCGTCGATCTTCACGACGTCGCGGCGGAAGACGGGCGGCGGGCGGTCGTCGCGGAGGTCGCGGCCGGGACGCGACAGCGAGTCGACCAGTTGATCGAGCGATAGCCGGCCCACGCCGAGCGACTCGGCCAGCTCGTCGCGGTTGCGCTCGGCGAGCGCGTCCTGGAACTTGGCGCCCCCGGCCGGCGTGCGGAGCTCGGCGGCGTCGACGCCGACCAGCTCGAGCAGCTTGGCCGCGGCGTCGTAGCTCTCGGGGTGCACCCAGGTGGCGTCGAGCGGGTTCTCGCCGTCCTCGACCTTGAGGAAGCCGGCCGACTGGACGAAGGCCGACTCGCCGACCCCCTTCACCTCGAGCAGCTGCTGGCGGCTCTTGAAGGGGCCCTTCTCGACGCGGTGCTCGTACACCCGGCGGGCGGTCAGCGGGTTGAGTCCCGCCACGTGCGAGAGCAAGGTCGGGCTGGCGTTGTTGAGGTCGACGCCGACGAAGCTGACGCACGACTCGACCACCTGGTTGAGCGTGTCTCGCATCGGCTTGTTGCGTGAGTCGTGCTGGTACAGGCCGACGCCCAGGCTGGCCGGGTCGATCTTCACCAGCTCGCTGAGCGGGTCCTGCAGCCGGCGGGCGATCGACACCGCGCTGCGGTGCGAGGCGTCGAGCTCCGGCAGCTCCTCGCGGCCGATCGTGCTGGTCGAGTAGACGCTGGCGCCCGCCTCGTTGACCACGACGTAGTGCGCGTCGTGCTCCTTGAGCTCGTCGGCCAGCAGCTCGGCGACCAGCTGCTCGCTCGGGCGGCAGGCGCGGCCGTTGCCGATCGCGATCAGCTCGACGCTGTGCTCGCGGATCATCTCGGCGAGCCGCTTGCGGCCGTCGGCCTGCTTGTCTTCGCCGCCGACCAGGTGGATCAGGTCGTGCGCGACCAGGCCGCCGAACTCGTCGAGCGCGGCGAGCTTGCAGCCGTTCTTGTAGCCCGGGTCGAGTGCGAGCACGCGCTTGCCGCGGATCGGCGGCTGCAGCAGCAGCCTCCGGAGGTTGCGGGCGAAGACCGTCAGCGAGTGCTCCTCGGCCTTCTCGGTGAGCGCGCGACGGGCCTCACGCTGCAGGCTGGGGACCAGCAGCCGCCGCGCGGCGTCGCGGACGCAGCCGACCAGGAAGTCGCGGTGGGCGTGCTCCGCGGGGACCAGCAGCTCGATGGCGGCCTGCTCGATCGCGGCGGCGTCGCACTCGACGCTCACCTTGAGCGCCTTCTCGCGTTCGCCGCGGTTGATGGCGAGGATGCGGTGGGTCGGCGCGCGGCTCAGCTTCTCGCGGTAGTCGAGGAAGTCCTTGAAGGTCGCCTTGCGCTTCTCGGCCAGGCCGTCGACCGCCTTGCTGACGAGCTGGCCGCTGTCCTGCATGACCTTGCGGGCGCGTTTGCGGAGCGTGGACGACTCGGCGAAGCGTTCTGCCAGGATGTGCCCGGCGCCGACCAGCGCGGTGGCCGCGTCGGGGACTTCTTGCTCCTTGTCGATGAAGTCGGCGGCGCGTTTGTCGAGGTCGGCGCAGCTGTCGGCGGCGCGGAAGATCTCGTCGGCCAGCGGCGCGAGGCCCTGGCTCTTCGCCTTTTCGGCCAGCGACTGCCGCTTCGGCTTGAACGGCAGGTAGAGGTCTTCGAGCTGCGCAACCGACGATGCGCGGCTGATCTGCTCCTGCAGGTCGTCGCTCAACTTGCGCTGCGCTTTGAGCGAGCGGAGGATGGTCTCGCGGCGCTCCTCGAGTTGCCGGGCGCGGTGCACCCGGTCGCGGACGGCCTCGATCTGCTGCTCGTCGAAGCCGCCGGTGGCGTCGCGGCGGTAGCGGGTGATGAACGGGACCGTGTTGCCGGCGTCCAGCAACTGCACGGTCTGCTCGACGCCGGCGGCGTCGAGGCCTAGTTCGTTGGCGATCGGCTTGAGGTTGATGGCGTTGGGGCCCATCGGGTGTTTTCGTAGCGCGTGGGGGTGTGCGGCTAGCGACAGCCTCGCGGCGGCCTGGCGGGCCGGGGAGGTGGGGCCCGGTCGGGCGAGCACGCCCCGGGGCCCTGCGTCAGAACAGTCGTGGTGAAAAGCAGAGGGGCGACGCCATCCAGGTTCGGGAGCAAGCCAGGTTCAATAGCAAGATTGGGCGGCGACTGACCTTGCGCCGAAACAAGCACCCATTCTCCGAAACCAAGCGATAGCGTGTCAAGCACGCGCGGGCCCTCTGGGCACTGCTTGGCGCGCGGCGAGGCATTCTCGCATTTTCAACACAACCGGCTCATGCGGCACAGTCCCGACTGCCGATACCTGTTCGGCGGGCGTTTTCTCGACGCCCAACGATACGAGGGTGGGCCGTAAACGCTGCAAGGATGCATCGCATAATGAAGAGTCACCTGAAGATCTACCAAGCCCCCTTGGAAGCGGCCGATGCGCCACTCGGCGAGACGGTCACCGTCCCGCTGAGCGAGGCCCTGCCCTTGCTGGCAGACGCTATCCTCAACAACCGTACATGGTTAGACGATTTCGAGGACGACGCGGTCACCCTTAGCGCCGACCTCTACGAGGTCCTCTCGGCCTACCGGTTCTTGAGTCGCCCCTCGGCTGGGTAGCAGTCCTGACCGGCCAGGTGTCATCCAATCGTATCACTTCCGCGATACGACGGATCAACTAGATGACACATTACGGCCGCAAGGTGACGCGACAGCCAGGCGCCGGCGACGGACCCATTTCTGTAAGCCCTTGTCAAAAAGGTACTTACAGCCATTTCGACGCACCGGCCAAGGCTTTTGGCGCGGCGACTGCGATTGCTTGTTGGCATGAAACCCAGCGAACGGCTCCTACCACCGTTCGCCCCCGCCAACCAGCAAACAGAAAGTCCCGCCATGTTCGCCCAGCCACTCCGCATCGCCCTGATCGCCATCACCTCGGTCGTCGGCCTATCCGCCGCCGCCAACGCCGCTCACCCAAGCCACGGCCACTACTGCGAACCGCCGCTGCCCCGGTTCGGCATGCACAGCTACAACAACGGCTACGGCGAAGTAGTCGTCCGCATTAACCACGGCGGCATTGCTTGCGAGCTGGGGCTGGAAGAGGGCGACCTCATCGAGCGGTTCAACCACCAACGCCTGTCCTACCACGGCTCGTGGGAAGACGCCCTGGCCCAGGCCATGGCCGACGGCGGTCACATCGTGCTGCGTGTCCGCGACGTCCACACCGGGCGCCGGGTGACGCGTCACATCGACCTCGACCCCTATGGTCGGGTTGTCGGCGGCCCGATCGGTCCGGTCACGCCGAAGGTGGTCGTTCCTTCGCACCCCGCCCCGCCGGTGATTACGCCGAAGGTCGCCCCGCACATGGTCGGCTACCGCGGCCGCTTCCAGGGCGCCGTCGCGCCGCCGGTCCAGCGTGACTCGCGTCCCCGCTTCAGCTTCCGCATCGGCCTGTAGTCGAGCGAGGGCTTTCACCCGAGCACTTTCGAACCAGCAAGCCGGCCGCGCCCGCGTGGCCGGCTTGTTGCGTTGTTGGTGCAGGATCAATCATGGCCGCTCTGCGTGAAGCTCCCGCTGCGCAACAGCGCTGCGAGTGATAGTCACGAAAAGGCACAAGAGGGCACAAAAAAACGCCGACGGCGACAGCCCAACCTGTTGTGACTTCTCGTGCCTTTTTGTGGCTATTCCCAGTCCACTCCGCGCGAGGCAGCCGCTGGGTTAGCGCGCGCTCAATTCGTGCACCATCTCAACCAGCGCGCGGGCGTTCTCGGGCGGGGTCGGCGGCACGATGCCGTGGCCGAGGTTGAAGATGTGCCCGGGGCGGCCGGCGGCCTGGTCGAGGACCCGCTGGGCGCCCTGCTTGATCGAGTCGAGGCTGCCGAGCAGGCTCGCGGGGTCGAGGTTGCCCTGCACCGCGCGGCGCCCAACGCGTGACCAGGCCTCGTCGAGGTCGATCCGCCAGTCGACGCCGATCACATCGCCGCCGGCTTCGGCAATGGGGCCGAGCAGCTCGGGGTTGCCGGCACCGAAGTGGATCACCGCCGCGCCGGGCGTCAGGTTGTCGATGATCCGCTTGACGTAGGGCTGCACGTAGCGGGTGTAGTCGGCCGGGCAGAGGCAGCCGACCCAGCTGTCGAACAGCTGCACGGCCTGCGCGCCGGCGTCGATCTGGGCGTTGAGGTAGAGGGTGACCGCGTCGGCGAGCCGCTCCATGAGGGTCCGCCAGGCGCCCTCGTCGCGGTACATGAGGGTCTTGGTGTGCAGATAGTTGCGGCTGCCGCCCCCCTCGATGGTGTAGCTGGCGAGCGTGAACGGCGCGCCCGCGAAGCCGATCAGCGGGATTGTGTCGGGCAGGTCGGCGCGGGTCTGGCGGACGGTCTCGATGACGTAGTGCAGCGACTCGACGCTAGAGAGGTCGAGCACGCGGTCGACGTCGGCCGACTCGCGGACCGGGTTGTGGATCACCGGCCCGTCGCCGGGGGCAAACTCGAGGTCGAGTCCCATCGGCTCGAGGATCGGCAGCAGGTCGGAGAAGATGATCGCCGCGTCGACGCCGAGGTACTCGACCGCGGTGCACATGACCTCGCTGCAGAGCTGTGGGTTGCGGCACAGCTCGAGGAATCCGGTCTTGGCGCGGACCGCGCGGTACTCGGGCATGTAGCGGCCCGCTTGGCGCATCATCCAGATCGGCGTGTAGGGCGTCGGCTCTTGGCGGCAGGCCTTGAGGAATGGGCTGTCGTGCCACGGCTGGTTGCGGGTGGCGTCGACCAGCTCGGCGGCGCGGTCCTCACGCGGCGAGGTGCGGGCGCTGATCGATCGCCGCGGCAGCGCGCGTTTGCGCGCGAGCAGCGTGGGCGCCTCGCGGAGCGCCTCGACGACCAGGTTGCCCATCTTGGGGTGCGACGGCTCGAAGTCGACCGGCAGGCCGAGCGCCCGGAGCCGGTCGGAGGTGGTGGGGCCGACCGAGGCGACCACCGTGCCGCCGAGCGCGGCGCGGAGCGCCTCGTCTTCGCCGAGCCGCTCGGCGACCTGCATCAGGTGCTCGATCTGCTGCGCCGAGGTGATCATCAGCACGTCGGCCTCGCCGCGGGCCAGGCGGCGGACGTTCTCCTCCAGCGGGCCGACGTCCTCGGGCAGCTCCCAGTTGTAGATCCGCAGCAGGTCGACCGTGGCCCCGCGGGCCTCGAGGCCCGCGATCAGGCTGGGGTTCGTGGCGCCGTACTCCTGCAGGCCGACCTTCATGTTGGCGACCGGCATCTGCTGGTCGAGCGTGCTGAGCAGCTCGCGCCAGGTGTTCGGCTCGGGCACACGGAGGGTCGGCTTGACGCCGAGCTCCTTGAGCGCGGCGACCGGCTTGGGTCCGCGGGCGATGGTCGGCACGTCCGACAGCGCGTCAATCAGCCGCTGCCGGTCGACGTGGCGAGAAACCGCCTGCATGAAGAAACGAACCCCGACCCCGGTCAGCAGGATCATCGCGTCGACCTGCCCTGCTAGCAGTCGGTGCGCGAATTCAATCGCGTCGCGGTTGCCCTCGATGGGCGCCTCGCGCATCGACGCGCTGACGTAGGCAACCGCTCCCTGCTTCTCGATCATCCGCTGCATATCGTCGGCGCGGCGGCTCTCCAGCGCAACGACCGAGAGCGATTCTTGTGGGGCGGGGGGAGTGCTCAAGGGAGCCTTTCTTCGTGTCGCGAACACGACGCGCGGCGGCGCCAGAAATCGATCTCCGGATTGTACGCGCAGCGCTCCTCGTGCGCAAGCGCCGGCGTCAGAGTGAACGCGCAGAGCCCTGTCTGCCTAGCGCGGCGCGGCGCTTCGGCAAGAAGAATGAAAAGCTGCTTGACACACGCCCCCCACTTCGCGACACTCGTCTCAGTCTGGTGAGCAACGCGGTTGGGCGTTCGCTCGCCGAGTGTAAGTGGGCAGTTTTCTTCGTGCGGGCTTGCTTCCCGATTGGTGGATTTAGCTGGAAAGATCTGGCTTATCATCAACGATCGATGCAAGCATTGTCGGGTGATGGGAATCGGTGCGGCGACTGGTTGGTAGATGCCTAGAGACGCAGCATGCGTGTGGGCTCCCGGTGCTGTTCATTCCCGCGACGTGACCATCGCTGCAACGCGTTGGAGTCGCCTCGGCGGCTTTGCGAGGCTCGTGTCGGGCGCACCCCGGCGAGACAGCAATGTTCCCAAACGACGAGTCTCTGCCGACGTCCTCCCTAGGCGCCCAGCGGCTTCTTCCAATTTGTTCGGGGTTTCGGATTGTTCCGGCTGCGTCGCACGAGGCGACGCTCCCAGCCGCCCTCAATCCGACCGGCCCGTTGAATACGTCAGCTTCAAGGAAACCATGACCAAGGTGATGAACTTGTCACCCGCTCGAGACTGCTGAGAATTCCAGTTCCTGGCTGATCACACTGATCGATTGATTGATCACACGATGGATCACTCTTGGGAATTTCAGCTCACTTGAGGGGTGACGTTGCATGGACGCCGACTGGCGGCTTGTCCGCAGTGCAGGGATGCCCCCCTCAGGGTGCTGAAAACTCATAGCGACCGAGGTTGATCAAACGCGGCTGGCGCCCCTTGTGGCGCCAGCCGTTTTTTTATCGCCCCCTCCTCTGCATCGAGTCCCCCCATGCCCCAATGCCTGCTAGCGCTCGGAGCCAATCTCGGAGACGCGCTCAGCACCCTGATGCAGTCGGCCAAGGCGATTGGCGTGCTGCCCGGAGTGCGGCTGCAACGCGTGAGCCGGCTCATCGAGTCGGCGCCGGTCGGCGGCCCCGCCGATCAGCCGCGGTTCACCAACGGCGCGGCCACCATCGAGACCGAACTCCCGCCGCACGAGTTGCTGCACGCGCTGCACGAAGTTGAACAGCGGTTCGGCCGCCAACGCCGCGACCGCTGGGAGGCCCGGACCCTCGACATCGACCTGCTCCTCTACGGCGACCGTGCTAGCAGCGAGAATGGCGTCCAGACGCCCCACCCGCGGATGACGTTCCGCCCGTTCGTGATGATCCCGGCCGCCGAGATCGCCGGAGAGACCACCCACCCGCTCCTCGGTCGGCCGCTCGGCGAGCTGGATCAGCTGCGTGCCGCCGGGGCGAACAAGCTCGCGGTGCTCGGCGGGCCCTCCTGGTTGGTCGAGCTGGCCCGCGGGTGCGTCGGCGCCAACGGGCCGGAGGTCGTGACAAACTTCGACCCCGACGCGTTGCCGCCGCGGCTGTCGGTGATCAACGACAACCCGGCGCCGCTGATCGGAGCAGGCCCCACGCTGTGGACGCCCGAGGACGCCCCCCACGACGCCCTGCGG
This sequence comes from Posidoniimonas polymericola, assembly GCF_007859935.1. NCBI lineage: Bacteria > Pseudomonadati > Planctomycetota > Planctomycetia > Pirellulales > Lacipirellulaceae > Posidoniimonas > Posidoniimonas polymericola. The sequence goes on along the minus strand of NZ_SJPO01000001.1, from coordinate 255,596 downwards.
CAGGACCTGACCGCCGCGATCCAGTGCGTCTGGCCCGGGCTGGGCTGAGGCGGGCGCCGCCGCGTAGAATGCAGGGCCCTGAACTCCCCCGCAGCGACGCCCAGCACGCCATGAAACCGCCCGAAGTCATCACCGCCCCCGCGCGGCTCCGCGAGCGGATCGCCGCCGAGCGGCGCGGCGGGCAGCGGATTGGGCTGGTCCCGACCATGGGCGCCCTGCACGCCGGGCACCTCAGCCTGGTTGACGCGGCCCGCCAGGATTGCGGCGTCGTGATCACCAGCATCTTTGTGAACCCGACGCAGTTCGCTCCGGGCGAGGACTTCGATCAGTACCCACGCAACCTAGACGCCGACCTGGGGCTGCTGGGCCCGGCCGGGTGCACGCTGGTGTTTGCGCCGTCGGTCGAGACCATGTACCCCGCCGGCTGCGAAACCACGATCGACGTCGGCGGGGTGGCGCGGTCGCTGGAGGGGGAATCCCGCCCCACCCATTTTGCGGGGGTGGCGACGGTCGTGATGAAGCTGTTCCAGCTCGCGCCGGCCGACGCCGCGTACTTCGGCCGCAAGGACTACCAGCAGACCCTGGTCATCGATCGCATGGTGCGTGACCTCAACGTGCCGATCGAGCTGGTGATCTGCCCGATCGTCCGCGAGCCCGACGGCTTGGCGATGAGCTCGCGGAACGCGTACTTGTCGCCGGAGGAACGCTGCCGGGCGCTCGCCCTGCACGCGTCCCTGAGGTTGGCCGAGCAGATGTGCAGCCGCGGCGAACGCGACGCCGCCGCCATCCGCACCGCGATGCTGGCGCTGCTAGCAGAATCGGACATCACGCCGGAGTACATCGCCATCGTCCGCGACGGCACGCTCGAACCGATCGACCCGGTTGACGGCCCGGCCGCAATCGCGGTCGCCGCCCGGGTCGGCAAGACGCGATTGATCGATAACCTTGTCGTCCGCTAGGCTCTCGGTCGCGTCGGAACAGGACCGCGCAGGACGGGGGAGCAGAAGGCAACGAAGTGAACGAAGAACCCGGCCCTAGGCGATGCTTCGTTCCCTTCGTTTCCTGCTGTGAAAAAGCTGCCGGCGTGCGCCAGGACGAGCAGGAGCCCGCAGAGAGAGCAGAGCACTTAGAGTCCCATCCCTCAGCTCCCTCTACGGCCTCCTGTTGATGAATTGTCTTTGAGGCGTTCAGCGACGCGGAACGGCTTGCCGTTCCCCCTGCCGTTCCCCCCGACCCTTCCCTGTATCCAGCATTATGCAGAGCGAGTTGTTTCGAATCCCGGTCGAGATCGCCGGCGTTCCGCTGTTCGGCTTTGGCGTGCTGCTCGCGCTGTGGGTGATCGGTCTAGGGGGGTGGCTGTACTGGCAGACACGACGCGGGATGCCGGCCGCCGAGGCGCGGGGCTTCCTGCCGGTCGGGCTCCTGGCAGCGGCGGTGATCGTGCTGCTGCCGCGGCTCTTCCCCGAGGGCCTGCCGATCCGCGGCTACGGCCTGATGCTGCTGCTGGCGGCGGTCTGCGGGATCGGCATGGCGGCGCACCGCGCCCACCAGAATGGGCTGTCGCCCGATGTCATCTACTCGCTGGCGGGGTGGCTGTTTGTGTGCGGCATCCTCGGCGCGCGGGTGTTCTACGTGATCGAGTACTGGGAGGACCGCTTCGCCACGCTCGCCTTCCCCAACAACCTCATCCAGATGCTGATGTTCACCGAGGGCGGCCTAGTGGTGTACGGCTCGCTGATCGGCGCCTCGCTGGCGTTCATGGCGTTCTGCTGGCGCCACAAGCTGCCGGTGCTGGCGCTGGCGGATATCCTCGCGCCGAGCCTGGTGGTCGGGCTCGCGTTTGGGCGGATCGGCTGCCTGCTGAACGGCTGCTGCTACGGCGGCCAGTGCGACCGGCCGTGGGCAGTCACCTTTCCCGTTGGCAGCCCTGCCTACCAGGACCAGCTCTACGCCGGTGAGCTGCCGCGCGGGCTGCGGCTGCTCGTTGACGACACCGTGCGGCCGCCGCGGCTGATCGTCGACGGCGCCCGCATCGACGGCCGCCCGGAGAGCGACCAGGTCGCGTCGATCAACGGCCGGCGGGTCGCGACCATGACTCAGGCGCAGCGGGTGCTGAGCCGCGCGTACTGGTCGGGGCAGAAGGTCGAGGTGACGCTCCGCGACGGCCGGCAGGTCACGGTCGAAGCCAAGAGCCTGCCCGTACACCCGACGCAGGTCTACAGCGCGGTCAACGCCGCCCTGCTGGCGTGGCTGACCTGGACCTACTACGCGTTCCGCCGCCGCGACGGCGAGGTGATCGGCCTGCTGCTGTCGCTCTACCCGGTCTCGCGGTACCTGCTCGAGGACATCCGCACCGACGAGGCCGCCATCTTCGGCACCGGGCTGAGCATCTCGCAGAACGTCAGCGTCGGGCTGTTGATTGGCGTGGCGGTGTTCTGGGTCGTGCTGCTGCGTCGGCCTGCGCGACTCGCGCTTGCTCCGGCCGAACCCCAACCCGCCTAGCGTTTCTGGTTGCAGGTCGCTCGCAAGCACCGTGGGCCACCGCCCAGCGGCTGAGGGGCCTCTCGGTGGAGGACCACCGCGCCGCTAGCGGGGCTTTCTATCGTTTCTTCGTAGAGAAGCGCCACTCCGCGCGGTCCAATAAGAGAAACGCTAGAGCAACTCCGGTACGGGTCATTGCCAACTAGCTGCCGGCGGAAGCCGGCAGCTCGCGGGGAGTGCTGCGCGGTGGCGGAACCAGGCCCTGCGCGCGAGCCCAATCTCGAGGAAAGGTACGCACAGGGGTTTTGTCCCCTCCGCGCGATATTCCGGACTCAACCCGGTGAGCCAGGTGGAGCCCAGAACTGCGGCAGAGACTGCTATCGCAGAACGAAACGGCCCTGCTGGCTGATACTGACATTGCGACGCGGGGATTCGTGGCGGACAAAACCCAACCTGCCGGCGACCGGCGAGGCGTAGCTCGCCGGCTGCTGGCTCGCGACCTAGCTGATCGAAATGGTTTTTTTCCCAAAATGTGCGCCGGACGACCCGGCCAGCGGCAGCTTTCTCTGCGTAAGGGCGATAGCAGGCCTCGGCCGGTCCCGGACGCGGGCCGCCTGAGGGAAGCCACCCGATGGCGGGGTCCCCGCATGAGGACCCACCGCAGCCAACCGAGCCGATGCCACCCGCCCCCCAACCGACACCACCGAAGATTGACTGGCAGGCCGCGTTGGCCGAGCACCAGCCGTGGCTGCGGACCGTCGTGCTGGCTCGGCTCGGCGGGCCTGACGGCGTCGCGGACGTGATGCAGCAAGTAGCGCTGGCCGCCGCGAAGCGAAGCCACGAGCTCCGCGACCCCACGCGGGTCGCGCCGTGGCTGTACCGCGTCGCGGTGACCGAGTCGCTGCTGCACCGCCGCCGGCTCGGCCGCCGGCGGGGGCTGCTCAACCGGTTCCGCAGCGAGGTCCGACACGAGGAACAAGACCCCCAACAACCCGACCCGCTCGACTGGCTGCTGGCCGCCGAACAGCGCCGGCTCGTCCGCCGTTCGCTGGCCGTGCTGCCCAAACGCGACGCCGAGGTGCTGCTGCTCAAGCACACGCAGGACTGGACCTACCGGCAGCTGGCCGAGCACCTGGGCGTCAGCGAGGCCGCCGTCGATGGCCGCCTGCAGCGCGCCCGGGCGAAGCTCCGGCGAGCCCTGATGGCGGCCGACCCAACCCTGAGCGAAACCCACTAGCAACACCAACCAAGAACTAGAGCGAAGAGGCAAGACGGGTTGAAGGGGAACACTAATGAACGCTAATGCACCCAAACGGAAGATACTGCCACGAAAAGGCATGAGAAGTCACGAAAATCACGAGCGTGGTTGGCCGCGGCGAGACCGCCGCGCAGACACCCTCCAGACCCCCGGTTCTTTTGTCCATTCTTGCGCCTTTTCGTGGCTCTTCAGCCTAGGTGACTTCTGTTCATGACATTAGTGGCCATTAGTGTTCCCAACTTCCTGTCAGCCCAGACACTACTCAGCACGCCCCTATGATCCTCGACCAAGACCTCGACCGACTTGCCGATGGCGAGCTCTCGCCCGCCGAGCGGCGTGAGCTGCTGCAGGCGCTCGAGTCGTCGCCCACCGACTGGCGGCGGTGCGCGTTGGCGTTCGTCGAGTCGCAGGTGCTGCGGGAAGAGTTCCGGGCGTTGACCGGCGAATCGCCTGCCTGCGCGACGGTCGATCGCAGGCCGCGGAGCGTGCTCGCCGCGGGTGGTTGGCTGGCGCTGGCGGCGACGCTGCTCGGCGTGGCGTTCCTGGCGGGCTCGCTGAACAACGACATCGCCGCGCCCGGTGACGCGCCGCTGCTGGCTGGCGGCGAGGAACCGCCGATGACGGCCCTCCCCGGCCCCGAGGAAGTCGACGCCGCGATCGCTCACCGGCAGCAGCGGGTCGACCAGCCCGACCCCGATGTCGTGACGTTCTGGACGAAGGACGAGTCCGGCGGGCGGCGTTCGCTGCGGGCCAAGCTGGTCGACGCCGACGAGCTCGACTCGGAGCTTGGCGTGCGGTTCCGTTCGGCAATCCCCCCGGAAGTCCGTCGGCAGTACGAGCAGCATGGCTACCGCTTCCAGTCCCGGCAGCGGTACGCGCCACTCAATATGGACAACGGCCGCGTGCTGGTCGTGCCGGTCGAAGACCTGCAGGTCGCCCCCGTGAGCGACGACTACTTGTAGACGAGACCCGCCAGGCCGCGACCCCGCGGCGCAGAGCGACGGCTTCTCAATATTCCATCCCCCAAGTTAAGGAGATACTCATGCGATTCCAACTTGCCCATCGAAGCCGCGTGCTGGCGCTAACCCTCGCCTGCGGAGTCGGCGCCGCCGCGCTGGCGCAGGAGCCGGGCGAGGTGATCGTCCGCGTTGGTGAGGACCCGGCCGAGGCGGCCACCACGCCCCCGAACGAGCCCCCTGCCCCGCCGGTCGCCCCCACCGAAGTGCGGCCCGCACGTCCGTCGTACTGGATCGGCATCCTCGGCGGCGACGTCAGCGAAGAGCTGCGGGCGCACCTGGGCCTCGAAGGCGCCGGTGTGCTGGTCCGCGAGGTCGTGCCCGACAGCCCCGCCGACCAGGCCGGCATCAAGAAGTTCGACGTCCTGCTGTCCGCCAATGGCCAGCCGGTCACCGAGATGGGCGCCCTCGCCCAGGTCGTGCGTGAGGTCGGCGGGACCGACAACGGCAAGATCACGATCGACCTGCTCCGCGCCGGCGGTCACGAGCAGCTAACGGTCACGCCGGCCGAACGCCCCGCGCCGGCCGCTCCGCCGCAACCGGTCGGGCCGAACGGGCCGGCGGCGCCCGAGGGGCTTGGGCCCGAAGCGGTCATGCAGCAGTTCTTTGGCGGCGCCGACGGAGGGCCGTTCCAGTTCCGCATGTTCGGCCCCGGCGTTGCGGTCGGCGGCGCGAACGTCGACATCCAGGCGCCCGGCAACACCTCGGTGCAGGTGCAGACCCAAAACGGACAGACCCACGTCACCGTGAACCAGAACGGTAAGACCTGGGAGGTTGACGCCGATGACCCGGAGGCGCTCGAGCAGCTCCCCGAGGAGGTGCGCCCGATGGTCGAAGGCCTGATCAACGGTCAGGGCGTCGACGTGAACGTCGACCTGCAGGACATGCTGCCGCAGCTCGAGGGGATGTTCGACGGCTTCGGCGAACGCTGGGCCGGACGGCGTGACGAGCGGCTGCGTCGCCGCATGGAGGCGCTGGAGCGTCAGCTCGACCAGCTCCGTAGCCGGCTCGGCGAAGAATCGGGTGAGGCCCCGGCAGCAAACGACGTTGCCCCGGCGTTCGAACCGCCCCAACCCCCGGCCCCGGCGGTCGAGGTTGAGATTCCCGCCGAGGGAGCTTCTTCCGAGGACGTGCCCGCCGACAAGTAGGCGGGCTGCATTCGACGCGCTCTCCCAATCAATCCTCGGTCACGGCCCCCGCGGCCGTGACCTTATCTTGCGCCCAACAACGAAGGCCGCCTACTCCGACGACCGTTGCCCGCAGTTGCAGCCGCGCAGGTGCGTCTCGCGCACGGTCGGCTCGGGGCCGTCTTCGCGGGTGGCGGTGGCATCAGCGCGGCCCGCCGTCTGGTCGGGGGCGTCCTGCTCGGCGGTCAGGTCGGCTAGACTAACCCCCGCCAGCTGCTCTTCGGCGGCGGTGGCGACCGCCGCCAGCGTGCGATTGATCCGCTCGATCACGCGGGGCGGCAGCGCCGACGACGGCGCGACGCTGGTCCGGATGGGCCCGTCGGTGATCTCCATGACCTGCAGCAGGCTGATCTCATTCAGCGGCACGCAGAGCCGGTAACCGCCGACAACGCCGCGGGTCGACTGCAGCAGCCCGTGCGTCACCAGGCTCCGGAGCACCTGTAGAAAGTAGCGTTCGGGGAGCGCGGCGCGGCGCGCCAGGCGGTGCGAAGAGACGGGCTCGTCGCCCGAGTAGTCGGCGAGCTGCAGCAGCGCGGTGAGGGCGTACTCGGCGGTCTTAGTTAGCTTCATTTGGACTTCTTCATACTCTGGAAAGAGGAGGTGGGGTAGCTGTCGGCGTCGCCCCGCGGCGCCGTTTCGTTCTCCTTCATTTCTATGCCCCGCGTGCGATATGGAGTATCGTGGTGGCTGCCAGCGCCACGCACTTTTCCGCACGAGTTTTTGGAGGCCGCCGGGAGCGCTAGGGGGAATCGCTATGCAAAACATCCACTATGTGTCGGCTTTCGACCGCAAGGCCCGGTTTGTGTCGTTCTTCCAGTGCTCGGCTAGCCTGCAGTACGACCCGGCAAAGATGCTGGGCTGCCCGATTGGCGAGCACCTGAACAACGAGGCAGAAGCCCGCCGGATCCGCGCGGTGTTTTCCGAGTGCCTGTTTACCGGGGAGCCCCAGACCTGCACCTGGCGGGGGGAGTACGGCGAGCTGCTCCGCGCCCGCTTCGAGACCGTCGAGCAGCACTCCGACCGCATGATGCACTCGGACGACGAGGTGGTCGCGATCGCGATCACCTGCCGCCTGCCAGAACCGGCCGACCTCAGCGACCGCGAGACCGAGATAGTCAAGCTGATCTGCCGCGACATGAGCTGCGGTGAGATCGCCGCGGAGCTGGGCGTGAAGAGCTCGACCATCGAGACCCACCGGCAGAACATCCGCCAGAAGCTCGGCGTGAAGGGGACTGCCGGGATCGTGCTGTTCGCGGTGCAGCACGGCCTAGTCGGTTCAATGCTCTAGGGGGCGCCGCTCTAGGGGGCGCCCCGCCCCGTGGAGCATCGCCAAGTCGGGCGGCTGTCGCAGTTCCTAGTCGAGCGGGCAGCTGGCTGCACAGCAGGTGCAACTACTTGCACGACTGCTGGCGCCGTGGTGTTCTGCCGGCCTCCAGCCTGGCCGCCCGGGGCCCAAGCTGGATTCACCACCCAGGGTGTGGCCGTTACGCCACTGCCTGCTGCGGGCGTCGCGCGGCTAGCGAAGCGTGAACCGGGCTCGCGGCTGGCGCCGAACCAGCGTGGTCGGTCTGCTCTGCCCGCGGTTGATTAAATCGCATCTTCTCGAGTTCGCTCTGCGACTGCTGCGCGACGGCCGTGACTGGCAGGCCCATGGTCACTACCATCGTCATCGCTACTGACCGTTTCATCGTCTCTCTCGCTTTCGCCTCTGGGTCGCTTGTTTCCGCCTCAACCACCTGTTGAGATCGAGAGCACCCAGGTGCAAAGGGCGTACCAACGCGGCCAAGCCGGCGCCGCAATCAGGCGCACTGGGCGACCAGCGACTGCAGCAGCTCGAGGAACGCCTCGCCGCTGTCAGGCTTCACGGCGTAGTCGTCGGCGCCGCTGGTTAGTGCGCGTTCGATGTCGCGTGGGTCGTCGGAGTTGGAGAACATCACCACCCGGGGCGCCCCGTCGCTGCCGGGTCGGCTCCGCAACCGCTCCAACACCTCGAAGCCGTTCATGCCCGGCATGCGGATGTCGACCAACGCCACCCTCGGCATGGGACCGTCGCCGGCCGCCGCCCTGTCGATGTGGCCGAGGAACGCCTCGCCCGAGGTGAACTCGAGCATCGGCACGTCGAGCCCCGACCGCTGCAGGTACTTGCGGGCGAGCAGCAACTCGGTGGGGTCGTCGTCGACGAACGCCAACGGGCAATCATGCATTGAATTGAGCAACCCGCGCCTCCTCCAAAGTGAAACGGATGTGCACGCTGTCGGAGTCCGATTCGGCGGCGATGGCGCCGTGGTGCCGTTCGGCGATCTTCTGGCAGACGCTCAGCCCGACGCCGCTGCCAGCGCCGTCGGCGGCGGGTCCCTGCCGGAACACCTTGAACACCTCGCCGAGCTTCTCGCTGGGGATTGTCGAACCGGTGTTGAGCACGCCGAACCACCAGCGGCCGGCCTGATGTCGGGCCGTGAGGCGGAGCGTGAACCGATCGACCGCCACGTGACTCAGCGCGTTCTCGATCAGGTTCTCGTAGAGCAGCCGCACCAGCTGGGGGTAGACGCGGGTTTCCTCGGGCAGGTCCTCCCATTCGACCCGCACGCTTCGGCTCTGCAGCTCGTCGCGCACGCCGTCGAGCACAGACTCGATCACCCGCCTGAGGCAGACCGTCTCTTGTGACAGGTCCGAACGCTCGACGCCCGCCACCGCGCGGAAGTCGTCGATCAATGCCTGCATGCGGTGAGAGCACTGCCCGACGTGCCCGAGCAGCTCGTCCGCGTCCCGCGAGACGCCCTCTTCCAGCAGCAGAAGATCGATCAGTTTCCGCTGCTTGCGCAGCGGTTCGCGGAGGTCGTGGGCGGCGATCTGAACAAAGTGGGCGAGGTTCTCGTTGGCGCTCTCCAGCTCGCGATTGGCCTGCGTCAGCGCCCGCTGGCGGCTCAGCAGCGAATCGTTCATGCTCTGCACCGCACGCGCCAGCGAACCCATCTGGTTGGTGAGTCGGACCGGCAGGCCGGGCAGCGGCTCGCCCCGCGCGACGCACTCCGCCGCTTGGGTCACCTGCTCGAGGGGGCGTGTCTGCACCCTGCCGATAGCGACCGCCGCCGCGCCGCATGCGCCGCACAAGACAAACGTCACCACGCCGATGCTGCGGAGCAGGCCCAGGCCGCCGGCGTCGACAAACCCGCGCCGTTGACGCACCCCCAGCACGACGTGGCTCTGTGGGTCCGAGTCCAGCAAGGGCGTCCGACGGAGTTGCAGCAGCTCCCAGCTAGGGTCCTTGATCGCGACCGACAGCTCGTCTTTCCCGCCCGCCTCAAAAAGCTCGCCCGCGGCGGGGTAGTCGGCCTGCAGCAGCCGTCGGGCGCCAAGGTCGAACCCGAACGTGAGGCCTGGATCCGGGTGGACGAGGTAGTCGCCCGCCGCGTTGGTGAGGAAAAGTTCTTGGCCAGCTGGGAGCCCCCCAAACAAGCCCTCTGTCAGCTCCGCGAAGTCTTGATTGATGACCACGATGCCTATCGTCTGGCCGGCGGAGTCGTCGATCCGCTGCGACACCCGCAGCATCGGCTGGTGCGGCCGCTGGATCCGCCCGCGCTCGCGATTCAACGAGATCGGCGAGACGTACACCCGCCCGGCCGGAGACTCCAGCGCCTTGCGGAAGTAGGGCCGCGTTCCCTTGGCCTGCAATTCGGAGTCGGCGGCGCGTACCACTTTGCCCGCCACGTGATCTACCCGAACCAGCTCCAACCCATCATCGGCGACGCCGAGCAGCCGCACTTGCGTGTAGGTCGGCTTGGCGCGCAGCATCTGACGGAAGACCTCCGCCAGCTGATCCTTCAAGCTCGAGGCGTCCTCCGCCGGGTTTGGGGACTGGAGAATCCGCCGGGCCGCGGGCAACGACGCCAGCAGGCGCACGTCGTGCTGCGCCTCCTGCAGCGCCAGCCCGAGGCGTTCCGACTCCCGCAGCACGTCGTGCCGCAGACTCTTGGCCTCAGAACGTCGCAGCATGCTCTGCATGCCGATGATCGCGGTCACGCTGATAGCGACCGCGGTGACAAGCACCGAGCCGAACGTCAGCAACCTGATCTTGCTCGTAGCGTTCATGGACCAGACGCGGGGCGTCGATTGGACTGCCATCCTGGCTGGCGGCTTCACAACTGCGGTGATCCAAGCGCAACCGGGACGGTCGGTAGGGGTAGTACGCGAAACAACTAGAGCTCCCCGCTGAAGCATATGTTGTCCATCGGCGGGATCGGCCGGCAATCCTGCCCCACCCGACCGCTTCGCCCAGGCAGCGTGGTTCCCACAGCCGTCCCGCCAGCACGACTAGCGCCATCGTCACGGCCTCGACTTGCCGCGGCGGCTCGCCGGCAAAGAAAATCAAAGCCACGATTCGGTTCGTCGCGTTCATTTGCGACCGCTGCTGTGCTTTTCCTAGCGGCTGACGCGTTCGCCCTTGTCCGTCAACTGCCCGACTCTTACCGAGTCATTTCTCGCGAAAACCGCCCCGTAAAGCTTCTTCCGCTTTCGCGTCTCGCGGTCGAGGGCAGGCCCCGCGGGGTGTTCTCTTGCTGGCCTACTGCCGACTGCGAGCTGCGATGTCGAGACTAACCTGCCGCCGCGAAGCGTCGCGACAGAAGCGTCGTGACACTGGTTGGGTTAATCTCACCGGAGCCTGCCGGCGGGCCGCTCGCGAGTTGCACGGCCCTGGCAGCTTGACCCCGCCTCCGAAACAACAAACGCCGCAGCTGAGGCGGCGGCGTTTGTTGGGGTGATTGCTGTCGTGGGCTGCCGATCAGAACGGCGGCCCCGGCGGGTTGAAGGGCGGCCCGGGCGGGAAGAACGGTGGCCGTGGCGGCGGCTGGTAGGGGCTGCGGAACGGCGGCGGCGTGATCGGCCGGCCGGTGGCGTTGCCCGGCGGCGTGGTTGGGGGGCCGTTGCCATTCGCGGTCGCGGGCGTGCGGAGCGGAACGCTGTTCGCCGCGGTTGCCGATGGCATAAAGACGTCTGTCCAGGTGCTCCGCCGTACGGGGCTCACCGAAAACGGGTTGAAGAACTGGCTGCGGCCAGTGGTCCGCTCCTGGGCCTTCGCGGCGGCGGCGATCATGGCCACAGCACAAACCCCGACCAGCGCGGTCTTTAGTATCCTCATCATCTCATTCCTTTTGTCCCGTGGCGCCTGCGCAGGCATTGGCATGGGCTTGAGGCGGGGCTTCGCCGGCGCCAGCCTCGCGAGGTGGAGCGCGGGCAGCACCTAGAGCGCAATGCTTCCGCGGTAGAGTGCGAAGTCGTGGCTGGTCGGAGCCGCATTCGGCGCGCCAAACGGCGCCGCGGCGCTTGTCCGTTGCGTGGATCCGCCCCGCTAGCAGCGGCGGCAACCGAAAATTTTGTCGGGAAACGTGGGCGATGGCGCTCCGTGGCAGAATGGGTCGCCAACCAAATTCTTGCTTCCCTAGCGCGGCGGTCGATCAGCTCGGACCCCCACCAGAGGCGGCGGCGCCGTGATTCCGTGCAGCTGGCGCCCGCCGGTCCGTCATTGCCCGCTGTGGCGTTGTCCGCGGCGGGCGTCGGTCATGACTCCAATTGAACCAGGTCCTGGGCGCCCGCTTGGCTGCGGCGGAGCTGGCCGCACGCGGCGTTGATCTTGTCGCCCTTGCGGTGGCGGAAGCGGACCGCCAGCCCGCCCTGCTCGAGGACTGTTCGGAATGCCTTCTGGGCTTCCATGCTGGGCGTCTGGTACGGCAGCCCCGCGACCGGGTTGTAGGGGATCACGTTGATCATCGCCTCGCGGCCCCGCAGCAGCCGCACCAGCCGGTGGGCGTGCTCGGGCTGGTCGTTCAGGTCGGCCAGCAGCACGTACTCGAAGGTCAGCCGACGGCGGGTCGCCTCGTAGTACTCGTCGGCCGCGGCCATGATCTCGTCGATGCCGATCTTGGCGTTGGTCGGCACAATCCGGTTCCGCAGCTCGTCGTCTGGCGCGTGCAGCGAGATCGCCAGCCGGTACTGCGTTTCTTCCTTGGCGAGTCGGCGGATCGACTTCGGCAGGCCGACGGTCGAGATCGTGATCCGCCGGTGGCTAATCCCCAGGCCGTCGGGCCGGGTGGCTTCCTGCAGGGCCGGCAGCAGCGCGTCAAGGTTCGCGAGCGGCTCGCCCATCCCCATCACCACGATGTGGCTCATCCGTTCCTCGGGCGCCAGGCAGTGCTGCAGGCGGAGGAACTGCTCGATAATCTCGCCGGTGGTCAGGTTGCGATCGACGCCGTCCAGCCCGCTGGCGCAGAACACGCACCCCATGCCGCAACCCACCTGCGTGCTGACGCACATCGTGCGGCGGTGCTCGTCACGCAGCAGCACGCACTCGATCTGCCCCCCCTGCTCCAACCCGACCAGCAGCTTCTCGGTGCCGTCGGAGGCCTCGCTATGCCGGTCGACCCGCGCCGCCCACAGCGTCAGCTCCTCAGCCAGCTCCGCCCGGAGCTGCTTGGAGAGGTTGCTCATCGCGTCCCACCCCTCGGCCCGCTTCTCGAACAGCCACTGCCGGATCTGCTTGCGGCGGTAGCCGGGCAGCGAGTGCCGGGCGGCGAACTCGTCGAGATGCTGGTCGATGTTGGTCAGGAGGTGGGACAAAGCAGATGAACCTAATACATGGGGTGCCCGGGGCGCTCCGCGACAGCGGAAGCCCCGGATCCTTCGCCGGAAACCTTCGATCTCGGGGGCTTCTGCTTCGCAGAGCGCCCCCGGCACCCAGCGTCTCCGCCGGTGCACGCTTACGCCCTTACCGCTGCATCATTGTCGGCAGCGTCGTGTACAGATAGTACGCCCGCGGGGTCGTGAGGTCGAAGAACGAACGCAGCTCGCCGAGCGGGCCGCGGCTGTTGCTGGCGGCCTGGGCGTTCATCAGCGCGTCGAACGGCGTGAGCTGCTTCTTGTACTGCACGCACCGCACGCCGTCGACCGAGACGCCGGCCAGCTCGCACGCCCGCTCGACCGCCTGCTCGATGAAGCCGATCTGGTCGACCAGGCCGTTGGCGACCGCCTGCTTGGCGGTGAAGATCTGGCCCTGGGCAACCTCGTCGAGCGCGGCGTCGTCCTCGCGGAACTTGGGCCGCCCCGATTTGACGATGTCGCGGAAGTCCTGGTAGGTCTCGTCGACCAGTTCCTGGAACAGCTCGCGCTCGTCCTCGCGCATCTCGCGGGTGGGCGAGCCCATCCGCTTGAACTTGCCGCTGGTGATGGAGTCCTCGCTGACGCCGTACTCGTCCATCAGCCCGGCCAGGTTGTAGTGCGGGATCACCACGCCGATCGAGCCGGTCCAGCTGGTCGGCTCGGCGAAGATCGCGTCCTCCTGATCGCCCACGGCCATCGCGATGTAGTACCCGCCGCTGGCGCACAGGCTGCCCATGCTGACGACCACGGGGAATTCGTCGCCCCCCTTGGCGACCTTCAGCTCGTTGAGGTGGTGCAGCAGGTAGTCGCTGTAGGTTACCGTGCCGCCGGGCGAGTTGACCCGCAGCACCAAGGCCTTGACGCTGTCGTCCTCGCGGACGAGGTCGATCTGCTTCTTGACGAAGTCGTCCCCCTCGATGATGGTGCCGGCGACCGTGATGATCGCCACTTTGTCGGTCGCGGTCTTGCTGAGCGAGTGGTACTTCTCCTGCGGCCCGCCCGGCTCGCTGAAGTACTGCTGGTACTGGGCGGACAGCCCGATCAGCGAAAAGATCAGGATCACCACCACCGCCACCAGCACCTTGCCGAAGCGGCCGAACAGGCTCTCCTTCTGCTGGATGACGATGGTCTGGGGGGATTGTGCGTCGGGGGACATGCAGGGGTCCTAGTGCTGACTGGTCGGTTGGGTCCGGAATCGAGGAATTGTAGCACGGCGAGGCGGGCCGTGAATTCAGCTCTGCCGTCCGAGAGCCGGCCGCGTGAGCGGCCGGAGCAGCGAACATCCGCGGCTCCGGCGATGGCTCTACCGCGGGATTAGGCTCGCTAGCGGTCCCGGCTCGGAGAGCCGGGGATACATTGGCGGCCGACTAATCCACGCCGTGGAACGTGGCGATGATCTTCCACGCCTCCTCGGGGGTCTCGGCGTAGCTCACCAGGTCGAGGTGCTCGTCGGCGATCACGCCCTCGTCGGCCAGGCTCTGCAGGTTGACGATGCTGTCCCAGTACTTGCGTCCGTAGAGGATGATCGGGATCGCCTGCATGCGGCCGGTCTGCCGCAGGCAGAGCGTGTTGAACAGCTCGTCGAGCGTGCCGTAGCCGCCGGGGAACACCACCAGCGCCGCCGCCCGCAGGATGAAGTGGAACTTGCGCATCGCGAAGTAGTGGAACTGGAAGCAGAGGCTCGGCGTGATGTACGGGTTGGGCTCCTGCTCGTGCGGCAGCTCGATGTTCAGGCCGATGCTCTTGGCGCCGACGTCGAAGGCGCCGCGGTTGCCGGCCTCCATGATGCCGGGCCCACCGCCGGTGGTGATCACGAACTCGCACTTGCCGTCGATCTGGCAGCTGCTCGAGACGATCTTGGCGAACTCGCGGCACTCGTCGTAGAAGCGGCTCTTCTCGAGCTGCTTCTCGGCCCGCACCAGCGCCCGCTGCAGCCGCTGGTTGTCGGGGTCGCCGTCGAGCTCGAGCCTGGCTAGCTTGACCTTGCTCTGGGCCTGGTGCTCGGGGACGATCTGCGTGCCGCCGAACACCACCACGGTCGACTCGATCCCCTCGGCGTTCATCGCCTGCTCGGTCTTCTGCAGCTCCAGCTGCATGCGGACCGGCCGCATCTCGGGCTCCGAGAGGAACAACACGTCCTTCTCTGCCAGCACGTAGCTGGGCGAGCTGAGGATCGCCTGGCGGTTCTGCTGGACCTCTTCGGGCAGCTGCTCGTGGTGGGCGTCCAGGGAGAATTCGTTGGGGGAGGTCATGCGTGTCGTGCGGGGTCGCGGGGACTGTTACCAAGAGAAAAGGCGGCAAAACCGGGCGAGAAACCACCCAGACTGACATACCCTTGCCGCGGAGTACCCAAGTATATTCGATTACCCCGCCCACCGGGACGCCCACCGAGACACGCGTCGCGGCGTTCGACCGGGGCTCGCCTGCAGGCACGCCACAAGAGCACGAGGAGCGATCCATGATCGAACGCCCAGAACTCGAGGGTTCGCCGTTCGACCCGAAGAAGTACGGCACAACCGCCAAGAAGCTCGACGGGCAGCTGCTCGCCGAGTGCGCGCCCGGCTGGGTCGGTTTCCTGCAGGAGTTCCTCGTCGACGCGGAGCTGCTGGCGATGCAGAAGTGGGCCAACTCGGTCGCCGTCAAACGTCTGCGGCACAACGACCACGGCCCGGTGCACATGCGAATCGCGGCGCTGCACAGCCTGCGGATCATGCACAAGCTGATCGAAGGGGGCGTCGAGCCGTCGGTCGTGCAGGAGGGCTACGGCGAGCGCATGCACGCCGAGGTCGCCCTGGTCCTCGGGGCCCTGATGCACGACGTCGGGATGGGCGTGACGCGGCAGAAGCACGAGTGGCACTCCGCCGCGATGGCCGACCGCATGTTCGACCGCTACCTCCCTAAGCTGTTCCCCGACGACATCGCCAGCCAGGTGATGGTCCGCACGCTAGCCCGCGAGATCATCATCGGCCACATGGGCAACGAGAAGGTCTACTCGGTCGAGGCCGGCGCGCTCCTGGTGGCCGACGGCACCGACATGACCTCCGGCCGCTCGCGGCTGGTCGGCATGCTGCACAAGGACCCTGCCGTCGGCGACATGCACAAGATCTCCGCCGACGCCTGCAAGGAGGTCCGCATCGAGCAGGGCGAGAACAAGCCGGTGGCGATCTCGATCCTGATGGACGACTACGCCGGCATCTTCCAGGTCGAGCAGGTGCTGATGCCGAAGGTCGACGCCAGCCCGATCAAGGGCTACCTCGAAATCAACGTCCGCGTGACCGATGAACCGGAACGGCGGTACCTGCGGTAGCGATGATTGCTAGCTGCTTATGAAGCGTCGCGGCCCGTCACTCGAACGGGTTCGCCACCGCCGCGGCCGGCTTGACCTTGCTCAAGAGCTCTTGGTCGACTTCGCTCAGCTTGTCGATCGCCAGGCTGATCTCCCGCCCGGCGTCGGTCTTGATGGTCACCTTGTCGGCCGTGCGGCTGACGAAGCGGGCCTCGATCTTGTGCTGGCCCGAGGCGTCGGCCCAAGTGCGGAGGGTCTTGGTGAGCTCGCTTGCCGACACCACTTCCGAGACGCGGCCCGACGACGCCGGTCCGCTCTTCTCGCCGTACTTGCGCCGCAGCTTGCGGACGGTCTTGTCCTGGATGATCAGCTGGTCGCGGCTCATGCTGCAGTCCCAGGCGTCGGAGTAGTCGTCCCAGTGGACGTTGACGGTGCCGTCGTCGTTCTCGGAGATGGCGGTGATCGGATTCCACTTCCGCGCCCAGCATCCCGCCAGCGGGGTTCCCTCTTCGATGGTCAGGTCGTCGGGTACAAACTGGGCCCGCTCGGGAACGTCGATCGACACCTTGTACTCCTTGAACCGCTTGGCGGCGGCGCGGGCCACGCCGGCGCGGACCGACTCGCCACTCGGGAAGGCGTCCGAGGAGCTCTTGCGTTCGGACGGGATGTTGGCGGCGAACTCCTCCGCGGCGCCGGGCTCGGAGAGCCGGGTGAGGGTCTCCTTGCGGATCGCGTACTCGCTCCAGTCGTTCTGCCGGTCGAAGGCCGAAGAGAGCCCCTCGTAACGCACCTTCACGCCGCTGCTGTCAGCGTTGAGTACATAGGCTTCGCGCCACTCGTTGCCGCGGGCGTAGTAGAGCGGCGTGCCCACGAGCAGCTCGGTCCCCTTAGGCAGCGGCGCCATACCCTCCTCCAGCGGCACCCGGCCGCCGGGCAGCACCGACACGCTGGGCGCGAATTGGCTCAGGTTCTGGCGGGTCTGCTTCAGCACCTCGGGGTCGACGGCGACCCAACCGGTACGGGTCTTCTGATTGAGAAGCCTCTCGTCATGGAAGCGGAAGTTCACGAGCACCTCGTTCACATCGTTGATGTATTCGGCGTCCTTCCAGTCGCCGTAGTAGCCGACCTTGATCGGCATGCCGGGGACCAGGGTCGTCCCTCGCTCGACCGCCTGGTAGCCGCTCGGCAGCGATGCGGGGGGCTCTTTCCCTAGCTGATGCTTCTCGTACGCGGCCCGTTCCTCGGCCGTCCACTGCCGGGTGCGGACGCTGCCGCCGGGCGAACCGATCGACACCGTGTTGGAGACAAGGCACTGGCCGAAGTTCTCGCCGGCCCAGCTTGCAGAGGAAACAAGATAGAACTCGTAGTCGAGCGCCCCGCCGCGGCCGCCGAACATCTGGTTCAGGCGGAACTCGCCGGAGACCTCGTCCCTGCGGGGCGAGATCCCCATGATCGAAATCGCGCCCTCCTTGGAGCGGCCAGCGAGCGAGACCCCGACGTCACCCTCGCGGGTGCGTGTGTAGCCGATGACGATCTCATCGCGGCCAAACCGGCCTGGCTCAACCCGCACGCCCCCGAGTTGGTAGCGTGGGGCGTCGTCCGGGGCGACCAGCAGCGTCTGGTCGGCCGCGGTGGCGTGAGCCGCCAGCATCAGTAATACGGCAGAAGCCAGGAGGCTAGGGCGCGGCGCTGAGGGCATAGTGAAACCCAAGTCGTTGATGGGGCGGTGCGTAAGGTCCAACTCTCCATCATATTCGCCGCCGCCGCGGGCGGCAAAACTCCGGCGCGATGCCAGGACGCCATCGTCCCCGCCCGCCACCGTTACCCCAATTCCACGCTATCGCCCAGCTTCGGCACCGTCACCTCCCAGCCGCGGTCGGTGCGGAGCGTGTGGGCGAGCGCCTCGGCGCTGTCGGGCTCGCCGTGGGTCATGAAGGTCTGCTTAGGCGTGGGCAGGTCCTTGAGCCAACGCAAGAGGCCGCTGCGGTCGGCGTGGCCGGACAGGCCGGGCACCTTCTCGAGGGCCGCGTTGACCGCGATGTCCTGGCCGTGCATGCGGAGGGTCTCGGCGCCTTCTTCCAGCCGCCGACCGCGGGTGCCGACCGCCTGGTAACCGCCCATGATTAGAGTGGTGCGCGGGTCGGAGAGCCGCCGCTTGAGGTGGTGGATGATGCGGCCGCCGGTCATCATACCGCTCGAGGCAATGATGATGGCCGAGTGGTCGATGTTGTTGAGGGCCTTGGACTCGTCTGGCGAGCGGCAGAGGTGCACCGCCGGGCCGCCGAGCACCGGGCGGTCGCCGCACAGCTCGCCCTCGGAGAGGTCGTGGTCGATGCTATGCTCGCGGTAGATGTCCGTGGCGTTGCAGGCCATTGGGCTGTCGAGGTAGATCGGCAGGTCGGGGATGACGTTGTCGCACTTCAAGAGCTGCAGCAGGTAGATGAGCTGCTGCGCGCGGCCCACCGCGAACGAGGCCATCAAGATCACCCCGCCCCGCTCGATGCCGCGGTTGATCACCTCGCCGAGCGACTTCTGAAGGTCGGTCTCCGGGTGATCGCGGTTGCCGTAGGTGCTCTCGCAGACCAGGTAGTCGCACTCTGGCGGCGGTGTGGGGTCGTGGTACAGGGGTCCGTCGTAGCGGCCGACGTCGCCGGAGAACAGGATGCGGGTGACCTTCTCGTGCTGCCGGACCTCGACCTCGATCATGTTCGAGCCGAGCAGGTGCCCGGCGTCGTGGAAGCGGGCCCAGATCGGTCCCGCGACGTTGTACCAGTCCTCGCGCTCGCACTCACGGAACAGCTTGATCGTGTCGAGGACGTCGCGGCCGTCGTACAGCGGCAGCGCGGGCTTGTGCTTGCTGAAGCCCTTCTTGTTGGCGTACTCGGCGTCCTGCTCCTGGATCTTCGCCGAATCGAGCATGTTGATCTCTGCCAGCTTGGCGGTGGCCGGCGTGCAGAACACGCGGTGGTTGTAGCCCTCCTTGACCACCCGCGGGAGGTAGCCGCAGTGGTCGAGGTGCGCGTGTGTCAACAGGATGGCGTCGAGCTCGCCGGCTTTGAACGGTGTGCCGGCCCAGTTCAGCTCGCGGAGCTTCTTGAGCCCCTGGAACAGACCGCAGTCGATCAGCACGCTGGCGCCGTCGGCCTCGAGCAGGTACTTGGAGCCGGTGACCGTGTGCGCCGCGCCGTGGAACGTGAGTCGGATCATAAGGAAGTGTGAGGAGTCAAAGATTGGATTGGCAATGGAGAAGGCAGTGTAGCAGATCCGGCTGCCACGCCATAAAAGGGCGGGGTGAATCGCTAGCATCCCGGCCACGCCCTGCTCGGGCCTGCCACCTGACTATCCCCAAACCCACCAGCCGACAATTGCAAACAACGCGCCGAAGAACAGTTCGAACAGCCAGTAGCGAATCGGAATCGGAGCCTTGCAGTCGTAGCACTTGCCGCGGAGCACCAGCCAGCCAATCACTGGCAGGTTGTGCCGCCAGCGGATTGGGTGGTCGCAGACCGGGCAGTGCGACCCGCGGACCACGATGTCCTCGCCCCGCGGCACGCGGTGGTACACCACGTTCAGGAAGCTGCCGATGCACCCCCCAACGGCGAACAACCACAGCTCGAGCGCAACAAGCGGCGCGGCTTCAAGCCAGGTCGGCACTTCGGTGGTGTTGAGCCAGTCCCACATGGGATTGCGGAATTCGGATTTCAGTTTGGTTCGAGCGAAATCATGAAGCGTCGCGGCTCTGCCGCGCGGCGGAGCCGCGACGCTTCATGGGGTATGAACTCAGAATAATCCAGCTAAGGGGCCGCCGCTGGCGGCCATGGATTCTACCTTCTTCGTTAACTCGGGGTCTTCCTCCAGCACCGGCGCGTGGTGCGGCTTGATGCGGGCGTCGATCACCAGCGGGCCGCGGCAGCCCCAGTGCTTCTGGTGCGTGAACGCATCGACGCCGTACACGTCGGCGGCGGGGTTCGCCCGGGTGAATGTGGCCCACAAGAAGTTGTCTATCGACGACCCGCCCGACGCGTCCGCAACAAAAGCAGGATCGTCGCACACAACGATTAACCGGAACCTGCGGAGCGCGTGCCCCGGCGGAATGGCGTCGGTAAGCCGATTGATGTCGGCCGCCGCGCGGGCGGCGGACTCGCTCATGCCCTGCTCTTCCACCAGCGGCCCGGCCGCCGAATCGCGGCGGGCGGCGTCGTAGTCAAACGAGGGCTGCGGCAGGCGCGAGCCGCGGATCGCCACCACGCCGGGCATGACGACGTGCGGCTCGCTGAACCCATCGGGCAGGCCAATCGGATCTTCAATGCGGGACTCGAGCTCGAACCGCTCGGGCCCGGCCGCGGCGATCACCAGCTTGCTGCCGGCGTTGAGCGAATCGCCCGAGTAGTCGAGCGTGTCGATTGTGGTCTGCGTGTGGAAGTGCAGGTCCCGCGTCCAGTCGGCCCGCTGCAGCACGTGCGTCAGGAACGTGCAGATATCGTGCAGGTTGAGGTTCGGCGCGTCGCCGTGGTTGATGATCATCAGGAACTTGGCGAGCGAGAGCTGCCCCTGCCCGAGGATCGCGCACGCCTGGGTGAGCAGCTCCTGCGGCCGGACTGCTTTCATGAACGGCATGTAGCGCTCACTGCCGATCGCCAGCAGCAACGGGTGCACGCCTGCCTGGTCGACCGCGTGCACGCCGTGAACTCCCGGCAGCACCGTGGGGATGATCGGCCCGGTAAGGTCGTGAATGAGTTGACCGAATGCGGTGTCCTCCTGCGGCGGCCGCCCGACCACCGTGAACGGCCAGATAGCATCGGTGCGGTGGTAGACGTGCTCGACCTTGAGCACGGGGAACGGGTGCTGCAGCGAGTAGTAACCGAGGTGGTCGCCGAACGGCCCCTCGGGCAGCATCCGCCCGTCAACCACCGTGCCGCAGATGGCGAAGTCGGTGTCGGCGTGCACCGGCAGCCCTTTTGAGCGGGCGACCATGCGGATGCGGCCGCCGCCCAGCGCGCCGGCAAAGGTCAGCTCGCTCATCCCCTCGGGCAGCGGCATCACGGCAGACAGGTTCATGGCCGGCGTGCCGCCGACAAAGATGTTGACGCGGAACGGCTTGCCCATCCGCATCGCCGCCGCCTGGTGCACGCCGATTGAGCGGTGCAACTGGTAGTGCAGGCCGATCTCCTCATCCTTGGCGTACTCATTGCCAGAGAGCTGGATGCGGTACATGCCGAGGTTCGACCGCTTCACGCCGGGCGCCGTGGGGTCCTCGGTGTAGACCTGCGGCAGAGTGACGAAGGCGCCACCGTCGCGGGGCCAGCTCACCAGCTGCGGCAGCTGGCTGACTTGGGTCTCGTTCGCCATCACCGGGCCGGTGCGGACGATGCGGGGCAGCATGTGCAGCGCCGAGAACGAAGCCTTGGCCGCGGCAAACGGCGCCCGCAGCGCTCCGCTGGGGTCGATCTTCAGGCCGATCAGCCGCTGCACGGTCTCGTAGGTGTCGCGGAACATGAACCGCGACCGCTCGAGCGTGCCGAACAAATTGCTGACCATCGGGAAGCGGCAGCCGGCAACGTTGGTGAACAGCAGCGCAGGCCCCCCAGCGGCGTAGACCCGGCGGTGGATGGCCGCCGCCTGGAGGTACGCGTCGATCGGCGCGTCGATGCGGCGCAGGTGGTCGTGCTGCTCGAGGTCCGTGACGCACTGCTGAAGCGACTTGTAGCCCATAGACTTAAATCAATCGGTCCCGGTTTTGTGTGCCTGATGCTGGCGTTCGCCTGCTCGGCTTCAGAACGACCAAGCCAAACTGCCCCATTGCTGGACAACGACGCCGATGGTCACGCGCTTGGTCACTTCGACTTGGTCCTTGGGCATCCGCTGGTCTCACCACGCTAGCTCGCTGGCGGTCCGTTTGGTGGCGTTGCTCCGCACGTCGTGGATCCGTCCGTCGGAGACGCTGATCACGCGGTCGGCCATGTCGGCGATTACGGCGTTGTGGGTGATGACGGCGGTGGTGCTGCCGAGCTCCTCGTTGATCTTCTGGATGGCGTCGAGCACCAGCACGCCGGTGTGCACGTCGAGGGCGCCGGTTGGCTCGTCGCACAGCAGCACGTCAGGCCGCTTGGCGACCGCCCTGGCGATGGCGACCCGCTGCTGCTCGCCGCCGGAGAGCTGTGACGGGAAGTGGTCCATGCGGTTCTCCAGGTCGACCAGCGCGAGCGCCTCGGCCGGGTCGAGCGGGTTGTCGGCGATCTCGGTGATGAGCTGCACGTTCTCTCGGGCGGTGAGGCTCGGTATCAGGTTATAGAACTGGAACACGAATCCGACATGCCGCCGCCGGTAGCGGGTCAGCGCGGCGGCGTCGAAGTCGGTCAGCTCGCTGTCGCGGTAGTGAACGCTGCCGGTGGTCGGCGCGTCGAGGCCGCCTAGGATATTGAGCAGCGTGCTCTTGCCGCTGCCCGAGGGGCCGAGCAGCACGACAAATTCGCCGGCGAACAGGTCCATCGTGACGCCGCGCAGCGCGTGCACGTCGACCTCGCCCATGTGGTAGACCTTGGTGACGTCGCGGGCGGCGAACACGCACTCGCGGTCGCTTGCAGACTTCGTGCCGGCGGTTGACGTGTCGGGGGCCATGGGTGGGTGGGGGCGTCTGAGCGGATGAACAAGCACGCCGCGGCTTGCGTACCGTAGGATTGCGTAGGGCGTTGGCCACCGGGGTTCGATCCCGGCAGAGCCAGTATGGCGGGTTGCTGAGTGGGCCGAAAGGCGACGCGCCGCCCTTTGCCCAGCCGCCGCCTCGCCTTACAACCACAGCATGCCTCCACGCCCCCTGCGTCTATTCCGATCCGCAGCAGACCTGCTGCTCCCGGCGTGCTGCCTGGGGCTGGCCACCCTGCTCGCGCCCTGCTGCTGCCTGGCCGGCGGCGGACCGGAAAATGTGCTGCTGGTGGTCAACCAGAACAGCAGCGAGTCGCTGACGGTCGCCAACTACTACACCCGGCTGCGGCAGATCCCGCCGCAGAACGTGCTGTACCTCGACTGGCAAGGCGACCCGGCCCAGATCAGCGGCCACACCTTCCGCGACAAGATCCTCAAGCCGACTTTGGAAACGATCGACCGGAGGAAGCTCTCCGCGCAGATCGACTACGTCGTCTATTCGTGCGACCTGCCGATGCGGGTCAACTTCCAGGACTTCTTCCCCGGCGAGAAGTTCCCCAAGCAGATGCGGCCCATCGCGTCGATCACCGGCGCGACGTACCTGTGGCAGGTCGTGCTGCAGGAAGAACCAACGCTGATGGGGCTCAACACTAACTGGTACGTGCCGGACGCGGGCGTGCAGGACCTGGCCCGCTGCGCCGAAGCGGCCAACGCCCCAACCCAGGGTTTTCGGGGCCGTTACGCCTGGCGCCGCGGCGGCAAGCGCGAGGCGGACCCCAGTAAGGGCCCGCGGTACTTCCTGTCGTGCATGCTGGGCGTCAGGCACGAAATGGGGAACACGGTCGAGGAGATCGCCCACTGCCTGATCACCGCCACCTCGGCGGACGCGTCGCGCCCGCGGGGGACGTTCTACTTCGCCCGAAACAAAGACGTGCGCTCGACCACCCGCCACAAGTGTTTCGACGCGGTCGCGGCGGCGCTGCGGGAGGACGGCGCGATGGCCGAGGTGACCACCGGCATGCTCCCCAAGGCCGCGCAGGACGTCGTGGGCCTGACAACCGGATTCCGCAAGCAGGACGTCGCTGGCGCTGGCATGCGGATCCTGCCGGGCGCCATCTGCGACAACCTGACCAGCTTTGGGGGGATCACCGACAAGGATCTCGGGCAGACGTTGCTGACAAGCTTCATTCGGGCAGGCGCCGCTGGCGCGTCGGGCACGGTAACCGAGCCACTCGCTATCCAGGCCAAGTTCCCGCTGCCAACGATCCACCTGCACTACTTCCGTGGCTGCTCGCTCGCCGAGGCGTTCTACCAGTCGGTCGCGGGGCCGTACCAGCTGCTGGTGGTGGGCGACCCGCTCTGCCAGCCGTGGGCCGACCCGCCCGACTGCGACGCCTTCAACCTGGTTGACGACAAGCTGGTGAAGGGCCCGTTGGAGATCAAGCCGCGGCTGTCTTCGGCGGCCGGGCTCTGCGAGTTGTACGTCGACGGCAGGCTGCAGGGCGCGCTGCCGCGGGGCGGCAAGATCTCGCTCGATTCAACCAAACTCACCGACGGCAGCCACGAGATCCGGCTGGTCGCCGTTCGCAACGACCCAATCGAGACCCGCGGCCGCTTCACCGTGCGGGTGGACGTCCGGAACACCGCGGCGGAGCCGATCGCCCTTTCGAGCACCCCAGAACGGCGGGTAGGCGTCGACCAGACCCTCGAGCTGCGGGTCGACG
The DNA here is from genome assembly GCF_007859935.1 of Posidoniimonas polymericola. Lineage (NCBI taxonomy): Bacteria > Pseudomonadati > Planctomycetota > Planctomycetia > Pirellulales > Lacipirellulaceae > Posidoniimonas > Posidoniimonas polymericola. Next base: position 231,351 of record NZ_SJPO01000001.1, on the reverse strand, counting down.
GCGACGCCAGCCGCTATGTGATCCAGCAGAACTCACGCACTATCGGTCAGGCGCAGGGGACGCCCGCGGTGCTGCGGATCGAGGCCGCCGAGCTGGGCCAGGGGCCGGTTGCTTTGGCGGCGGAAGACCCGGTTTCGGGGCGTCGTTCGGCGCCGATTTGGGTTTGGGTGGAATAGGTTATCGAACCATCGGCCGCCGGCCCGCGTAGTGCATGCGGACCAGCCGCTACAGCCCACCCAAGCTGTTCGCCCATCAGGCCTTACGCCGCCTTCCCATTCGTTGACACGCTAGGCTGCGAAGATACGATGAACGGGTGGCCGACAGGACAACCCTGGGCGACGGGGCCGGTTATAACGGCTCCCAGAGCCTGAGGAACCTCCGCCGGGGGCCGCTGCTTCTCTTCCCCAGCGACCTCCGCGTCGCCGTCCGCCGTGGCGGGCGGATCCCCGTGAGGACGCGACGCCTACGGCGGAGCCGTAGCAACACCGATCGTACAAGCAACCAACGCGGCGCCCCTTCCATTTTCGGGCCCCACCGTCTCAGCGGAAACATCAGAGAACGTTATGCAACGCTATCAAGTCAACTACAAACTGCTTGTTGGTCTGGTTGTGGGGGCTGTCGCCGTGGGCGGCGCCCTGTACGGCCTGCTGCTGGTGCAGAGCTACCGCGGGGCCGAGAAGCTGCTGACCATGGCGGAAGAAGACCGCAAGGCGGGCGACCTGCACTCCGCCGCGATGAACCTCTACCGCTTCACGCAGAAGCGGGAGCACGACGAAGAGCACGCCATCGAAATGGCGATGACCTTCGCCGAAATCGCCGAGGCGGAAGACTCGGAGATGGACGACAAACGCCAGGCCCTGGGCATCATGGAGGCCACCACCCGCAAGTGGCGCAAGAACACTGAGCTCCGCCGCCGGCTGGTCGACCTGATGATGAAGTTCGGCCTCACCAAGGACGCCTCCGAGCACCTGCAGATCCTGATCAACGACAACCCCAAGGACCCAGAGCTGCTGGCGATGCTGGGGACCTGCTACCTGCGGATGAATCAAAACGAGAAGGCGCTGCGCCATTGCGCGGGCGCGCTCGGCTACGACCCCGAACGCAACAAGTTCGATGACGAGAAGGCCGTGGCGCCGGACGAGATCGACCTCTACGGCCTGCTCGCCACCGCGCTCTCGCGGACCAACGCCGACCCGGCCAAGGCGGAGAGCGTCATGGACCACGCGGTCGACGCCAACCCCGAGAGCGGCGACGCGTACGTCGCGCGGGCGCGGCTCCGGCTGAGCAAGGGCGACGACGGCAAGGAGGCCGGCATTGCCGACCTCGAGAAGGCGCTCGAGGTCGACGAGAAGAACCTCGACGCCCTGTTGCTGCGGGCGCGTATCTACGCCCAGGACGAGGAGTACGGCAAGGCCAAGGAGCTGCTCAACCGCGGCCTGGCCGAGTCGCCCGACTCGGGTTCGCTGTACCTAACCGGCGCGTACGTCGCGGCCCGGGAGGACGGCGCCGAGGCGGCCCTCGACTGGTACGAGCGGGGCGTCAAAGAGACCACCGGCGGCGAGCAGATCTCGCTGCAGGTCTCCCAGGCCCGGGCGCTGATCAACGCCAAGAAGCTGGGCGAGGCCCGCAAGCTGATCAATCAGCTCGCCAAGATCCCCAACCTGCAGAAGATCATGCTGGACTACCTGAGGGCCCGGCTGATGGTGTCCGAGGAGAACTGGTACCAGGCCGCCGACCAGCTCTCGACGCTGCGGCCGCTCCTGCAGGGCAACTCGGAGATCAGCGAGGAGCTCAACGGCATGCTCGCGCTGTGCTACACGCGGCTCGAGATGTGGGAGAAGGTGATCGACGCCGCTGGGTCGGTCCTGCAGATCAACCCGCAGAGCCAGATTGCCATCGACCTGAAGGCGAATGCCGAGCGGAAAATCGGCAGGTCGCCTTCGACTACCGCCGGCGGCGGCGGCGGCGGCTCGATCAACGACCGAGTGGCCGAGCAGATGCGCCTGCCCGAAGACGAGCGGAACTGGGATGGCGTGCTCACCGCCGCCGACCAGTACGCCGACGAGAAGATCGAGGAAGGCCTGATGACCCCGGCGGCCAAGAAGCTGCTGCTGTCCGAAATCCACATGCGGTCCCAGGACTACAAGAAGGCGACCTCTCTGATCAAGGCCGCGATCAACGAGGAGCCGGACAACATCAACACCTGGCGCCTAGCGTGCCGTCTGACCGCCAGCGACCCGGAAGGCGGGGCCGTGCAGGCGCTCAAGATGCTCGACGCGGTTGAGAAGCGGTTCGCCGACCGGTTCGACGACGAGCGCAACCTCGAGGCGCTCCTCCGCCTGGACCGTGCCGACATGTACATGCAGATCAACGACGAGCAAACCGTCGAGCGGATGCTGGCCGTCACCGACGGCATCGAGAGCTGGCCCAAGCGGCAGCAGCAGATGGTGTGGCAGGGCCTGATCACCCGCTTCGAGGCGCTCCGCGCCGCCGAGGCCCTCGACAAGGCCCGCACCAAGGTGGCCGAGCTGGCCCCCGGCGAGCTCTCCAACCTGCTCGACATGTTTGTCGCCGCCCGCGCCGACAACGACGACGCCCGCATGACCGACATCCAGAACAAGATTCTTGAGGTCGTCGGCGACAAGAACGACGCCAACTGGCTGTACACCGAGGCCAACCGCAAGATCTCTCTGGTCCAGCGTGGCCTGGAAGACGGATCGACACTGAAGGAGGCCGAGCAGCTCGCCGAGAAGGCGCGCCAGCAGCGGCCCGAGTGGCACCTGCCGTACCTCCTGCTGGCCGACCTGGCCCTCGCCAGGAACGACGCCGCCGAGGCCCTCAACAACCTCGACGAGGCCGCCGACTACGGGCAGCCGACCGCCCGCTCGCTGCTGCAGCACGTCTCGCTGCTGATGCAGAGCGGCCGCTTCGACGACGCGCTCAAGCAGCTCGACCGCGCGACGCCCGCCTTCCGCGAGCGTCTGCTCGGCCGCCAGTTTGCCGAGGCCCTGCTCAACGCCCGCTACCTCGGCATAAAGGACCGCTGGGAAGAATCGGTCGACGCCGCCCAGAACGTGGCCGAGCAGAACCCCGACAGCGGCGACGTTCAGCTCTGGCTGGGACGCTTCATGCTCAAGGCCTCGATGTCCGACCGCCTGAAGGAGTCAACCCGCGAACGCGCCGCCGCCGCGGCCGACGTCGCCTTCCGCAAGGCGGTTGAGCTTACCCCCAAGTCGGAAGAGGCGTGGCTCGCGTTCCTCGGCTACCTGTCGACCACCGGCGATGAGGAAGCCAGCGCCGAGGCGGTCCGCCAGCTGCAGCTCGAACTGACCGAGGACACCGCGCCGCTGGTCCTGGCCGCCGGCTACGAACTGCAGAAACGCTGGTTCGACGCCGAGAACGTCTACAAGCGGGCGCTCGAGTCCGACCCCGATAACCGCTTGGTGATCAGCCGGCTGGCCCGCTTCTACCTGGGCAACGGCTACCCCCGCGCCGACAAGCTGCAGAAGGCGACCCCGCTGATGAACCGCCTGATCAAGGCCGGCGAGGAGGACCCCCAGCTGGCGACCACCAGCGAGGTGATGTGGGCCCACCGCACCGCCGCCAAGATCCTGGCCCAGGCGGGCGACTACCAGAAGGCGCTCGACGCCGAGCGGCTGCTGCGGTCGAACGTCGTAAACGGGCGGCTGTCGAACGAGGACACCCTCACGATGGCCAAGATCCTTGCTTCGCGGCCCGAGCCCGGCTCGCGACTCAAGGCGATCAAGCTGTACGAGAGCGTGCAGGGGGTGCAAGACCTCGAGCCGGGCGACAAGCTGAACCTCGGCCAGCTGTACTTCGCGACCAACGACTGGGAGAAGGCCCAGCGGACCATGGTCGAGCTCACCAGCCGCAACCGCGACTTTGTCGCCGCCCGCGAGGCGTTCATCCGGATGCTGCTGGCGAAGGACGGGCCCGGCGACCTCAAGACCGCCGCCAACCAGCTGAAGAACCTGCAGCGGGTCGCCCCGACCGACACCCGCACCCTCGAACTGCTGGTGCGAATCTCCAGCAAGATGGGCCGCAAGCAGGACGTCATCCCCGTGCTGCGTGGCCTGCTGCAGCGTCCCGAGAACCGCCGCGACGTGTCGGTGATCCTCCGGGTCGCCAAGCTGCTGGCCGAACTCGACGATGTGGACAACGCCGAGAAGCTGTACCAGGCCGCGGCCAACATGGCGCCGCGGACCAAGGTCGAGTACGCCGACTTCATCGGCAAGCACCGCAGCCTCGACGAGGCGCTCGATATGCTCGACACCGTCGACGATGACGACGACGACGTCGCGTTCCTGATCGTGCAGCGGGGCACCGGCCTGCTGAAGTACGCCGGCGAAGGGGCCACCGACGAGCACTTCGACCGCGTCCAGTCGCGGCTCGAGCGGATGCTCCGCGAGGACCCCGAGTCGGTCCGGCTGCTGATGCAGAAGGCCGAACTCCTCGACATCCACCGCGACTACGATGGCTCGAGCAGCGTGTACCTCAAGCTGCTGGCCCGCGAGGACCTCAAGAAGTTCGAACGGGCGGTCGTGCTCAACAACCTGGCGTACCAGCTCGCCATGACCACGTCCGACAAGAACACCATGGAAGAGGCCATGGGCTATGTCGCGGAGGCGGCCGACATCCTCGGCCCCCGCTCCGACATCCTCGACACCCGCGCCGTGGTCCACATGGCGATGGGCCAGGCCGAAGAGGCAGTCGCCGACATGGACCTGGCGGTCACCGAGGGCGCCACCGCCTCGAAGTACTACCACAAGGCCCGGGCGCACCTGCTCGCCGGTCAGACCCAGCAGGCGGTCTCCGCGTGGGACAAGGCCGTCGACATGGACCTCGACCCCAACGAGCTCGGCCTGGTCGAACGCGACGCCTACGAGAAGGCCAAGCAGCAGATCGAACGGCTGAAGTCCTCCGGCACTTCGCAGCAACCCGCAGCCTGATCCCGGGCGGCGGCCCCCGTGGGGCGTTGTTTGAGATTGGCTGATCGGCGGATTACTATGGCGGACAGCCTGCGCGATGTGCGCGGGCTGTCCGTTTTCCACGAACCCCTTCAGACTTCCATGGCCGCTCGCTCGCTCAGGCTAACCGTCCTTACCGCCCTGCTGCTCCCGCTGGCCGCGGCGCCGGCCGGCGCCCAGGACACCGCCGACGCCTACGCGCGGGGCGTGAACGCCTACTTCAACGGCTCTGCCAACCAGGCCGAGGGGTGGCTGGACCAGGCCGCCGGGGCCCGCCCCAACGACCCGCTGGTGTACTACTACCGCGGTCTTGCCAAGCACCGGCAGGGCCGCCGGTACGAGGCCGAAGCCGACTTCCAGATCGGCGCCGCGATCGAGGCCCGCCGCGCCGCAGGCACGCTCGGCATCGGCCACGCCCTGCAGCGTATCCAGGGGGGCGAGCGGCTGCTGCTCGAGCGGATCCGCCGCGAGGCCCGCGAGGCGTTCCAAGCGACCACCAAAGAGGACCGGCGTTCCCGCTACCAGCCCGCCAGCCAGCCCGGCAAGCGGGCGATGCGGGCCGAATTCCGGCTGCCGCTCGGGATGCTTTCATCGGACGCGTCGCCCGATGCTATCGCGCAGCTTGTCGCTGAGCAGGCCGAGTCGTCTGGCGACCCGTTCGCCGATGAGCCGGTCTCCGAGGAGACCGCCGCCGCTGCCCCGATGACCGACGACTTGGCCGCTGAAGCCCCCGCTCCCAGCCAGCCAGCCGCCACCCCAACCCCGATCGACGTCCCCGACGCGGCCCGCGGCGCGGTTTCGACCAAGCAGCTCGGCGGCCTGTTTGGCGGCATGATCAAGGGCCTGCTGCCGAAGCCACCGGCATCGGCCGGCGGCTTCGGCGCCCCGCCCGCCGGCGGGAACGACCCGTTTGGTGACGCCGGCGACCAGGCGCCGTTCGGCGGAGAACCGCTGCCGGCCGACGACGACCCATTCGGCGCCCCTCCGGCAGGCGATGACCCGTTCGGCGCTCCTCCGGCTGAAGACGACCCATTCGGCGCCGCCGAGCCGATGCCGGCAGACGAAAACGCCACGCCCCCGGCCGGAGCGCCGAGCGAGCCCGCGGCCGAGGATCCTTTTGGTGGCGGCGATGACCCCTTCGGTGGCGGTGACGACCCGTTTGCGGGCGAAGACCCGTTTTCTTGAGCGCGGCCGCCCTGGCGAGCCGATAGCACCAATCCGGCCGCCGGGCGACCGAACCTGTCTGCTGGCAACGGCTTAGCGTGCCGGGTGGTCCGCCGGGCCGCGGTTCTGGGCGGGCGCCGCGTCTGACGATCGGGCGGGTTAGCCTTTTCTCCTCCGGGGATCCTGCTACAATGCGGGGCTCTCGGCCTATTTAGTGAGCGGCCCAGCGGCCGCTGCAACGAAACAAGAGTGACGTTATGCCCAAGCAGAAGACCCACAAAGGCACCAAGAAGCGGTTCCGCCTGTCCGCCAAGGGCAAGGCCCTGCACCGCCAGTCTGGCACCAGCCACCTGGCCGGCCGCATGAGCCAGAAGCGTAAGCGCAACCTCCGCGGCACCACGGTGACCGCCGATGCCTCGGCCAAGGCAGTCCGCGCCGCGCTGGCCGGCAACAGCTACTAGCAAGCCTTTGGCTGTTAGCTATCGGCCGTTGGCTTCCTTGCTGCCGCCGATCGCCAGCAGCAAAGAGCCAACAGCTCCCTTTACCCAGCTCCTCGGGCATTAGAACGGCTGTCACACCCGACAGCGGCCTGGAAGCGAGCCAACACCACAAGGTGAACATCGATGCGTACGACAATCGGCGCCGCACGGCACAAGAAGAAGAAGCGGCTTTTCAAAGAGGCCAAGGGACGTCGCGGCGGGCGGGGCAAGCTGCTCCGCACCATGAAGGAGACCACCCTCAAGGCCGGAGCCTACAGCTTCCGCGACCGTAAGGTCCGCGCCCGCGAGTTCCGCAAGCTGTGGATCATCCGCATCAACGCCGCCTGCCGGGCGGAAGGCCTGCGCTACAGCGAGTTCATTCACGGCCTCAAGAAGGCCGGCATCGAGATGGACCGCAAGACGCTCAGCCAGATGGCCATCGAAGACGCTCCCGCGTTCACCGCGGTTTGTGCGAAGGTCAAAGAAGCGCTGGCGGCCTAAGGCGTTGCCTACGAGCTGGGCGTCACCGCCGGTCTGCCCGGCGGTGCGAACCCGGCACCCGGCACCCACTGCGGGACGAGCCCGCAGTGCCACCCAACGCCCTAAGTTGTCGCGACCGTGGCCCTTTCTGACTTCATCGCCGAGCTCGACTCGCTCGCTTCGGACGCGCAATCAGCGTTTGACGCGGCCAGCGATACCGATGCGCTCGAGGCCGCCCGCGTCGAGTTCCTTGGCGCCAAGGCGGGTCGGCTGAAGTCGGTGCAGAAGGGGATGGGCAAGGTGGACAAGGCCGACAAGCCTGCCGCCGGCCAGAAGCTCAACGCGGTCAAGAGCTCGGTCGAGTCGGCCCTCGAGTCGGCCATGAAGCGCCTCGCCTCCGGCGGGTCCGGCGCCGCTCGGGAAGCGTTCGACCCCACCGTGCCCGGTCGCCCGTTCCGCCTCGGCCACCTGCACCCGATCACGCAGACGATCGAGCGGATGAAGGAGATCATGGGCCGCCTCGGCTTCACGGCGGTCGAGGGCCCCGAGATCGAGGACGACTGGCACAACTTCGAGGCCCTCAACATCCCGCTGAGCCACCCGGCCCGCGACCCGCTCGACAACTTCTACTTGTCGGTGGCTGCGAAAGGGGAAGGCGATAGCTCCCCTGCCCCGGCGATTGGGCCGGATGGCAAGCCGCTCTTGCTGCGGAGCCAGACCAGCACGGTGCAGATCCGTGTCATGGAGCAGCGTATCGCCGCTGCCGCGGAGGGGGCTCAGCCTCCCGTGCGGATTGTGTCCCTCGGCCGCGTCTACCGGCCCGACACGGCCGACGCGACGCACTACCCGATGTTCCACCAGATCGAGGGCCTGCTGATCGACAAGCACGTCACGATGGCGGACCTGAAGAGCGTGCTGCGGATGTTCTGCCAGGCCTACTACGGCGAGCAGGAGGACGTCCACGTGCGGTTCCGCACCAGCTTCTTCCCGTTCACCGAGCCGAGCGTGGAAGTTGATATTAATTGGCAGGGCGGCTGGATGGAGATCGGCGGCGCCGGCATGGTCGACCCCAACGTGCTCCGCGCCGTCGGCTACGACCCCGAAGAGGTCAGCGGCTTCGCCTTCGGCATGGGCGTGGAACGGATCGCCATGCGCCAGCACGGCATCAAGGATATCCGCGACCTGTACGCGAACGACGTGCGTTTCCTGTCGCAGTTTTAATGTGGCAGTGAGCCCCGACGGGGCGCGCTATCACAGCCCAGGGCAAAGCGGCGCAGCCGCGGCGCCCTGGGACAACGTATGACAACGAGTCCGTTAGCCCTGAAGGGGCGCGCTACCTGCCCCGCCTGTTAGCGCGCCCCTTCAGGGCTGTGTCCCTAGCCAACCCGTTCCCAGGGCTGCGCCCTGGGCTATCAAAGCGCGCCCCTTCAGGGCTGACGGAACCCAATGATCGTCTCCAAAGAATGGCTCGCCGACTACGTTAACCTCTCCATGCCGATGGAGGAGCTGACCGACCGGCTTACGATCACGGGGCTTAACCTCGAGGGCATCGAAGAGGTGGGCGCCGACACGGCCATCGACCTCGAGGTCACCAGCAACCGGCCCGACTGCCTGGGGCACATCGGTGTGGCCCGGGAGGTGGCGGTGATCTTCGGCAAAGACCTCTGCAAGCCCGACCCGCAGCCCAAGGCGACCGGCGCGAAGGTCGCCTCGGCGACCAGCGTCACGATCGAGGCCGACGACCTCTGCCCCCGCTACACCGCCCGGCTCATCAAGGGCGTGAAGATAGGCCCGAGCCCCGATTGGCTGGCCAACCGGCTCCGCTCGCTGGGGATCGCCGTGATCAACAACGTGGTCGACATCACCAACTACGTGATGATGGAGATCGGCCAGCCGTTGCACGCGTTTGACTTCGCGAAGCTGAAGGGGGGCAAGATCCTCGTCCGTCGCAGCACAAAGGGCGAGGAGTTCACGGCCATCGACCACAAGACCTTCACGCTGACCGGCGAGGAGGTCGTGATCGCCGACGCCGAGCGGCCGGTTGCGCTGGGCGGCGTGATGGGCGGCTACGACACCGAAGTCACTGATGACACGGTCGACGTGCTGATCGAGGCCGCCGACTTCGACCCGATGGCGGTCCGCGGCGCCGCCCGGCGGCACGTGCTGTTCAGCCCGTCGAGCTACCGGTTCGAGCGCGGCGTCGACCCCGAAGGCATCGACTGGGCCAGCCGCCGCTGCTGCGAGCTGATCCTCGAGCTGGCCGGCGGCGAGCTGTGCGAGGGCGTCATCGACGAGGGCAACCAAGAGGACACCCGCCCGACAATAAAACTCCGCTACGACCAGATCCCCCGCATCCTCGGCATCGAGGTTGAAAACGACGAGGTGCGGCGCATCCTGACCGACCTCGGCTGCGAGGAGACCCACAACTGCGACCACTGCGTCAAGGTAGTCCCGCCGACCTGGCGGGCGGACGTCACGCGCGAGGTGGACCTGCTGGAAGAGGTCGCGCGGATCCACGGCTACGACCGCATCCCCGAGGACGCCGGCGTGCGGATGGCGCCGTCGCACCGCACGCGGGAGGACGTCGTGCTGGAGCGGGTGCGGCACGCGATGACCGCCGCCGGCTTCGACGAGGCGCTGACCCTCAGCGCGGTCGACGAGAACAGCTCCGAGGCATTCCACCCCTGGACCTCCGAGGCGCCATTGGCGACCGGCACGCCGGTGCTGCGTCGCGCGAACCGCCTGCGGCAGACGGTCGTGCCGAGTCTCTTGGAGTGCCGCCGCCTGAACGAGACCCAGTCCAACCCGACCATCGAGCTGTTCGAGATCGCCAAGGTCTACCTCCCCAAGCCGGGCGCCCTGCCGGGCGAGAAGCGGGTGCTGGCGCTGACTTCCGGCGGCGGCTTCCGCGAGGTAAAGGGCGTGCTCGAGACGCTGCTCGCCCACATCGCGCCGGAACTCGCTTGGTCGGTCGAATCAACCGAGCACGAGCTGCTCGACGCGGCGCGGTGCTGCCGGCTTGTCGTGGACGGGGAGCAGCTTGGCGTGCTTGGCGAGCTGAGCACCGCGGGCCAGGACCGCTTCAACCTCCGCGGCGGGTCGACCATCGCCGAGATCGACCTCGCGCCGATCATCGCCGCCGCGCGGCTGGTGCCGGCCGCCGGGCCGCTTTCGAGCTACCAGCCGGTCACGCGCGACCTGAACATCGTGCTCGACGAATCGGTCCGCTGGGCCGACGTCGAGCGGATCGCCCGCTCCGCCGGCGGCGTGACGCTCGAGTCGCTCGCCTTCCAGGACGACTCCTACCGCGACCCCAAGCAACTCGGCGAGGGGAAGAAGAGCGTTCTGTTCAGCATCCAGCTCCGCAAGCCCGACGGCACCCTGACCAGCGAAGAGGCCGACGCCGTCCGCGACCAGATCGTCGCGCACCTCGGCAAAGAACTCGGCGGCACACTGCGGGCTTAACGCCCGCTGTAGCGAACCCGCCAGGAGACTCGCTCCCCAGGACTATCCGGCGAGACGTAGCTCGCCGGATACAAGCTTTCTGCGCTGGGATCGCCACGGTCGTTGCGGCAGAAAATTGGCGGCGTGACGCCGGCTCGGTTATAACGCGGCGAGAGCGAGCAGCTCTCCTGACGCCTTCCCCACACCTATAGGCAGCCCGCGATGCCCTTCTCGAGAATCTCAGTCGTTTTGCCCCTGCTTATTGTCTGCGTCTTGGCGACGCCCGGCGTCTCGGAAGAATCTCCCGACAAGCCGGCGGCGGGGAGTCCCAAGATGACCGAGCGTGACCAGCGGATGGAGTGGTGGCGTGAAGCCCGATTCGGCATGTTCGTTCACTGGGGGCTGTACTCCGGCCTGGCTGGCACGTGGGAAGGCAAGGCGGTCAGCGACCGGGGCGGCATGGAATGGATCCAGAACAACGTGGGAGCGGACACTGACACCTACGCCGAGGCGGCGATTCCGCTCTTCAAGCCGAAGCAGGGCTTCGCCGAGGAGTGGGCGCGGCTGGCCAAGCAGGCGGGCTGCAAGTACGTGGTGTTCACCACCAAACACCACGACGGCTTCGCCCTGCACGACTCGCACGTCAGCGACTACGACGCCGGCTCGGTGCTCGAGCGCGACCTGGTGCGCGAGATCGTCGACGCCTGCCGGGCCCAGGGGCTGCGGGTCGGGTTCTACCACTCCGTGATCGACTGGCACCACGACCAGTACGGCTACGCCAACTCGCAGCAGCTGCCCCACCCGCTCAAGGGAAAGCCCTACCCCAACGGCGAGCGCGACCACTCGAAGTACGTCGAATTCCTCCACAAGCAGGTCGACGAACTGATGAACAACTACGGCCCGGTCGACATCGTGTGGTGGGACTACAGCGCCATCGACTACCAGGGCGACGAGGCGTGGGATGCGTTCAACCTGATGGCAAAGGTCCGGAAGCGCCAGCCGGGCGTCATCATGAACAACCGCCTGTTCCGTATCCCCGAGGCGGGCTGGAAGAGCATGGGGACCGCCGGTTTCTCGACGCAGCTCGACCCGAAGTACGGCGACTTCATCACGCCCGAGCAGCACGTGCCAGACGAAGGGATGCCCGGCGTCGATTGGGAGACCTGCATGACCATGAACACCACCTGGGGCTACAGCGAGCACGACCACGCCTGGAAGTCGACCGAGACGCTCGTCCGCAACCTGGTCGACATCGTCAGCAAGGGGGGCAACTACCTGCTGAACATCGGCCCCACCGGCGACGGCACGATCCCGCCAGAAAGCGTCGAGCGGATGCAGGCGGTGGGCGACTGGATGGCGACCAACGGCCAGGCGATCTACGGCGCCACGATCAGCGGCGTCGCGAGCCCCGCCTGGGGCCGCGTCACCCAGAGCCGCGATGGCGCCGCGCTGTACCTGTGTGTGTTCGACGCGCCCGAGGATGGCCGGCTGGAGCTGGCGGGCGTTCCGACGAAATTCACACGCGCAATGTTGCTGGGGAGCGGCGAGGCGATTGAGCTTGACCGCGATGGCGAAGAAATCCGGCTGACGCTGCCTGTGGGCGCCCAGGGCACGCTCGTACCGGTTGTCCAGCTGACTTTTGCTGGAGAGTAGCTAGCCGGCTACTGCTTAAGCACGCCGGGGTTCACCACGCACTCGGGAGTCTTGCCGAGCAGGAAGTCGCGGGCCTGGCGTCCGACGCGTTCGCGGAGCTCGACGATTGCCTGGGGCGAGCAGAACGCGGAGTGCGGGGTGACGATCACGCGGGGGTCGTTGTACGGGGGGCGGGACAGGTCCGGCGGCTCGGGGACCTGCACGTCGAGCGCGGCTCCGGCGAGCTGGCCCTTGTCGAGCGCCGCGGCGAGCGCGTCGTGGTCGACAATGCCGCCCCGGGCGGTATTGATCAGGTACGCGGTGGGCTTCATGAGGGCGAACGTGTCGGCGTTCATCAGATTGGCGGTTTCGTCGCTCAGCGGGAAGTTGATGCTGACGTAGTCGGCCACGGCGAGCAGCTCTTCGAGCGGTTTCCAAGTGACGCCGGGCGGCACGTCCTTTGAGCGGTTCGTGCCGATCACCCGCATGCCGATCGCCTGCGCGAGCTCGGCCAGGATCGTGCCGGTGGCGCCAAGGCCAACAACGCCGAGCGTCTGCCCCTTGAGCCGGTAGATCGGCTGTGCGGCGACCAAATCGTACACGCCGGACTTGGTCGCGTGGTGGCAGACCGACAGCTTGCGGCCCAAGTCCATGACCATCGCCAGCGAGTGCTCGGCGACCTCACGGACGCAGTAGTCGGGGACGTTCGTGACCAGGATGCCCTTGCCGGTGGCGTGCGGCACGTCGATGTTGTCGAGCCCGATGCCGGTCCGCGCGATGTGACGGCAGTTCGGCGCGGCGTCGATCACCCGCGCGGTGGTCGGCGCCCAGCAGGTGACGATCAGCACCGGGTTGAGCCGCTCGGCCTCGGCGACGAGGGTCTGTTCCTTGTTGTCGGGCGAGAGGACCAGCTCGCAGTCGGCCTCGGCCAGCAGCGCCCGCTCGATGTCGGGGTCGGCCCAAGGGAAGTCGGTGTAGAGGGCGTTGTGGGTGGGCATGGGGTCGGGAACCGCAAAGAACACCGAGGTTGTTTGAAACGCTCCGTGTCGTGGCCCCCGGCTCCGCGGTTTTCCGATCCGCTCCCAGCCCTGTGCGTCGGGCGAGGTCCGGTTGTGCTTCGCCGACAGGCGGGGGCGCCGACACAGACCGCATGATCGCCAATGGCCGTCGTGCTGGCAATCGACCGCTCGCCGGTCGCGGGCCGGCGGAACCGGCACGACCGGAGGGTTCCGAGGGGCCCGCGCAACACGACCACGTAGTTTTGACCGGTGGTTCATCGCGACCTATATACGTGTGGGCTGGTTTCGACTGCTGCCGAACCGGCCCTATGTCCTGCTGCTGAACTCCCTTAGGAATCCTCCCGGACATGGAACCCGTCCGCCCACCCGACCCGACACAGGCGCCCGCGCTCGACGCCCCCACGCCCGACGTCCCCTCGTCGGAAGCGCTGCGGGAGATCCGCGCGAAGGCCGAGGCCGCGCTGCAGGGTCAACGGGAGCTGACCCAGGGACTCGAGCAGCAGCTCGAAGCCAGCCTTGCCGAGCTGACCACCGCCCTTTCCCAGGAAGCGGCCGAGGAACTCGACCACCAAACGGCCGCCCTCGCAGAAGAGCGGGAACGGCTTGAGTCCGAGCGGAACCAGCTCACCCAAGAACGTGCGGCCTTCGAGGCCCAGCGGGACGTTGTCCTGCTCGAGATAACCCAGAACAGTGAAGAGGCGGCCCGCGAGTCTGAAGCCCTCGAACGCCGGCAGCAGGAGCTCGAGAAGACGCAGGAAGAGCTAGAGGCGCAGCGTCAGGCACTCGGCGATGAGGAGCAGCAGGCCATCGAGCGGCGTGAGGCCCTCGATCAGCAGGAGGCCGAGCTAGCCGACCAACGGGACCAACTCGACCGCCAGCGGCAGGAGCTCGAGACCCTCCGCACGAGTCTCGACCAGGGCGCCAGCGACGCGCAGCAGCAGCTCGCTAAGCAGCACGAGGCCGAGCTCGCCGCCGCCCGCGACGCGCACGCCGGCGAGCTGGCAGGGCTGCAGCAGCAGCTTACGACGCAGGAACAACAGCTGGCCGCCGCCCAGGAGCAGGAGGCCGCGCTCCGGGCCGACCTGGCCGCCACCGAGGAAACCGCCCAAAAAGCCGACGACGCGTCTGCTCACGCCGAGCAGCTCCAGCAAGAACTCGACCAGGCTAAGCAGGACCACAGCAGCCAGAGCGTAGAGCTCCAGGAGCTGCAGGCGCAGCTGCAGCAGGCGCTTGATCAGGCCAAGCGTCGCGACGCCCAGATTGAGCAGATGCAGCAGCAGTTGGCCGACGCCAGCGGCGACAAGCAGCACACCGTTCAGCTCCAGCAGCAGGCCAAGTCCCTGCAGCAGGAGCTGGCGACCGCCCAAGCCGCCCTCGCCAAGGCGCCCAAGCAGGACCTTTCCGCCAAGGTCGCCGAGCTGCAGCAGCAGCTAGAAAAGGCAGGCCGCCAGGCCACCGAACGCGACGCCCAGGCCGGCAAGCTCCAGCAGCAGCTGTCCGAGGCCCAGGAGGCCCTGACCAAGGCGCCCCAGGAAGACCTGTCCGGCAAGGTCACCGAGCTCCAGCAGCAGCTTGAGAAGGCTGTCAGCCAGGCCGCTGAACGCTCCTCGCAGCTCAAGGAGCTGGAGCAGCAGCTCGCGTCCTCCGGCCAAACTGAACAACAGGCTCAACAGCAGGTCGCCGAACTGCAGCAGCAGCTGGAAGATGCCCAGACCGCGCTGGAGCAGGCTTCGCAAGACGACCAATCGGACGAGCTGCAAGAGTTGCAGCGGCGGTTCGAGCTGGCGGTCTCCGACGCGCAGCAACTCCGCAACCGCATCGACGAACTCGAGCTCGAGCTGTCCGAACGCCCCGCCCGGGACGAGGGGGACAGCGCCGAAATGGTGCGGCTGCGCGAGGAGTGCGACCGTCTGCGGGAGCAGGTCGTCGAGCTCGAGAACCAGCCCGCCACGCTGGGCGACGCCGACGAGGACATGGAAGAACTGCAGCGGCGGTTCGAGATGGCGGTCGAGGACGTCCGGGAGCTGAAGCGGGAGAAGCACGAGCTCGAGACCCGCCTGGAAGCGGCCCAGGGTTCGTCTCACCCTACCGGGCAGGTGGAAGGCGACGCCAACGACTGGGAAGCCCAGAAGCGGCGGCTGCTGGCGAGCCTGGAGGGAGAGGTCGAAGCGGAAGCCCAGAGCGCGGTCCCTCCCGCCCCCGAGCGGGTCGAAGAGCGGGCCACTATCGAGGGCACCATCCACATCACCGACGAGGTGATCCTGGGCAAGGACCGCGTCATCGCCGAGCTCAAGCAGCAGCTAGCCGAGATCCAGACCGCCGGCGATCAGCAGCTCAGCGACGAGTTTGCCGACGACGAGCGGCTAGAGGCCGAACGGGCGCGGATCCGCAAGCTTGAGGACAAGCTCAACGATCAGCTCCGCAAGACCGAGCTAGAGCTGTCGGTGGAGCGGGCGTCGCTTGCCCGGCAGAAGGCCGACATGGAGCAGAAGCTGATCGACCTCGAGGCGGCCCGACCGGCGGCACCCCCGGGAGCCGGCGGGCGGGACGACGGCCGGCGTCAGAGCAACTGGCTGAAGAAACTCGGCCTGGGCGGCGACGACGAGTAGACCGCTGGGCGGTACTGCCGGGCGCCCTCTCTGGAGCGGGCCGGCGCTGCCAAAATGGCAGCGATAGGCGGTGGCGCCCTGCCCTGTAGGGGCTCGGCGCCAGATTGGCAGTTGCGTCTGCCGTCGCTTATCCACCTAAGTCACTATTCTCATTCGACTTACACCTTTATACGCGACTGGCGCACGACTTGCTTTCTCTGTGAGGCGGTCACGCTGCGCCTACGCGCGTGCCTGCCAAACGCACACTCTCCCGCCGGTTGCCGGTAGTCTCTGAGCACGGCGGGTCAGGCTTCTGCACCCACGACCAACCAACAAGATGGCCGCTCGGCGGCCCCTTCAACAGCCCAGTCCAGGAGGAAACCTCGCATGGCGACCGCTACCAAGAAGCCCGCTCCCAGCAAAAAAGGCAAGGTCAAGCTCGAACCGATGAACGACCGCGTTGTGGTCGAGCGTGACGAGTCGGAAGACGTCACCGCTGGCGGCATCGTGCTGCCGGACTCGGCCAAGGACAAGGCCAACCGCGGCACCATCGTCGCCGTGGGACCCGGCAAGGTGCTGGACGACGGCTCGCGTGGTGAGCTGCAGGTGAAGGTCGGCGACCGCGTGCTATTCACCAGCTACGCCCCCGAGACCATCGAGCTGGACGACAACGAGTACCTGCTGATGAGCGAGAGCGACATCCTCGCGGTGATCGAGTAGGCGCTAGCTGGAAGGCGCCGGGCGCTGGTTCCTAGGGCCTGACCTTCCACGCGTGAGCTAGCGTCCGCCGACTGGCGGCCCGCGGTCGCTCGAATCCAACACACCCAGCCGCGCTCCGCGGCTAACAAACTCAACCCAAGTATCAAGGGAGCCCCCCATGGCAAAGATGATTGCTTTCGATCAGGAAGCACGCGACGCGATGCGTCGTGGCGTTCAGAAGCTGGCCAAGGCCGTTAAGGTCACGCTCGGCCCGAAGGGTCGTAACGTGATCCTGCAGAAGTCTTTTGGCTCGCCCACGGTGACCAAGGACGGCGTGTCGGTCGCCAAGGAGATCGAGCTCGAGGACACCTACGAGAACATGGGCGCCCAGATGGTGAAGGAGGTCGCCAGCAAGACCTCGGACGTCGCGGGCGACGGCACCACCACGGCAACCGTGCTGGCCGAAGCGATCTTCAACGAGGGCCTGAAGGCCGTCGTGGCCGGCGTCAACCCGGTGCAGATGAAGCAGGGCATCGAGAAGGCCGTTGAGGACATCACCGCCGAGCTCAAGAAGCTGAGCATCAAGGTCAAGAGCACCGAGGAGATGGCCCAGGTCGGCACGGTCGCGTCGAACGGCGACACCGAGATCGGTCAGATGCTCGCCCAGGCGATGGAGAAGGTGGGCAAGGACGGCGTCATCACCGTCGACGAGGGCAAGAGCCTAGCGACCGAGGTCGAGTGGGTCGAGGGCATGCAGTTCGACCGCGGCTACCTGTCGCCGTACTTCGTCACCGACCAGACGCTCATGGAGTGCGTGCTGGAGGACTGCTACATCCTGGTGTTCGAGAAGAAGATCTCCAACATCAAGGACCTCGTGCCGTGCCTGGAGGCCGTGGTCAACAGCGGCAAGCCCCTGTTGATCATCGCCGAGGACGTCGACGGCGAGGCCCTGGCCACGCTGGTCATCAACAAACTGCGGGGCACGTTCAACGTCGCCGCGGTCAAGGCGCCCGGCTTCGGCGACCGCCGCAAGGCCATGCTGGAGGACATCGCGGTTCTGACCGGCGGCCAGGCGATCTTCGAGGACCTCGGCATCAAGCTCGACGGCGTTGGGCTGACCGAGTTGGGCCGCGCCAAGAAGGTGATCATCGACAAGGACAACACCACGATCATCGAGGGCGCCGGCAAGAGCGGCGACATCAAGAGCCGCATCGACCAGATCCGCCGCGAGATCGAGAACACCAGCAGCGACTACGATCGTGAGAAGCTCGAGGAGCGTCTGGCCAAGCTGTCGGGCGGCGTCGCCAAGGTGAACGTTGGCGCCGCGACCGAGAGCGAGATGAAGGAGAAGAAGGCCCGCGTCGAGGACGCCCTGCACGCCACCCGCGCCGCGGTGGAAGAGGGCATCCTGCCCGGCGGCGGCGTCGCGCTGGTCCGCACCTCGGCCAAGGTGAAGCCCACCGGCCTCACCCACGACCAGGAAGTCGGCTACAACATCGTCGTCCGCGCCTCGCGCGCCCCGCTGACCGCCATCGCCAACAACGCCGGCAAAGACGGCGGCGTGGTCTGCGAGAAGGTCTCGCAGGGCAAGGGCAACGACGGCTACAACGCCGCCACCGACGAGTACGTCGACATGGTCAAGGCGGGCGTAATCGACCCCGTGAAGGTGACCCGCACCGCCCTGCAGAACGCCGCCAGCGTGGCGACCCTGCTGCTGACCTCGGACGCGCTGATCGCCGACGCCCCGAAGAAGGGCAAGGGCGGCGCCGGAGCCCCGGGCATGGACGACATGTATTGATCGACGATCGGTGAGCGGGCAGCCGCTCACCCTAAGCAACCCGCTCCGCGGCTCCCACTTGCCGCGGCGGATAGCGACAGAACCCCGGTCGGCCTCCTGGTCGACCGGGGTTTTTGCATGGAAGACGCCGGAGCGGCGTCCCATTCTTGCAAATGCGACGAAGCGCAAAACCTCACTCGCATTTATTTATTTGACATCCCCCGTCACTGGGACCATTATGAGGAAAGTGACCCGTTCTCCTCTTTGACCGCTCTCGTTGCGACACGGTCGTCGGTCCTGCGTGAAGCCTTTTCAGCGATTCAAAGCAGGCGGCCAAAAGCCAACGACAAGCATTTGTGGTCTCGTGAAAAAGGCCTCCCGCTCATCAACTCGTTCGATGGTTTGCTACCTCCTCCTCTGTTCCACACCCCTGGCGAAAGAAGCAGTCTAATGAAGCAGCTTTGTCTCATCACCGCGGCTATGCTAACGGCGTCTATTGCGCACGCGGCCCTCCTTGACTCTACCTTTACAAACCTGGATTTCGACGCGTCGACTCAGGCCCACTTCCCGGACGGTTGGGATTCGGCGACCTACGACATCCCCGGCTGGCAGAACGCCACCGCGATCACCGACGGCGGCATCGAGTTCGAAGGCGCCTGGTGGGGCCCCCTTCAGGAGTACTCCGCCTTTGTGAAGTCGGGCGAGGGCCTCTACAACCTCAGCTCCTACGTCATTCAGAGCGGCGATGTGTTCGATATCTCGACCTTCGCCAAGCGGTGGAATTCCAACGACGCGCCCGAGATGGTCGTCACGCTGTTCCACGGCGCCGACGCGTCGACCAACGTGATCGGATCGTTCAACACCGGCGTCCTGACCGACGCCTGGACCGAGTACGGGGGCACGATCGCCGCCACCGCCGCGTCCGTTGGTCAGACCCTGGGCGTCCGCGTCGACGGCGCCGGGACCTGGTTCACCAACTTCGACGAGCTGTCGATCAGCACGGTTCCGGAGCCGACCTCGCTCGGCGTCCTCGGCCTCGGTGGCCTAGCCCTGGCCTGCGTCCGGCGCCGCACCGCCTGCTGAGTTGCGTTGGCTTACCGCAAGTTGAGCGACGTTTGTTGCGATCGATCCAGAAGCCGCCGGCTCGCGCCGGCGGCTTCTTTGCTTTCCGCCCTGCCCCGCCCCCACGGCGCCCGCCATGCAATCCGTGTCTTTCCTTCGCGGCGGTCGAGTCGCCTTGCCCGGCGTTGTCGCCCTGCTGCTCGCGGTCGCCGTCGCGGCGGCGCCCGCCGCCGAACAGTGGCAGAGCACGGCGACCGGCGCAATGCACAGACTGACCATCGCCACACCGGGCCCCGCCACGGCGGGGCGTGCCCAAGTACATCCGCTCGGACAACGGGTCGGAGTTCACCGCCAAGGCGGTTCGTGAGTGGCTCGCGAGGGTCGGCGTGCAGACGCTGTTCATCGAGCCGGGATCGCCGTGGGAGAACGGCTACGTCGAGTCGTTCAATGGCAAACTCCGCGACGAGCTGCTGGCCCGCGAGCAGTTCGACACGCTGCTCGAGGCCAAGGTCCTCATTGAGCGATGGCGCCGACACTACAACACGGCCCGACCGCACAGCTCACTTGGCTACCGGCCCCCGCCCCGGAGGCGACCCAGCCAGCTCGCTTCGTTCCGGCTACGCCTCCACGAAGCGAGCTGGCTGGGCTATAACACTGACGCTGGTTCCACTACCGGGGGCAGGTCAGCGGGCTTCGCGGTGGCGATGGCCGACCACCCGGTCGCCGCGCCGTACAAGGGGATCGACCCGATGCCCGACTCGGCCTGGAAGATCAAGGCCGCCGCCCGCACGCTGCGGGCCCAGCAGTCAGACCTGCCGCTGAATGGCAAAATCGGCGTGGTCGGCTTCTCACGGGGCAGCGGCATGGCCCTGATGCTGGCGACCACCGGCAGCATGGCCGAGTTCGACTGCCAAGGCGAACCCCGCGCGGAAGACAGCCGCGTGCAGGCGGCCGTGATGATGTCGGGCCGGTTCACCTACCTCGACCTGCTCGACGACGACCGCATGCTGCCCCGCTACGCCAAGGCGTGGGGCGACCGCGAAACTCACCGCGACGCCTGGCGGGCCCACGGGGCGCTCGACTACCTCACCAAGCCAACCATCCCGCTGCTGCTGACCATCAACACCGCCGAAGGCCCCGACGCCCTGCACCAGATGGAAGTCCTCCGCGCCCGGCTTACCGGGCTCGGCAGCCCCTCTACGTACGTGCCGGACGCCAACCCGCGGGGGCACAAAGTGACGCTCGATCCGGAGATTTTAGGAGCGATGACAGCGTACCTCCGTGCGCGGCTGGAGTAGTCAGCCCGAGCGGCTCAAGCACGCCAGCAGTGCGGCCAAGGCCGGCGCATTCGGCCTTGACGCCCGGCGCTAGGCGTGGAGAATACCGTCGTTGGTTCGGAACCTCCTATCGCGCCCAGGACACGCTCACGCAATCACCCCCGCGTGACATCTTCACCGCCGCCCGCTGGCCTACTCGGCAGTTCGGGGCCCGGCATTCCTGAGCCTTCGCTTTCTCCCTTACAGGCTGTTTATGAGTTCCCGCTGCGCGCTGTTTGCTTGTTCGTTGTCACTGATCACCCTCCTCGCCCCAAACGCCACGGCGGTGGTGATGGAGTGGGAACTGGGCAAGGTTTCGCTCTACTCCCAGACCACCGCCGACACGCCGCCGACCTTCCCCTACAGGTACGTCTACGCCGAGTTCGCGACCGACACGCCGCTGGAGTACTTGTCGGTGACGCTCGGCGGCTCGCCACTAGGCGATCGGCCCCTCGATGCGCAGCCTGGTGGGACGCAGTGGGACGGGATCTTCGCCCCGCCGCCGCCGACTACGTTCAGCGGGGCCTTCCCGGATGGTGTCTACGTTCTAACCGCCGCCAACTTTCTTGAAACGGCGGTCGAGCTTGTCGATCTCCGCAGAGGCGACCTCGCCTCGGTGCCGTATTTCACCGGGTCGCTCTACGACATCCTCGCCAGTGTGAACCCGGCGGCGGCGATCCCTCTTCAATGGAACACGCCCGGGACCGAAGTCACCCGCACCACGATTCGCATCGAGCCGCTCGCCGGCGGGCCGGCGGTGCTCGCCGAGGACGCCACCGGGCAGACCTCGCTGAGCGTGCCCGCGGGGACGCTTGCCCCCAACACGACGTACATTCTTTCGGCCGAGTTCGCCTCGGAAGTCGATGACCCACGGGGCGGTTTTGCGACCGGCGTCGGCAGCTCGGTCCTCGCCAGCCTGACCGACATCACGTTCACCACCGGCGACGTGCCGGAGCCCGCCGGCGTGTGCCTGCTGGCCGGCCTGACGACGCTCGTCGCGCGGCGGCGGCGCCGCTAGAAGTCGGTGGAGGTCTCCTCGCCGGCCATCGTGGCGAGCGCCGCCAACACCGCCGGGTCGGTCTGCTCCCGCAGCACCCGCGCGGCGCCGTCGCCCATCAGCACCTGGCAGTAGTCGCCGTGCAGGCTGCCGGCCGACGAGTGCGAGCGGAGCGTTCCCGCCCTGCCCTCGTAGGTCGTGTCGCCGGGCAGCTGCCAGACATTGATCTTGGTGACGCCGATCGCCACGCCGGGCATCGCCCAACCGCGGAACGACCACGCGGGCGCGGAGCCGTTGTAGACGCTGCGGAGGGTCTCGGCCACCGCGATCGTGTGCGACAGCCCGTCGGTGACGCGGCGGGCGGCCGAGTCGCTGTTCTCGCCGAACATCGTCCTCTGGTCGGTCGGCTGGCGCTCCCACAAGGAGCACACCAGGCTGTCGCCGACCACAAAGTCGTAGCTTGTCTTGACGCCCTGCCGGGCGGGGTCGCCCGCCGAGTAGCTGCCCGTGGCGGGCAGCAGCGGGTCGCCATCGTCGGCCGGGCAGGCGAGCATGGCGAGCACCGTGGCCGCCACGGTGGTGTTGCCGCTCGCGACCGCGTCGCCCAGCAGCGGCGACAATGCCCCGGTCGGCGAGCAGCAGGCGTTGTTGCCGGTCAGCACGTTCGCGGCCGCGGCGCCTCGGTCAAAGCTGTCGTAAAGCGTGCTCTCTTCCAGGTACGGCAGCAGGTACAGCAGCCCGCTGTAGTTGCGGACGTGGTTGATCCTGCGCTGCTCCGGGAAGCGGCACCAGCCGTAGTCCTCGCCCGCCGGCGGGAACGACCGCTTGGCCGCGTGGTGGCCGTGCAGCGCAAGTCCGAGCTGCTTGAGGTTGTTGGCGCAGTGCGTCCGCCGCGCCGCCGCGCGCGCCGCCTGCACCGCCGGCAGCAGCAGGGCAACAAGCACGCCGATGATGGCGATCACCACCAGCAGCTCAACCAAGGTAAACGCCCGCCGGCAGGGACGGGCCGACAAGCGGCGCATGGTTGCAGGGCTCCAGTGGGCAAGTCATGGATTGAATCTCCCCTCTAGTATAGTTGCCGCCCTAGACTCCGGCGGGCAATCAACCGCTACAATCGTTAGCTGCGTGTCGCCGTTCTCGCAACGACGATCGCCCGGGGCGACCTCCGGTCGGCTGACGTTCCGCTTGGCTCAGGGTTTTAGAATCGCGATGGGTTACTTCGTGCTGTGGAGCGTGCTTGGTCTAATCGGCACGGGGATCATGCTCAGCAAGTCCGCGTACAAGGGCCGAGCTACAGCGGCAGCGTTGTTCTCGCTGCCGCACGCGGTGATCTTCGGACCAATCTTCCTCCTCATCATGCTGGCTGCCCGGTCGCAGAAGGCTTGCCCCCACTGCAAGTCGAGCATCGACCGCGAGGCGTCGGTCTGCCCCGAGTGCACCCGCGACGTCGCTTAGCCGTTGGCTAGCCGTGCGGTGCTGCCTCCGGCGGTTCGTCGGTCTCGATCACAATCTTCCCCTGGTGCAGCAACCGCGCGACCGACCAGCAACCTAGCGCCCAGGCGCCGCCGGCGGCCCAGCCGGCTAGCACGTCGGTCGGCCAGTGCACGCCGAGGTAGACGCGGCTGATGCCCACCGCGACCGTCAGCAGGATAGCGCCGACCACCAGGAACACCTTCAGCGGGCGGGGGCGGACCAGCTCGGCCAGGATTGCGCCGAGCGACAAGTAGATGCAGGTCGCGGCCATCGCGTGGCCGCTGGGGAAGCTCCGCGTGTAGACGTACGAGCCGTGCGGCGTGAGGTCGGGCCGGGGGCGGTCGAACGCCGCCTTCATGCCGAAGCTCAACAGGAACCCGCCGACGACCGCCGCCAACAGCAAGAGCGCCTGCTGGCGCCGATCGAGGACCCACAGGAACACCACTCCGGTCACCCCGGCCATGGTGACCACGGCCACGCCGCCCAGCGCGGTGAAGTCGCGCATCATCTCCTCGAACCACTTCGGGCCGATCGGGTCGGTCAGGTCGTCGGCGTTGCGCATCGCCAGCACCAGCCGCTTGTCGATCTCGTGCGAGTCGCCCTCGAGCACCTCGTCGGCGATCTCGCAGAACGCCCACACCCCGCCGGAGGCCAGGATCAGGGCGCCGATGATGGCCGGTTCGCTCAAGAGTCTCTGTTTGAGTCGCTTGAAATCCACTGCGGTTCCTGTAGTGTCCAGTTCGTGATTGTGCGGCGCCGTGCGGGCATCCCTCGGGAGGCCTTCGGAAACTCCTTGTCAGAGCAACTCTGGCGCCGATCGTCCATCTTCGCCCGGCTGAGCTAGAATTACTATGCGGTTACTCTATGCTGCCGTCACCAATTTCTGCCGTCACCAAGGAGGAACGTGAATGACACGCGGAGCCATCTCTCGGGACCCTAACGGCGCCGGCCTGTCGATCGGCGGCTACCTGCTCCAGCGGCTGCAGGACTACGGCGTCGGCCACGTGTTCGGCATCCCCGGCGACTACGTCCTCTCGTTCTACACCATGCTCGAGGAGAGCCCGCTCGAGGCGATCGGCTGCACCCGCGAGGACTGCGCCGGCTTCGCCGCCGACGCGTACGCGCGCGTCAACGGCATGGGCGCCCTCTGCGTGACCTACTGTGTCGGCGGGCTGAGCGTGTGCAACTCGGTCGCCGGCGCGTACGCAGAGAAGTCCCCCGTGGTGATGATCACCGGCTCGCCCGGCCTCCGCGAAAGGATCCACAATCCACTCCTGCACCACATGGTCCGCAACTGGCGCACCCAGTACGACGTGTTCGAAAAGCTGTGCGTCGCGGGCGCCGAGCTCAGCGACCCGCTGACCGCCTTCCGTGAGATCGACCGCGTGCTGGCCGCGTGCCAGCGGTTCAGCCGCCCGGTCTACCTCGAGATCCCCCGCGACATGGTCCGCGTCACGCCCGACGCTGCTCCGCCCTTCGAATCGCCCCCCTCCGAGTCCGACCCGCACGCCCTCGCCGAGGCGGTCGAGGAGACCGCCGCCCGCATCCGCGACGCCCGCCAGCCGGTGCTGCTGCTGGGGGTCGAGGTGCACCGCTTCGGCCTGCAGGACCTGGCGCTGCGGCTCGCGGAGTCGGCCGGCATCCCGATCGCCGCCACGATGCTCGGCAAGGGCGTCATCGCCGAGACCCACCCGCTCTACATGGGCCTGTACGAGGGCGCCCTCGGCCGCGCCGAGGTGACCAAGTACGTCGAACAAAGCGACTGCGTGCTCATGCTCGGCACCTTCATGACCGACATCAACCTCGGCATCTACACCGCCAACCTCGACCTGGGCAACTGCATCTACGCCACGAGCGAGGAGCTGCGTGTCCGCCGCCACCACTACCACGACGTCCGCCTCGAGGACTTCCTCAAGCAGCTCGTCGAGGCCGCGCCCAAACCCTCCTCGCCGCCGCCGCCCGCCCCCACCGAGTGGGACAAGCCCGCCTTCGCCCTGCAGCCCGAAGAGCCGCTGTCGGTCATGCGGCTGGTCGCGCGGCTCGACGGACAGCTCACCAAGGACACCATCGTGATCGCCGACATCGGCGACTCGCTGTTCGCGTCGACCGAGCTCACCACGCACGGCGGCACGGAGTTTCTCAGCCCCGCCTACTACACCTCGATGGGCTTCGCCACGCCGGCCGCGCTGGGGGCCTGCGTCGCGCGGCCCGACGCGCGGGTCGTGGCCCTGGTCGGCGACGGCGCCTTCCAGATGACCGGTTCGGAGTTCAGCAGCCTCGCCCGCCGCGGCGCGAGCGCCATCGTGATCGTGCTCGACAACGGCGGCTACAACACCGAGCGGCTCCTCCACCCGGGCGACTACCGCTTCAACGACGTGCAGCCCTGGGCGTACCACAAGCTGCCCGAGCTGGTCGGCGGCGGCCGCGGCTACGAGGTCCGCACCGAGGCCCAATTCGACGCCGCCCTGACCGCCGCCTGGAACGACCACACCGGCCCGAGCCTGATCCACGCCCACCTGACCGGCGAGCCAAGCACCGCGCTCAAACGCCTCGGCGAGCGGATGCAACGCACGGTGGTCGGGGATTAGTAGGGTCGGTGGCTGGTGGCTCGTGGCTGGCGTTTGAAGATTGGGTCTCTTGAGGGTGGTGAACTTGGTGAAGGGTTTGTCCCACCCCTGGCGGGGTGGGCTAGAGGAACTTGCAGCGTTCGCCCTCGGGCAGCCCACCCCGCCAGGGGTGGGACCGCGCCCCAGCGCCGGTTTTTGTCCACTCCCCGACTTTTGTCCCCCATTCCGACAACGATTCCTAAGGACAAAAGTCGGGCTCCGTCATTGGCCCCAAGGGCCGTTTCGCACTGCTATAGCAGCCTCGGTGAGTTCCGCCTCCGTTTTCGAGCGCCGACTTTTGTCCTTTGCTGCGCACAAGCAGGGACAAAACCCAGAGCCATCTAAGAGCAGCCTCGGACAGACCACGCAGCAACACCGTATTGGACCGCGCTGGGCGGCTCTTTTCTAGGAAGAACAGGGAAGAAGTCGCGGCTCGCGACAGCCATCAGCGGCGGGCATGAGAAGTGTTGAACCGCCAAGCAGTAGCTGTGTGCCACTGCAAGCTTGTCTGGCAGTGTGAACCAGGTACACGGCCAAGTTGCACGGGACGCGGTTGGCTCACCAACGGGCGAGGCAACCTTGCACCGCTGGGCAAGCCGGACAGCTCCACGCCCTCCTCGGGTTCGCAGGATTCGCCCCGCGTTCTCACCCCCGCGCACAAAAAAACCAGACGACCGCGTGAGCGGTCGCCTGGCGTCTTGGCGGGGCCGGGGGCAGATCGGCGCCGCCAGTCGGTTGCTAACCCGGCGGCGGGTTAGTTCTGGTAGGCGTCGCGGGCCGCGTCCTGGACCGGGTTACGGTCGCTGCGCTGCGAATCGCTCTCCAGCTTCTTCGCCAGCTTCTTGGCGGCGTCCAGGTGCGACTTCACCTGCTGCTCAGACTCCTGCACAATGCTCGTGAAGCTGCTGGGGCCAAGGTCCTGGATGGCCTTCAGCTCCGAGTGCATCCACATGTGGGCGCCAATCTGCTGGTTCACGAAGCAGCGGTCGAACTCCAGACCCTGCTTCTCGCTCAGCTCACGCTTGACCATCTGGTGGTTGTTCTCCGCCGCCCGGCGGGTGATGTCGATGAGCGTCTGGGCGCCGCCGTCGAGGAAGTCGCCCTGCTGTCCATCCTGCCCGCTACGCTGCGGCGCGTCCGTGCTGGCGCCGCGGTCCGCGACCTGGTTGCGGGTGTTCATGTCGGCGCCGTACTGGTCCACGCCTGCGGGGTCATTGCGATCGGTGCGGCTGTTGAAGCGGTCGACCGGTTCGCCCAAACGGGCTCCCCCAGCGGCGTTGTTGGTCGCCGAGCGGCGGTTGGCGTCCCCGGTGGCGCTGGCGAACGCCATCCCTTCGATACTCTTCAAACCAGGCATGGCCTGCTTGAGCTGCTGGTTGAGCTGCTCGTGCGACTGCTTGATTTTGTTGGCGAGGTTCTTGACGTCGTCGTGCTGCGCACGCTCGGCAGCCATGGTGGCCGCTTCTACTTCACACTGGTTGGCCAGCATCAGCTTGGCCGCCAAGTAGTGGATCAGCTCTTGGTTGGCCTGGCTGCTCGATTGGCTACTCTGCGACTGCGAGTCTTGGTCGCCGCGGAAGTTGGCCTGGCGACGCAGCGGAGCCGTGCCGTCTTGCTGCTGCCTCAGATCTTCTCGCATCGCTTGGTCTTGCAGCGGCTGTTCCTGCAGCGGCGCCGCGAGCGGAGAGTCGACACCTTGGGCGGTTGGCTCGGTGATTGATTGTTGAGCGACCGCGGCGATTGGCAGACCCAACGTGACTGCCATCGCCATTGCTAGCTTGTTACTCATCTTTGCTACTCCTTCACACGGAAGAGAATGGGCGCCCGCCGATACGCATCGGTGGACAAGAGCCAGGCACGGTCGCAAAGGTCGTACCAACGCCGTCAGCAAGCCGCCAGTTCGCTCGCTGGTTCGACGCGGCGCGGGCGGCGGCTCACCCGGCAACCGCACCGCGCCGAATTCCCATGGCGGCGTACGCCAGGTTCCGTGAGCAGTGGGAGCAAAGCCGCCGGACCAGCAACCTAGACACGCAACCTAGACACGCAACCTAGACACGCAACCTAGACACGCAACCTAGACACGCAACCTGGACACGCAACCTGGACACGCAGGCGCGGGCCGGGGCGTCGCGGCGGCTTCTCGTTCCGATCGATTCTGCCGATCGATTCTGACGCCGCCCGGTGCTTGTGGGCTTTCTTGGGGGGCGTCGATGCCGTGGGCCACGGCGTTCTTCCTGCTGCTATACTCGTATTGAGAGGCGTACCCCCCGCTAGTATCCTGCGGGGGCTCTTCCTCCTTGTCGTGCCAACTGAATCAAAGCCGCTTGGCCGCTGGCCACGGCGACCCCCATCGAGCCCCATGCACCGGACGCCCCGCACCCGCCGCCCCGCTTTGCTGACGGCCGTCGTCCAGACGCTGCTGCTGGGGGTGGTTGTGCTGGCGGGGGGGCTGCTGGGGGCCGCGGCGCAGCGGTCGGGCGCCGCCGAGGGGGCGACCGACGTCGAGTCGCTCGAGGTCGAGGCGACCCTCTGCGAGGCCGCCCGCCACAAGCAGTGCCGCGGCCGACTCGAGCGGCAGCTCCCGTCGGACCAGCCGCCGCTGGTGGCCGCCGACTACGCCCAGCGCCGCGTTGCGGACCCGACGCCCTGCCCCGCCGCGGGCGAGCAGCGCGCGCGCAACGGGGTCGGCGGGCCGCTGCGCTGCTAGGCCGGCCCGCGGCGTCCGCCCATTGCTGAATACCTGGCGCAGCCCTGCTGGCCGCACCGCTACCTCCCCGGCCGAGCCGGGCCCTTCTCTCCCCCGAGTCTGCGCGTATGAACGCAAGCACGTTCAAACAAGACCTGATGGCGTCGTTCGTGGTGTTCCTGGTGGCGCTGCCACTCTGCATGGGCATCGCGATCGCGTCGGGCGTGCCGGTGGCGGCGGGGCTGATCACCGGCATCGTGGGCGGGCTGGTGGTGGGGTTCATCGCGGGCTGCCCGCTGCAGGTGAGCGGCCCGGCGGCCGGCCTGACGGTGATCATCCTCGATCTGGTGCGGGAGTTCGGCCTGGAGTCGCTCGGCGTGGCGGTGCTGATGGCGGGGCTGCTGCAGGGCGCCGCCGGTCTGCTCCGCTTGGGCCAATGGTTCCGCGCGGTCTCGCCGGCGGTGGTGCGGGGGATGCTGGCCGGCATCGGTGTGCTGATCATCGGCAGCCAGCTGCACGTGATGGTCGACGACAAGCCGAAGGGCAACGGCATTGAGAACCTGGTGACCATCCCGCAGGCGGTGGCCAAGTCGTTCGCGTGGCCGAGCGTGCAGAGCCAGGAGTCACGCCGCTTCCGCCGCGACATGCTGCAGGAAGTCGGCGAGCTGCACCGCCGGCAGCAGGACCTTGAGGAGCGGGTCGCGGAGATCTACCCGCACGTGCACAACCCGGAGCTCGAGTACACCGAGACGCAACGCACCGCCGACGCCGCCGACCTCGAGGCCCTGGCCGTCGTGCAGCAGGCGATCCAGGACGACCTCGAGTCCGCGACCGCCAAGCTGCAGCGGCTCGACGAGCACTTCGCCACCCCCCAGCGGGCCGCCCGGGCGGCGGCGGCGGCCGACGCGGCGGTCGAGCAGAACCACGCGGCGCTGGCGGCATTCAGCGGGGGCGACCCGGCGGCGATCCTCACCGAGCAGGACGCGTCGGTGGCGGCGATCCAGAAGCTGCTGGTCAGCCTCAAGAACCACCACTTCGCGGCGTGGGTCGGGGTGCTGTCGATCCTGTCGATCATCGGCTGGCAGTTCGTCCCGAAGTCGCTGAAGCTGATCCCCGGCCCACTGGTGGCGGTCTGCGTCGGGACGCTCATCGCCGCGGCGTTCGCGCTGCCGGTGCTGTACGTGGAGATCCCCGACCGGCTGTGGGAGGGCGTGCACCTGCCGTCGTGGGCCGTGGTGCACGAGACCGGCATCGCGGCGCTCCTGAAGAGCGCGATCCTGATCGCCGTGGTCGCCAGCGCCGAGACCCTGCTGTGCGCCACCGCGGTCGACCAGCTGCACAACGGCGTCCGCACCAATTACGATCGCGAGCTGTTCGCGCAGGGGGTCGGCAACACGGTGTGCGGTGTGCTCGGCGTGCTGCCGATGACCGGCGTGATTGTCCGCAGCTCGGCCAACATCCAGGCGGGCGGTCAGACCCGCGCGTCGGCCATCCTGCACGGCGTGTGGCTGCTGCTGTTTGTGGCGGTGTTCGGCTTCCTGCTGCGGCAGATCCCCACCGCGTGCCTGGCGGCGATCCTGGTCTACACCGGCTTCAAGCTGGTCAACATCAATGACATCCGCAAGCTGGCCAACTACGGCAAGAGCGAGGTCCTGATTTACTTCGCAACAGTCATCACGATTGTCGCCGAGGACCTGCTGACCGGCGTGCTGGTCGGCATCGCTCTGGCCGCATTCAAGCTGCTGTACACCTTCAGCCACCTCGAGGCCCACCTCCGCACCGACGCCGACAACGAGCGCATCTGCCGGCTGCAGCTGCACGGCGCAGCGACCTTCATCCGCCTGCCGATGCTGGCGGCGGAGCTCGAGAAGGTCCCCCCCGGGTGCGAGCTGCACGTCGACTTCCAGGACCTCCGCTACATCGATCACGCCTGCCTGGAGCTGATGATGACCTGGGCCAAGCAGCACGAGAACACCGGCGGGCGGCTCGTGATCGACTGGGAATCGCTGCACGCGCGTTTCAGCCCGGTCGGACAGTCGCCCCGGTCTGCCGAAGCAGCCCCGCGCTAGCCGCTGGCGCGGCCGACCCGTAAACTTCCTCAACATCCCCTTCGCCCCCAAGAGAGGCAACCATGAGAGCCCTCCCCGAACTGTTCCAGAAGAACGCCGACTGGTCCCGCAAGACCACCGAGGCCGACCCCGCGTTCTTCGACCGGCTGTCGAAGCAGCAGGCGCCCAAGTACCTGTGGATCGGCTGCGCCGACAGCCGCGTGCCGGC
Source organism: Posidoniimonas polymericola (assembly GCF_007859935.1). NCBI lineage: Bacteria > Pseudomonadati > Planctomycetota > Planctomycetia > Pirellulales > Lacipirellulaceae > Posidoniimonas > Posidoniimonas polymericola. Next base: position 200,664 of record NZ_SJPO01000001.1, on the reverse strand, counting down.
CAACCAGGTGGTGGGCCTCGACCCGGGCGAGCTGTTCGTGCACCGCAACGTGGCGAACCTGGTCGTGCACTCGGACGTCAACTGCTTGTCGGTCGTGCAGTACGCGGTCGAGGCGCTGAAGGTCGAGCACATCATTGTCTGCGGCCACTACGGCTGCGGCGGCGTCGCGGCGGCGCTCGCCGAGCAGAAGCTGGGGCTGATCGAGAACTGGCTCCGCTACATCCAGGACGTCCGCAACGAGCACCGGCAGCACCTCGATTCGATCACCGACCCGACCGCGAAGGTCAACCGCCTGTGCGAGCTGAACGTAATCGCCCAGGTCGCGAACCTCTGCCGCACCACCATCGTCCGCGACGCCTGGGACCGGGCGCAGCCGCTGGCCGTGCACGGCTGGATCTACGGCCTCAACGACGGCCGGCTCCGCGACCTCGGCATGTGCGTCAAGGCCGCCTGCGAGCTCGACGAGCGCAAGGCGAGTTCCGTCCAGCTGACCGGCGGCGCCACGCCGATCCCCCCCAGCGAGACCATCGCCTAGCCGCTGCCAACCGGGCAGCCGTGCGAGCCCTCCTGCAGGACACCACAGCGCACCGACCGCCGCCGAGCCCTCAGCGCTACCATCGGCACAGAGTTTGGATTAGTCTAGACGCTCTCGTCCGCTCATCTGCTCTGCCGGAATCTGCTCTATGGCTCAACGCAACGCCCGGATCGGCCTCCGGCTGTTCCTCGTGTACCTGGTGTTCTACGGCGGCTTCGTGCTGCTAACTGCCTTCAAGCCAGAAGCGATGGAGGCCACGCCGGCGGCCGGCGTGAACCTCGCCATCTGGTACGGGTTCGCCCTGATCATCGTGGCGTTCGTGCTGGCGATGATCTACGGCTGGATGTGCCGCGGCTCGCAGGACGCCAACGGCGCGGGGGGGCAGAAGTAATGGGCATCGACCCCGCTGTCTGGATCTTTCTGGCGTTTGTCGGGCTGACGCTCGGCATCAGCTTCTACCTCGGCCGTCAGGCGAGCAGCTCGCAGGGCTACTTCGCCGCGCACGGTCAGATCCCGTGGTTTGTGAACGGCGTGGCGTTCGCCGGCGACTACCTCTCCGCGGCGTCGTTCCTAGGCATCTGCGGCCTGATCGCCTTCAAGGGGTACGACGGGTTCCTCTACTCCATCGGCTTCCTGGCGGGCTGGATCGTGGCCCTGTTTGTCGTGGCCGAGCCGATGAAGCGGCTTGGAAAATTCACCTTCGCCGACGCGCTAAACCACCGCTTCGACTCGCCCGGCATCAAGATCGCCGCCGGCGTCAGCACGCTGGCGGTGAGCGTGTTCTACCTGATCCCGCAGATGGTCGGCGCCGGCGCGTTGGTCTACCCGCTGCTGGGCTGGCCGCCGTGGGCCGGCGTAGTCGTAGTCGGCGCCGTGGTGATCCTGATTGTTGTAACCGCCGGCATGGTCTCGACCACGTGGGTGCAGTTCCTCAAGGGCTCGCTGCTGGTGATCTTCAGCGCGGTGCTGACCGTGCTGATCCTCGGCCGCGGCTTCACCGTGACCGACCGCCCGATTGAGCAGCAGGTGATCGTCCGCTCCGAGTCAGGCGTTACAGTCAACGGCCAGCCCGCCGACGAGGAAGCGGCCGCCGCGGCCGAGCGGCCGATCAGCGAGGTCGTCTCGCTGCCGGACGGAGAAAAGAGCACCGGGCCGCTCGGCCCGCTCGAGTTCTTCAGCACGCTGCAGAACAGCGAGGTCGTGCTGTGGACCAAGGACGGCCCAACAAGCGTCGACGGCGTCGAAACCACCACCTACACGCCCACCAAGAAGCCGGGCGCCGACGTCATGAAGCCGGGCGAGAAGTTCACCGGCATCCGCAGTGACAAGCTGGTCGACAAGCTCAACTTCCTGTCGCTGATGCTGGCGTTGTTCTGCGGCACCGCGTCGCTGCCGCACATCCTGATCCGCTACTACACCGTCCGCGACGAGGCCGCCGCCCGCAAGAGCACGATCGTCGGCATCGCGTGCATCGGCTTCTTCTACGTGCTGACGCTGTACCTCGGCCTGGGGGCGATGACCAGCGGGGAGATCTTCAACTTCAACTCCAACATGGCCGCGCCGCTGCTGGCTAAGACCATCGACCCCACGCTGTTCGCCATCATCTCGGCGATTGCCTTCACCACGGTGCTCGGCACCGTCAGCGGCCTGATCCTGGCCTCGGCCGGCGCCGTCGCCCACGACCTCGTCGAAACCATGGCCATCGAGGACCTCACCGACCACCAGCGGGTGAGGATCGCCAAGATCGCCTCGGTCGTGGTCGGGGCGATCGCCATCGCGCTTGGCATCGTGTTCGAAACGATGAACGTCGGCTACCTGGTCGGCTGGGCGTTTAGTGTCGCCGCGTCGGCCAACCTCCCCGCGCTGGTGATGCTGCTGTTCTGGGAGCGGACCACCAAGCAGGGCATCATCGCCGCCATCCTCATGGGCATGGTGAGCTCGCTCGCCTGGATCCTGCTGAGCGAGGACACCTTCACGATGGTCTACGGCCTGGAGTCCGGCTGGCTCACCCCGTTCAGCCAGCCGGGGATCGTGACGATCCCGCTCGGCTTCCTGACGCTGGTCGTGGTGTCGCTGATGACGCCGCGGCACGAGGACGCGGCGGCGGCGTAAACCAACCGCGACGGCAATCGCCGATGGATTGCGTCAACCGGAGGCCCCGGGGATGGCTCTCCATGTGAGGCAATCTCAATCCCGGGTTCGCCCGACGGATGCAATCCGTCGCCTAGAGCGGCAGGTTAGACGCCCAGGTCCACCTAGACTGCGGGGCCAGCGGGGAGTACGCTCCTGTTTCCCATGCAGTTCCTGCTTCGGCAGAGCACTAGCAAGCGCGAAAGGTTCCTCTTTCGCAGATCGTCAATGGCTTCTTAGATCAAAATGCTGTGGCAAGTGTGGCAGGTCCTTCTCTGGTTTCCCGTTCTTGTCGTGCTGATGTCGCTCATTGAGCACCAGGTGCACCAACGCCTGATGCACAAGAAGCCGCGATTCTTGTTCTTGCGGCGACTCGCGGTGCGGAACAAGATCTTCATGAGCCATGCGGTCGACCACCACGGCCAGTACCGCAAGGTCTTTCACGACGAGCCGTTGCCGCACGGCGAGGACCGTGGCATTCGGCTGAACCTGCGGGAAGGATTAATCGAGTCACTGCCCGTCAGCCTGCTGCTCTATTGTTTCTCGACGACGGCCGCGCTCATGTTTCCGATCGTCGTGTGTCTGCACCACGTTCTATGGAATCAGGTGCACATGGAGATGCACAAGCCCGAGGATCGTTTCTTCTCAAGCTGGCCGCTCTACAAGTTTGTCGCGAGGCACCACTTCCTGCACCATCGGCACCCCAACAAGAACTTCAACGTTGCGTTGCCGATCGGAGATTTTCTTTACGGCACGATCGCCAAGCCCACCTCCGCCGACCGGGAATCGATGAAATCCGAGAGCTGGTCCCGATGAAATTCCGACAAACCCCGGCTTGCAGGGCGGCACTGAAGACGCAGCAGCCCGGTAGAGGGAATGGCGTTCCTTGGCGGCAAAGGAGGCGCCCTAGCAGAGTCGGATTAACGCTACTCGCAGCCGGACCTGCGCTGCTTCAACGGGCGCCCTACCCCAGATGAACCAGCTTCTTGTTCACGAACTCCAGGATCCCGAGATGCGACAGCTCGCGGCCGTAGCCGGAGTTCTTGATGCCGCCGAACGGCAGCTCGGCCTGGGACTTGGTTGGCTGGTTGAGGAACATCATACCGGTTTCGACCCGTTCGGCGACTCTTTGGCCGCGGTCTTTGTCCTGGGTGTAGACGCTGCCGCCTAAACCATACGACGAGCGGTTGGCGAGCTCGACGGCCTCGTCCTCGTCCTTCACGACGTACACGGTGGCCACGGGGCCGAACAGCTCCTGGTCGAAGGTCGGCGAGTCGGGCGTGACGCCGGTCAGGATCGTCGGGTTGAAGTAGGCGCCGTCGCGGTCGGGGCGGTCGCCGCCGAGCAGCACGGTTGCGCCGGCGTCGATGGCGCTCTGCACCTGGTCGTGCAGCTGCTGCGCGGCGTCCTCGGTCGAGAGCGGCGCGAGGGTCGTGTCTTCGTTGAGCGGGTCGCCGGGCTCAAGCTCTCCCAATGCCTCCTTGAAGCGCTCGAGGAACTCATCGGCCACGGACTTGACGACAATGAACCGCTTAGACGCGACGCACGACTGGCCGGCGTTGACCATCCGGCCCTGCACGGCCAGCTCGGCCGCCTGGGCGATGTCGGCGTCCTCGAGCACGATGAACGGGTCGTTGCCGCCGAGCTCCAGCACCGACCGCTTCAGGTGCTTGCCCGCCAACTCGGCGACCGCCGCGCCGGCCTTCTCGCTGCCGGTCAGCGACACGCCCTGCACGCGGTGGTCGGCGATGATGTCCTCGACGTAGTCGGTCGGGACAAACAGGTTGGCGTACGCGCCGTCGGGCAGGCCGCACTCGGCGAACAGGCTCTCGATCGCCTGGGCGCACTGCGGCACGTTGCTGGCGTGCTTGACCAGCACGGTGTTGCCCGCCATCAGGTTGGGCGTGGCGAACCGGACGACCTGGTAGAACGGGAAGTTCCACGGCATCACGCCCAGCAGCACGCCGAGCGGCTCGTAGTGCAGGTAGGCGTTCTCGGGGACGCGGTCCATCGGCTGGTCGGCCAGGAACTCCTCGGCGCCGTTGGCGTAGAACTCGGCGATCTCGGCGCAGTACTCGATCTCGCGGCGGCTCTCGGAGATCCGCTTGCCCATGTCGAGCGTGATCAGCCGGGCGAGCTCGTCGGTCCGGTTGCGGAGCTCCTTGGCAAACGCCAGGATCACCTGCTTCCGCTGATCGTACGAAGTGGCGCGCCACTGCTGGTACGCGTCGTCGGCCTTGCCGACAGCCGCCAGGCACTCCTTCTTCGACATCTCTTTGAAGGTCTTGATCGGCTTGTTCGTAGCAGGGCTTACGGCAGTAATGGTCATGGCGTACTCCTAGACGGTTGTTTCGTTACGGTTATGCCCCTCTTAAGTGCACTCCCTATGCCAATGCCGCGAAGGCACGCACGGGGCTGCCTGCGCAGGCAGTGGCCCCCCGCCGATTCTCCGATTGGCACGAATCGAACCACCTTGCGTGGATACCGCCCGCAGCCGCGTCCCGGCGAGCAGGCCCGGCAACCCAAGGCTGCGGGCAATCGAACGCCCGGGGGCCCGGTGCTAGAATGAGGGGCTACCCCCATCCCACCCCCCCTCCCAACCGCCGCACCGCCCCCAAATGCTGCAGATTGTCGAATTCCTGGCGGTTGTGTTCAGCGCGTTGTACGGCGTGCTGCTGGCGCGACGGCTGAAGCTCGACTTTGTCGGGGTGTACAGCGTGGCGTTCATGGTCGCGTTCGGCGGCGGCACGCTGCGCGACCTGTTCCTCGACCGCCACCCGCTGTTCTGGATCGCGGCCCCGCACTACCCCGTGATTGTGTTCGCGATGGCCGTGGCGGCGTTCTTCCTGCCGAAGCTCCCGGAGCAGACCGAGCGGAGCCTGAACATCCCCGACGCCATCGGCCTGGCGTTCTTCAGCATCGCCGGCGCAGGCGCCGCGTTGGCCGAGGGCGCGCCGCTGTTCATCGCCGCGATGATGGGCGCGGTGACCGGCACCTTCGGCGGCGTGATGGCCGACACGATCTGCAACCGCATCCCCAGCATCTTCCGACCGTCGACGCCGATGTACGCGACCTGCTCGTTCACCGGCGCGCTGCTGTACGCCGGCCTCAAGCAGTTCCCCGCGGCCAACGGCTTCGCGGCGCCGATCGGGGTCACGCTGATCATCGCGTTCCGCCTGGCCGCGTTGCGGTACGACTGGAAACTGCCGGCGTACTCGGACGGGGTGGAGGACGAAGCGTCCGAGCCAGCCGACCCGTAGGCAATCCGCTAGCCGATGGATTGCATCGTTCGGGGGCGACGGTTCGACGGTTCGCTGCTGAACGACCTCAGCACCGGGCCCGTCCGGCGGGTGGCATCCGTCGGCTACTTCCCGCGACGCCGCCCCAACACCACGGGCACGCCCATCAGCGCCAGCAGCGCCGCCGACGGTTCCGGCGCGGCGACCGAGGCCAGCATCGACGCGAACGCGCCCGATCCGTGGAACGTCTCGTAGTCGGTCTTGAACAGGCGGAAATCGTCGAAGTCGTTGTCGCCGTCGGCGTCGAGGTCGCCGATGCTGGTGGTGGTCAGGTGGTTGCCCAGGAATAGCAGCCAGTCGTCGGGGGTGAGGTCCTGATCGCCGTTTAGATCGCTGCGCGAGTAGGGCAGGAAGTCGAACGACAGCACACTGTTAGGGGCGTTGAACACCGTGCCGTGGTGGCCGTCGGGCAGGTTCGCGTCGCCGGTCAGGTTGACCCACGAGGCGGCGTTGGCCGGGTCGGCGTCCGACGTGGCCGCGACGCCGAAGTAGCCGGCGCCGTAGGCGTCGTAGTACAGCAGCCAGGTGTCGTCGACCTTGAGGAGCGAGGGCCCCTCGGTCACGTTCCCCTCGATCGCCGAGCCGGGCCCGACGATGACCGGGTTGTCGGTGGTCCACGGCCCCTGCGCGGTCGGGGCGGTCGCCAGGCGGATGTTCTTGGCGCCGTTCTGCTCGTCCTTCACCGCCATCAGGTAGCGGTTGTTGGCCGAGTCCTCCGCGATCATCGCGTCGATAATCGTGGCGCCGTTGTAGAAGTACGGGTTGTTGGGGTCGGCCGTGCTGAAGCTCGAGAAGTCGCTCGTGGTGATCGAGTACAGCTTGTGGTCGCCGCCGTTCAGGTTCGACGCGAAGATGATCTGGTACTGCGAGTTCGCGGCGTCGTAGAACAGCTCGGGCGCCCAGGTGTGGTCGACCACCGTGCTGGGGCTCCAGATGTCGATCAGCTGCTCGTCGGTCCAGGTCTTCAGGTCGGCCGACTTCGCGTAGCCGATCGACCGCGTCGAGATGCCCGAGGTCCACACCATGTGGAAGTAGCCGTCCGGCCCGTACAGGACCGACGGGTCGCGGGTCTGGTCTTCGTCGATGGTGTTGGTGCTGGAGCCGGGGCCCCAAGCCTCAGGCGGGACGTACACCGGGTCGCCGTTGTTCATCGGCTGAAAGTTGAGCCCGTCGGAGCTGTAGCTCATGTAGACGCCGCTGTGCCCGCCGGTCGGCCACGGGCCCTGGAAGTAGGCAAAGACCTGCCCCGTGCCGTTCGCGGCCACCGCCACGCCCGGCGCGAGCGCGGCCGCCATCAGCACGAAGGCCAGCCCGCAGCGGTAGCGAGTCTGGTTGGGCGAATCGGCGTGACGCGTAGCAGCAAACATGGGGAGGTCTTTCGAGGTCAATCGCGGGAGGCGCCGACGGTTGGGCCGCGCGGAGCGGCCATCAGTGAGCGGGGAAGAAAGGCGGTTGCTTCCCCCAGAAGCGGGCCCTCTGGCCAGGCCTTCGAATCCGACCTGCGACCGCAGAGAGCGCCATAGTAAGAGCCCTGTTCCGAGAGCCTCATTATTATAAATGCCAACGGAACCCCCTGCCAGGAATTGGGGCGTTCGCCGAGTGGATGAGGAGTCCCGCAGTCGGGGCTACGGCGCATGCCCTGCGAGATTGCAACCACAACCCCAGGTCCGTCCGACGGATGTAATCCGTCGGCTGCTGTGGACTACCTCGTCAGCCCGCGAGGCAAGGCGCACACGCTAGCAACCGCGCAGAGAGATGGCTCGCCCTAGATGTTTTCAGTTGATTCACATTTGCGGCTCGTCGCGTCGGCAATGCGCTCGCCTGTTGACGCTGCTGTTCACCACCTCTCCGCCTGACAGGTTGCTACTAACAGGGGTGCCTCCATGGTTAAGACAGCTACGGTGCTTGGTCTCTCCGCCCTACTCTTCTTGGGATGTGATAAGAGTACGTCGGTCATTGTTGCAAGAGCTATAGTCACCGACCCGCAGGCTTCGCGATTTCCCCTGGAGGGCAAGTGGCAGTCCTTTGAATCTCCCGTGTTTGGCGACGATCCCGCCGGCGAGCCCTATAGCGTGCGCCGTTTGCAGGACGGTCGGTACGAAATCAGCTTTGAGGGAAAGGTCTGCAAAGCAATTTGCCAAGCCGTTTCCCTCAACGATGACCATAGCCAAGCCCTACTCGAATTGCAGCTCGTAGGCGAGGGCTTCGCGGGTAGCAAGTACCTTGCCGTCGCCGCCATTCAAGACGAATGGCTTTTCTATCGCTTCATCGACAAGCCCCAAGAGCTTGCCGAGTGCATGGCGGAGGACGGGTACTCCGCCGTGATCGAACACGGCATGTGGTGCAGCACCATCACAGCCGATGGCAACGACCTTCTCAACTGCGTTCGGAAGCACATAGAGGAAATTGTCAGCGCACCGTCGAATCGAGCTCGTCGCGTGGCGGATTGAGAAAGGGGCCGGCTCTTCCAAGTGGGATCCCCTGAGCAAGCTAGAGTCGCTGCCCCGATCTTAAGCGTCGCTCAGCCCCTCTTAACCTGAAGGCGGCGGCGGCGACAGACGCTGCTCCATATCGGGGTCCCACTTCTTGGGCAGGTCGATCAACTCCAGCTGGTAAATGAGCAGCCCGTTTGCCGGTAGTTCTGGGTAGATCTTCTGCTCAACGTACGTCAGATTCGGCGGGACGACAATCGTCCTTCGCCCGCCGACGCGCATCCCGAGCAGCCCGTACTCGACCCCTACACAGTAGTCGCGGGCGCCGACGCGAATTGGGTGCGGCGAGTCCGCATCCGATGCGAAGAGGATGTCGCCTTTGCGTCGCCGGCAAACCCAGTGACAGACGGCGACATCGCCCGGCACGCAAACGCGTCCCGACCCAATTTGGTTGTCGGTGATTCTGAGGCTGATCGGTGGCTTCATCGCGGAAGCAGGATACCAGAAAGCTCGGCCGCTAGCCGTTGTGGCCAAACCAACTCTGCTCTCTCCGCCCTCTCCTGTTCATCTCTACCGGCCCTCTCCCCATCGCGCCCGCTACAGCCCGCACAGCCGGACCGGCGCCGGCTTTCCTTAGGCACTCAACCGCACCGCGTTGATTGGCGCACTGCTCCGGGCTGATCAGGCTGGAGGGAGTCCCTCCTCGTCTTCCCGACCTGGCCCCCCGCTCTGCCCCGCCATGCAACGCACGCTCTCGACGCTTGAATCTCCTGCCGCTGCGCCGGGGCTGATGCTGGCTGGCGTGGGGATGGTCGCGTTGGCCGCACTCGGCAGCGGGCTGGCAGAGCTGACCGGCGTCGCGTTGATTGCGCTGGGGGCGGGCGTGTCACTCGTGGCGCGGGTCTCGTCGGAGCGGCGGCTAGAGTGGCTGCTGCTGCACGCGGCGGTGTACGGCTCGGTCTACCTGCTGTTCCTCGGCGCCCGGCTGCACGCCGATGGGCTGACGCCGCTCTTGGCGGCCGACGCAGCTGGCAGCGTGTTCTTCTTGGCGGTGCTCGCAAGGCTGGTCGTCCGCAGTAGTTAGGGCGGGCGTCGAGCGAGATCGGCTGTCTCGGGGCGGTGTCGTCGCCGATGGCGTGGCCGCCACCGTAACTTAGGGAGGCCGCAGCGGCGGGCTGCGTGTCATTGCCCGGGGCAGGCGGGGGCCGTAGGATCGAGTTCTCACACTCGGTACGAACCTCACCCGCCCCCCCTCCGGATGACGCCATGACGCTCCGCCTGTCCTCGGTTGCCTATCGCTGCGCCGCCTGCTTGCTGGCCTGCTCCGTCCTCTCGCCGCTCGCCCTCGCCGACGAGTGGCCGCAGTGGCTCGGCCCCGACCGCGACGCGACCTACAGCGAGTCGGGCGTGGTGACCGAGATCCCGGCCGACGGGCTGCCGATCAAGTGGCGCGTGCCGGCGGCCACCGGCTACGCCGGCCCGGCGGTGGCGGACGGCAAGGTGTTCCTCTTCGAGTACGAGATCACCGACGGCGAGCTGACCTTCTCCGCCGGCCGCCCCGACGAACTGGACGGCACGGAACGCCTGCGCTGCCTCGACGCCGAGACCGGCGAGGAGCTCTGGAAGCACGAGTACAAGCGGCCGTACCGAGTCTCGTACGGCGGTGGCCCCCGCTGCACGCCGACGGTCGACGGCGACCGCGTCTACACGCTCGGCGCCGAGGGCGACCTGCACTGCCTCAACACAGCGGACGGCTCGGTGGTCTGGAAGAAGAACTTCAGGGACGACTACAGCGCCGCCACTCCGATCTGGGGGCACGCGGCCCACCCGCTGGTAGACGGCGACACCCTGTACTGCATGGTCGGCGGGGCCGACGCGTTGGTCGTGGCGTTCGACAAGCAGACCGGCGAAGAGAAGTGGTCTGCCCTCAACGACTCCGAGCCGGGCTACTGCCCGCCGAATATCATTCTCGCGGGCAAGCAGCCGCAGCTGTTAATCTGGTCGCCGCAGAACCTGTACGCGCTCAAGCCAAACTCGGGCGAGGTCATCTGGAGCGTGCCGGCCAAGCCGTCCTACGGCATGGCGATCGCGCGGCCGCAGAAGCAGGGCGACAAGCTGTACGTCAGCGCGATCGGCGGCGTGTCGGTGCTGATGCAGTTGAAGCCCGACGGGTCGGACGTCGAGGTGCTGTGGTCGGGCGGCGCGAGCGACAGCCTGCAGGCGGCCAACGTCACGCCGATCTTCACGCCCGAAGCGATCTACGGACCCGACTGCCAGAGCAGCGAGCTGGTGGCGCTCAGCCCAGAGGACGGGTCGCGGCTGTGGGCGACCAAGCGGCCGACCATGGGCGACGAGCGCGGCCGGCACGGCACGGCTTTCGTCGTGCCCCACACGCCGTCGGGCGACTACTTCCTGTTCAACGAGCAGGGCGACCTGATCACCGCCCGGCTGACGCCCGACGCCTACACCGAGACCGGCCGCATGCACGTGCTGGCGCCGACCAGCAGCTCGTTCGGACGCGACGTCGTGTGGAGCTGCCCGGCGTTCGCGTACCAGGCGGTGTTCGCGCGGAACGACAAGGAGATCGTGTGCGTGGACCTGTCGGCCGAGTGAGGCTACAAGCTCCGCCCTGCGTACCCAACAAACAAGGCGGCGGCCCGCACCGCCACGCCCGAACCACGCAGCGTGACCGGGGTCCTGCTGACTTTGACGGCGAGCGGTAGTGTGCGGCTGCACACCGACCAGCCATCGGCGAGCCGGTAGGATGGGGCTCGCCCTCACCCGCAACTAGTCTCCAGGAGTCGCCATGATGACGCGCTGCATTGCCCTCTCCGTGCTCGCCGCCGCCCTTACCGCCGGGGCAGCGAACGCCGCGGACACCGCCGAGCCCACCATCCGCGACACGCCGCTCGAGGTCGCCGACACCGCGCCGGCGCCGACGCTGCCGGAATTCGGCGCCGACAAACCGATCGACCTCGCCAAGGTCTTTGCCGAGGGCCCGACCGTGCTGGTCGTCCTTCGCGGCTACCCCGGTTACCAGTGCCCACTCTGCTCTCGGCAGGTCGGCGAGTACATCCAGGCGGCCGCCAAGCTGCGCGAGGCCGGTGCGCAGGTCGTGCTGGTCTACCCGGGCGGCGTCAGCAATCTGGCCGAGCGGGCCGAAGAGTTCCTCGCCGAGAAGAAGCTGCCCGAGCCGCTCACTATGGTGCTCGACCCCGAGTACGCGCTGACCGACGCCTACGGCCTGCGGTGGGACGCGCCAAACGAGACCGCCTACCCTTCTACCTACATCATCGGACCGGACCGCAAGGCGACCTTCGCCGTGGTCAGCAAGAGCCACGGCGGCCGCGTGCCGGTGGCCAAGGTGCTGAAGGAGTTGCAGAAGGCAGAGTAGCCAACCGCGACAAAAAAAGGGGCGCCCCGCCAGTGCGGAGCGCCCCTCTGTCGTGCGCGGCAAAAAGATCCTGTGAGCTAGTCGCGGCCGCGGCGGGCGACAACCGACAGCAACGCCAGCGCGGCCAGGCCGGCGGACACCGGCTCCGGCGCGTAGTTGAAGTTGACGTCATCGACGAACACCTGCTGCGTCAGCACGCCGCCGAAGCTCTGGATCGCGTAGACCAGCCGCGCCGAGTCGGCGCCGGCAGGGATCTCGGCGCTCACGATGAACTCCTCGAAGTCGGTGCTCAGCATTGGAGAGAGGTTCGGAGTCCGTGAGACCTCAACGCCCGCCACGGAGTCGCGCCACTCGACGCGGATCTCGCTGGCGGCTTCGCCGGTCGCTTTGTGCCACCCGCTAAAGTAAGCGGTCTTGCCTGCCGAACCGGCGTCCAGCACGGCGTCCTGGAAAGCGCCCGCGAAGGAGTTCGCGGTCTGATCGATGTTGAGTTCGAGCGACTGCGCGCCGGTGCGGGGCATGTTGCTCGTGAACTCAGAACTGGCGACCGGGTCGCCGCTAAAGCCTTCCCAGGTTCCGACAAACGGCGCGCCGTCGAAGGTCAGCGTCCCCTCGAAACTCGGGTCCGCAATGCGATTGTAATAGTCGAGATGGACGGCGAGCGCCGTAGAAGCGCCGGCCAGGCAGCCCAGGCCCAGCGCCGCTGCGCAGGCCGCTAATTTGATGCAGCTCATTAGATTCACTCTCACGGGTGTAACGGGAAAAGACAAGAAACGTTACCGACGTGGCCGTCAAAATGCAGCCAGAGTAGGTCTGCCACGTATTTCGGATTCTACGTAAAACGCAGATCGAATGGTAGCGCTTTCAGGCCAATGGCCAAAGAAGTTTCGCCGAGTAACGTTTCTCCAGCCTTTAGCGCTCTTCGGTTCCGGCGAGCGAGCCCGGCGCCGCCAAACAACTCTTGCTAACGCATCTCGTCGACGCATCCCGTCAACGGTGATCGGCGCCAGGTCTTGGTCCGGCTCGGCGGGGCGGGTCCTGCCAGGCAGAGCAGCCCGGCCCCGACGCAAAGCAGTCGGATGATTGCAGCGCAAACTCCGCGTGGATCCTGGGGAAAGCGGTCGCACTATACGGGCGGTCCTCGGCCCGGCCTGGGAGGTTCGCCGCGCAGCACCACGAAACGGTGTCCAACGGCCTGCGCGCCACTGGACAGCGGGATGCGGGGATCCCAGGGCCTTGTTTTCACGCAAACCAGCTGTGTTTTTTACCGTTCGGTCCCTGCGGCAGTGGCCGCATCGCCTGGCATTTCGGCGTCTATTTGCCGGTACACCCGGCTCTTCGCGATGCAATTCCTGTCGGCGCTGATTGGCGAACGGTCGTCGCGATCGGTTAATCTAGCTGGCTGCTCGTCATTTCGCCCTGGGGTGCGTCTCGCCCTCGGGGCCCTGTCGTGTCGTCCGCCGTCGACGCGGGCTTGCTCGAACACGCGCTGCTGGTCGGGCGCCCCGAGTCACGCCGGCGCCACGCCGCCGCACTCATCACCTGGAGAAGACCCCATGACCCGGAAACTGCTCTCGCTTGCGATTGTCGCGTGCTGCGCGTCGGCGGCGCACGCGAACACGATCTTCCTCGACTTTCAACACAACAACCGCCCCGACACGCCGGGCTACAACAGCATCGTCAGCTCGACCATCAACGGCGCCGCGATCTCGTTCACAGACATGCTCGACTCGAACGGCGTCCCGACCGCCATCGATGTCGGCCACGTCGGCTTCCCGGCGAACGGCAACTCGGCCGGGCACACCGGCGTCACCGGCGACGCGGCCATCTTTGCTGACGGGGCGACCAGCGACTCGCTATTCGGTCACACCAACGACTTCAACGGGTTCCTCGCGCCAAACCCGATCATCACGTTCAGCGACCTCGACGCCTCCGGCGCCACGACCTACGACTTCGTGCTCTACGCCGGCCGCAACGGCGGCAGCATCCGCGCTGGCGACTACGTGTTCACCGACGCCAACGGATCGGTTGCGTTCACCGATTACGACGCCTCGCTCAACACGTCCGAGGTGATTGCGGTCAACGGCCTGGTCGCGGACGCAAACGGCGAGATCAGCCTCTCCATGACCGCCGGAGCCACCAACGACACCAGCCAGCGGTTCTTCTACATCAACGCGATGCGCATCACGACCAACGTGCCCGAGCCGTCGGTTCTTGGTCTGCTGTCGGTCGCCGGCCTGTTCGGCCTGCGGCGGCGGGTCCGCTAGCAACCGGCAAAACCCAACAAGCAACGCCCCGATCGCCTCGGCGACTCGTCGGTCGCCCGGCGGGGGCGTGTCTCGTCAGGTCGACTTACCGGGCCGGCGACAGATCGGCCGACCGCGGGTTCTCGTCCACGTGTCTATCGCCGTCAACCAGACACGACGGCGGGAACCAGAGTGTAAAAACCGCTCCGCGTCCCGGCTCGCTGTCGATCCGGATCTGGCCGCCGTGGCGGTTGACGACCACGTCGTAGCACAGCCACAAACCTAGGCCGACGCCGCCCGTATCCTTGGTGGTGAAGAAGCGGTCGAATGCCCGTGTCACTACGTCCGGCTCCATCCCGACGCCCGTGTCGGCGCACACCACCTCCAGGCCGCCATCGGGCAGTCGGCGGCCCTCGATCCGGATCTGTGCGCCGCCCCGCTCGGAGCCGGGCCGCTCTTGGATAGCGTCGACTGCGTTGGCGATGAGGTTGACCATTACCTGGCAGATTTCGCCCTCGTAGCCAACCATCCGGTGCGAGAGCGATTCCCCGTCGATGGCGACCGCCGCCACGCCGGCGGTGGCGTTCCGCGTCAGCTTTATGGCGATATCGACGGCCTCGCCCAGCCCGAACTCCTGGCGTCCTGGAGTGCTGGGGAGTGAGAAGACCCGCATCGCAGCGGTGATGCCCGCCGCCTTCTCCGCCGCGTCAATCGCGTCGTCGATTGCTTCCCGGTGGTCCCGGACCCAACCCGCAAGGCCGGCCGGCTTGAGCGTTCCGGACGCGTCCGCCTGCCGGGCGTACGAGGCGTTCAGGTAGTTCAGGACGCCAAGGATGCATTGCAGCGGCGAGTTGATCTCGTGCGCGACGCCGGTCGCGAGCGCGCCGATCGACTCCAGCCGTTCGCGGCGCGAGTTGCGCGCCTCGAGCTTCTTGCGGTCGGTGATGTCGATGGCGTACTTCACGACGCGTTCCACCCGACCGTCCGACAAGCAGAACGGCGTGTAGGTGGCCTGCATCCACCGCTGCGAGCCGTCGCGGGCGATCCGCATGAACTCGTCGCGGTGGAAGTGCCCCCCGCGGAGCAGCTCCCAGAACGCCTCGTACTCAACGGGGTCGTACCCGCCGTCGGGCATCATTATCCGATGGTGCCGCCCGAGCAGCTCCTCTCGGCGGTAGCCCATCATCTGCACAAAGTTGTCGTTGACGTCGAGGATGGTCCCATCGGCGCTGAATTCGACGCGGCACTGCGAGCGGTCGATCGCGGCGAGCTGCGCGTCGAGCAGCAGCGAGGCGCGTTCCGCCACCTGCTCGGCCCGCTTCTGGGGAGTGATGTCGATCGCGTACTTCACGACCCTCTCCACCCGACCCTCGGGACAGCAGACTGGGTTGTAGGTCGCCTGGATCCAACGCTGCGAACCGTCGTGGGCCAGTCGCATGAACTCACCGCGTTGGAAGGTGCCGTCGTGCAGGCGTCTCCAGAACTCGGCGTAGTCGGGGCTGTCGTGGTCGGCCTCGGGGACGAACAGCCGGTGGTGGCGCCCCAGCAACTCGCCGCGGTGGTACCCCATCATGTCGAGGTAGTTCTGGTTGACCTCTAGGATGATCCCCTGAGTGCTGAACTCGATCCGGCCGTGAGACCGGTCGATCGCCGACAGCTGCGCCCTGATGGTCGCAATCTCCCGGTGCAGCACCGCGAGATCGGTCGCCGTGGTTTTGGCTGAGGGGTGTTGCATGGGAGATTATCATCGCAGTAATCGGGGGGGCGCCTCGGCTCGGTTCCCGCGGGTCGCGGAATACCACCTCGGGAACCCTACCCCTCGGAAACCCCTAGCGCGCTAACAATCCAGGGGCCACGCCGGGGCGGCCCGCCCACGCAACCGGGCGGACTCTACCCAGCCTGCACGGACGGTCAGTGGTATCCCACACGCGATTGAGTAATTCCCACCACCACCGCCCGCCCCGCTCACGCCGGGGATTGGGCGAGGTTGACCCACTCTTGCGGCGCGGTAGACTCAGCGGGTCAGGGGCACTGACTCTCTTCAAGGCGTGAACCATGTCGCCGCGTAAGCTCGCTCTGTTCTCGCTGGCCGCGTTGCTGCTCGCCGGCTCCCCACTCGCCGCGTTCGAACTCCCCTGGTGGGTCGACTCGGTCACGGTCACCCAGCCGGGCACAGGCGGTATTGGCTCGGTGAGGCTCGACGGCGTGTGGTGGGACACCGCCGCGCCCGACGCTATCAGTCACTCCGTGGTCGACGGCGCGCTGCACCTGTCGCTGTCGGCTCCCGGCCTGGCCGGCGCGGGCGACGCGCTCACCCCGTGGACCCTGACCGAAGAGTTCGGCCCGCTCGACCCCATCGTCAACGAGATCACCGGCTCGGTCTGGAACGTGCTTCCCAACGACCGCGGCGTCCGCGAGCTGGTCTCCGGACCCGACTTCTTGGGCTGGATCTACCCGCGGCCGCGGGGCGAGTTCCACGGGCTCGGCAGCCTCGGCGACCCGGCCTACGTCAGCGCCGCGTTTGACGTCTCGGCCGACGGGCGGGTCGTGACCGGGCATAACGAGCTCGCTCCCAATGCGGCCGGCTTTATCACCCACGAGGCGTTCGCGTGGTCGCCGTCGACCGGCATGGTGTCGATCGGCCTGTTGCCGGGCGGCTCGCCCGGCGGCAGCACGGGCCGCGGCGTCTCGGCGGACGGCAACTACATCGTTGGCGACTCTTCGATCCGCCGCGACGTATTCCAGAGCCAAGAGGCGTTCCGCTGGTCGCTCGGCGGCGGCATGCAGCCGCTCGGCACGATCCACGGCGTCTCGTCTACCGGCCAGGCCCACGCGACTTCTCGCAACGGCCGCGTCGTGGTCGGCGTCAACGAGTTCTACCCGCCGACCCGCCCGCCCGAGGGCTCGGGCCTGCCGCCGAACTACTTCCGCCGCGCCTTCCGCTACACCGACGATTCCGGCATGCAGGACCTCGGCTTGCTGAAGGAGTACGGCGAGTACTCGACCAGTGAGGCGGTGGACGTCTCTGCGAGCGGCGAAGTGATTGTCGGCAACGCCCATCGCCTCCAGAACCCGCTCGCCTTCGAACCGTTTCACCCCGACCAGGCACAGCCGTTCTTGTGGACACGCGAGGTGGGAATGGTAGGCCTTGGCAACCCGCCGCTGCCGTTTGCATCGCTTGTGCCCGTGCCACAGGAAACCACCGCCAACGCCGTTTCGGCCGACGGCAAGGTCGTGGTCGGCGTCGACCGGGTGCTGTGGGGCCCGGAAGTCGACGCCCGCACGCCGTATATGCTCGAGCAGGCCGTGATGTGGACCGAGGATCTCGGCTGGAAGTACATCCCACCATTCCGCCTGCCGCCCGGCCCCGAGTTTATCGGCTCCGAGGCCGTGGACGTTTCTGCCGAGCAGGGCCGCGTCGTGGGGCACGCGTTCCTCTTGTCTACGGACGCCACGACCACCGTCGACCCAGCGCTGCTCGACGGCGACATCGACGCCTTCGGGCGTTTGCAGGCGCCGTTCCTGTGGGACCGTCAGCACGGCATGCGGCCGCTGGCCCGGGTGCTGGCCGGCGACTACGGCCTCGAGATGGAGGGCTGGCGGCTGCTCGAGGTCGGCGCCATCAGCGACGACGGCACGACCATCGTCGGCACCGGCATAAACCCTGACGGCCAGCAGGAGGCGTGGCGGGCCGTGCTGCACCGCTCGGTCCGCACCGGCGACGCCGACTTCGACGGCGACGTCGACCGCCAGGACGTGGCGGCCCTGACGGCCAACCTCGGCATGAACGCCGAGTCGGCCGAGGTCTACTGGATGTACGGCGACTTCGACGAGAACGGCGCGGTCGACCAGTCGGACATGATGCTGCTGCTCGCCAACTACGACGGCCGCAGCTCCGGCGACTTCAACGGCGACGGCGTCGTGGACGCGGGCGACTACAGCTTCTGGCGTGACCACCACGGCGACCAGACCGGCCTGGCCGACGCCAACGGCGACAACCAGGCCGACGCCGCCGACTACCACGCCTGGCGGAGCAACTTCGGCCTCGTGCTTGGCGAGCCGGTCGCCGACCAGACGGTTCCCGAGCCGGGGGCGCTCGGGCTGCTCGTGCTCGCGGCGATCGTCGGCTGGCGTCGCCGTAAGGATTGGCCACGAAGAGGCACGAGAAGACACAAGAAGGTTGCGTCCGTCGGACCGACGCTCCCCGGAGGTTCTTGTGCTCTCTTGTGCCTTTTCGTGGCCATCAACTACCGTAGTCGGGCGTAGCCGTTCTGTCCTCCAACCGATCCGCCAACTTCTGCCGATGCCCAGCAGCGAGCAACTCCTCGGCTTCGTGCTCGCTTCCTGCGTGCTGATTGCCGCCCCGGGGCCCGACCTCCTCGGCGTGCTGAGCCTCGGCCTGTCGCGTGGCCGGCGGGCCGGCGTG
Organism: Posidoniimonas polymericola; assembly: GCF_007859935.1. Taxonomy (NCBI): domain Bacteria; kingdom Pseudomonadati; phylum Planctomycetota; class Planctomycetia; order Pirellulales; family Lacipirellulaceae; genus Posidoniimonas; species Posidoniimonas polymericola. The sequence goes on along the minus strand of NZ_SJPO01000001.1, from coordinate 182,202 downwards.
GGGTTCGCCATCGGCTGCGCGCTGGGGTGCCTGTCGCACACGCTGTGGGCGGTCGTGGGAATCTCGGCGTTGATCGCGGCGTCGGAGATGGCCTTCTCGCTGCTGAAGTTCGCCGGCGCCGCGTACCTCGTATACCTGGCCATCGGCGCACTGCGGAGCGGCGGGTCCTTCGACGGGTCCGTTGGCGCTGCGACCAACGCGAAGCCCGCCGCCGTCCGCACGGCGCCCTACGTGCTCCGCGGCTTCCTGGCCAACGCCCTGAACCCGAAGGTCGCCCTGTTCTTTCTGGCGCTCGTGCCGCAGTTCATGGATCCCGCCAAGCCCGCGGCGCCACAGGCGGCGCTGCTCGGAGGGCTGTTTTGCCTGCTGACGATGGCCGCGTTCAGCGCTATCGGCGCGTACGCCGGCGTGCTAGGCCGGTGGCTCGCCGAACGGACCGGCCTGGGCCGCTGGCTCGACCGCGCCGCGGGGTGCGTGTTCCTCGCGCTGGCGGGCAAGCTGCTGTGGGCTAAGCGGTAACCCGGCCGCGGCGAGCGGCAGCCGACAGCGCCACCGCGGCCCACAGGCCGATGGCCGCCGCCCCCGGCTCCGGAACAGGGGCGCGCGAGGCGACCCGGAACCCGACCCAGTCGTACGCCTGGTTCGGCGCGCCCTGGCCACGGCGGCCGGCGTCGAGCCACTGGTCGGTCTCGAACCACGCTCCGCCGCGTGCGCCGCGGGCCTCGACCGCGCTGTCGTTGGTCAGGTCGAAGGCGGTCTCCTCCCACTCCACGACGTTGCCGGTCTGACCCATCGTGCCGTACGGGCTCAGCAGGCCGGCGTTGGTCACGTCGTTTGGACCCGCTGGGCTGTAGTTGTCGGCGCGGACGGTCTCGAAGTCGGGGTCGCCAGCGAAGTCGATCCCGTCGGGCAGGTCGTTGCTGCCAGTGGCGTAGTCGTAGTACACCCCGGTGGCCGGGTCGTAGTAGGCGGCCTTGTACCACTCGTCGGCGCTCGGCAGGAAGTAGAAGGCTTGGCGGTTGCGGTACGGATTGGCGGGGTCGTAGCCGGGGTCGCCGGAGCTCCACAGCTGGAGCCCGTCGCGACTGCCAATCCCTTTATAGGCAGACGGATACCCCTTGATCTGGTTGAGCGAGTTGACGAACTGAGCCGCGAAGTACCACCTGATGTTCGTCATCGGCAAGTCGGTCCCGACGATCGGAGGACCGCCAGTGCCGACAACCGAGTAGTACACTGCTTCAGAGATCTCGTACTTGCCGATCCGGTACTCGTAGTCGACGGCGCCGGCCGGATTCGGGGCGCCGGTCGTATCGGCCGGGTTGCCGGGGTCGCCGATCGTGACGAACTCGATCTCGGCCACGCCGCCCAATCCGCTGAAGGTGTCAGCATGAGCTGCGGCGGCGAGTATCAACAAGAACAGAAAAAACTGAATCGGTCTCATCGGTCTGGCTCCAGATAAAAATGGGAGAATAATGACCACCAAACTATCCTAGTCGGTTCGCCTCGCCGGCGGGGACTTATTGCACCCCTCTCCGCATGCCCGCGGCGCTGGTTGCCCGGCGTTGCGTCAAATGTGTGATGATTCGCCCAAGCGTCCCCTCACGAGCTTCCACTTCCCAGTGGCATCACGCCTCATGCCCGAAGAACCACAAACGGACAGCCGGCGCCGGTTTCTGCGTCGGTTGCGGCGGTGGCTGGTCCGGGGGGTGCTTGCGGTCGTCGGCTTCGTGGCGTTCTATGCGTTGTTCCTCTTGGTCGGGCTGATCCAGGTGAACCGGGGCTACGCGCCGCCGGCAGACGGGATCGAGGTGTTCGTGCAGTCCGACGCCGTGCACACCGACCTGATCCTGCCGATCCAGAACGGCCAGTGGGACTGGAGCGAGCTGCTCCCCGCCGCCGACTTCCCCGAGGAACCGGCCTGGGCCACGCACTACGCCATCGGCTGGGGCGACCGCGGCTTCTATCTCGACACGCCGACCTGGGCCGACCTGAAGGCCTCGACCGCGGTGGTCGCCATGTTCTGGCCCAGCAGGACCGTGATGCACGTCTCGGCGTGCACGGCGCCCGGCCGCGAGCAGACCTCCGCCCGAGTGGTGCTCACGCCCGAGCAGTACCGCACGCTGTGCGAGTCGATCGCCGACTCGTTCGCCGGCGATCACACCGAGCAGATCGACTTCTCCTACGGGCGCTACGACGCGTTCTACCAAGCGACCGGCGCCTACCACTGCTTCTACACGTGCAACAGCTGGGCCGGCGCCAAGCTGCGAGCGGCGGGCGTGGCGACCCCGCTGTTCACGCCGCTGCCGGGGCAGGTGGGAATGTACTTGGAGTGATGACCTGGAAACACGCGGCTCGCGAGCAGTCGCCGCCTGCTAGCAGCCGTTCGCCGCGGGGAGAGTCATGCCCCGGCGGCCGATGGCCGATAACCGACCTACGTGCGGGTGTCACCGGAACACGCCCAGCTAGCGGTGGGGGAACGACTATGCAGGTAGGGTTGGCGGGCGAAGGCCTGATGCAGCAGCAGTCGATGCAGCGTCGTCGCGACCACGAGGTGCAGGCCGTGTTCAGCGACATCCTCGAGGCCGCCGGCCGGCAGGGTTACGCCTCGGCCCCCGACAGCACACAGGACGGCCCGCTCGGCGCCAGCGCCACGGACGCGTGGGAGCACTGGTTCGACAGCCAACGCGTAGGCGGGCGTTACGCGTCGGTCGAGAAGGCCTCAGAACTGCGGAGCGGCTACAGCGAGCTGATCGCCCGGGCGCACGCCGAGGGGGGCTACCAGACCCCGCAGGAGTTCCTCGGCTCGCTGACGCGTGAGGAGCTGTCGGTGGTGCAGCGGGTGCACGCCCTGGCCGACCCGATCGGCGTCGATGCGCTGACCGAGGAAGGCGTGCTGAACCTGCTGCTGCCGCCGGTCGCGCAGGTCGACCTCAACCACGACGGCATCACCCGATCCGGCATCGGCTCGGGCCTAAGGTTCCCAGACAGCAACACGCCGCCCGACGTGGCCGCGGCCTGGGAAGAAGCAACCGCCGGCATGCCCCTTGGCGAGCGGATGACGTTCGAGCTGCAGATGCTGATGCCGCTGCTAACGGCCAACATCCACCTCAACCCAGATGGCTCGTACTCGCACACCTCGGAGCCGGGCGACCCCGACTGGCAGAACCCGTTCGCCGATCCAGGCTACTCGTACGCCAAGGCGACCCAGGACCAGCTCGACCACCTCGACTTCAGCCGGCCGTTCATCAGCGAGGACCAGTACGAACGCGGCGTGGCGTTCTGGTCGCGGCTGAAGGCGCTGCTGGAGGTGTAGCGAGTGCGTGAAGCTGCTGGCTGTTCAGTTTGATGCGTCCGGGGCTGGCAGGTTGAGTATAGCAACGCCGTCCTCTGCTTAGTCAGGCCCCGAGGACCCATCCCAGCATTCGGCTCGCCAACTTCTGGTCCATTAGTTCCGCGGACCATCGGTGTCCAACGTCATCGCCGCCAACGTAGATCAACAGGATGTCCTTGGTGTCCCTGTATGATGCAAGGAGGCCTTGAAACGTCTTCCGAATTCCCTCGCTGAACTCCCGGTTTGCCTGAGTAGCCAGTGCGTCGTGATCCCCATAGGCCAACAACCAACGGTACGCGGGATCCAACCGCCAGTCTTCACTCCAGTCGCCCCATTCATCGACGATCCACAGCTTCCCATCGTTCGCTGAATCGATTTCGTCGAATCGGCGAAGAGCAAACCCAACAGTCATACAACTCGAATCGGTAATAATCGCCAACGCATTTGAGCTGGAGAACCCCGGCGCGTCTTCGATCACGGCCTTAATCTCATCCGCGAACAGACTATAGTTCCGAGCATTCCGATCAAATGTCCATTCACGCTGCAGGAGATAGCCTTCGTTGATCAATCGATCCGATGCGGCTTCGAATGAGGCCACCGTACTGCGTGTGCCGTGCGTGAACACGCCGCCCTTCCGGAGCAAGGACTCTTCGTCGCGAGTCAGCAGTTCGGCGAATTGCACTTCGCCAGACTCGTTCTGCTGATAGAACAGCTTCCAGTTTGCCGTCATCAAGTATCCCACCGGTTTCCTACAGAAAGCTCTCCCAAACGCAGCCCGGAATTCTCTCCGCTCACGCGCTCCGCAGGATCTTCTCCATCGTCCCCTTGGCGAGCTCGTCGACCAGCTTGTCGAGGTAGCGCACCTTCTGCGTGAGCGGGTTCTCGATCTCCTCGACACAGTAGCCGCAAATTGCGCCGGTGATGAGGTGGGCGTTGGGGTTAAGCTTGGCGGCGGCGAAGAACTCCTCGAAGGTGGTGCCGCCCTTGATGTGCTTTTGCAGCGTCCGCTCGGTGAAGCCGGTCAGCCACATGATTACCTGGTGCAGCTCCTCCACGGTGCGGCCCTTCTTCTCGACCTTCGTCACGTAGTGGGGGTAGACCGAGGCGAAGGTTAGCACGGCGATACGCTCGTCGTGGGATTTAGCCATGCTGGAGGCTCAATTGAGTTCGACCGCCTGGACGCGCCGCCGGAATCAGTCGCCGGGCGGCGTCGGGATCTCGAATAGTTTCGCCAGGTCGATCGTCAGCCCGGGCAGCACGTCGCCGCCGGTGAGCTGGTCGGCCTCGGTGAGGCGCGTCGACTTCTCAACCGCGGTGTAGGAAGTGACCGACTTGTCGCGGGGGTCAACGTACCACACCAGCCGCACGCCGGCCTCGAAGTACTCCTCGAGTTTCCGATGCATCTCCTGGTCGGTGTTGCCCGGGCTGAGCACCTCGACCGCCAAGTCCGGCGCCAGGCTCGGCGCGGCCTGCTGAGGGAAGCCGGAACCCTTGAGCCGTTCCCACGACACGAAGCAGACGTCGGGAATGCGTACCTGGTCAGGAAACAACTGCAGCATCCCCCCTCGCCCGCAGTGATGCCGAGGTTTCGCTGCTGAACAAACGTCGTAATAAGAGCGCCTAGTTGGGCCGCCAGGAACGACTCGACAAAGCCCAGCGTCTTCTCCAATAGGACGCCGTCAATCAACTCGCACAGCCGATGCTCCTGCGACTCCATGCGGATCGCGTCGTCGACGGTGGCGCTGCCGGGCCGCGGTCGGCTCACGACTCGCTCCAGCGGGATCGGGCCGAACCGCGCCGCCAGGTCAACGGCAGTCCAGTGGTGAGTGACGGTCGCCATAGCGGGCTCGCGTAAAGAAGCGATTGAGGATTGCCTGCTGGGAAAACTGACGTGGCTCTGCACCAGTATACCCTGAGGAAACGGCCGCGGGACCGCGACGGGGGCGTGTCCCACCCCTGGCGGGGTGGACTTTCAGCGCGCACGCTCGGCGCCAGCGACTCTAGCGCCCAGCGCCCTCCAACCAGCGCCTAAATGTCGTAGTACAGGCAGAACTCGTACGGGTGCGGCCGCAGGTTGATCGCCTCGACCTCGTTCTTCTGCTTGTACTCGATCCAGGTGTTGATGACGTCCTCGGTGAAGACGTCGCCGCGAAGCAGGAACTCGTGGTCGGCGGCCAGCGCGTCGAGCGACTCGCTCAGCGAGCCCGGGGTCTTGGGGACCTCGGCCAGCTCCTCGGGCGAGAGGTCGTAGATGTCCTTGTCCAGGGGCTCGCCCGGGTGGGTCTTGTTCTGGATGCCGTCCAGCGCGGCCATCATCAGGGCGCTGAAGGCCAGGTAGGGGTTGCTGCTGGGGTCGGGGCAGCGAAACTCGATCCGCTTGGCCTTGGGGCTGGGGCTGTACATCGGGATGCGGCAGCTGGCCGAGCGGTTGCGCTGGCTGTAGGCCAGGTTGACGGGCGCCTCGTAGCCGGGGACCAGCCGCTTGTAGCTGTTGGTCGTCGGGTTGGTGAAGGCCAACAGCGCCGGCGCGTGCTTGAGGATGCCGCCGATGGCGAACAGCGCTTCGTCGGACAGTCCGGCGTAGCCGTTTCCGGCGAACAGCGGCTCGCCGTTCTTCCAGAAGCTGATGTGGGTGTGCATGCCGGAGCCGTTGTCACTGAACAGCGGCTTGGGCATGAAGGTGACGGTCTTGTTGTGCCGGTGCGCGACGTTCTTGACGATGTACTTGTACTTGCACATGTGGTCGCCCATCGCGACCATCTCGTCGTACTTCAGGTCGATCTCGGCCTGGCCGGCGGTGGCGACCTCGTGGTGCTGGCACTCGACGTCCAGGCCCGACTCGATCATCAGCTGCATCATCTCGTTGCGGATGTCCATCAGCTGGTCGGCGGGCGGGCACGGGAAGTAGCCCTCCTTGTGCCGCAGCTTGTGGCCCAGATTGGGGCGCTCGTCGGCGCCACGGTTCCACTCGGCCTCGACGCTGTCGATGCTGTAGAAGCCCTGGCTGGGGGTCTGGTCGAAGCGGACGTCGTCGAAGATGAAGAACTCGGCCTCGGGCCCGATGAAGCAGGTGTCGGCCACGCCGGTGCTCTTGAGGTAGTTGGCCGCCTTGCGTGCGACGTTGCGCGGGTCGCGGCTGTAGTCCTCACGCGTGATCGGGTCCTGCACGTTGCAGATCATGCAGAGCGTGGAGAGCTTGGTGAACGGGTCGATCCAGGCGCTGGAGGGCTCGGGCACGAGCAGCATGTCCGACTCGTTGATCGCCTGCCAGCCGCGGATGCTGGAGCCGTCGAAGCCGAGGCCGTCCTCGAACACGGCCTCGTCGAGCTTGCCGGCGGGGATCGTGAAGTGCTGCCACAGGCCGGGGAAGTCCATGAACCGGAAATCAATCGCCTTGACGTCCCGCTCGCGGCACATCGTCAGAACTTCTTGGGGAGACATCACCTACCCTACCCTTTCAGCATTCGAGAAACGCAATCCGGAACACGCCATCGAGGTCGAAGCCCGCGCCATGGTCAGAGGGCCGCCCCGCCTGCTCCCGCGCTCCCGGCGGGGCCGGGATCGCGTTGTGCGAGCCGCTTGGGGTCGCCGCCACGCTAATCGTCGAGAGAAAAGAACCCGCACGACTCCGCCAAGAGCGCACCTTATCCTTACCCGGGCGGGTATCCTGCCACGCGCCTGATTGAGCCGTGCGACGCCCATCGATCCGGGCCGACCAGCGGGAGGCCGGACTCCGTGTTTGGGGCCTCGCACCGGGGCCCAACCCGCCGCGCAGACATCAGCAGGTTCGTAAAAACCGCCCTCACTCCCCAAATCGTAGCCGATCGGCGGCGGCGAATGGAAGACCCGCGGCCCCGGGGGCCAGAACCGAGTTGCACAGATCCGCCCCGTCCGCGAAGATTATACTGGGCGGGGAACCCGTCCGCCGATTATCTCCTCTTCCGCGACCGCTGCATGGCCAACCGCCACCTCCGCTTCCTGCCGACCAAAGCCACGTTCAACCTCGGCGAGAAACTCGGCGCGGGGACCGTCGGCGTGGTCTACCGCGCCACGAGCCCCGACATCGAGCACCCCGTCGCGGTCAAGATCCTCCACCCCAGCGTCGCCGACGATCAGAACATCGTCGATCGCTTCGAGCGGGAGATCATGATCACCGAGCGGATGGAGCACCCCCACATTGTCAAGCACTACGGCGGCGGCCAGCTCGACGGGCAGTTCTTCTACGCGATGCAGCTGTTGGAGCACGGCTCGCTGAAGGACCGCATCAAGACGCACGGCCCGGTCCCCTGGCCGCAGGCGGCCGCGTACGCGGTGCACATCGCCTCGGCCCTGCAGCACGCGCACAACCACGGCATCATCCACCGCGACCTGAAGCCGTCCAACCTGTTCTTCGACGAGGGCGGCGACCTCGTGCTGGGCGACTTCGGCATCGCCCGCGACACCTACGACGCCGACATCACCGAGCAGGGGATCACGGTCGGCACGTACGCGTACATGTCGCCGGAGCAGATCACCGCCGACAGCAAGATCTCCGGCAAGGCGGACCTGTACTCGCTCGGCTGCGTGCTGTACGAGATGCTGACCGGCGCGCCGCCCTACACCGGCGCCAACTTCGCGCAGATCTGGGACCAGCACCTCAACAAGAACCCGCCCCGCGTCCGTGACTTCAAGACCCCCAAGGGCAAGCGGGTCGACTGCCCCGAGTGGCTCGACGACCTCATCACGCAGCTGCTCGCCAAGGAGGCGTCCGACCGGCCCCACAGCGCCCGCGCCGTGCAGGGCATGATCATGCAGCACCTGTTCGACGAGTTCGGCGAGGAGAAGGCCCGCGAGCTGACCAAGGACCAGCCAATGGGCTCCGACGAGTCGGAACAGCAGCCGCGGATGTGGGCCGTGTGGGCCGCGCTCGCGCTGATCGCCGCGGTGCTGGCGATCGTCGCGGCCAAGCAGGGTTAGGCCACACAACTGGCGGCCACTGCGCGATCTAGTTCGGCGCGATCTAGTTGGGCGCGCCGAGTCGGCGGACCTGCTCCGCGGTCAGGTCAATGCGGAGGTTGTTGGCGCCGTCGGTCACCTCGACCGGCGCGGGCACGACGACCCTGCCGAACTTCGGCACGCCTGCGGGCGCGGGCCCGTTGGGGCCGTCGTCCTCTCGGAACACGGTGACCCAGTGCTTGCCGATCACGGCTCCGTCGTCGGCGGCGTAGGTGCTGAGCGTGAAGGTCCCGTCCGGGTTCAGCAGCCCGAAGGCCGGTTTGCCGACCTCGACCTGCGACCCCTGCGACACCGGCGCGAACATCACCTTGCCGTGGCCGAACGGCTGACCGTCGATAGTCACGCTCCCTGTGGCGGGCGCGAGATCGTAGGGCGAGCCGCCGCACCCGCCGCACACCAGGAGCAGCGTCAGGGCGGCGAACGGCGTCCGGCTACAGGCCACTGAACACCTCCCCGTCCATCCGGTCGCCGAGGATCGCGAACACGCGCAGGTCGGTGTTCTCGCTGAGCATCCGCACCGAGCCGTCGACAAAGCCGAACAGCACGCCGCCGGCGTGCCACCCGAAGGCGCAGTCGTCGGTGGCGCTGCCGCCCGGCAGCCGCAGCTGGTCGGCGCCCGACAGCGGGAACGCCGTGGCGCCGCCGATGTTGCACTTGATGACGTCTTGGGTCTTGAACAGGATGGCGCCGTCCTCGTTGTAGGTGCCCAGCCAGTTGGGGAAGCTCTTGATGTCGACCACGTAGGCCGACTCGCCGATCGCGATGGTCTTGGAGGCGCCGTCGGTGATGTCCTTGATCTTGATGCGGCTGAACGGGGTCTTCTCGACCTGGTCGCCACCGTCGAGCACGCCGTCGCCGTTGATGTCGATCGTGTTGCAGACGCCGCGGTTCTTCATCTCTTCGGCCCGCAGGAACATGCCGCGGTCGCAGTAGCCGCGGGAGCCCTTGTAGTGGGCCACCGCGTGGCCGTAGTTCGCCTTCGCGCCCGACTTGCCGAAGAAGCCCTCGTCGGGCACCAGGTCCGGCAGGTCGGCCGACGGGCAGCGGAACGTGGCGACCTGCGCGTCGGCCCCCTTGAGCGGCAGCTTCCCGGCGGCGTTGGCCGCGGCGAAGATGTTCGGCTGCCAGGGGTCGCCGCGGAAGTCGAACGAGTTGAACACAACATCGTTGTCGACCAGCTGGTCGTAGACCGACTGCTCCTCGAGGTAGGGGAGCGTCTTGGTGGCCCAGCCGAGCCCGTCCTCGCGGCGGGCGCCGGTCAGGGCCGTGTAGGCGCCCTTGGGGAACTCGCCCTCGGTGTTGTGGAAGCTCAGCAGGCTGAGGGTGATCTGCTTGATGTTGTTGGCGCACGACATCCGCCGCGCGGCCTCGCGGGCGGACTGCACGGCGGGCAGCAGCAGGGCCACCAGCACGCCGATGATCGCGATCACGACTAGCAGTTCAACAAGCGTAAAGGCGTGGCGTTCGTTTCGCATTGCTCTCTTGCGGGACAAACAAGAAGGGTGCGGCGCGACCGCGCCGCACAGTGGTGTTCGTGCACTGGGCCCCAAATTTAGAGCGGACCAGCGGGCGGGTACATCCCACACGAAACTTAACCCCGCCTTAACACTCCCTTAACCATCGCGCGATAGACAGCTGGGTTCTTTGTGCAGACCGGCCCGCCGACCCGTTCGGCGAACCTTCCCGCGGGCACTGCCGCACCCCACCGCCATTGGCCTCCCCACGCGCCCCACCACGACGTCAACATGAAGCAACCCACCACCCGATTCGCGTTCACGGCGGCGGCCCTGCTGCTGGCCGCCGCACCGTCCCCCGCTCAGATGTACATCAACGAGGTGTTCTTCAACCCGGGCGGCAACGGCTCCGACGCCCGGGACGAGTTCATCGAGCTCCGCGGTGCGGCGAACGCCCCGCTGACGGACCACTACCTGCTCATCATCGAGTCGGAGAACAACGGCGAGACCGGCTTCATCGAGAATATTCTTGACCTGGGGGCGTACTCGCTCGGCGCCAACGGGTTCTTGGTGATGCGCCAGGCGTTCAGCCTGTACGGGGCGCCCGACGCCATCAACCCGCTGGCGACCGACCTGGTCAACACCGGACCGCCGCTCCCCGGCCCCACGTTCCCCGGGTTCGGCGACGGCGTGAACAGCACGATCGGCGCGTCGGACCTGCCGTCGCTGGCAGGCAACCCCGGCGAGGGCCAGCTCGAGGGGAGCGGCTTCACCGCGATGCTGATCCACAACCAGAGCGGCGACGCGCCGATGCTCGGTCAGGACTTGGACGACGGGGACGACGGCCTCGACCTGCCGACCGGCGCCGCCGGCTGGAAGATCCTCGACTCGGTCGGCTTCATCACCGAGCTCGACGAGCTCGACGGCCGGGTCTACGGCCGGGCCAACTTCATCACGGTCGACGCGTTTGTCGAGCCCGGCTTCGTCCCCAACGTTGAGCCCGACGCCGACTACGCCTTCCTCGACTTCGAGGTCGAGTACCTTGGCCGCTGGGGCAACTCGACCGGCTTCACCACCGACGACTGGCACGCCAGCAACTTCACCGACAACCCGGGCTCCGGTTCCGCCGGCGTGAACGACCTGACCGGGTCTGCCAACGACTCGATCGACTGGCGGCAGTCGCTGATCGGCAACCACCCGGTCGACGACGGCGACCCCAACACGCCCGCCCCGCCGGCTGCGGAAGTTGAGTCGAGCAAGAACGTCCCCTACGGGACTAAGCTGGCCAACACGCTGGGCGGGCCGAACTACGTGACCGGCGACTACAACGGCGACGGCTACGTCGACGCCGCCGACTACACCGTGTGGCGGGACACGCAGGGTCAGACCGGCTCCGAGTCGGCCCACCCGGCGGCCGACCACAACCACGACTTCCTGGTCGACGCGGCCGACTACACGTTGTGGAGCGGCGACTACGGCGCTCCCAACGGGGCCGCTCCCAACGGCGGCGTGTTCGCCGCGGCCGCCGCCCCGTTGCAGTCCGCGACCCAGACGCCAGAGCCGGCTGCAATCGCCCTGCTCGCCCTGGCGGTGGGTGGCGTCGCCCGGCGGCAGCGGGCTTAGCCGCCAACGCCGCTTGCTAGTGAGAACCTGCCTAAGCACGAAAACAGCCGCCGGGGCAATCGCCCCGGCGGCAGTTTGTGCTTGTCGGTTTGTCGCCTGGCGGTGCCCTACCGCCGGCGGCGGAAGGTCGAGAGCCCCATCAGGCCGGCGAACGAGATCGCCATCGCGGTCGGCTCCGGCGCCGCCGTGCCGGGCGATCCGATGATCGGGAAGGCGCCCCCGCCGGCGCTGGCCAGCGCGCCGAACTCGCCGGCAACGCTCCAACGCTGGTTGACGACGTCCCAGGTCGAGCCGTCGATCACCCCGCCCGCGACCGCCGCGTCGTAGTCTGGGTAGGCTTCGAATTCGATCCGGTCGCCAACGATGAAGTCCGGGAAGCTCACTTCGCCGGTGAAGATTGTGACGCCGTCACCACCGCCACCCAGGCCAGAGCCGTCGAACCGGCCGACCGACAAACCGGCGACGTTCGAGAACACCGCCAGGAACTCGGCGATAACGGCGTCTTCGCTGCCCTGCACAAAGATGGCCGACTGACCGGGGGCGATCGAAGTGACGCCCAGCAGCGGGTCGGCGGCCGTCGGGTCCTCCGAGTCGTCGTCGTAGAAGAGCGGCCCGTCGACGGCGCTGTCCCACGCCATGTCGCCGTAGTTGGTCAGCTCGAACCAGTCGGCCGTCACGTCGGCTTCGACGCTGTGGCCGGAGTAGATTTCAGTAACCTGCAGGTTGTAAGCAGCCTGCGATGACAGAGCACACAGCGTCGCCGCTGCGCATAGCAAGTACGTGGTCGCCCTCATGAGACAGTCTCCTCAGTCAATTGGTGTGGCGAGAGGCGCCTGGGTAAGCCGCGTCCGGGCAGGCGTGCCAAGACGCACAAGGCCGGATAGACTACGCACCAATCTTGAAGACCGTGTGAAGATCGTCCTAAAAAAGCAGGAAACGGACCCCCTCGAGGGGCGCCAGCCTATTCCTGCTCGGCCTGCACAAGTTCGCGCACGGCGTCGTTCCAGATCGTGTAGCCGGCCGGGGTCATGTGCAGGTTGTCGTCGCGGAACAGCTCGGGGCGGGGCCTGCCGTCGTCACCCAGCATCGCCGGCCAGATGTCCACGTACACCATGCCCTCGTGCTGGCCGCAAACATTCTTGATCTCGGCATTGAGGGCGTGGTACTTGTCCACCAGCTCCCAGCGCGAGGGGCTTGGCTTGGCCGGGATTACGGCGATGGTCGCCTCGGGCAGTTCGGCGCGGATCCGGTCGGTCAGCTCCTCGAACTCACCCTGGATCGACTCGATCGAGCGGCCGCCGGCGATGTCGTTGTCGCCGGAATAGAGGATCACCAGCCGGGGCCGGTGCTTCAGCACGAGAAGTTCGGCGTGCCGCACCAGGTCGCGGTAGGTCGAGCCGCCGAAGCCGCGGTTCAGGATCGGCGGGTCCAGCTCAGGAAACGCCTGCTCCACCCCCCACAACCGGGCGCTGCTGCTGCCGGTCAGCACGACGCCCCCCTCGGGGTAGGGGCTCCGCTCGTCCTGCAGGGCAAATTCCTCCATGGCGGCGGCCCAGCGGTCGGTCTGCGGCTTCGTGCCCTGGGCGGGCTGAGCTAGCACCGTTGCAGCGTGCAGACAGCAGGTCATCAGCATCAGAGCGACCTGGCAGATTGTGAAGCTTCTCATAGCTGTACAAGTGTCCTACAATACGCGGTTCGCGCCGCCACGGCTGGCGGCGCGGCCCCGCTGCGACTAACAACCCGGCCCAAGCGGCCGGCAGGATAAGCATGCCCGCCTCTGACATCATTATCCGCGGCGCCCGCGAACACAACCTTCGCGACGTCGACGTCCGCCTGCCACGCAACCAGCTGATCTGCCTGACCGGCGTGTCCGGCAGCGGCAAGAGCTCGCTGGCCTTCGACACGCTGTTCGCCGAGGGCCAGCGGCGGTACGTCGAGAGCCTGTCGACCTTTGCGCGGCAGTTCCTGGGCCAGATGCCCAAGCCGGACGTCGACCACATCAGCGGCCTGAGCCCGTCGATCTCGATCTCGCAGAAATCGTCGGGCAACAACCCGCGGTCGACCGTCGGCACCATCACCGAGATCTACGACTTCCTGCGGGTGCTGTACGCGCGGGTCGGCACGGGCCACTGCCCGTCGTGCAGCAAGCCGATCGCCGCGCAGACGCGGGAAGAGATTATCGGCCGCATCATGCTGCTGGAGAACAAGACCCGCTTCGCGGTGCTGGCGCCTATGGCGCGGCGGCAGAAGGGCGAGTTCCGCGACCTGTTCGAGGACCTGCAGAAGCGCGGCTTCGTCCGCGCCCGGGTCGACGGCGAGGTGGTCCAGCTCTCCGACGCGCCGGCCCTCGACCGGCAGATGCGGCACAACATCGAGGTGGTGGTCGACCGGCTGGTGGCCGGTCCCTCGGTCCGCGGCCGGCTGGGCGAGGCGGTCGACTCCGCGCTCAAGCTCGGCAAGGGCGACCTGATCATCGCCGTCGACCAAGGCGACGACGACGCGCCCGCCAAGCCGGCGGCCAAACGAAAACGCGCCGGCAAGACGCAGTCGGCCGCCGTGCAGGGCGACATCGCCATCAGCGCCCACTTCGCCTGCACCGACTGCGGACTCAGCTTCGACCAGCCGACCCCGCAGCTGTTCAGCTTCAACAGCCCGCAGGGCATGTGCGAGACCTGCGACGGCATCGGCGAGTTCTTCTCGTTCGACCCCCAGCGGCTCGTGCCCGACCCAGAGAAGTCGTTCGCCAAGGGGGCGATCGAGCTGGTCGGCACGTGGAAGGACCTCGGCCGCTGGAAACGCCACATCTACCAAGGCGTCGCGGACACGATGGAGCGGCTGCTCGAGATCGAAGAAGGGACCCTGCTCGAGACCCCCTGGGGCGAGCTCACCGAAGATCAGCAGAACCTCTGGCTGTGGGGCACGGGCGAGGAGCACATCACCTACACCTGGCGGGCGGGCAAGTCGTCGCAGAAGTACGGCGGCGAGTTCGACGGCGTCATCCCCCAGCTGCTCGACAAGTACAGCTCGAGCAAGAGTAAGGCGCAGATCGCCAAGTACGAGCAGTACATGCGGATCATCGAGTGCCCCGACTGCAACGGCGCGCGGCTCAACCCGCAGGCGTGCGCCGTCACCCTCGAGACGGCCGACAAACACTTCGCCGAGAAGCCGAAGCGGAGCCTGCCGGAACTCTGTCAACTGCCCATCAGCGACGCCCAGCGGTTCTTCAGCGAGCTCAACCAGACCGACGCCCAGGCGTACATCGCCGAGGAGGTGCTCAAGGAGATCCGCGGCCGCTTGGGCTTCCTGGCCAACGTCGGCCTGGAGTACCTGTCGCTCGACCGCACGGCGCCGACCCTGTCGGGCGGCGAGTCGCAGCGGATCCGGCTGGCCGGTCAGATCGGCTGCGGCCTGGTCGGCGTGCTGTACATCCTCGACGAGCCGTCGATCGGCCTGCACCCCCGGGACAACGACCGCCTGCTCGGCACCCTCCGCCAGCTCCGCGACATGGGCAACACGGTGGTGGTCGTCGAGCACGACGAGGACACCATGCGGGCGGCGGACCTGCTGATCGACTTCGGCCCCGGCCCCGGTGTGCGCGGCGGCGAGGTCGTGGCGGTGGGCGACTGGGAGAAGGTCGCCAAGTCCGAAAAGAGCCAGACCGGCGCGTTCCTCGGCGGGCGGCGGAAGATCGAGGTGCCGAAGCAACGGCGGATCAGCTCCGACGAAATCGAATCCCCCTCCCCGGCAGGGGGAGCCCGTTCTTCCAGGGAACTGAGGGGAGGCGGTAAATCGTCCACCAAGGGCGACCCTTCCTGTAATGGCGAGCCGGACTCGCAGGGCGCCCCCACCCCGGCCCTCCCCCAAGGGGGGAGGGAGTATTTGCGTGTCCGCGGCGCGCGGCACAACAACCTCAAGAACATCGATGTCGAGATCCCGCTCGGCGCGTTTGTCTGCATCACCGGCGCTTCGGGCTCGGGCAAGAGCTCGCTGGTCAACGACATCCTCATGGAGGCCCTCCGCCGCGACCTGATGAACGGCAAGGGCGACCCCGGCGAGCACGACGCGATCGAGGGGATCGAGCACCTCGACAAGGTGATCTCGATCGACCAGTCGCCGATCGGCCGCACGCCGCGCTCGAACCCGGGCACCTACATCAAGGTGTTCGACGACATCCGCAACCTGTTCGCGCAGCTCCCCGAGTCGAAGCGCCGCGGCTACAAGCCGGGCCGCTTCAGCTTCAACGTCGCGTCGGGCCGCTGCCAGGCGTGCGAGGGGAACGGCAGCAACAAGCTCGAGATGGACTTCCTGGCGGACGTCTGGGTCACGTGCCCGGTGTGCAACGGCCACCGCTTCAACCGAGAGACCCTGCAGGTCGAGTACAAGGGCGCCAGCATCGCCGATGTGCTGGAGATGGACCTGCAGCAGGCCCTCGCCCACTTCGACGCCATCCCGCAGATCAGCCACAAGCTGCAGACCCTGCACGACGTCGGCCTCGACTACCTGAAGGTCGGCCAGCCCTCGCCGACGCTGTCCGGCGGCGAGGCCCAGCGGATCAAGCTGGCCCGCGAGCTGGTCAAAAAGTCGACCGGCAAGACGCTCTACATGCTCGACGAGCCGACCACCGGCCTGCACTTCGCCGACATCGAGATGCTGCTGAAGGTGCTGCACAACTTTGTCGAACTCGGCAACACCGTGGTGGTGATCGAGCACAACCTGGACGTCATCAAGACCGCCGACTGGGTCATCGACATCGGACCCGACGGCGGCGCCGGCGGCGGCCGGATCGTGGCGGCGGGCACGCCCGAGCAAATCGTCGCTGACTTCGAGGCAAGCGGCAAGAACAACAAATCCCCCTCCCCGGCAGGGGGAGGGGCTAGGGGAGGGGGTTCGAACCGTGTACCCGCTTCACCCCCTCCCCTAACCCCTCCCCCCTTGGGGGAGGGGGATTTTGTGTCCCCCACCGCCAAGGCGTTGGCCCCGCTGCTGAACGGCGGCCACGCGTCCACAGCCAAGAAGCAGGCCCGCAAGGCGGTCAAGCAGGCCAAGTACATCGAGGTCCGCGGCGCGCGGCAGCACAACCTACGCGGCGTCGACCTGAAGATCCCGCGGGAGGAGATGACCGTGTTCTGCGGCCCCTCGGGCAGCGGCAAGAGCAGCTTGGCGATGGACACCATCTACGCCGAGGGCCAGCGGCGGTACGTCGAGAGCCTGTCGAGCTACGCGCGGCAGTTCGTCGGCCAGATGCAGAAGCCGGCGCTCGATCACATCGAGGGCCTGTCGCCGGCGATCGCGATCGAGCAGCGGAGCACTGGCCACACCCCGCGCTCGACCGTCGGCACCGTCACCGAGATCTACGACTACCTGCGGGTGCTGTACGCGCGGCTGGCGCAGCTCTACTGCCCCGAGTGCGACCTGCCGGTCGGCACGCAGACCTCCGACCAGATTGTCGACAAGCTGCTGACCGAACCGGAGGGGACCAAGCTGTTCCTGCTGGCCCCGGTCGAGGTCGGCGTCGGCGAGTCGTACGCGGACATGTGGAAGAAGCTGCAGGAAGAAGGCTACCTGCGGGTCCGCATCGACGGCAAGATCACGGAGCTCGAGAAGGCGCCCAAGATCGACCGCCGCAAGCACCACGACGTCGCGGTGGTGGTCGACCGGCTCAGCATCCAGCAGAAGTCCCGCGCACGCATCGCCGAGGCGGTCGAGGGAGCGCTGAGCATCGGCCACGGCGTGCTGCAGGTGGTCTACCCCGACGATAAGCAGCCCGAAACACGCTGGCAGACCCGCACGCATAGCCAGCACCTGGCGTGCGAGGGCTGCGGCCGCAGCTTCACGCCGCTCACGCCGCACAACTTCTCGTTCAACAGCTCGCTGGGCTGGTGCCAGTCGTGCGAGGGCCTCGGCACCCAGACCGGCGCCGACCCGGCCGCCCTGCTCCGCGACGCCGACCTGACCCTCGAACGCGGCGCGCTGCTGGTCTGGCCCGACGTCTCGAACGAGTTGTCGATGGCCATGCTGCAGGCGCTCAGCCACCACACCGGCGTGCCGATCGACACCCCGTACGACCGACTAAGCGCCAAGCAGCGGCGTGTGGTGCTGTACGGGACCGGCGAGGAGTGGATTGACGTCGCCCTCCCGCAAGGGGGGAGCGGGTTGTCCTTCCAATTCAAGGGCCTGTACCCGGCGCTCGAAGAAGCGTCGCGTCTGTCGGTCCGGCTGCGGACGCAGCTCGAGCACCTGGTCGCCGAGATCGAGTGCAGCGACTGCGGCGGCAGCCGCCTCCGCGACGACGCCTCGGCCGCGCAGTTCCGCTCGCTCACCATCGAACAAATCTGCCGCCTGCCGCTCGGCGAGCTGCTCGAGGAAATCCAGGCCTGGAACCTCGACGCCCGCGAGACCAAGATCGCCGGCGAGCTGGTCCGCGAGATCGCCAACCGGCTGACGTTCTTGGTGGAGGTCGGCCTCGAGTACCTGACGGTCGGCCGCGGCGCGCCGACGCTCTCCGGCGGCGAGTCGCAGCGGATCCGGCTGGCGAGCCAGGTCGGCAGCGGGCTGGTCGGCGTGCTGTACGTGCTCGACGAGCCGACCATCGGCCTGCACCCGCGGGACAACACGCGGCTGATCGGCGCGCTGCACAAACTGCGCGACCTCGGCAACACCCTGCTGATCGTCGAGCACGACAAGGAGGTGGTCGAGAGCGCCGACGGCCTGGTCGACTTCGGCCCCGCCGCCGGCCGCTTCGGCGGCGAGATCGTCGCCCAGGGGTCGCCCGAAGCGGTCAGCAAGAAGCGCAAGAGCGTCACCGGCCCGTACCTGAGCGGTAAGAAGAACATTGCCATCCCGTCCAACCGGCGGATCGACGCCGCGGCGGAAGGCGGGAAGCGGAATGCGGCCAAGCAGGGCGGGACCGAAGGCAGCGATTCCCCCCTCCCTCTGCCCCCCTCCCCCTTCCTGCAGATCCTCGGCGCCCGGCACAACAACCTCAAGCACGTCGACGCCCAGATCCCGCTGGGCGCGTTTGTCGCCGTGACCGGTGTGTCGGGCTCGGGCAAGAGCTCGCTGATCAACGAGATCCTCTACAACCAGCTCGCCCGCACGCTGCACCGCGCGGGCACGGTGGCCGGCGCCCACGACGACATCCGCGGCGTAGAGCACATCAACAAGGTGATCCGCGTCGACCAGACGCCGCTGGGCAACTCGCCTTCGTCGAACCCGGCGACCTACACCGGCGCGTTCGACCTGATCCGCCAGCTGTTCGCCCAGCTGCCCGACGCCAAGCTGCGTGGGTACTCGGCGCGGCAGTTCAGCTTCAACGTTGCCGGCGGCCGCTGCGACGCCTGCGACGGCGCCGGCGAGGTGTGCGTCGAGATGCACTTCCTGCCAGACGTGTGGATCAAGTGCGAGACCTGCAACGGCCACCGCTACAACCCCGACACGCTGGCCGTGAAGTACCGCGGCCGCAGCATCGCCGACGTGCTCGAGTTGTCCTGCGGCGAGGCCCTCGAGCTGTTCGACAACATCCCCAAGGTCCGCCGCGTGCTGCAGACCCTGTGCGACGTCGGCCTCGACTACGTCACGCTCGGCCAGAGCGCCCCGACGCTCTCCGGCGGCGAGGCCCAGCGCGTCAAGCTGGCCGCCGAGCTCGCCCGGCCCGACACCGGGCAGACACTGTACCTGTTGGACGAGCCGACCACCGGCCTGCACTTCGACGACCTCGCCAAGCTGCTCGACGTGCTGAACCGGCTGGTCGACCTGGGCAACACCGTGCTGGTCATCGAGCACAACCTCGACGTCATCAAGACCGCCGACTGGATCATCGACGTCGGCCCCGAGGCGGGCAAGCACGGCGGCCGGATCGTCGCGGCCGGCACGCCGGAGATGGTCGTGGCCAGTCATCAGGCGAGCGCAGCGAGCTCCAAATCTCCCTCCCCCGAGGGGGGAGCCCGTTCTTCTAAGGAACTGAAGGGAGGGGGCGAAGCGGGTACCGGGCCAGAACCCCCTCCCCTAACCCCTCCCCCTGCCGGGGAGGGGGATTCTCTGCACTCGCACACCGCCGAGGCCCTCGCCCCGGTGCTCGCGGCTGGCCCTTACAAGAAACGCAAGGCGTTCAACCAGGCCGCGTTCGACAAAGAGAAGTTGGGCGATGTCGACCTCGACGAGTTTGGGCAGGACGTCGCGATGCCGTGGGAGGAGGACGGCCAGGCGTGGCACTGCGAGAACCGCGTCTCCCAGGCCGGCGACCCCGTCATGTGGGACGGCGAGATCCTCCGCCGGGTCGAGAGCTACATCCAGGACCTCGGCGACGAGCTCGGCATCGAGTGGTCGCCGACCAACTGGAACCACCGCTCGATCGTCGAGGTCACTGGCGAGAAGAAGACCGCCGGCTGGTTCCTGCACGCGTTGACCTCGCACCGCTGGCTGCTCAACCTCAAGTTCCGCACCGCCAAGAAGACCTTCCAGCGCGACCAGCTCACGGTCGACCTCGACCTGAAATCGCTCAACGAGATCGACGAGATCCCCGCCTACGGCAACGGCCCGCGGGTCAAGTGCAAGAACCTCCGCGGCCCCTGGCAGGAGGTGCAGGTCCACGTGCACAGCTTCGAAGAAATCGACACGCCCGCCTTCTGGGGGTTTGTCAAACGAGCGGCCGAGGGCTTCAAGGCGTTCACCGAGCGGAGCTCCGCCGACCCCGACGCCATCATGCCGTGGAAGGTGATGGGCCAGAAGTGGCACCTCGCCCGCAAGGGCTTCCCGCCGGGCAAGAAGCCGAAGTGGTCGACCGAGCTGCTGGAGGAGGTCTTCGAGATGCTCGAGGAGGCGACCCCCAAGGGGCAGTTCCTGTGGAACAACAAGGTGCTGGTGCACCGCATGGCCGGCGACCGCCCCGACCCGTGGGCGACCGTGGTCACCAAGCGGCTGGCCAACGTCGAGCTCGCGCTCAATGGCCCCAAGGGCGCGTTCCAGCTGGGCAGGGTCACCGACCTCGGCGTCGAGCAAGAACTAACCACCGACCACGACGAACGCGATACGGTGCGCCTCCGCTTCGTCGAGCCAGACGACCTGCAGCGCGGCGACCTCGAGGGCTTCTTGCGCGAGCACCTTGAGGCGTGCCAACGGGCTTAGGTCTTGGTCCCCTCCCCCTCTGGGGGAGGGCTAGGGTGGGGGCGCCGCGGGTACCCGGGCCGGCGTGGGCAGTACCTAAATCACCTCAGAGCTGCGATCCTGGAACGCCCAACTCCCAAGCGCATATCCTGGATGGGCCTAACGCATCGATCTCCCGTCGAAGGGCGCCTTCTAGCGACTTTGCATGGCAACAAACCCTCTAACCAAGCTCACGCAGAAAGCATTTAACGATGCGTGTCGAGATTTCACTGTGGCGTTGAAAGAACGCGGATTCTCAAAGACAAAAACCCGCATGTGGGTTCGCATCAACAAGCAAACGATCGACGTAGTCACTCTGTTCCGCGAAGGCAGTTCCTATGGCGCTCCGAGTGGCGGCACGCTCGATATCCGCTTGAATTCGGCAATTCGCTCGCCGGCTGAAACGACCGACTATCTCGCTCTGAATGGGCCACAATCAGATGTCGCTCGAACACGCAGTGGAAAGTATCATCTTCGCTTCCGAGTCGAATCCCGCCACATGTATGAGCGATGCATGACTGACCTGATCCGATTCGTCGACTCGGAGTGTGAGCCTTGGTTCATTGAGATGCAACATTCTGAGGCGACATTGGACAAAGATGGCCTTTGTGATCCCAGTGTCGAGACGCAAAAAGTACTAGGCCTAAGGCTGGGCTAGTTCCCTGGTGAACCTCGCCTGGAGAGCCCGTGTCCTCACGGCGCTCTACACCCAACCCTAGGGAGTCGCCCGCATGGCAGCCGAAACGTCGCCCCGCCACCTCAGCCGACAGGAACTGGAAGGGCTTTTGCCCGACGTCACGGCCTCGCCGCGTGCTGTCGGCGCCCTGCAGGCGATCTTCGTCCGCCCCGCCGAGAACGAACGCCGCTCCGTTGACCATGCCGAGCTCTCTCAAGAAACCGGCATCGTAGGCGACCGCTGGCTCACTAACCACTGGCAGCAACTCCCCAACGGCGCCTCCGACCCCGACACGCAGGTGTCGATCATGAACGCCCGCATCCTCCGCGCGATCTCCGGCGGCGACCACGAGGCGATGGGCCTGGCGGGCGATAACCTGATCGTGGACTTTGACCTGAGCGAGGACCACCTGCCCGCCGGCAGCCGCCTCAGGATCGGCGGGGAGGTCGAGATCCAAATCAGCGCCACCCCGCACACCGGCTGCAAGAAGTTCGTCCAGCGCTACGGCGTCGAGGCCCAACGGTTCGTGAACGGCGATGAGGGCAAACGCCATCACCTGCGGGGTCTGCTGGGCATGATCGTGTCGCCTGGAACCATCCGCGTAGGCGACCGCGTCGAAAAAGTCGCTTAGGCTCTCTGGGGTTGACCCGTGAAGGGAGGGACCTCTTGGTGTCTACTCCGACGCCGTCCACGGTTTCAGCTTCTCTGCGTCTAGCGGCGAGTCCTCCCTCGCGAAGAACAGCACGTGCTGCCACGGCAGCTTGTCGTACTGGCCGACCAGCTTGAAGTTATTGGCCCTGAACTCCTTGACGCACTGGGCCTGCGTCATCTTGTGCAGCGGCTTGATCGGCACATTCGGGTCTTCGGCGCGGAACTCGACCAGGGCCACCCGGCCGCGCGCGGCGAGCGACGCGTGGATCTTTGTCAGCATGGCTGCGGGCTCGTAGATCTCGTGGTAGACGTCCACCAACAGCAGCAGGTCGATCTGGCCGGCCGGCAGCTTGGGGTCGTCGCCGTCGCCGAGGACCGGCTTCACGTTTGTCACCTGCCGCGCCTCGGCCCGCTCGCGCAAGAGGTCGAGCATCTCCGGTTGGATATCGACCGCCCACACCACCCCGCCGCGCAGGATCTTCTCGGCCATCTTCAGCGCGTAGAACCCATTGCCGCAGCCGAGGTCGCACACCTGCTGGCCCGGTTCTAGGCCGAGCGCGGCGACCAGCTTTTCCGGCTCTTCCTCCCGTTCCCGCGAGTCCCGCACCAGCCACGGCGCACCGGTGTAGTGCATCGTCCGGGCGATGGTGCGGCCGAGGTACTCGTCGGCGGCGTGGGCGGTGGACGTCAGACGGCAAACTGCGAGCAGCAGCGGCAACAGAGTGTGTTTCGGCATCGGTCGTTCAATCGGTGCTGGGTGGGTCGCCCGCGAGGACGAACAGGACTCCAGCCTCGATTGTAGCGCCCCGACCTACCGCCGGGCCACCGTCGCGGCGGTGAGGACGCTCACCAGCAGGACCAACGCGGCGGGCTCGGGCACGGCCGCTGGGGCGCCGCCGACTGCCGAGGCGCCGTAGTGGCTGGTCCAGACCTGGTAGTCGAGTGCGTCGACGACGCCATCCGGGTGGCCGTCCGGGCCGGTGTGGTCGGCGGCGGCCAGGCCGTCCCGCCAGAGGGTGTAGTCGGCGGCGTCGACTTGGAGGTCGCCATTGAAATCGCCCGGCAGGAAGTCGAGGTAGACCACCTCGCCCGCAACGGTCGACACGCCGGCCAGGCCGTACTCGAAGGTGAGGTCACCGTCGGTCCCCAGGCCGAGCACGGCCGGGTCGTAAGCCGCGCCGATGGCGAGCGGCGCGCCGGCGACGACCGACGACTGCCCGAGCAGCCGCAGCTCGCCCAGCTTGGTCGCGTTCGACTGGTCAATCTCTTCCCAGCCCTCGCCCGTGCCGACCACCGCGCCGCCCTGGTCCTGCAGGCTGTTCCAGGAAGCGGTGCTCAACGCCCCGGCCGCGCTGCTAATCGCGTAGTAGTCGATGTCGACCGGCAGCGTCTCGGCGGAGGCCATGGTGATGGCGCCGGTGTAGGTATTGACATAGATGGTGAGCGCGCTTTCCTGGGTCGTGCCCGCGGCGATGCTGTCGAGCACCTCCTGCTGCGAGAGCGCGTGGTCGTAGATGCGGAACTCGTCGATCGAGCCGTTGAAGTACGGGTCGACGTCGCCGGGGAAGGTCGACTTGCCGAGGAAGGCGTAGGTCTCGATCACGCCGCTCAGCGGGTGGTTGTGGCTGACCGAGTCGATCAACACGCCGTCGAAGTAGACGGTGAACAGGTCGGCGCCGCCGTTGGCGTTGTCGTCGACGATCATCGCCAAGTGGTGCTGCTGCCCCTCGGACGGCGTCGCGTAGGTGATCTCGGTGCGGACGTCGTTCGTGGCGTACCTGGCCAGTGCGGGGTTGCCGCCCTGGCCGCTCTGTGGCGCGAAGTACAGGTAGCCCTCGGGCGTGACGTCGCGGCTGCCGTAGTCGAACAGCCGGGCCCAGGTCTGGTGCGTGTCGACGGTGAACCAGGTCTCGAACGTGAGGTCGGTGTAGGAGGAGATCTGGATCTCCTGCGGGTCGAAGCCGACGTAGTCGCCGAACCCGCCCGGCAGGTCGAGCTGCCCCTGGCCGTTGACCGCCGCGGCGCCGAACGCCTGGCCGTCGGCGCCGCCGATGCTGTCGTTCAGGCCGTTGTTGAAGCTGTAGAGGTGCTGCAGGTCGGCCCGGGCGGCGTCCGCGGCCAGCGCAGCCGTAGCCGCCACGAGCGTCACGGCCAGCTTGGCTCCCAATCGCGGGCGGCCCGCTGCGACGGCGCCGCTGCGCCGGCGGCGGTTGGTCCGCACGGCGCCCGCGGCGGCGGCCAGCGTGAGCAGCAGCGCGGCGGCCGGCTCGGGGATCTGGCCGAGGGCCTCGAAGGCCGCGGCGCCGTTGGCGGCGATGTAGTCGGCCTTGAACAGCAGGAAGTCGTCGTAGTCGTTGTCGCCGTCGCCGTCGAGGTCGCCGAGGCCGTACGACTCGGCGGCCGACGCGCCCGCGAAGACGCCGAAGAAGTTCTGCCGGTACGCGACCCAGTCGGCCGCGTCGAGCACGCCGTCGAAGTTGAGGTCGCCCCGGTCGAACGGCGACCCGCTGTTCCCCGTGTAGCGGACCAACGCGGCAATGGTCGAGCCGTTGCCGAGCGTCACGTCGAGCTTCACGTCCTCGTAGATCGACTGGGTCCAGCCGTCCTGCGTGCTGATCGCAAACGCCTGGTCGATCGCCAGCGTGGCCGCCGTGCCGGTCGACTCCTCGGCGAACCGCGTGCTGTCGCCGGGGGCCGACGTGACCTGCCAGGCGTTCGCGGCGTCGACCTCGCCGTTGCCGCTGCTGTCGAGGACGCCGGTGACGCCCGTCAAGAAGTTGTCGTCGAGCGACCCCGCGACCGACGAGAGCTCGTAGCCGAGGACGTCGAGCGGCTCGCCTGTTTCGTTGCTGAAGGTGATGGCGCCGGTGACGCGATCCACCGAGGCGTAGACCAGCAGGTTGGGCACGAGGCGGAAGATCTGGCCGGTGGAGCCCGCCGGGTAGTCGTTGTTGAACCCGGAGTTGCCGCGTTGGCCGCCCATGTCGACGATATAGAGGTTGCCGTCGTTGTCCTCGCCGAACGAGACGATGCGGCCGATGCCGAAGTCGGCCCCGAGGTCCGCCGTGTAGGTCGGGTCGTTCGGGTCGACCATCAGCGTGTGCCACAGCGAGTTGAGGTTGCGGTTCAGCACCACCTCCCGCGTGCCGAGCGACGCGACGTTGGTCCCCGATTCGTCCGGGACCAGGTTGAAGTTGTCGCCGCTGAAGTCGGCGACCGGCGTGGTCGCATCAAAGTCGAGCGAGAAGATGTTGCCCTGGGTGAAGTCCGCGTAGAAGTACTTGCCCTGCAGCTCCTCGATTGGGCCGCGGTAGACGTAGCCGCCGATGTAGGCGCCGCGGGGCCGGTCGCGGATCTCGACGTCGCCGGCGGTCGAGCCGGAGTTGATGATCGCGTGGGCGCCCTCGCGGATCGGGTTGATGCTGTCCTGGACGATCGCGCCGCCGCCGGCCAGGTCCCACTGGATGCTGGTGTCGCCGTTGGAGCGGTTGACGAACACGCCGGTCCCCTCGCGCTGCGGGAAGCCAAAGTCGTACGGCGCCTGCGTGCCGTCGTACGGGTCGGCCGGCAGGAAGTTGATCTCCTCGCGGGCGAACTCGCCGACGTCGCCGGACCAGAAGTCGCCGGTCAGCTTGTCCATGCTCATCCGGAACGTGTTGCGGGTGCCGGTGAAGTAGATCTCCTGCAGCGCCGGCGAGTAGCTGACCGACTCGGTCGGGCCGGTGTAGTTGAGCGTGGTGCCGAGCAGCTCGTTGCCCGGGTTCGCCGCGTTCCACAGTGGGATCGGGTTGGTGTCGGGGATGGCGAAGTTCTTGGCGGGGTCGGCCGGGTAGAAGTCGGGCTTGGCGGGGTCGATGTCGATCCGCAGCAGCTTGCCCTGCGCGATCGTCGACTTCTGCTCCGGGCGTTGGTCGGCGGGGCGGCCGTTCGAGCCGTCGCCGGCCGAGATGTACAAGTAGTTGCGTTCCGGCGAACCCGGGGCCGCGGAGTACGCACGCGGGTCGAAGCCGATCCAGTCGATCACGTGGTTGTTGTCGCCGAACACGTTGTTGTATTCGAGCAGCGTGCGATTCACGAGCGGGATCCCGCCGCGGCCGGTCGGCACGGTTCCGCCCGGCCCGCTGAGCTCGTACTCCTCGACGTAGTTCACCGGCCCGCCGGTCGCCGCCGACGAGACATACACCTTCTGGAAGCCGTCGGTCCCCGGGTTGTTGAAGTCGGGGTGGAACGCCAGCCCCTGCGGGCCGAGGTCGAGGGTCAGGTCGCGGTGGCTGAGGTTCAGCACCTCGGTCGACGCCTGGGTGTCCATGTCGTAGCGCCACAGGCTGCCGTGCGTGCCGCTGCCGGCGTTGACCCCGCCCGTGGTGACGCGGGTCATGTAGTAGATGATGTTGTCGGGGTCGCCCGGCGCCTGGTCGACGTACAGCGGCTGCTGCAGGCCCGACGCCACCCGCTCGACACGGTAGCTCTGGGCGCTGGCCGCGTGGATTGCGGCAGAGAGTCCGCACAGCGCGGCGATCAATGAAAACGTGCGATTCCCCATAGCGAGCCGCCTCTCGGTTCGTGTGTTCCTGTTTGCGCTCAGATCAGCACGCCGACCACCCCTTCGCAGCGGCCGCCCCGAATCGGAGGCCAATCGGAGTCGGTACGCGGCAGAGCAAGTGCGAGCACGCACCATCGATGAGCTGGAGCCCTGCGTCGCCAATGGCGGGCGGGCGGTGCGAGACGCTGCCAAGGCGTCCCGCGAGCGTGCTCCATCTTACCCAGCCGCGGAGTATGCACGCCACGGCCTCGATCTTGCAAAACAGGCCCCGGGTGCGGCGGGCCAGCGGCTGACGGCCCGTCCGGGCTCGGGGAGCCGCAGCACGTGGCCGTCCCAGCGGCGGGCGGCTAGGCCCGCTATAATCAGCCCGCGTCGATCGGTCGCGGCCCCCTCTTCTCTTGTGCGTACGAGAATCATGAACATCAAACGCCTGTTGTTCGCAGCCGCGGTCCTCACTGGGATCGGTTACTTTGCCACCGCCGAAGAGCCGCCGCTCGAGTGGACCGACCCGGACACCGGCTACCGCGTGGTCAGGCTCTCCCGCGGGTTTGACTCGGCCCGCAGCTTCTACTTCCACAACCGCCCGTTCCTAGCGGGAGCAGACGGTCAGGGCGACCAAATGGTGTTCTACGCGGCCGAGCACGAGGGCGAGGTCTTGCAGCTACGCGTGATGGACCTCGGCACGTTCGAGACCCGCCGGCTCACCAGCGAGTCGGAACGCATCGGCGGCGAGATCCTCTCGCCCGTAACCCGCGAGGCCTACTACCAGGCTGGCCGCCGGGTGATGGCGGTGCACGTCGACTCCGGCGCCGAGCGGACCGTCTGCGAGCTGCCCGAGGACCTGCCGGGCTCGGTCCGCACCGTGAGCGCCGACGGGTCGCGTCTGCTCGGCGTGTACGCCGACGGGATCCGCGAGCTGCTCCGCAGGCACCCCAAGAAGAGCGAGTACTTCAACATCATCTACGAGGCGCGGCTGCCCAACCAGCAATTCACCATCGACCTAGCAACCGGCGACACGCGGGTCGTGCAAGAATCGCACGACTGGCTGAACCACCAGCAGTTCTCGCCGACCAACCCCGACCTGCTGACCTACTGCCACGAGGGGCCGTGGCACAAGGTGCAGCGGATCTGGCTGCTCGACCTCGCAACCGGCCAGCACACCCCGATCCACGAGCGGACCGTCGAGCGCGAGATCGCCGGCCACGAGTTCTGGAGTCCCGACGGCCGGGCCGTGTGGTTCGACCTGCAGATCCCCCGCGGCGAGACCTTCTACCTCACCCGCTACGACCTGGCGACCGGCGAGGAGACCCGCTACCAGCACGAGCGGCACGAGTGGTCGGTGCACTACAACATCTCGCCCGACCAGAAGCTCTTCTGCGGCGACGGCGGCTCCGCCCACAGCGTCGCGCACTCGCCCGACGGGCACTGGATCTACCTGTTCGAGCCAGACGGCGACCGCCTGAATTCGACGCGATTGGTGAACCTTAAGGAACACGACTACGAGCTCGAACCGAACGCCCACTTCACGCCCGACGGCCGCTGGATCGTGTTCCGCGCGAACATGCACGGTGCTTCGCAGGTGTACGCGGTGGATCTGCAGAGCCGGTAGGTGGGCGAGCGATTCTTGACGCGGACGCTCGGCGACTATACTCAAGGGACCGCGTAGCACCGGGGATAGCCCGGGCGCGGATTAGCAAGAACTCCCGTCGCCGCGACGCCGCATGCACCAGATCTCTGCGAAGTCCACGCCCCTCTACAAACGGGTGTTCCCCACGGTCGGGACTGCTCTGGTCGGCGTTGTCATGCTGATCGGTGTGGGGGCGGGGATCGCCACCCGCCAGACCTTCGTGGTGGCGGTGTTTGTCGGCATCCCCCTATTCATGGCGGTATTTGGGGTGATGGTCCTGAAGCAAACGGTGCTCCGGCTGGTCGACGAGGTTTGGGACTGCGGCGATACGATCCTGATCCGCAACAACGGCCGCGAGCACCGGTTCCCGCTTGCGGCCTTCTCGGGGATCGTGTGCACCAAATTCCGGAACCCACCTCAGGCAACGTTGACGCTCCGTGAACCCGACGACGATCTCGGCGGCGAGATCCGCTTCCTCCCGCCAGGCCGCCCGTCGCCGTTGTCGACCCCGCCGGCGATTGAGGACCTGCGGTCGCGGATTGATGCCACCAACGCCCACGGCGACCTGCGCAATCCCTAGAGCGGCCGCATCTGGTAAGCTGCAAACCCACCCAGGCCGCCAACCAGAACTTCGACTCGCACTCTGTATGCGCACCCCACCCCCGCCAGCCCGCGCCGCCTTGCGCCTAGCGATGCTCTCTGGGCTCATCATGTTCAATCACCTGCCCGCCAACGCCGAGTCGTCGCAGGACGCGGCCGCCCACGAGATCGAGGCCCTGCTCCCGCCGCACGTCGGCGCCGCTGTCGTGGCGATCGACGGCGGACGGGTGACGTTCCAGCACTGCTGGGGCAGGCGCCGTGTCGACTCGCCGGAACCGGTCACGCCGGCCACGTGCTTCCGCATGGCGTCGGTCTCCAAGCAGTTCACCGCTACGGCCGTGCTGACGCTGGTCGACCGCGGCCAGGTCAAGCTGACCGACACGCTGGACCAGTTTTTCTATAGTGGCCCCGAGTACTGGCAAGGGATCACGGTGCGGCATCTGTTGACGCACACCTCCGGATTGCCGGACTACGAGTCGCTGGTCCCCGCCGGCACGACGCTGCAGGTCAGCGACTACAACGTGCTGGCGATGCTCGCGGACGCCGACCAGCCGAAGTTTGCGGCCGGGTCGCGGTTCGCTTATTCGAACTCGGGCTACACGCTGCTCGGCTTGATCGTCGAGCAGAGCTCGGGCCGACAGCTGCACGACTTCTTGCGGACCGAGGTGTTCGGGCCGGCCGGCATGCCCCACACGATTAACTACCTGAAGGGGATGAACCAGATCAGCGAGCGGGCGTACGGCCACGAGCGGGCAGGCGGCCAATGGCGGCTCGCGGACCAGAGCGTCACCAGCGCCGTGCGGGGCGACGGCTCGGTTTATTCGTCGCTCAACGACCTCGCGCACTGGGTGCAGGCGCTCGACAGCCGCCGGGTGCTGTCGCCGGAGTCGCTGCGGGCGGCGACCTCGCCGCAGGTGCAGTCGGACCGCGGAGAAGAGTCGTACGGCTACGGCTGGTTCGTTGGCGACTACCGCGGCGAGCGGCGGGTGTGGCACAGCGGCACGACGCAGGGCTTCGCGCTGATGCTCCAGCGCTTCCCCGACCGGAAGGCGGCGGTGGTGGTTCTGCTCAACGCGTCACGCGCGGACTCCGACGGCGAGTACGCCGAGCGGGTGGTCGACCGGCTGCTGTTCGCCGACGCGGGTCGCGAGTAGAGGACGACGCCGTTGCATTGGCGAGCGTTCCCGCTGCAACCACCGACCCCCTGGCGAGTCGTCTGGCGCCACGAATCCCCACAGACTGGCCCTGAATCGCGGCGTTCGGCAAGCCGGTTTGCCCGGCCACAGTTACAATGAGTGCTGAAGGCTGGGCGGGCCTGCTTGGGTTCGCTCCCTGCTTTCGTCATCCGCCACGCGGCTTCAGAACCGCGGAACGGCGTCCGGAACTCAGGCACCCCTCTTCGCGTACGATAGTATTCTCCATGCGTTTTCTACTTCTACTCTCGTTGTCGGCGTTGCTGCCCACCGCCGCGCAGGCCCAGCTCCTTGCGTTCCCCGAGGCGGAGGGCTTCGGCCAGTACGCCACCGGCGCGCGGACCAACCTGTCCGCCGCAAGCCTGTATCACGTCACCAACCTGGACGACTCGGGCCCCGGCTCGCTGCGCGACGCGTTAAGCCAGTCGAACCGATTTGTGGTGTTCGACGTCGGCGGGATCATCAACCTCGAGTCGGTGATGACGGTCGCCAGCAACATCACCATCGCCGGCCAAACGGCGCCGGGCGGGATCACGGTTTACAGCGATCGGGTCGCCTTCCACAACGCCAACAACCTCATCAGCCGCCACTGGGCGGTCCGCAAGGGCGACCCCGGCATCCGCGACGACGCGGCCAGCATCGCCCGCGGCCAGAACATGATCTTCGACCACATGTCCATCACCTGGGGGGTCGACGGCACGTTCGACATCAACCCCGACAGCGGCTACGTGATCGACGACATCACCATCCAGAACTCGATCGTCGCCCAGGGACTCGACCGCCTGGGCCACAGCACCGGCGGGCTGATGCAGCCGGGCGGCGGCGTCAGCGTCATCAAGTCGCTGTGGGCGGACAACGTGACCCGCAACCCCAAGGTCCGCAACGACAACGAGTTTATCAACAACGTCGTGTACGGGTGGGAGTCGGCCGCCTACATCATGGGCGACACGGCGGGCACTTCGAACGCCAACGTCGTGGGCAACTACTTCATCGAGGGCCCGGTCAACGGCAGCGCCCCGTTCAGCAGCGGCACCAGCTCGTTCCATATCTATGCCGACGACAACTGGGTCGACGACAACCGCAACGGCGTGCTCGACGGCTCGCTGGTCACCAGCTACCCCGGCGCCGACGTCGTGGCCTCGCCGCACGCGTTCCCGACCACCGCCGCCCTCACCGCGCAGCAGGCGGTGCAGCACGTGATGGCCAACGCCGGACCGCACATCGTCCGCGACGCGGTCGATTCGCGGCTGATGGCGGAGGTCGCCAGCTACGGGACCCTGGGCGGCGTAATCCAGCGCGAGACCGACCTGTTCCCCGGCTTCGGCTCCGACCCGGCCTACCTCAACCCACGCGCGCGGCTGACCGACACCGACCACGACGCCATCCCCGACAACTGGGAAACCGCCAACGGCCTCGACCCCGCCGACCCGGCCGACTGGAAAGGCCTCCGCGGCGATGGCTACACCGCGCTCGAGGGCTACCTGAACGAGCTCGGCGCCGACGGCGGAGCCGTCTCGGCCTCAATGGGCGAATGGACCGCGGCCGCCAACTGGGCCGGCGCGACGCCGACCTTCGCCGACACCGCCACCGTGGGAGGCACGGTCGTCCACTCGGGGGGCCACGCGTTCGCCCGCCGGGTGAACGTCCGCGGGACGCTGGTGATGACCGGCGGCACGCTCGACGTGTTCGACACCGCGACCTCGACCGGCACGCTGGCGGTCAGCGGCGGGACGCTCTCCTCCGGCCGGCTGCAGGTTGGCGCGTCCGGCTCTTCGGGCGCGCTGGTTGTGGGCGCCGGCGGCGTGATCCAGACCGGCTCGATTGAGAACGGCGGGGGTGGCGCGTCATTGTTGTTCGACGGCGGCGCCTTCCGCGCGGCGGACGATGGTGGCATTGCGGTTGCCACGACGCTTGCCGCTGGCGGCGCGACATTTGACACCGCCGACCACGCGACGGTGGTCACTGGCGCGGTCTCGGGCGTCGGCGGACTGACGAAGCAGGGCTCCGGGAGCCTCACGCTTGCCAGCGCGAGCGCCTACAGCGGTCCGACCCTTGTCGAGGATGGAACCCTGGCCCTCCCGAGCGGCGGGATTGGCGCCAGCCAGACCATCTCGGTTGGCGCCAACGGCGTGCTCGACGCGTCGGCCGTGGCCGGTGGGGTGTCGCTCGGCGGCGGCCAGTCGCTGGACGGCGCCGGGACCCTTGTTGGCGCCGTCACCGCGGGCGCAGGCGCCGTGGTGCGTCCGCAGGGGGTGTCGGGAAGTGGCCGGCCGGCGGTCGGCATCCAGGCCGAGAACATGACGCTCGGGAGCGACTGGGCCGTGTTCGACAACGCCGCCCACGGGACCGGCGCCGGCGGTTCTTACAGCGGCGCCGACCTCAACGACGGCGGCATCGTGCTGGTGAGCGGCGAGAGCCTATCGTCGGCCAGCGTGAACGGGGCCGCGTCAACCACGGTGGCCATCTCCGAGGCGGGCGCGTGGCGCCTGTACGCCAAGGTCGCCGAGCCGACCCTCTCGCCGATCGTGGGCGACCCATCGACCCAACCCGGCGGAAACAACAGCTTCTACACTTCGGTGTCGCCGGGCAGCCTGGCGGCCAGCCCCACCAACTACACGCCGGTGCAAACCCTCGACAACAACGCCGACGTGGCCGACTGGACCCTGGTCTCGACCTCGGTGACGCCGGCGAGCGGCGTCACCGGCCCGCTGGTCGCCGGCATCGACTACACGCTGGCCGCCGGCAGCCAGCCGTTCGCGATCTACGGCCGGGAGGTGGGCACCGTGATCGACGGCTTCGTCCTCAGCCCCGAAAACCTGACCGCGGCCGAACTCGAGACCGTCCTCTCCGGCCAGGGCCTGCCCACCGACGATCAGGTGCTGACCATCACCGGCAACTACCTGCACCAGTCGGAAGCCACGCTGGCGATCGACCTCGACAGCGCCGACTCCCTGAGCCGGCTGCGGGTGGAGGGCACGGCGTCGCTGACGGGCGACCTGTCTGTCGAGCTGACCGGCGGCTTCCTCCCGCAGCCGCAGGACGTCTTCGAGATCCTGACCGCCACGAGCCTCACCGGGCAGTTTGCCAACGCGACGGCGGGAGAGCGGCTCTCTGTCGTCGGGGGCGGGTCGTTTATTGTGGACTACGACTACGCGAACGACCTCGTCACCCTCTCGAGCTACCTTGAATCGCTGCCGGGCGACTTCAACGCCGACGGGCTCGTCGACGCCGCCGACTACACCACCTGGCGGGACGGCCTCGGCACGACCTACTCGAGCGCGGACTACGCGGTGTGGGCGGCCAACTACGGCCGGTCGCTCGCCGAGAGCCCCGCTGGCAGCAGGGCCCCCGAGCCGGCGGCCGGCGTGCTCGCGTCGCTGCTGCTGACCGCCGCCGCCGCCCGACGCCGACGCCCGTGAGGCCCGACCTCAACCGCGGCGCGGGCGGGCCAGCCAACGAATGTGGTCCGCGCTGAACACCCGGTAAGCCAGCAGCTGCAGCCGGTCGTTGATCAGGAACCAGGCCAGCGTGTACGCCCACACCAGCCCAGTCGCCTGCCAGTCGCCTGCCAGCCGATCGGCGCCAGATTTCTAGGATTCTCCGCAAGAAACGTCGTCCCTCACGGCCGAGTGCGGGGTTGCAAGGTGGGTAGGCCGTCACGCAGCGGCAGAAACTACCATGCCCCCTCTAGTAGCGGTGCTCCTCACCTTCCGCCCTCGACACGAGTGGCCACCTCACAGGTCACTACCTCACAAGTCACCACCTCACAGGAATTTGCCGATGACGTCTCGCCACCTGCCGCTCGCCGCGGTGATTCTCGGATTGGTTGCTCCGCACGCCTCCGCCGAGAACTGGCCGCACTGGCGGGGGGAAGGTGGCAATGGCGTCTCGAAGTCCGCCACCCCGCCGACGACCTGGTCGGAAACCGAGAACGTCAAATGGAAGGTCGAAATCCCGGGCCGGGGCTCTGGGTCCCCCATCGTTTGGGAGGACCGCGTCTACGTCGTCACCAGCGTCCCCGCTGAGAATGGCGAGAGCGACGCGCTCGACTTCCTCTTGATGTGCATCGACCGCGAGTCGGGCGATGTCGTGTGGCAGAAGACCGCCACGACCGGCGCCCCGCACGAGGGCACGCACAACACGAACAACTACGCCTCGGCGTCGCCGACGACCGACGGCCAGCACGTGTACGCGCACTTCGGCTCCCAGGGGCTGTACTGCTTCACGATGGACGGCCAGCCCGTGTGGGATCGGGACTTCGGCGACATGAAGACCCTCTTCGAGTTCGGCGAGGGGAGCTCTCCCACCCTCGCCGGCGACAAGATCATCGTGCCGTGGGACCACGAGGGCCCGTCGTCCCTGTACGCGCTGGACAAGCTGACCGGAGAGATCCTCTGGCAGGTCGAGCGCGACGAGCCCACCAACTGGGCCACCCCCTTGATTGTCGAGCACGACGGCCGTCAGCAGGTGGTGATGAACGGTCAGAACTACGCCCGCGCCTACGACCTCGAGACCGGCGAGGAGCTGTGGCGTTGCGCCGGCCAGACCCGGCGACCGGCGGCCTCGGCCGTCGCGCTGGGCGATACGGCGTTCGTGATGAGCGGCTTCCGGGGCGCGTTCCTGGGGGCCTTCAAGCTCGACGGCCAGGGCGACATCGAGGGCTCCCCCCAAGTGCTGTGGACCAAGGACAGCGACACCCCGGACATCGCCTCGCCGCTGCTCTCGGGCGGCCGGCTGTACTACTACAAGGAGAAGACGGGCATCCTCACCTGCCTGGACGCCGCGACAGGCGAGCCCCACTACGCCTCTCAGCGGACCCGCCTGCGAACGACCTACGCCTCGCCGGTCGCGGCCAACGGCTACGTGTACCTG
Organism: Posidoniimonas polymericola; assembly: GCF_007859935.1. Lineage (NCBI taxonomy): Bacteria > Pseudomonadati > Planctomycetota > Planctomycetia > Pirellulales > Lacipirellulaceae > Posidoniimonas > Posidoniimonas polymericola. The sequence continues at coordinate 147,496 of NZ_SJPO01000001.1, read as the reverse complement.
TCCGACCGCGACGGCACGACCATCGTCATCAAGGACGCCGACGAGTACCAAGAGGTCGCCACCAACAGCATCGGCGAGACCATCGACGCCACGCCCGCGCCGGTCGACAACCAGCTCTTCATCCGCGGAGAACGGCGGCTGTTCTGCATTGAGGAGTAGCGGCGGACGCCGTGGCAACCGGCAGCGAAAAATGAGGAAGCCAGTGCAGGAGCAGGGGTTCCGAAACTCACCGCGGTTGTGACAACCTCAGCGAGTTTGCCGACCCTCTCCGGTGCCGCGGGCGATGCAACTTCTGCATTCTCCGGAGTTCAGAATCTGACCGAGGTATGACAACCGATGCGAGTTTGGTGCCCGGCAGATTACGGTCGAAGAGTTCCTCCTATCAGTTGGATTGGCAATCTCTGGCGACACGGTCCGACTTGTCCAATAGTGCGGGGCGGGCTTCTACCGCACACTGCGAGAAGAGCTCGCAGCGGCAATGGGCGTCGCGACAAAGTAGGGCGCGTCTCAAAACCAACCTCATTAAACATCGATTCACGTTGAAGGCTGTACCACAGGCAGGGAGAATCACCGCTTGGAACAAGTTGCATTAACTGCTGATCTCACGAACCTGCTGTCCTGTTGAGTATGTGACGCCATGAGAGCAACGAACTACGAGCACTCGGCCGATGCGATGCGTGAGTCCCCTTCGATAGCGGGACGAACCCCAGTGCCTGCGATCTGCTTCAGCTTCTTCACTGTTGTCCTCGCCATTGCGGCAACCGAATTGGCGTTTTGCGGAGAGCTCCCGGCCTTCCCCGGTGCGGAAGGGTATGGCGCTCGAACCACTGGCGGTCGCGGCGGACGGGTGATTGCGGTAACCAACTTAAAGGAGTCCGGTCCGGGGAGTTTCCGCACTGCGATCGAAGCCGAAGGGCCGCGGATCGTCGTGTTTCGGGTTGCCGGAACGATCGATAGCGAGGGCAAACGGTTCAGCATCAAGAACGACAACATCACGATCGCCGGCCAGACGGCTCCCGGTGACGGCATTTGCCTCAAAGGTGACCTTGCGCTCAACGCCAACGATGTCGTCATTCGTTACATCCGCGTGCGCCCCGACCCGGTTTCCCGCGAAGTCGACGCGATTTTCAGTCGTTACAAAGAGAACATCATCCTCGATCACGTCTCCACAAGCTGGAGCAGTGACGAAGTGTTGTCGATGTACCACAACCAACACGTCACGATCCAGTGGTGCTTGATTTCCGAAGCGTGTGCAAAAGGCAACACCGGACACCGGTTTGGCGGTATTTGGGGCAACAACTACGGCACGTACCACCACAACTTGATTGCCCACAACGACAGTCGCAATCCGCGTTGGGCGTCGGGCTGCGGCTACAACGACTACCGCAACAACGTGATCTACAACTGGGGCTACGAAAGCTGCTACGGCGGCGAGGCCCGTCAAAGAGGCGACCGGAGAAATCCACCCATCGAACACTCAACGATCAACATGCTAGCCAACTACTACAAGCCCGGCCCGGCCACGCGTAATGACGTGAAGGATCAAATCGCGAAGCCTTCGTCGAGGGGCGAGGGCGATTCAGGCAGTTGGCACGTGGCAGGCAACTTTTTCCACGGCTTTCCCAAGGTAGCCACGGACAACTGGCTGGGTGTGAAGGGCGATCGGTTTAAGAGACTGGCCGAGCCGTGGGACGCAATGCCGATCGAGCAGCAGTCAGCGGAGGAGGCTTACGAAGCCGTCCTCACCCACGCGGGTTGCTCGTTTCCCAATCGCGACCCGATTGACGCCCGCGTCGTCGAAGAAGTTCGCACCGGCACGGCCCAGTGTGGGGCTAACGGCATCATCACGACTCCAAAAGATGTCGGTGGTTGGCCGGAGCTGAAGTCAGCAGAGCCGCCGGCCGACACGGATGAAGACGGCATGCCGGACGAATGGGAGAAAGCACACGACCTGAACCCCGACGACGCTTCGGACGCAGCACGAGACCGCGACGATGACGGCTATTCCAACATCGAGGAGTACGTCAACGGATTAGTAGAATGACGCGGCATCTGCTTTCGGCCCGTGAAACCATCGGGTGTCACTGGCTACCAGCCTGTGAACCTGTGATTTCCTAGCGACCGGCTGAATGCTTATCCCACGGCTGCACACTTTGGACACACGGAAATTGAACACCCTACATCGGACGCTCCTGCTCCCCACGACAATCCTCGCCTGCCTGGCCACCTTCGCGTGCGCGCAGCAGGCTGACGCGGTCTCCGACAAACCCCGGGTCATCGTCACGACCGACGGGGAGATCGACGACGAGTGCTCAATGGTGCGGTTCCTGTTGTACGCGAATGAATTCGACGTCGAGGGCATCGTGACATCGAGTTCACAGTATCACTGGCAGGGCCATAAGTGGGCGGGCGACGAATGGATTCAGCCGCTTCTGGAGGCTTATGAAGAAGTCTACCCCAACCTTATCCAGCACGACCCCGACTTTCCCACGCCGGACTATCTCAGATCCATCACAGTGCTCGGCAATGTCAAATCGGAGGGCGACATGGACGAAGAAACTGCGGGATCGCAGTTGATCGCCAAAGTTCTGCTCGACGACTCGGATAATCGACCGATCTGGTTGCAAGCGTGGGGCGGACCCAACACCATCGCACGTGCACTGAAGACGATCGAGGAGAAGCATCCGGGCAAGATGGCCGCGGTGGCAAAGAAGATCCGCTTCTATTTTATCTGGGAGCAGGATGACACCTACCAGAAATACATTCGGCAAAGCTGGGGCAAATTCAACATTCCGACGATCGTCTCTGATCAGTTCATCGCCTTCGCCTACGAACGGCAGCGGAAGGCCGTACCTCAGCAGGTGCAGCGCTATTTCTCCGCAAAGTGGATGAACGAGAACGCCTTACACAGTCATGGGCCGCTGCTAGAAATGTACAAAGCACACGACGATGGACGCTTCCGGTCCGAAGGAGACTCGCCGGCATTCCTGCAAGTTATTCCGACCGGTCTGCGCAGCGACGAATCACCAGACTGGGGCGGCTGGGGCGGTCGATTTACCAAAGTCCGCGAAAACACATGGCTCGATCATGTTGCGGAGCATGGCTACGAGTATCCCGAGGGTCGTTGGTATGGCAGCTCGGCATGGGGTCGCAGACGTGCAAAACGCGAGACCACCAATGATCCGGAATTGACTGCCTACCTCAAACCTCAATGGCGCTGGATCGATGCGATTCAGCGAGATTTCGCGGCGCGAGCCGACTGGTGCGTGAAGTCTTATGACGAGGCCAACCATCCGCCAGATATCAAACTGGCTCACGACGCCGACTTACAGGTCAGTCCGGGCGAGGCCGTTTCGCTAAGCGCTGCTGGAACCAGCGACCCGGACGAAGACGCATTGACGTATCGCTGGTGGCAATATGCAGAAGCCGACTCGGCGGAATCCCAGGTGGACATCAACAATGCGGGGCAGCAAGAGACCGGCTTCGTCGTCCCTAGCGAGCCCGGCAAACAGGTTCACATCATTCTCGAAGTTACTGACAATGGCTCACCGCCGCTCGTTCGCTACCAGCGGATTGTGTGCAGCATTGAATGATCAAACTCAGCCAAAGGCGGGGGGATTGGCAAGGCCCCGGTGGGTGGCACTGGAGAACACCCGAGTAGTTTGTATTCGGCGCAGTTCTTGGGGCTCTGCAACTGCCGTCGGTGCTCATCGCTTCGCTCAGATTTGACTCCGGCCGCCGTGCAGCGGTTGGACCACCCGTCCGCTGTAGCAGGCTCAAGCTAAGTACGGAGGTGTCTGCCGAGAAAAGACACCTCGCGCAGTTTCGCAAATTCCTTGGAAACGTCGGTGTGCCCATCCTCGGCAACTTTGAGCCCAATTGACGACGCGCCGGCGTGAAACTGCTGCGCACCCGGGTAGCAGCGACTTTCGTTCGCGTTAGGGCCGGCCAGCAGGTGGACTCGTTCGAACGAACTTCGGTGGGCGCCAGCCCAATAGGCCTTGCGGCGTCGACGTCTGCTTGCGAGTCGATCTCCTCTCGTCGCAAGCGCTGCCGACGTTCGCCCGATCATGGCTTCCCAGCAGGCAGGCTTCCTCGCGGGCGAAGTTCGCTGCCACCCGGGTAGTTGTCCCCGGCCCTCGGAGCTGTGGGTTCCTGGCTCGGAGAGCCAGGGATACTATCAGCGGCCGCTGCGGTACAGGAACACGCTGCTTCGGTACTCCCTCGCTTGGGAGGCGGGCTTCGATTCTGCTCGACATTCGCTGCTCGAATCTGGCGACTTTTGAGTGGCGAAATCCCACCTACCGTGGTCCAATGGAGGGTTGCCCCGAGATCCAGGCGGGCGGATAGGCGCCTCGGGACCGAGCAGCAGAACTGGGCGCCGGGATCGGGCGCCGCGACCGCTCGTGGCGGTCGGGCTGCCCGACGCTAGCAGCGGGATGGGCAGTGGGGGTCGGCTGCGACCCGATCAAGGAGAAACCGCGGCGGGGGTTTTGTCCCCTCCGCGCGATAAAACGGACTAAACCCCTGGGGACTGTCTCTCTCCGGGTCCCTCCGACGGACGCAGAAAACCTGCTATAACAGCTTAAAACGCGTTGCACGGGCGTCCGCCGCCGCTTTCGGCGTGCTCCGGCCCCATGCGACAGCGGACAAAACCCACCCTTCATCAACCGAGTCACTCAAGGCGCCGCCGATGCCCGCCCCCGGGAACGAACTCAACACGCTGCTGGCGCCCCGTTTCTTGTTCCAGTTTGCCGCGCCGATCAAGCGGCACACGCCGATCTGGTCGCAGGCCGGCGTGGTGCTCGACGAGTCCTGCCGCCTGCCGGACCTGGCCTCGCTCGACCGCGGCACGCCGAGCTCCGAGCGGCGCTTCGCCGACGTGCGGATGGCCTGGGCGCCCGAGGGCCTCGCGCTGACCGTCACGGTGACCGGCAAGCGTCAGGCGGTGTGGTGCCGCGAGTCGCGGCTCGACGAGTCCGATGGGCTGCAGGTCTGGATCGACACCCGCGCCACGCACAACATCCACCGGGCGAGCAAGTACTGCCACCGGTTTGGCTTCCTGTCGGCCGGCGGCGGCCGCGGCGCCGCCGAGGCGGCCGCCGACCAGCTGCTGATCAACCGCGCCCGGGAGAACGCCCGCCCGGTCCGGCCGCGCGAGCTGCAGGCGATCGGCCGCGTCAAGGAAGACGGCTATCACCTGATGGTGTTCATCCCGGCGGGCGCCCTCGGCGGTTACGACCCCGACCAGCACGACCAGCTCGGCTTCCACTACGAGGTGATCGACCGCGAGCTCGGCGTGCAGACCTTCGCCAACGGCCGCGAGTTCCCGACCGACGAGGACCCCAGCTGCTGGGCCACGCTGCGGCTGGAGCGCTAAGCTCGGGCCACCCGCCCGCGGACGTAGACATCGCCGCCCGGCGTGTCGAACGCCACATCGCTGAGCGCGAGGGCCTTGGTCATGTCGGCCAGTCCGTGGCCGCCGATCGGGCTCGGCGCGTCGGCGCCTCCGCACAGCTTGGGGGCGACGAACGCGTGGACCTCGTCGATCAGTCCGCCGTCGAACGCGGCGCCAAGGCCCCTGGCGCCACCCTCGATCAGCACATTGGTCATCCGACGCGCGCCCAGCTCGTCGAGCAACGACGCCAGCCGTTCGGTGTGGTTGCGGCCACCCAGCGCGAGGACCTCGACTCCGTCGGCCGCCCGGTGGCGCGCGACCTGGCTCGGCACCACGCTGATCACCGGGGCCTGGTCGATGGTCCTGGCGAGCTGACTGCCGGGCGCCACCTCGCCCAGCACGACCCGGGCGGCGGTCCGCGGGCCGGCGGGCCGCGCGGTCAGCAGCGGGTCATCGTCGCGGGCGGTGCCGGCCCCCACGATGATCGCGTCGACCCGGCCACGGAGCTGGTGGACGATCTCGCGCGACTCGGGCGAGCTGATCCACTGGCTGCTGCCGGTCGACGTGGCGAGCTTGCCGTCGAGGGTCATGGCCCACTTGGCGATGACCCACGGGCGGCCCGCCTGAGTGAGCTTAAGGTACGGCGCGAGCAGCCGCCGCGCGTCCTCCTCGCCGACGCCGGTGTGGCACTCGATGCCGGCTTCGGTAAGTTGCTGCAGGCCGCCGCCGTTGACCTGGGGAAAGGGATCACGAACGGCGAACACCACCCGCGCAACCCCGGCGGCGATGAGCGCCCCGGTGCAGGGGGGCGTCTTGCCGGTGTGGCAGCACGGCTCGAGCGTGACGTAGGCGGTGGCCCCGGCGGCGCGCTCGCCGGCGGCGGCCAACGCATTGACCTCGGCGTGGGGTCCGCCGAACTGCTGGTGCCACCCCTTGCCGACCACCTGGTCGCCGTGGGCAAGAACGCACCCGACCATCGGATTGGGCTCCACCGCTCCCTCGCCGCGGGCGGCGAGTCGGACGGCCAGGGCCATCATCGCGGCGTCGGTCTGTGTAGGCATCGTGTCAGGCCGGAGACGGGGCTACGAGGGAGTCCACAACTTCTGCTTGCCGGCGGCTGGCTGGTCGGCGTCGGGCGTCCAGATGCCGCCGCTCGGCGGGGCCTCCTCGGCGGGCATCGGCCCACCACCCATCGGCGCGCCGCCCTCGGGCGGGATCGCCCCCAGCTCGTAGAACAACTGGTACAGGTGCTCGGCGACACCCGGCTCGTTCATGTGCTCGTCGCGGAGGCGGGCGAGGGTCGCGTTGGCCCGGCCCGACTCGCCCTCGACGATGTACATCTCGAGTTCAAGCAGCTCCCACCGCGCGGTCGACTCGCCCCTGCTGCGGGTCCACTCCTTGGCCTGCTCCAGGCGTTTGAGCGATTCTTCGGCGGTCGTCTGCAGGGTGACCATCCGGCGGTAGGCCTCCTCGAAACTGATGCGCCCTTCCAACGAGGGGCGGCCGACGACTTCGGTCGCGAGCGGCCCGAGCGCCGGGGTCGCGTTGGAGATCACGGCCCGCTGGTACAGCTTCTGGAGGTCGTCGTCGTCGACCTTGGCGAGGTCCAGCCGCGGCACACGCCCCAGCGGCAGCTGGTCGACGTCGACCTCGTCCGCGTTGATCGGCCCCATGTCCGGCAGGCCGAGCTTCTCCCGCAGCTGCTCGAACACCTCTGCGTTGCGGAGCGCCTGGGCGCCCTGCTCGAAGGTCAGCACGGCGGCCGCCAGCTGCTTCTGCATGCCGGGGTCCGCGGCGGCCTCCTCGGGGGTCTTGCCGTCGAGGGCCCCGCTGGCGAGCTTGGGCCAGTCTTCCAGGATCACGCGGGCGCTCTCGTCCTCGGTCATCTGGCGGCGGAGCTTGGGCGGGGTGTCGCGGGGGAAGTGCCACTGCCAACGCAGCGCGTTCTGCACCGCGTCGACCTGATCGATCACCTCCTCCTCGGCCACGCCGGCCACGCCGTCGATGATCTTGCCGAGCGCGGCGGTGGTCTCGCCGAAGCGGTCGTCGCGGACCAGGGTCAGCTCGAGCCGCTCAGCGCGATTTGTCTGGCGGCCAAACCGCAGCAGCGTGCCGACGATCCGCGGCGCGGCCTCGGGCTTGAGATCGGCGCCCGACTCGGGGAGCGGGCGGTCGAGCAGGTAGTAAGCGGCGCGGGGTGGGGGGGAGTCTTCCTCGGCGAGCGAGCTCAGGTCCTGTTCGATGGTCGCGACCCGCGGATCCTTGGCCAACCGGGCCAGCAGTTCTTCTTCGTCGAGGATCGGGTACGCGAGCCGGACCACGTCCAGCATGGCGTCCTTGATCTCGGGGTCGATGAGCTGGGCGATCGCCACGGCCTCGACCGCGTCCTCCAGCGGCACGTCGCGCTCCGCGAAGTCACGCAGCGCCTTGGCGAACACGTCCTGCTCGCCCAGCCAGCCGTGCACCAACGCGCGGTTGTAGTGGAACGACGCCTGGTCGGGGTACTCGCCGCACAGCTTGTCGAACATAACCGACGCCGGGCCCCACTGACCGCGGGCGGCAAGCGCCTGGGCGTAGTTGTGGTCGTTCTCGCCGGGGTGCCCGTCGGGCGCCATCCGCATGTAGAGGTGGTCGCGCAGCAGCAGCGGCAGGCCGGCCACCTGGTTGAGCCTAGTCAGCAGCTCCAGCGCCCGCGTGTCCTCGCGGCCGGCGACCCCCTGGTACAGCCACAGGTGCGCGCGGGCCGCCACGACGTTGCCCTCCATCAGCAACGTGTGACCGACCGCGCCGATCGCCTCGAGCACGCGGCGCGGCATGCTGTCCTCGATCAGCACCAGCGCCCGCTGCAGCGGCTCGACGCCGGCGGCGCCGTCGCCCTTGGCGCAGCGGAGGATCGCCTGCTGGGCGTGGGCCGCGGGGTTCTTGGGGTCCTTCTCGAGCAGCAGCGCGACCGTCTGCTCCGCGTCCTCGAGCTTGTGCAGCGTCAGCTCGAGCATCGCCTTGAGGTCCAGCAGGGACGGCCGGCCCGGGTACTTCTTCAGCGACGCTTCGACGTGCTGCAGCGCGGCCCGCGGCTGGTCGCCCTCGACCATCCGGTGGATCTTCTCGATCTCGCCAACCAGGTCCGAGCAGCAGAATTTCAGCTTCTTACCGCTGCCGCAGGGGCACAGGGCGTAGGGGTCGACCGGCATCGGTAGTACTCGCAGCGTAGAGTGAAAACGGCCCGCCGCGGCAAGCCGTGCGGGCCCGTTGGTGGCGGGAAAAGCGACATGACGAAACCGTCATTTTACGGCGTATTGCGTACGGCGCCACCAGGGCGCTGCGGCTGGCCCCGCCGATTCCGGCCGCCGACGCGGCGGCCGAATAGGGCGGTAAACCTGCCGTCAGTCGAACCGCGGCTTGGTGAGCGGGATCGTGTGGCAGGCCCACACCGCCCGGTCCGCTTTGCCCGTGTAGCCCTGCACCCGGGCCGCCGGGTCCTCGATCACACACCCGACGACGCCCATCTGGTTCTTGAGGTGGAACCGGTTGGGGTCGATCGGCTCGTCGCTCAGCACGGCCACAAGCTCCGAAGGGGAGAGCCTTAGACGGTACTCGTAGACCTCGCCCGCCTTGCTCGCCCCGATCAGGTCGCCGGCGAAGAAGATCCCGCCGTTCGCCCGCTGCGACCACGCCAACCACCGGGACGCCATGGCGCACGAGTCGCTCCGGGCGTGGCCGTAGGCGAACAATCGGATGAACAGCTCTTTCGCCTCGAGCGCTGTCAGCTCTCGACTGCCCGACGCGTTGTCCGTGAAGGTCAGCACCTGGGCAACTTGGCACAGCTTGCCGTAGGCGCTGCCAAGCTCCCGGGCGGCCTCGGGCGTGACCGCCAGGCTCTTCTCGCTCATCGTGCGCCGCGCGTCATCGGCGCCGACCAGCACGCCGGCGAGCTGCTCGACGCGGTACGGCTCGGGCGCTCCAACCAGCCGCTCGACGCCCAGCGAGTCCTGCTGCGAGGAACGTTCAAACGACGCCACGCGGGGGCGGGGGGGGATCACGGTGGCCTCGTAGCCAGCCGGGGCGATGTTCGGATCCTCTTGGGGGGCATCGGCAGACGCGTCGCTCGTGGCGGCGTCACCGATGGCGCCTTCACTCTGCGGCGTCGTCAACGGCTGCGGCTCGTCTGCCTGGAACGAAGCCGGCAGCACGGCTGAGGGCAGCACCCGAGCGACGCCCAGCATGTCGCCGCTCGGCCCGGCGACCCACAGCAGGCCGAGGTAGCCCAGGCCCAGCCCGACCGCCGCACTCGCCACCACCACCGCGGCCGACTTGGCCCGACTGCCGGACCGCCCGTAGCTGTTGCTGCTGCGGCCGAGTTCCGACGCCGTCAGCGGCCTCGGCCGCGGCGCGTCGGTGGGTCGCTCTGCGGCGCGGGGCTGCGGCGGCGTGGCCGGCCCGCCCTGCGCAGCAAGCTGCTCGACGGACAGGTCTTCGAACGCGGTCGGCTTGGGAGTCGAACGCGTTTGCTCGGCGGCCTGCTCGTTGGCGGACGGCTTAGTGATTGGTGGCGCGGGCCCCTGCCCCGCCGCGGGCCGCGGAGCGGACGGCGTCTGCTGTGGTCCGCGAGGCGGCGCCGGCGCCGGCCGTAGAAAGGCCGCGGTCGGTTGACTGGTGGAGCTTGGCGTTGGCGCCGGGGCCTGGGCCGCTGGCTGCTGAACCGGCTTCGGATCGGCGGTCTTGGGCGGCATGGGCGTCGGCCGCGCGGGCTCGGGCTGGCTGGCCTCGGCCGGCTTGGTCGGTCCTGCGCCCGACGGGTTGTCGCGGAACGAACTCAGCAGCGACTCCAGCGACGGTTGCGTCTTGCGGGACGACTCCGACACGGTCTTCGCGCCGGCCGGCTTCTCGGCCTGCGCTTCCGCGGCCTGCTCCTTCTCGGCGGTCTGTCTTTCCTCCGCAGCACGGGGCTTCGACTCGTCCGTAGGCGGGTCGGTGTCGCGCTGCATCCAGTCCGAGAGCGTGCCCGGCTTATCGAGGGACGGCTTCTCCGCGGTGGGCTTATCGGTGCTCGCTTTGGGTTCGGTCGGCTGCTTCGCTTCAGGCTGCTTCGCTTCAGGCTGCTTTGGTTCGGGCAGCTTCGTCTCGGATTGCGTTGATTGGGGCTGCTGTGGCTTCTCGAACGCGTTTGACTCGAGCAGCTCGCTCAGGCTGTCGAGCGCCGGGCTCGCAAACGGGAACTCGACGGTCTGCTGGTTGTCGCTCGGCGGCTTTTTGGCGGGGGTCGCTGCTTTCGGCGCCGCCGCGGACGGGGCGGCTGGTTTTGCCGGCTCGGGCTTCGCCTGCTCGCCTCTGGTCGGTTCGGCGGTTGGTTTGGTCGTTGCTTCCGGGCGGGTCGGCTCGGACGCCAACCGCGGCGGGGCAGCCGCCTGGCGGTTTGGCTGCACGGTGTTTGGCTGCACGGTGTTTGGCTGCACGGCGGTCGGCTGCGGCGTGTTCGGCTGCTCAGCGGCAGGTTGATCGCTGGCGGCGGTGCCGGCAGCAACTCGCAGCGTGGGCCGCGACGCCGCCGTGGGCGCCGGTGGCCTGGGGGTGGGCGCCGGCGCAATGACTCGTGCCTCGACCGGCCGGACCGGCTTCGCGGCCGCCGGCGAGAAGACCGCGTTGCACGTGGGGCAGCCGAGCTGCGCCCCAACGGGCAGGTCTTCCGGCAGATTCAGTTGGCTAGAGCAGCGAGGGCAAGCAACAGCTTGGGCCATCCGTGTATCTCGAGAGCGAGGTCTGTTGACGATTGCGCGGCGAATGAACCTCTGCCTCTAGGCTTCCAATCACGGAAACCGGCCACCCGCTGGTCGGCCTAGGTTCACTAACGACGCAAGAATCAATAAAAGTGGGTTCCGGGCGTCACCTTTACGACCGAGAGCCCGCTATTGTGCACCTCTTCTGACTTTTTTGCAGCCCTGCTTTCGCTGCTTTCCGCCCCGCTTGCGTGGGCGGCCCAGCCCAACCGCCCTACAACCCGGAAGGATTGCCCCGCTTCCGCACCTAGCTAGCATGCGACGCTTACGGCAAGTCGTACAGCTCGGCAAACTTCGCGCGGAGCCGCCGCATCAGCGGCTCGTGCGACAGCGGCTTGCCGGTCACCCGCTCGACCAGCTCGGCCGCGCTGTAACGCTGACCGTGCTGGTGGATGTTCCGCCGGAGCCAGTCACGCAGCGGCGTGAACTCGCCCCGGCGGAAGTGGTCGTCGAGGTCGCCCAGGTCGGCTTCGGCCTGATCGAAGAACTGCGCCGCGTACAGATTGCCCAGCGCGTAGGTCGGGAAGTAGCCATACAAACCCGCGCTCCAGTGCACGTCCTGCATCGCGCCGTCGGCGCTGCTCGGTGGGGTCACCCCCAGGTACTGCTGGTACTTCTCGTTCCACGCCGAAGGCAGGTCGGCGGCCGGCAGGTCGCCCGACAGCAATGCCTGCTCGAGCTCGAACCGCACGATGATGTGCAGGTTGTAGGTCGCCTCGTCGGACTCGGTGCGGATCAGCGACGGCCGCGAGTCGTTCACGGCGAAGTAGAACTCGTCGAGCCCCACGCCGCGGGCCGACTCGAAGGCGCCCTGCAGCTCGGGCAGCGTGTGCTCCCAGTACGCGCGGCTGCGGCCGACCAGGTTCTCCCACATGCGGGACTGCGACTCGTGGATCCCGAGCGACACCGCCTCGCCGGTCGGCAGCCCGAACTGGTCGGCCGGCAGGCCCTGCTCGTAGATGCCGTGGCCCGCCTCGTGCAGGATGCTGAAGAACCCGCCGGCGAACTCATTGGCGTCGTAGCGGGTCGTGAGCCGCACGTCGCGCGGGCCGCCGCCGCCGCAGAACGGGTGCGCGGTGACGTCCAGCCGACCGGCGTTAAAGTCGAAGCCGATCGCCGCCGCCGCCTGCTTGCCGAACTCGGCCTGCTTGTCGACCGGGTAGCTGCGGCTGAGGATTTCCCGCGGGGCCTTGTGCTTGCTCTCGACGATTTGCTCGACGAGTGGAGTGAGCTGCTCGCGCAGGCCGCTAAGGACCTGCGCGACATTCGCGGTGCTCTCGCCCGGCTCGTAGTCGTCCAAGAGCGCGTCGTACGCCACGTCGGTCACGCCGACGGCGGCCGCCTCCTGCTGCTTGAGGTCGATTGTCCGCTCGAGCCACGGCTGGAACGCGGTGAAGTCGTCGGCCTTGCGGGCGTCGACCCACGCCTGCTGCGCCAGGCTGGCCGTGCGGGTCAGCTCCTCGACCAGCTTCTGCGGCAGCTTGGTCTTCTTGTCGTACTGCCGGCCGAGCTGCCGGATTACGCACCCCTCGGTCGAGTGCGGGTCCGCGGCCAGCGGGCTCTCTTTCAATTCGGCCAACCACCCGCCCACCTCGGCCGCCGTCTGCCGCTGGTGCACCATGCCCGCCAAGAGCGCCGTCTGCTCCGCCCGGTGCGCCCGACCGTCGCGCGGCAGGTAGGTCTCCTCGTCCCAGTTGAGGATGCCGATGGTCGAGGTCAGCAGCCCGGTCTGCCGGGCGTGGTCGCAGAGCTTGGTGAAAGTGTCGTTGGGGTTGGCCATCGCGTTGGTTGCGTCCGTGAGGTTGGAATCTGCGTTTCGTCGTATTGTTGGGCCGGTTTTGTCTGGGGTTTTGTCCCGGCCCTCCCGCAGGGTTTTACCCGCTCAGCTGCTGAGCACGCCATAACCCACTGCTACGCAGCGACTTACAAATCGCCGCAAACGGGGAGGCCGGATGGCGTTTTGTCCGAAACATCCAACGGAGAGGACAAAACCCCGCGGCGCAGTTTTCTCCCTGCGAGGAGGCTCCCCACCGGGGATAGCCCACCGGGAGGAGGTGCAGCGGCGTGCTCCCCTCATTAGATCCGACGAGAGGCTCTTTTCAACAACGAAATCCGCCACTAATCGGTGGGCGCATCGCTGGAAAACGGCGGCCTCACTGGCGTGGCGGGCCGCGCGGAAAGGCGGTGGTCGATGTCGGCCGCCCGCGGGTCGCGCAGCCGCGATGGGTCCCACTTCTCGGCGTTCCAGGAAGAACAGCCGACGGCGAGCGACAACAACACGAGCGGCAACAGAATGAGCAGAGTGCGTGCTGGCATAGTGGGGTTCCTTCGGGCGGGGAATTTTGCAGAAACGGTACGGCGGGTCCAGACCAAGCCTAACGGGCGCCAGGGGCAAGGGTGCCCGGGGCGCTCCGCGACAGCGGAATTACTGGACCGCTAGCAATCGACGGCTTGAACCACAAACCGTCCCCTCGGGCTGTCGGGGGCTTCCCTGCCGGGAGCGCCCCCGGCACCCTACAGAGCTGCGTTGCTTGCTTCCGATTGCCTGCCAGCAACAATAGACCCCTACCGCACGTCACCCAATCGCACCGAGCCCGCCATGCTGGATGTCCTGGTCATTGCCCCGCACCCCGACGACGCCGAGCTCGGCATGGGGGGCGCCATCCTCAAGATGCTGGCCGACGGCTGGAAGGTCGGCGTGCTGGACCTCACCAGTGGCGAGCCGACCCCGCACGGCACGCCCGAGCTGCGCAAGCAGGAGACCGCCGCGGCGACCGAGATCCTCGGCCTCACCTGGCGGGAGAACCTCGGGCTGCCGAACCGCAGCCTCGAGCCGACCCTCGAGAACCGCGCGAAGCTCGCCGGCGTGATCCGCCAGCAGCGGCCGCGGTGGCTGTTCGCCCCCTACTGGGTCGACGCCCACCCCGACCACACCGCCGCTACCAAGCTCGTCGACGACGCCCGCTTCTGGGCCAAGCTCTCCAAGACCGACCAGCCGGGCCAAATCGAGTTACAGGGCGAACGCCACCACCCGGAGCGGATCTACAACTACTACTGCGTGCACCTCAAGCAAGCGGCCACGCCGGCCTTCATCCTCGACATCAGCGACCACTGGGAGCAGAAGCTCGCCAGCATCCGCGCCTACGAGAGCCAGTTCATCACCGGCCGCCCCACCGAGCCGCCGACGTTCTTAGACCAGCTCCGCGACGAGGCCGCCTACTGGGGCAAGACGATCGGCGTTAAGTATGGAGAACCTTTTCATTGCCGTGAGCCGATCGGGATGAGCGGGTTCGGGGCGTTGATTTAGCGCCGCCAGATCGTGGCATGGCAGTCCCCGCCGTGTGCTAGCAACCTGCGAGCCTTCGCGCAAGGTTCACGGTGGAGATCCACTTCCCGAAAGGGAATGAGGTCGCCACCGGTCACTAGGTCCGTCTGGAGACACCCTCAAGCAAATCCGCATTTCCATGGCGAAGCTCGCTTACTAAGCTGCCAAGCCAATGCCCCTACCGGCAATCAATAGCTTGCTATCGAAGGATATCTATTCGATGAGAATGAGCTCTTCACCAATTTGTCTCCTAGTTGCCAGTTGCTGCTTCGCATCACACGCGGCGCAGTACCGGGTGACCGACTTGGGTGCCGGAGTTTATCCGGTCGCCATCAATGACGGTGGACAGGTCGTCGCCCAGAAAGTGAATCAGACTGGTCGCACCGAGGCGTTCTTGATCGACGACATCGGCGAGACGCCGATTACTCACCCAGACGCTGATTCGGTTTACGTCACCGGCATCAACAACCTAGGGCAGGTCGTTGGCTCTGGCCGAGATGCGATCGGACGCGATCACGCATTCCTATGGGAAGTCTCAGCGGGGTGGCAATTCCTTCTGAACGACTCTGAATACAGGAGCTACGCTTGGTCAATTAACAACAACGGCGTGGTTGCAGTAGAGCAAGACTCCCACGCAAGACTCCTATTTCCCGATGGCTCCGCTGCAGAACTGGGGACCCTCGGAGGGTTGTACTCCGTTCCCTTCGCAGTCAACGACTCGGAGGTCGCTGTCGGCCTTTCAGAAGTGCGGAGCGCTGTTCAACGCGAATTCATCTGGAAATCTGGTGAAATCGCTGAGCTGGGAGCCGCGGCTGCGGTAACCCATGATCACGCTGACTATTCAGTCGCAATCGATATCAATAATTCCGGCGATTCGGTCGGTTGGACTCAGGTGTATACGGGAGAATATGAGTTACGACCTTCTGGCTCCAAGCGGTACCTCTACGAAGAGTATGGTTTTCTTAGTGTGGGCGGCAGCATCTCGCCCATGCTCGTCCCAAACGCGCGCTTTCTTGCGATCGGTGAGAATGGCGATGCTTTTGGCAGTAGGTTCCTTGTGGACCCGCAGTCTGGCCCCGATATCTGGGCGGCTGTCGCTCTTCGTAGTGGCCGATTGGTGGACCTCAACTCAGAGATCGTAGGAGTCACAGGGGTCCACTTGGAAACTGCATTCGACTCCAACGGCCGTGGACAGATTCTCGCGTCCGGATGGTTCGGAAACTCTGACGTTCGTCGCAATCCTATTCACGGATTCATTCTCACTCCCGCGCCGGAGCCTACATCGATAGGTCCGATTGCCCTTGCGGCAACTGCACAAACCTGGCGCCGGCGAGTGAGGAGCACTTAGCGGACGCTCACCACGACAGCACAATTCTCTGGCCTACCCCAACCATGCCAACCTGCGGCGCCACTCAATCCTTTAACGAGCTCGCACCAGGCAGCCTGGCCGACCTGACCGGCGGCGAGGACTACTCGGCGGCGCGGTTTGAGGATGATGCTTGGGGCGCCGCTCCGCTCAAGCAGGCCTCGCTGGAGGAGTGCCTGCTTGCCCGCTGCGACCTCACCGCGAAACGGCTCGAGGGGGTCGAGCTGCACGAGTGCCGCCTCGACGCCTGCAACCTGGCCAATGGCCGGTGGGTGAAGACGCGCGTCTCTAAGTCGGACCTGGTCAAGTGCCGCGCCACCGGCCTGCAGTTGATCGACGCCAACCTGAGCGAGGTCCGCTTCACCGGCTGCAAGCTGAACCTGGCCGCGGTGCTGGGCGCCAAGCTGCGCAGCTGCGTCTTCGACAAGTGCGACCTCCGCGAGGCCGACTTCCAGCAGGTCGTGCTGACAAATGTGACGTTCCGCGGGTGCGACCTGCGGGGCGCCCGCTTCGCAGGCTGCCAGCAGACCGGCCTCGATCTCCGCGGCACTCACTTGGCCGGGGCGTTGCTCGAACCTCCGATGCTCAAGAAGGCGACCGTCGACGCCAGCCAGCTCGTTGATCTGGCGCCGCTCTTCGGGCTCACGGTTCGTCCCGCGGAGTAGGTACAGAACCGCGACCGTCCGGGAGCGTCCGGTCGGCTAGCGGGCGCCGCTGGTCGCCCCCTGACAGTCGCGGTTCGGGATTGATTGCTTTTTCGGCTCAAGCGACTGTGCCGCCTGCGCCGATTACACCGAGGAAGCCAGATCGCCAACGCGCCTGGTTTGCTAGCAGGGGGGCCGCTAGCTATCACCGACTCTTATGAACCGCGGCCCGGCAATCCTGCTCTCTCTTGTGCTGGCGTGCACCTGCGTGCTGTCGTCGGGCTGCCAGTTCCTGCTGCCCGAGGTGTCGGTCCAGCCGCTGGTCCACAACCCGTTCCCGCAGCTCAGCCGCGTGGCGGTGACCCCGTTCATCAACCTCAGCGACGAGCCGACCGTCGACGGCGTGCAGTTCGCCATGGCGTACTTCGCCGAGCTGCAGTCGGTCCGCGGGTTTGAGGTCGTGCCGCTCGGCGTGACCGAGAACGCGATCATCCAGCTCGGCCTGTTCCGCCACCCCGAAGAAGCGGCCGCCGACGCGCGGCGGCTCGCCCAGCACCTCGGCGTCGACGCCGTGGTGGTCGGCGCGGTGACCGACTTCGACCCCTACTACCCGCCGCGGTGCGGCATGCGGGTAGAGTGGTACTCGGCCAACGCCGGCTTCCACCCGATCCCCGCCGGCTACGGCCTGCCCTGGGGCACGCCGGAGGAGGAGTACATCCCGGAGTCGCTGGTGTTCGAGGCCGAGATGGCGCTCGCCCGTGAGCAGCTCGCCACCCAGACGCCCGACTGCCCAGTCGAGAGCCTGCCGCTGCACGGCCCGCCGACGCCCGGCGAGCTGGCGCCGATGCCGCCCGGCCTGTTCCCCTCGCTCACACCGACTGCGCCGGCCCCGACCAGCGACCCCGCCGACGCGCAACAAGACGACGCCGCAGAAGACGACGTCAAGGTGACAGCATACGAGGCGCCGCTGCCAGACGGGGCTACAACCCTAACGCCGGGCACGACTGCAACAGCCGACACAGCCGGCGCCGCCGGCATGTTCCCACCGGATTGGCCCGACGCGCGGGGCTTCATGCCGCCCTGCCCGTCGCCGGTGCGGCCCGCTTGTGTGCCGAGTGACCGTCCGGTTATGACGCACACGAAGGTTTATCACGGGCACGACCCCGAGTTCACCGCCGCGCTTGCTAGTTACGTCGACTTTCGGGACGACGCCCGCTTCGGCGGTTGGCAGGCTTATCTTCAGCGGAGTGACGACTTCATCCGGTTCTGCGCGCACCTGCACATCGCAGAGATGCTGACCGCGCGTGGCGGCGGAGGAGAAAGCCGAGTGGTGCGTCGCTGGTCGGAGAGCCGATAGTCCCCCTCTAGATGCGTCCGGCAGTAGCCGGCGAGCAGCTGCGCCCGGGGCAATGGACCCTGCCCCCGCCTAACGGCCGACGGCTCTGCTCGCGGTGCTATCGCCCACCCCGCGCGACGCTTCGCTCCCCCCGCCCGCGGCTGCATGGAGGCCCCCGATATGAACGACGACGTGAATGTGCTCGCCCTCGTCAAAGGCAAAGAGCGCTACATCCTGCTGTACGACGACACCCAACAGGCGGCCGCGCTGCGTGCGCTGGGACGCCAGGCGTCGAACCCCGAGCTGAGCTTCTCGTGGTACGACGCCGCGGTCCTGAGCCGCAAGATCCGCAGCGAGTCGCGCACCGGCAAGCAGCGGAACCGGGTCGCCAACCCGCTGGTCGACTGACCGGCCGGCGCCGAAACGACGCCAACAATCGACGACAGAGAAAAGGTCCGCCCGGCGGGCCTTTTTTCTTTTCCGGGGCGGGTAGGTGCTCGGGTGGCACGCCCCGGCAAGGGCGTGCCACCCGGCCGGGCTACTCCAGATAGTGCTATCGGGCTTGCTCTGCCGACGATTCAATAGGTACCGTCAACGGAAGCCGACTCCCCCTTCTGCCCCGCGGCCAACGCCCATGCGACGCCAGACCGGACAATTCCTCAGGCACCTCGAGTCCGAGCGGGGCGCGTCGGAGCACACCATCAAGGGCTACCGGGAGGACCTGGCGAGCCTGGCCGAGTACCTGGCCGACGAGAGCGGCGCGACGCCGGAGCCGGCCTCGATCACGACGCTCGAGCTCCGCGGGTTTGTCTCGGCGATGCACGACGCCGGCTACGCCAAGACCTCGATCTCCAGGAAGCTGTCGAGCATCCGCAGCTTCTTCCGCTACGGCCAGCGTGAGCAGTGGGTCAGCAAGAACCCGGCGACGCCGCTCCGCAACCCACGCAAGAGCCGCAAGCTGCCGCACTTCCTGTCGAGCGAAGAGGTCGGCCGCCTGCTGACCGCCCCGCCGGCCGAGACGCCCGCCGGCAAGCGCGACCGCGCCATCCTCGAGACCCTCTACTCGGCCGGGCTGCGTGTCAGCGAGCTGGTCGGCATGTCCGACGGCGACCTCGACCGCGAGCAGGGCGTGGTCCGCGTCCGCGGCAAGGGGAAGAAGGAACGCTTCGCGCCGCTGGGATCGTTCGCGCTGGACGCGCTCGGCGTGTGGCTCGACGCGCGGCAGCTCTCGCCGAAGGACCCGCCCGGCCCGACCGCGCCGGTATTCACCAACAAGTTCGGCCGCCGCATCACCACCCGCAGCGTCGCGCGGATGCTCGAGAAGTACATCAAGCAGTGCGGCCTCGACACGCGGACCAGCCCCCACACGCTGCGGCACAGCTTCGCGACGCACCTGCTGGACCGCGGGGCCGACATCCGCAGCGTCCAGGAGCTGCTCGGCCACAAGAGCCTGGTCACCACCCAGATCTACACGCACGTCAGCACCGCGAACCTGCGGGCGGCGTACCTGAAGGCGCACCCAAGAGCGCGAGCTTAAGCTCCCTCCCCCTTTGGGGGAGGGCCGGGGTGGGGGCGCCCCGCTGGTTGCTCCGCCATTGGTGTCTCAATAGGGGGACGCGATCCTGCCGAGCAACCGCACACCGGGGCTTCCGATGGATGTAATCCATCGGCTGCTCGCTTTGCCAACGCCTACGTCTCATCCAGGTAGAACACCGTGTCGGTGGGCTCGTTGAACAGCCGCGCGATGCGGATCGCTAGCGCCAGCGACGGGGTGTAGGCGCCCTTCTCGAGCGCGACGATGGTCTGCCGCGTTACGCCGACCGCGTCGGCCAGTTGCTGCTGCGTCATCGCGGCGACGTCGCTGCGGAGCTCCCGCACGCGGTTTTGCAGGTGGGGCTCGGACTTACGAGGCATGCTCTGCCCCGCGGTAGCAACGCACCTCGACGAGGCCTTTCACCGCGTAACAAAGCGAGATCTGCAGCCAGACAAGCCACACTAGCCACACTACTGGGGCGGTGGCCAGCGTGCGCGAGACGCACCATAGCACCACGGCGACCAGCCCCATGAAGCCGACCATCCAGCCGGTGAAGACGCCGATCCGCAGCCCGCGTTGGTGGATCTCGGTGTCCCGCTCGTCGAATACCACCGCCGTCCCGCGGCCACGCGTGAAGATCACGCAGCCCCCCAACAGGCCGAGCAAACCAAACGCCCCCGCGGCCCCGTCGCCCAGCCAGGGGTAGAGCGCGAACGCAGCGACCAACGCGGTCAGACTGATAACCAATTCGGCCCAAGCAATTTTTTCGCCGGCGTTCATGGGGCGCCTCCGTTTCTGAAGTTTGGTCAACGGCAATGTAAAATAAACCTTACACGGCATTGTGTCAAGTTTATTTGTCACTGGATGCCGGAGGGAACAAGCGTGCGATGTCAGTAGCCGGCGCGATACGCATCGCCGGGAGCGCCAGGGAACGTGCTCTTGTCGTGCAACCGCCCACCAGGGCATCCGGCGGGGCGTAGCCCGCCGGCTAGGGCGGTGCTGCTGGGGGGAGCTCTCTCCACTTCACCCCCACCCCGGCTCTCCCCCGGAGGGGGAGGGAGTTCACTCGCGGCACAACCGGCGCAACCGGCACCCTGACTGCGCTGCTCCGAGGCGACGCTGTCGCTTTTTCTCATCGCACGGGCTCAGGCGTGACCTACTTTTGCAGCGAACGGGTGGGCACGGTGTGCCTGCCCCCCGCCTGAAACGCCCTGCCCCGTGCGCCCGCTATGCCCGCTGCCCCTAAGCTGCTCCTGGTTGACGACGACCGTCAGGTCCTTGAATCGATGGCCGACTGGCTGCGAGACCAGGGCCTGGACCTCGACACGGCCGACGGCTACGGCGACGCGCTCGAGGCGCTCGGCGGCGACCACTACGACCTGCTGTTGTCGGACATCCGCCTGCGGGACGGCGATGGCTTTGATCTCTTGGAGCAGTCGCTCCGCCGCTGGCCGCAGACGCAGGTCATCCTGCTGACCGGCTACGGCACGCCCGACGCCGCGATCGAGGCGGTCCGCGCCGGCGCGTTCGACTACCTCACCAAGCCGCTCATGGACGACGAGCTGCTGATGTCGATCGAGCGGGCGTTGTCGCAGCGGAAGGTGGTCGAAGAGAACAACTCGCTGAAGGCCGAGCTCGAGAAGAAGTACGGCCTCAGCGGCGTCGTCGGCACGGACCCGCGGATGGTCAAGGTGTTCGACATGGTCGAGAGCATCGCCGACACCCGCGCCACGGTGCTGGTGACCGGCGAGAGCGGCACCGGCAAGAGCCTGATCGCCCGGGCGATCCACCGCCGCAGCGGCCGCGCGAACGGCCCGTTTGTCGAGGTGGCGTGCGGCGCCCTGCCCGAGAACCTGCTGGAGAGCGAGCTGTTCGGCCACGTCGCCGGCGCGTTCACGGGCGCGACCGCGAACAAGTCCGGCAAGTTCCTGCAGGCCGACGGCGGCACGATCTTCCTCGACGAGATCGGCACCGCCACACCGGCGATGCAGGTCAAGCTGCTGCGGGTGCTGCAGGAGCTGGCCTTCGAGCCGGTCGGCGGCAGCGAGACCCACAACGTCGACGTGCGGGTAATTTTGGCGACCAACGAGGACCTGGCGAAGAACGTCGCCGAGGGTTCGTTCCGCCAGGACCTGTACTACCGCATCAACGTGATCAACATCGAGCTGCCGCCCTTGCGCGGCCGCGTCAGCGACATCCCGGTGCTGGCCCACAAGTTCCTCAAGGAGGTCTGCGAGGACTCGGGCCGCAACATCACCGGCTTCACCGACGACGCGATCGCCGTGATGCAGAGCTACGGCTGGCCCGGCAACGTGCGTGAGCTGCAGAACGTGGTCGAGCGTTCGGCGCTGCTCGGCAAGAGCGAGACCATCGACGCCCCCGACCTGCCGCCCGACATGCGGGTCGGCCGCGGGTTGTCGGCTCCCGCCAGCTTCAGCGGCAAGACGCTCAAGGAGGCCCTCGAGGGCCCCGAGCGTCAGATCATCCGCGAGGTGCTCGAGAAGAACGACTGGAATCGCAACCAGACCGCCGACGAGCTCGGCATCAACCGCACCACGCTCTACAAGAAGATGAAGCGGCTGGGGTTGGAAGACCAGGCCGTGGCGCGCGGGAAGTAGCGTCTTGCCTCTTCCCCCTGTGGGGGAGGATTAAGGTGGGGGTGAGCCAGGTACAAGGTTCCCCACCGCTTTTCCCATAGCCGGGGCGCCCCCACCCCGACCCTCCCCCATGGGGGGAGGGAGTATTTAGCTTGCCACGCGCATTGTGATGTCGAGCAGCGTCACTAAGTCGAGCGCGTTGTGCTGCCGCACTTGGCGCATCTCGTCGTCGCGGCCGGTGCGGACATAGTTGTCGTACGCCGCGGGGATCTGGCTGCCGGGGATGTCGGGCCCGCGGGGCCGGCGGCAGACCTGGCTCTCGATGGTCTGCAGCTTGCAGTCGGGCAGCACCGCTTTGTACTTCCGCCGCGCGTGGTGCAGCATGTCGACATGCCGGGGCGTCGGCAGCTCGAGCTTCTTGTGCAGCAGATAACGCCGCGAGCGGTCGACCACCATCGGCCAGTCAAAACTCTTGCCGTTGAAGGTGACCAGCACGTCGATGTCGTTGAGTCTGCGCCACAGGCTGGCCAGCACCGCGGCCTCCTCCGCGTAGCTACGGGCGAACAGCAGCTCGACCGTCGGCTCATTGTCGACCCACCGCAGCAGGCCGACTAGGAACAGCGCCGCCCCAGACAGGCCGCAGGTCTCCAGGTCGAGCAGCGCGACCCGGCCCGGCATCGCCTGGACCAGCTCGCCGAGCTCGCCTTCGAGCGGCTGTTGGCTCAGGTGCTCCAATCGGCCCGCAACGAGTCCGGGCCCCTTGGGCCAGAGCTCAGCCACTGGGAGCGTGTACAGCGCGTGCTCGCCGAACTCGGTGGCTTCGATCGCAGCGCTGCCCTCAACCCTAGGACTATGAAGTGTCGTTAGCTCCGCCGCGCGTTGCGGAGGAGCAGCTACTGGCCTTGGCCGCGCCGGCACAGCAGGCAGCCGGTCGCGGTTGAGGGCTTCGAGCCGTTGGCGGAGCGAGTCGCTGAGCATGGCGAAATTGTACCGCCCCGGGCGAGTCGAGCGTATACCGGCTACGAAGCACCCCATCCGGTCGGGAGCTTGAAACGGGGACTGGCTCTCGACCGCCGAGCGAACCGACGCCCTGCATTCGGCGTCGCGGCGGTCGTGTGCCTGTCCCCATTTCAAGTGGTGGACGCTACTGGTCCGTTGAAAACAGGGACAGGCACGGCGGATCGGACGCCGACCGAGAGGCCCAGCACCCACTCCGCTTCGAGCCAGTCCCCGTTTTCAACTCGCGCACTACGGCGGCTGTGCTAGAATCGGCGGCGATAGCACCCCCCGGGAATTGCGATGAGCGAGCCCAACCCCTACGCGTCGCCGGCCGAGCGGACGCCCGGCCCGGCGGTTGAGCTCGAGCCGCCGCAGGAGATCCGCTACCTGCTGGTCGAGGATGACCTTATCGCGGCGATGCAGCAGACGGCGTCGCGTGTTCCGGAGATCGCTGCGCTGCACCACAAGCGGCGTTTGCTGTACCTCGTGATCGGCGGCGTGGCCTGCCTGCTGGCATTGTGGCTGGCCCGGCTCAACAACAACAACTTCAGCTCGATGATCGCAGCGCCGACCGGGGTTGGCTTCTTTTTCTTGTATCGCGCCGCCACGTACCAGCAATTTGCCCGCCGGCAAACCCGCGCCCGCACCAGGGCGTACATCAAGAGCGGCGTGATCTCAATGCAGGACGAGTACCAGCGGTGCGTAGTTTCGGCCGAGGGCGTCGTGACCGAGGAGCCGATGATCCGCTCGCAGATCGGCTGGCCCAAGGTGGTGCGGGTCGTGCAGACCGCCGATCACCTGCTGCTGTACGTGCAGCCGAGCACGCCGATCGTGATCCCGGGCAAGGCGTTTACCAGCGAGGAGCACTTCGACGGCTACTGCCGGCTGGCGAAGCGGTTGTGGGAAGAGCACCACGAGGACGAGACTACCCCAGTAGCACTGCCCGCCGCCAGCTGATCCGACCTGCAATACCACCGGCTCACCCCGTGAACGTTAAATGAGCGATCCCAACCCTTACGCTACACCGTCAGAGCAGACGTTGACCGATGCCGGCGCCGAGCTCAGTCCGCCGCAGACGGTGAGTGTGCACACGCTCGAAGAGGACCACCTCGCGGCGGCTGCATACAACGCCCGCAACAGCCCCGAAATGAACGCCGTGCACCGTAGGCCGCGGATCATGTTCACGATTGTCGGCGTCCTGGCGTTGGCGATGGGTCTGCTGATGCTGGCAGAAACAGCGGTCGCATTCGTCTACATTCTCCTTGGGTTGGGCTTTTTGCTCGGTGCGCTGATGTTCCCGCGGGTCGCCGCCCGGATGATCAAAGCGAATGTCCGCACGCTCATCAAGCAGGACGTGATCACGCTGGATGACGACCCCTCGCTGATCACGCTCGACACCTGGGGAGTCGCTCTGGACACGACGCTGGTCAAGACGCGGATCTCGTGGCAGAAGATCAAACGTGTCCGGTGGAACGACGACTACCTGTTCCTGTTCTATCAGTCTCATATGCCGATCGCGCTGCCCCTGCGGGCGTTTGCCAGCGAACAACGCTTCCACGCTTTTTGCCGGCTTGCCCAAAGTTTGTGGGAGGGGCACCACAAGGCAGCGAATTAAGATTGGGTGCCGGGGGCGCTCCCGCTAGGGAAGCCCCCGATGTTTAGCAAACCGCCGGCAGTACATCTCGGGGGCTTCCGCTGTGGCGGAGCGCCCCCGGCACCCGTTCAGCAGGCTAACTTGCTGCTTCGGCCTCTAAAGGCGCACATAACTGCAGCGGCGCGCCGGTCAGCAGCTCGAGCAGCAGGATGGTCGCCCGTTTGTTGGGCATCGGCGCCGAGCGGCTCAGGTCGGGGTCGCTGTGCAGCGCGGGGCGGAACTCGGGCATGCCGACGCAGCTCGGGCAGCCCTCCTCGCAGGGGCAGCCGCCGACCATGTCGAGGCAGAGCTCTAGCAGCGGGCGGATGTTGCGGAAGCCGCGCTCGGAGTAGCCCAAGCCGCCCGGGTAGCGGTCGTAGAGGATGGCGGTCGAGCGGCCGAGGTTCTTGCTGTCGACCACGCCGCCCAGGTCGCGGCTGTCGCACATCGCGACCATCGGCAGCGCCACGACCGCCAGGTTCCGCAGGCCGGCGACCCCTTCGGACGCGCGGAGGCCGGCCGCCTTGAGCTTGGCGCGGGTGGCGTCGTTCGGCGAGACAAAGAACGCGGTGGTCTCGAGGTTCTGCGCGGCGATGTCGACCGGCCCGAGGCCGATGTTTTCCCGCGTGTCGAAACGGATCTTCTTGAACGCCACCGTCTGCCAAGAAACGTCGACCTCCGCGTAGCCGACCTCGGCCGCGGCCAGCTCTGCCGACTCCTCGCGGCGGTTGGTGATCCGCACGTTGCTCTCGAGCACCGCCTGGGTGTAGTAGTCGGTCTCGCGGCGTTCGACGTACGCCACCTTGCCGTTGAGGTCAAGCTCGCGAACGAGGTAGGTCTCGCCGTTGTGCAGGTAGATCGCCTCGGGGTAGACCAATTCGGGCGCGCTGATCGAGTCGACGTTGGCGATCACGGTGTGGCCCTGCTCGTCGACCGGCGGAGCGCCGGTAGTCAGCGCGTCGCGATGCCGCGTCTGCTTGTGCCGCAGCACGATGCTGAAGGTGTTATCGCTCATGTGCCGCAGGCTGACGCCGACCGACGGGTTCTGGCCGCCGGGCGAGTAGTACTGCCCGTCGAGCTCGGTGAGCTGCCGCTCGTCGCTGAGCACCTCGGCGATCGGCTGGGCGAGCGGGCCGAACAGGGCCAGGTCCTCGGGGGTGAGCGGCAGCTCGAACGCGGCGCTCTTGAGGTGCTTGGCGAGCACGTAGGGGTTGTCGGGGTCGACCACCGCCTGCTCGGGGCTCTGGGCGAAGAAGTAGTCGGGGTTGCGGAGCAGGTACTGGTCGACCGGGTCGTTGCCGGCGATCAAGACGGCGAGCGACTCGTCCTGCCGCCGGCCGCTGCGGCCCGCCTGCTGCCAGCAGTTGGCGATGGCTCCGGGGTAGCCCGCCAGGATCGCGACGTCGAGCGAGCCGATGTCGATGCCGAGCTCCAGCGCGTTGGTCGCCGCGACGCCGCGGAGCTCGCCGCTGAACAGGTCCTGCTCGATCTGGCGGCGTTCGATCGGCAGGTAGCCGCCGCGGTACGCGCGGACTTTGTTCGCCAGGGGCGAGTGCTGGTCGGCGAGCTGCTGCTTGGTGTAGCGGTAGATCAGCTCGGTCGCCTGCCGCGTGCGGGCGAAGGAGAGCGCCTGGCCGCCCGCCTGAAGCGACTCGACCATCCAGTTCACCGCGTCGTCGGCCGTTGAGCGGCGGGCGAGCGCGTCCTTGCCGAGCGGCGTGGGGTTCCACATCACAAAGTGCTTGCGGCCGCGCGGCGCGCCGTCGTTGTCGACCACCTGCACGTCGCGGCCGATGAGCCGCGAGGTGAGCTCGCCCGGGTTGGCGATCGTGGCGCTGGCGGCCAGGAACGTGGGCCGCGCGCCGTAGTGGTCGCAGATCCGCATCAGCCGCCGCAGCACGGCCGACACGTGCGCTCCCAGGATGCCGCGGTACGAGTGGACCTCGTCGATGACGATGTACTTGAGGTCGGCGAAGAAGTTGGCCCACTTCGGGTGGTACGGCAGGATCGACGCGTGCAGCATGTCGGGGTTGGAGAGCACGAGCGACGCCTCGTCGCGGATGCGGCGCCGCTGCGAGGTCGGCGTGTCGCCGTCGTAAACGCCCGGCTTGATGCGGGCGCCGACCTCGGGCTCGACCGCCAGCAGCTCGAGCAGGTTCTTGAGCTGGTCCTGCGCGAGCGCCTTGGTCGGGAACAGGTACAGCGCCCGCGCGTCGGGGTCGGCGAGGACGGACTCCAAGATCGGCAAGTTGTAGCACAGCGTCTTGCCGCTGGCGGTGCCGGTCACCACGACCAGGTCCTGACCTGTGCGGGCTGCCTCGAGCGATTCGACCTGGTGCGAGTAGAGCTGATCGACCCCGCAGCCGGTGAGCAGCTGCTGCAGCAGCTCCGGCAGCCGCCGGGCCGGCGTGGCGAACTGTCCGGTTCGCTCGGCGAGCACCTCGACGTGCTCAATCTGGCCGGCGTAGTCGGGGCGGGCCTGCATCCGGCGCAAGAGGGCGGCGACATCCATGGCGTCAGAATCCTGGCGGTGAGGTGTGGACAGGCGTTCACGTTACCCGATCGACCCGTGATTGGGCAAGACGAGCACCGGCTTGCGGCCAGGAGGTCCGAATTGTGGCCGCCGGCGGGACCCGGACGATCGGTTGTAGCGATCCCGCTGACGGCGCCGACCAGGACGCGGCGGGCGGTCCGTTCTGCCCGCTGCGAGCGGGGAAAAGTTTGTCTAAGCCCCCCACGCACATTAGCATTGGGTATGAACGCCGGCGCTCAGCCGCCGGTCGTTAGGGATGCGTGATTCTAGTGCAATGAAAGCGAGCGATATGATGGTCCGTTGGTCACTCCCAGTTTGCCTGCTGGCCTCGATGGGCGCGTCGGACGCTGCTGTTGCACAGAGCCCGGCCCCGCTGTCCGGCCAGACCCAGAATCTGATGAACCAGATCAAGGTCTCATCCGTCGGCAATCAGTACTCCGGGGATACGATCAATCGGACTACGCTGGCAAATTCGCAATCGCGTGTGTTCAACCCGGCAACTGGGGGGACTATCGCTGGACCAATGTCCGGACCTGTGCTGAGCACGCGCAGTGCCGCCACCTTCAATTCGTTCGGCGGTGGTGGTTCCAATTCAAAGCCGTTCTCCTCGGCCTCGCGCGGCCCCGTGGTGAGCCCATACCTCAACCTGTTCCGAGAGGACCTGTCAGACGGGGGTGCCGCCGACAACTACAACACGCTGGTGCGGCCCCAGCTGCAGCAGCAGCAGATTAACCAGTCGCTGCAGCTCGAAACGCAGGCCATCGACCGCCGGGTCCGCTCGATCTCCGCCAAGCCGGCCTTCAATCCGCAGGGCTCGCCGAATCAGTCGCCCACCGGGCACCCCACGGGTTTTATGTACTACTCGCACTTCTACCCGGCGTTCGCCCAGCAGCGGGGCCGCTAGGCCTTCGAATGCTGTCAACGCTTCCGCCGCGCCCGCTCTTGCAGGCCCGCCGCTCGCTTAGCCTTGCTGGCGCCGCGACGTTCTCTCTTGCCGCGTCTGGCCCTGCTTGCTAGAAGCCGCCCTGAACCAATTCGCTCTTGGCGGCGCCGCTGTGCATGCGGCGCGATGCAATGGGCCGTAGGCTCCGCAATCTGACATTCCGCTGCGGCATTGCCACCGCCGTTGCGCTGTGCGCTTGCGGCGTGCTGGCGGCGGATCCGGCCCTGGCATGGTCGCCTAGCCGCTGGCAGGGCGACGCGGCTCCGGCCGCCGCCGAGCCGGCCGCGCCGGCGGTACAGCTCACTCCCCCCGCCCGAGTCGCCGCGCACCCGCCGGTGCTGGGGCCGGGCGAGTACTACATCGACCACAACAGGGCCGGCCAGCCGGGCGACTCGCCCTACGTGCTGCGGGACGCGGCCGGGCAGGTTGCCCGGTATGTCGAACCGACAACCGCGCTCGACCTGCGGGGCCTCGTCGGGGCCGTGGCGCGGGTGCGGCACGACACCGGCCAGACGCTGCTCGCGACGCAGCTCGACATCTCCCCCAAACCGCTCGCCGGTCGATCCGCCACGGTCGCGCCGGCCCAGTACCAGTCGGCCGACCCCTCGGCGCCGATCATGCTCGAGGAAATCCCAATCGGCCAGCCCGCCCCCGGCGGCCTGGGTCAACCAGAGCTGGTCGCGCCCAGCGCGTCCCTGCCCCCGGGCGCGGTTGGGCACGACATGCGGCTCGACGCCCCACCGTTGGACGCCCCAACGGTCGACGGCCCGTTCTACTGCGGCGACGCCTGTGCGCCCTATGGCTATTCGAGCAGCCCGAGCTTCCTTGCGGGGAGCTTGTCTGAGCTGCTGCAGCTTGGCGCCTTCCTGCCATTTGGCATGCTTCAGCAGCCCATCCACGGCAACCCCATCGATTTCGGCGGCTGGACCCAGCTCGGCTACCACACCGACCAGACGCCGTTGTCGGTGACGCGCGGCGACCTCGGAGCGTTCAACGACGTCCCTGGCGGCATCCGGCTGCAGCAGCAGTGGTTCTGGATCGGCCGCGATGCCGACGGTTCCTGCGGGCCGGACTTGGGCTTCCGCTTCGACCTGATGTACGGCACCGACGCACAGAAGACCCAGGCGTTCGGCAACCCCGGCGCCGGCACGCCCGGCTTCGGGTCGTGGGACGCCTCGCTCGACCACGGCTACTACGGCTGGGCGATGCCGCAGCTCTACGGGGAGCT
Source organism: Posidoniimonas polymericola (assembly GCF_007859935.1). NCBI lineage: Bacteria > Pseudomonadati > Planctomycetota > Planctomycetia > Pirellulales > Lacipirellulaceae > Posidoniimonas > Posidoniimonas polymericola. The sequence goes on along the minus strand of NZ_SJPO01000001.1, from coordinate 118,186 downwards.
CGCCGACGGCGATTGGTCGCTCATCTTCGGCCACTTCTTCACGCCGGTCGGCTACGAGGTCGTGACCGCGCCAGACAACTTCTTCTACAGCCACTCGCTGACGATGTTCAACAGCGAGCCGTTCACCCACACCGGCGCGCTGGCGACCTACCGGCCCACCCACCACCCGAACGACCTCGAGGTCCACGCCGGGTACACCCTCGGCTGGGACACCGGTTTCGAGCAGACCAACGACGGCAGCACCTTTGTTGGCGGACTGTCGGTCCGGCCGCTCCAAAGCGTGACGCTCGCCTACCTGGCCACCGCGGGCAACCTCGGCGCCCGCAGCGGCGGCGGGAGCGGCTACACCCACAGCATTGTCGCCGACGTGGCGGTCACGCCGCGGCTGACCTACGTGCTGCAGTCCGACTACGTCGACTACGACGACCTCACCGGAACGGGCCTGGGGGACGACCAGATCGGCGTCAACCAGTACCTGCTGTACGGCATCAGCCGCTGCTGGGGAGTCGGCGCCCGGGCGGAGTGGTGGAAGACCGACGGGACCTCGTTCTACGAGACCACTGTCGGGCTCAACTACCGTCCGCTCGACGGGCTGGTGATGCGGCCGGAGCTCCGCTTCGACCGCGCCCCGAACCGCGACGAGACGAGCCTCGCCATCGACGCCATCCTGGTGTATTGATCAGGCCGGACACGCTTCGGAGGGGCCCGAGCTACCGGCGTAGCCCCCGGCTTCACGCATTTTTCACCCGCCAAGTGCGAATTGGGACCTAGGCTTTAAAGGTGAGCCCGTCGCCTAACGGGGTCCCCTCAGCTTCTTGCCTAGAAGCGCCCTCAGCCGCCCGGCACTGCCATTGAATGCCGGGCGGCTTCTTTATGCGCCGTTCGCGATGCAATCAACGCTCAGCAGGAGCACCACGGCAGAGGCCGCTTGGACCGATTGGTTGGGCTGCGACAGATTGGGAGCCCGGCGGCGGGCCCGGCCCGGGGGTTCCCGCACAGTTTCTACAACTTTTTGCACCCCCTGGGTGCACCTACCCGCCCTACTGGCTGTTTCGCAACCTATGGTTTGGGTAGACGGCCAGTTGGTTCGTTCCTCTTCTCTCTGCTCTCATCAAACCTGCCTGCTCGATAGGTTGCTCCGCTGCCGCGGGGACACCGCCTAGAGCATCGTTGCCATGCATCAACGCCGCCCCCCCCAGGCCGCCCGCCGCGGAACCACGATCGTCGAGACGGCGTTCGTGCTGCCGGTCTTCCTGTTCTTCATCTTCGCGCTGATCGAGTTTGGCCACGCGCAGATGATCAACAACGTGCTCCGCAGCGCCTGCCGCGAGGGCGCCCGGCTCGGTTCGACCCAGGGCCGCTCATCCGCGGATGTCGAAAACCAGGTGCGGCAGATCATCGGCAGCGCGATGGACCCCAACGACGCGCAGGTGTTCGTCAAGGACGGTTCTTCGTTCGACGCCGGCGGCGCCGTGCCGGCCGAGCAGTCGGGCTTCGAGTCGCTGCCGGACGTCAACCTGGGCGACGCCGAGCCGCGGCAGCTGTTCTTGGTCCGCGCCAAGATTGAATACAACGACGTCGCCCTGGTCCCCATGCCGTTTATGAACGGCGTGGTGCTGCAGGGCCAGGCGTTCATGCGACACGAGTAAACCACCCCGCCCCACCTACCCCCAGGGACGCCGCCATGAGTAACCGAACTAAATCCAAGAGCCGCCGCGGTGTGGTGGCGGTCGAATTCGCCGTGGTCGCGCCGGTGCTGCTGTCGATCACCTTCGCGATGATCGAACTCAACCGCAGCTACGAGTCGCAGAACCTGCTAGCGACCGCCGCCCGCGAGGGCGCCCGGTTCGCCTCGATGGACCGCGACGGCATGCTCGGCCAGGGCGAGGACGCCAACGCCAAGCTGGTCTCGGACGTGAAGACCTTCCTCGAGTCCAACGGCCTGCCGCGTGACAGCATCACGGTCGAGGTCAAGGACGCCGAGTACCCCGAGACCGATTTCGACATCGAGGACCCCGCCAACGACCTGCGGCTGTTCGAGGTGCGGGTTTCGATCGACTACTCGGAGGTGAGCCACATGGCGGTCGACCCGGCCAACGACTACGCGATGTCCGCCTCGGTGTTCTTCCGCAACGGCCGCGCCACGATCTCCGACTAGCCCGCCCTACAGCCGCCCTATTCCTACACGCCCTTCCCAACCGGAGCACTACCCCATGGCCCGAACTGCTAGCCAACGCCCGCCCCAACGACGCGGCGTGATTGTCGTCCTGACCGGCTTCCTGCTGTGCGTGGTGTTCGCGTTTGTGTCGATGTCGATCGACTCGGGCCGCATCGTGCTGACCCAGACGCAGATGCAGAACGCGGTGGACGCCGCCGCGCTGGCGGCCTCGCAGGAGATCACCGCCGCCATCCACGACGCCGGCCAGGGGCAGGGCTCGGCCACGATCGACGCCAACAGCATCGCGGTCGCCGCGGCCCGCCAGATGGCGGCCGAGGTCGCGGAGTTGAACGGCGTGTTCGTCGACCCCGACCTCGACGTGTTCTTCGGCAAGCGGGGCTACAACGAGGCCTCCGACTCCTGGCCGATCCAGTGGGGCGAGTCGCCGTTCAACGTGGTCAAGGTGGTAGCCCGCCGCGACGGCAGCGACCAGGAGGCGCCCGACGGCAAATTCCCGCTCGCCTTTGGCTGGGCCGTCGGCAAGGACAGCGTCGAGCTGCAGACTACCGCCACCGCTTTCGTCGAGGCCCGCGACCTCGTGCTCGTGCTCGACTTCTCCGGCTCGATGAGCGACGACACCGAGCTCCGCTCGATCGGCTCGTTCTCGCAGGCCGACATCGAAGCCGGCCTGGACCAGATGTGGGACGAGCTCCAGGCGGCCGACCCCACGTGGCCCGGCACTTCCAAGAGCAAGTTCCCGTCCACCGGCTTCGGCGACATCGACTCCTACGCCGGCACGTACATCAGCAGCAACAACACCAACACCATCCGCTCCCAGCTCGGCCTCGACGACAAAGACGCCAGCGGCGACTACCTCCACAAGTACCCGCAGGCCGGTCGGTACTCGTCGGGGCTCCCCAAGAGCGAACCGAGCAACAACACCAGCAAGAACGACTGGAACGACTACATCAGCTACGTGAAGAACCTCAACGGGCCGTACAAGAAGAAGTACGGGTACCGCACGCTGATGGACTTCCTCCAGCAGAACAACCAGATGAAGTGGACCGTGTCGGAGGACCTGTGGCGGACGTCGCACTACCCGTTCACGGCGGTGAAGAACGGCGCCTCGCTGTTCCTAGGCTTCCTGGACGACCTCGACTTCGGTGACGAGATCGGCGTCGTGAGCTACGGCTCGTACGCGGTGTGGGAGGACTCGCACTACGACGGCGAGGTCTCGATCGACCTGAGCGACGACCCGATCTCATCCGACTACGCCGCGGTCGACGCCATCCAGCGCCGCCACCAGGCCGGCCACTACGACGTCTACACCGCCATCGGCGACGGCGTGCTCAAGGGCCGCGAGCTGCTGGTCGGAGCCGACGGCGACTCAAGCGACGAGGGGCACGGCCGCTACGGGGCCCGCCCGACCATGATCCTGATGACCGACGGCCAGGCCAACCGGTCGAAGTCGGGCTGGAGCCTGCCGGGCGACTTCAACTGGTCCGACTACACCGACTACGACGGCGACGGCTCGGCCGACTACACCACCAACGACCAGCACAAGAAGTACGCCTTCTACGAGGCGGTCGAGGCGATCAACCGCGGCATCACCATCCACACGATGGCCGTCGGCGCCGGGGCCGACCGCGACCTGATGCGGGCGATCGCCTTTGCCGGCGGCGGCGTGTTTATCAGCGTGCCGGGCGGCAGCACCATCGCCGACATGGAGTCGCAGATGCTCGAGGCGTTCGGGCAGATCGCCGCCAAGGTCCCGCCCGCCCAGCTGGTGTTCGATCTGACCGCCACCGAGTAGACGACGCGGAGCGTTGTTCCCACACTCCCGTCCCCGCCGCCCGCTTGTGAGCTACCGTTTAAGTAGACGGCCTGCCGGCCGTACCCTTTTCACCTTTGTTCGTTGGCTCTTCTAAGAGGCCCTGTCATCCCATCGGCTCTACGTGCTCCAGGCGCCCACCTAGCGGCGGCCGGCAGAGCGACCTCTCCGCTGGCTGCCTGCTGATCCGGCGCCGCCGGGCTTCCTCCCGGGCGCGTGCTATCGGCGTTCGCTCGCCTGCCCCGGGAACCCACCTGGGGCTGGGAGCGGCGCGCCGCCAATCCTATCCGCCACACCGCGACGCCGAGCGGCGTCGCCAAGTGTCCACCCGTTGCTCGTTCCTTTGCGAGCACCCCTTCGGCCGCCGGACTGACCCCCCGGCGGCCACTTTTTTGCGCGGTGCGGGGGCGCTGGTTGGCAGGGGCTGGGCGCGAGCGACTGCGAAGCCCTGGAAAATGGCGGGGCCGAGGGCGGCTATCGCCTAGCGCCTTCCAACCAGCGCCAGGCTATAATGGAGGGCCCAGGCCCCACGCAGGGGATCCCCTGCCCTCACCCCAACCTCCGATTCCCGCTGACGCTATGAGCACGCTCACCCTCGAGCCCGAAACCTCGACCGAGCCGTACGAAGACGCCGCCAGCTACCGTGCGCTGCACGCCGGGTCGATCGTCGGGGCGTTGCTCGGAATCGTATCAGTTGTGTTCTACCCACTCGGCGTATCTAGCCTTGATTACGCCCAGTACATGCTTCCGCTCGCAGGTGTTCCGCTGATCGGCCTTGGAGTCTCGTGGATAGCATTTCGTTCGATAAGAGCGAATAGCGATGTCTACACTGGCGAAAAGCTTGCCAAGATGGGGCTTGCGTTTTCTCTTGTCGCTTTGATCACTGGAACAGCCTACGGCGGCTACTTCTTTGCTACTGAAGTCCCCGAGGGATACTCACCGATCTCGTTCGAGGAGATGAAGCCGTCCGAGGACGACGAGCTGGCCGGCCGCCCGATCCCCACAGAGATCGGCGAGCACATCAAGTCGGGCGACCCGATCTTCATCAAGGGCTACATGCGGCCCGACTCCGCCAAGTTCCAGAAGGGCAACAAGGAGTTCCTGCTGGTCCGCGACAACAACCAGTGCTGCTTCGGCGACGCCAGCAAGGTGATGTACTTCGACCAGATCATGGTGAACCTAACCGGCGACCACACGGCCGACCAGAACCTCGGCCTGTACCGCGTCGGCGGCCGCTTGTCGGTGCGGCTGGGCAACCTCTCCCAGGGGGAACCTGAGCTGGTGTATTCGCTCGAAGGCGACTACATAAAGTAAGCGGCTGGGCGGCCACGCCCCCGCGCGTCGCGTTGCTAGCGGCGCCGCCTCGCCCCCCCAGGCGACCGACCCCAAGGAAAGGGCCGTCCCCCGTGCCACGCCTGCTAGCAACCCTCTGCGGACTGACCGGCGCCCTGCTGCTGTCGGGCTGCGAGCCGGGCGCCGACGGCTCGCTGCCCCCGCTTAAGACGACCGCCGACAGCCTCAGCGATCCAGCCGCTGCCCCTCAGGCCAGCGACCCACCGGCCGAGACCGACGCGGCTGCCGACTCCGCAGGACGCGCGCAGAGCGAGTCAGCGGAGCCGCGGCCGTCGGACCCCGCGCCCGTGGCGAGGGACCCCGACCGGCTGATCGACCAGACCTTCGACGACCTGGCCTTCGACATCGAGCCCGACGCGGCGTTCTTCCGCAGCATGCTGACCCCCTCGATCGAGGCGCTCCACGGCCAGCGGATCCGCATCCGCGGCTACATCCTGCCGACCGCCCAGAAGCGCGGCATCAAGCAGTTCGTGCTCGTCCGCGACAACCAGGAGTGCTGCTTCGGCCCCGGCGCCGCGCTGTACGACTGCATCCTGGTGAGCATGGAGCCGGGCGAGTCGACCGAGTTCTCGATCCGCCCGGTGTCGGTCGAGGGCCGGCTGGCGGTCGAGGAGTTCCCGGGCCCCGACGGCCGGCCGCTGGCGATCTACCAGATGACCGGCGAAACGGTCGAGTAGCCGGCGGAGCCGTCACGCTGTGCTGCGCAATGCCGTCCCTCCCGTCGGAGGCCGGGGCGTTCGCCTGCTGGCCGCCGATTGCCGAGGACGTCGCCCAGCACGACCTGCCCAAGGCCCAGCAGATCCTCGCTGCCCTCCGGGGGGTCTTGGCCGGCGCACTGTTCCTGCTGAGGCTGGCGGTGGCAGGCCCTAGGTGCTCTCCGTTGGCCACCAGCCGCAGGAGTTTACGGCCTTATAGGATCACCCGTACTCCAGCGTTGTGCGTCTCGCAGGAACGTAGGCGTTCGCGCCGCACCGGAGTTCCAGCGAGACGGCGACACAAAGCCGCTGCGATAGACTTGTGGAATGGCAGCCAGCGGGGCGTCACGGCTCTTCACGTCCAGCCTCGCAACGGCTTTGCGCAGACGGCCGAGCGCCCTGTTCGCTATGAACCTCGCATGAGAAAACGGAATCCTCGCAAGGCAGCTATGATGACCAAGCCTCGAAAGGAACTCAAACGGTTGATGCGCAAGGGGCTTATGGCGATCTAAGTGCCATTCGTCTTTTACGCCTCCCGCAGTCGCATCAGAGCGTTCGAGCCCGCGATTGGTCCAACTTCGGGTACTTTTGGCCAATAACCGCGAGGCGCCCAACAAGCGGGGAAGCGGGAGCCGTCAAATCTCCGGCGGTGGGATCCAGAATCATGTCCGTGCCAGCGACGTTGCTTGTGCGTCAACTTGCAATCGGCGGTAGCATTGGAGAGAAGAAGTTGCCTGCTGTTCGAATGCAATTTTGGCTTTGATGAAGCACAGGTGGTAGCCAACGGGGTAGGTCTTCCAACAGGCTTGCCCGGCCGCATCGCCCCGCTCTACTCAAGGTCCATTGCGGACAGCAGCTCATCGAGGTTAACTGTCGCGAAGCTCGAGGCGTAGTCCGACATCGCGTACGGCAGGATGAGTTCGTTGTTGTGCACGGCCGCGCCGCAGCTGTACACGACATTCGGGACATACCCTTCACGCTCGTTCTCGTCGGGCGTGAGCAGCGGCTCGGTCAATCTTCGGATCACGCGGGTGGGGTCATCCAGGTCAAGCAGCATGGCGCCGATGCAGTACCGCCGCATTGGCCCGACCCCATGGGTCAGCACCAGCCAGCCCTCGTCGAGCTCGATCGGAGAGCCACAGTTACCGATCTGCACAAACTCCCAGGGGTTCGTCGGCTTGGCGAGCGGTCGCTTGTCGTGCCAGAAGCAGAGGTTGTCTGAGTCCATCACATACAGGTTCTCGCCATCCTGCCGGGAGAGCATGACATACCGGCCGTTGATGGTCCTGGGGAAGAGGGCCAGCCCCTTGTTGGCGACCGCCGGGCCGTTAAGCGTGTGCATCCGGAACCGCAGGAAGTCTTTGGTCTCGAGCAGCTGCGGCAGCACAATCTTGCCGTCGTAGGCGCTGTAGGTGGCGTAGTACCGCACGCTGCCATCTTCACGCTGGAACTCGACGAACCTGGCGTCTTCGATGCCATTAGTCTCTGTGGGGCCGTAGGGAAAGATGAGCCGCTCAGACAGATCTTGCTCTGCCGTGTAGGCGATCTCGTAGTTCGATCTCGCCAGCGTCCGGACCCCGTCTCGCGTGGGTCCGAACTCCTGCTCGCGAGCACGGTTCTCCTGGATGGCGGCGGTGAGCGACGCCTCTAGCTCTTCCAGCGTGAACCCCACGCCTAGTCTTCCCAGGGTTATCCTGGTGAACCTGTTGGACAGGCCCATCTCTGCGAGCTTCCGCGTGAACAACGCCTTGTCGTACTCGGCGTCGGGCGCAACCCTAGGCGCGGTGGCGAAGCGGGTCGGCTCGTCCACGACGATCTTGTTGGCGGCGTCGACGGTCCCTGATCGGAACGTGATCGACGACAAGTGGCCTTCGCCAATCGCACGGAGGCTGAGCAGGAACCGCTTCGACCCGTTCGGCACGTTCGACTGATCCGGGTGCCACACCATCGACGGATTAAACAGGGCGGCAGACTCCAGGGCGTACTCCTGCGTGAAGTACGCGCCGATAAGCAGCTTCCGGTTCTCGCTGAGTGACGCGTCCGTGAGCACGTGCTCACGGACGTCCTGGAACCGATCTCCAAAGAACTCGCCGGGGCGTTGATGGCGCCCATGGAAGTCTTGCAGCACTTGGCCGATGAGGTCATCGACCACCGCGTCCGGCAGCGCCGACACCCTGGCGACAATCTTCAACCGCCGCTCCGCCGCGGACGGGATGAACGGACGGAGGACAACCCGCCTGCTGTCGGGCTTGAGGATGATCCCGGTGCGTTTAGCTAGCATGCACGAGCCTCGAATCCATTAGGGCGCCGGAGAGGCCGCCAGGCGGTCCGTCGGCGATGGGGCTGCCGATTGCCAGAGAGTTTGCCAACTGCTCGAGCTCGGCCAGCGAAAGCAAGAACGCCAGCGTCGACTCGGCGCCCTGATTCTCGTTGACGGAATTCTCCTGTAGCCCGTCGTGACAGCCGCCGGTGCTCGGGTTGTAGAGGGGCAGCCCGTGGTCGTTGCGTCCGAGGAACCAGTCAAACGCCAGGTGGGCTTGCTCCATCCAGAACGGGTCGTCATCGGCGGAATGGGCCTCGATAGCGGCCGAGACCATGGCGTGCGCCTCGATGGGCTGCTGGTCGAACTCCGCGACCGGCTGCCCTTGTCGGCAGAACCCGTTACAGCCGATGGGGCGGAAACGCCCCTCTGGCGAAAGCTGCTTGGCCGCTAGCCAGCGGAGTGACCGGAGGCCGATATCGAGCGCCTCTTGGTTGCCGGCCCAGCGGCCGCTGAGGATCAGCGCGTGCGGCAGTTTGGCGTTGGCGTAGGACGCCACGTCCTCGAACCAGGGCCATTCGTCGGTGGCCGTCCGGCGGTAGAGGTCCACCAGCTTGGTGGTCAGCGTGTCCCGCATCTGATCCACCAGGCGGTCGCCGCTGAACCGGCGCAAGTACTCGTGGATGCCGATCAGCGCCAACGCCCAGGTCCGCGGCGAGGTTGTCTCGGCGCAGGCGGGCAGCGCCTGGTGGAAGAGCTGGACCGCCCACGACTGCAGGCTCTGGCTGCGGGACCTCCCCACGCAGGCCCCCAAAGCCCAGACCGAGCGCCCCTGCGAGTCGTCGGAACCATCGCGCTCCAGCCAGCGTCGATCAAAGCTCATGAAGTTCTTGAACCGCCCGGTCTCGCGACTGAACGCGTAGTTCAGGAACGCCGCCGCGCTCGACGCGACCTGCTGCACCTCGGGGGAGTTCCTCCCAAGATCCTCCAGCAACACCATCAGCAGCAGCGCGCGGGCGTTGTCGTCGGTGCAGTACCCCTCCTCAAAGTTCGGGAGCGAGAAAGTCGCGTGCTGGAAGATGCCCGTTGAGTCGGTCATCCGCAGCACGTGCTCAAGGTTCATTCTCGGCAGGGCGAGCGGCTGCTCCTCAAGCGTACGGATGGCGAGCGGCTTGGCCGACTGACGCCGGCTCAGACGCGCCTGCTCAAACGACGCCAAGTACTGCCCGGCCACGTGGCTCCAGACCATCTCACGCCCCAGCAGGTAGGCTCGTTTCCGCATCGCGTGCCGCCGCTTCTCGTCGCCTAGCAGCGCGAGGATTTCTCGACCGATCGCATCGGGGTCGTCGAAGGGCACCAGCACTCCCCGGCCGTCTGCGAGCAGCTCTTCCGCGTGCCAGTAGGGCGTTGAGATCACCGCCTGCCCGCACCCAAAGGAATAGGCGAGCGTGCCAGACACTGCCTGCGCGGCGTTCAGGTAGGGCGTGATGTACAGGTCCGACGCGCCGATGAAGTCCGTCAGCTCGGCCAGGTCGACAAACCGGTTGTAGAACACGACATTCTTCTGCACGCCCAACTCCTTGGCCATGCGTTCAAGGCCGATCCTGTACTTCTCTCCTTCGGCGCGCAGCAGGCTCGGGTGCGTCGCCCCAAGCACCAGGTACACGAAGTTCGGCTCCACCCGGATCACGGCGGGGAGCGCCTTCAGCACGTTCTCGATCCCCTTGTTGGGGGAGAGCAGCCCGAAGGTCAGCCCGACGTGCCTGCCTTCGACGCCGAACTGATCCTTAAAGAAGTTGGGGTCCGCGAACGGCCGGTCCGGGATGCCGTGGGCAATCAGATCAATCTTGGATTCGCTGACCTTGTACACGGTGATCAGGGTGGACCGGCTTCGTTCGGTCATCACCACCAACCGGGTCGAGAGGTCCAGCAGCTGCCCCATGACCCGACGCTGCGTATCGTTGGGCTCGGGGAGCACGGTGTGCAGGGTCGTCACTACCGGCAACCGCAAGCTGCGCATGAAGGTGATGATGTGCGCTCCGCCCGGTCCGCCATAAATGCCGAACTCATGCTGGAGCGACACCACGTCCACGTTGCTGTGGTTCAGGTAGTCGGCCGCGCGGCTGTAGCACTCGCGGTCCTGCTCTGCGATCTGAAACCTTACCTCCGGGGGGTAATCGTAGCCGCCCTCGATGTCGTCCACGGGAACGACCGGGCACTCCGCCCCCAGTTCGGTCACCGCTTTCCGCAGGTCGTGGGTAAAGGTGGCGATGCCACACTTGCGAGGGAAGTAGTCGCCGACGAAAGCGATCTTCCGGACTTCTGGATTAGCCAATTTGAGGCTCCTGATACTGCTGCTGCTATTTCCGCCACCGAGACGCCCGCGTCTCAGTTCGACTCTGCCGTGGGCGATGAAGGTGACGGCGTGCTCGGCGCGTCCCCATCGTCCTGATTGACGGCCGCCTTTGCTTCCAGCGCCTGCTGGGTGCGGTGCTTCTTGTCCACCTGCACGCCGACGCACTGCGGGTGGATGCCGGCCCGTGAGTAGGACGAATGCCCGCACACGGGACACACACTAGGTTTTGGCTTTACACTTATGTCTAGCGGCAGCGGTTTCTTCTCGCTCATGGCTTGCGCTGCGGTCCCAGGCGGGGGTCAGCGTCGATCCTGTTGTGAAAGGTCTGCCCTGGTGAAAGATTCCGAGTCGTCTCGAGTCGCTAAGCGCCTTTTGCGTCAGTGGTCTGCGACGACGACCGCGGGAGAACCAGCGGCGCCGTCCGGCGACTCCGTGGCTCCCGAACGCCACCGGGCTACCAGCGCCCGCACGTCGGAGGTGTTGCCGCAGGCGATCGCCTGTTCCGCGATCGCCTGTGCGGACTTCGAGTCGATCGCGCGAATCGCTTGCCGCACCACCCCAGCCTGCGATGGGCTGAGGCTAAGCTCGCGTATCCCGAGGCCGACAAGCAGGCATGCAAAATCGGGGTTCCCCGCTTCCTCGCCACAGACGCTCACCGGGCACTGCAGCCTGACGCCCGCCGCGACGATTTGACGGATTGCCTGGAGTACCGCGGGGTGCATCGCCGAGCAGTCCTCGCTCTTGTCCGCCAGGCCCCGTTCGGTGGCGAGCATGTACTGGGTCAGATCGTTCGTGCCAATCGCCACGAAGTCCGCCAGGTCGAGGATCTGATCCAGTGCGTAGAGTGATGCGGGCGTTTCGATCATCGCCCCGATCGGTGGCGTCCGGGGCAGCCCACACTCCACGGCGATGCGTTCGATGACCGCCACCGCGCGGGCGAAGCCGTCCAACCCGACCACCATCGGCAGCAAGATGCGTAGGTCCGCCGTCCGCGTGACTTTCAGGATCGCGCGGATCTGGGACTCGAACAGGCGCCCTTCCGCGAGCGAGAACCGCAGCCCCCGCACGAACAGGTTTGCGTCCTGCTCACTCCCCTCGGTGAACAGGAACGGCGGCTGCTTGTCTCCGCCTAGGTCGAACGTCCGGACCACCATTGGCAGGCCGCCGAGGCACGACGCCATGCCGCCGTAGACTTCGGCCTGGGTGTCGGTCGATGGTCGCTCAGCGGCTTCCAAGAACAGGAACTCGGTGCGGAACAACCCAACGCCGCTCAGCTTGCTCTTCAGCACGGACGCGATTTCCTCCGGGCGGCCTACGTTCCCGACAAGCGTGATCTCGACCCCGTCGGTTGTGACGCTCGGCTCGCCGGCGTCGTCCCACAGGTTGGCGACCTCTAATTCTCGGCGGCGCTGCCGTTCGGCGAAGTCGACCCCCTGCGCCTTCGACGGCGACTCCGTCACCACCCCTTCGTCACCGTCGAGAAGCAGACTCATCCCCGGGTGGATCAGCGACGTCGCGTGCAGCACCCGCGACACGGCGGGAATGCCCAGCGAGCGGGCGATGATGGCCGTGTGGCTGTAGTGACCGCCCCGTTCCGTGACAATACCGACCACCCCACAGTTGGCTAGCTCGATTGCCTCCGAGGGCAAAAGCTCTCGGGCCACGACGATCGAGCCCAATGGGAGCGGCCCCTTGTTCCAGGCGAGCGAGCCCGCCAAGTAGCGAGACATTCGCCTCCCGACGTCGCGTATATCCTGCTCGCGCTGCCTGAGGTACTCGCTGTCAAGCCGAGTGAGCCGTTCCACCCAATCACCGACGACCGACGCGAGCGCCTGTTCGACGTTAACGAGTTCGCTCTCGATGTGTTGCTTTACCAGCGAAGCGATCTCCGCGGTCATCGCCGCGTGGGCGGCAAGGATTGCTAGCGAAGCGCTCCGGGGCGATCCGGCGGTGACCGATGTCGCGACGAGCGACAGATCGTGACTGGATTTGGCGAGCGCTTCGTCCAGCCGTTCCCATTCCGACTTGACCTCCGTGGTCGAGACATCGCGTTGCGAAACCGTCAGGTGCCGACCAACATCGAAGTCGTAAACGATGGCGGTTCCTCTCGCCAAGCCTGGTGAGATCGGGATTCCTTTCAGCACGGTCATTGTTGTTCCTTCGCGATTGAACCACCACCGGTGACAGCCGGCCTACCCCACGTACTCTGCGGCCTTACTCGGGCGAGGGGCCGGGCGTGTAGACGCCTGTCGCGTCGTTGCGGTCCAACACGTAGGTCGCTCGGACCTGTGGCGATCGCTTGAGCTGGGCCGTGCTGACCTCGTCCACCGTGGCCGCGTGCAGGCAGTCCGCCTGGACCCCCGGCGCGTCGAGTACCACGAGCCTGACGCTCCCGTCCGTTCCGGTCGGGTGATTCTTGAGAAGGCCGCCGACTAGCGGGTAGGGGCGGAGCGGATCAGGACTGGTGCTGCAGAACTTCTCGTAAGCGCTGCGATCACTAAACCCGTAGACCGCCGAGTAGGACTCGCCCCCGTTCGCCGCGTTACATGCCGGCCCGATTGGCGTGTCGGCCGCAAGCAGGACGTATCGAGCAGTCTGGCCGGTCTGTGCGGTGTGCTGGGGGTGCGGGGTCAATTGCATTTCTTAACAGCCTGTTCAATGAGGTTCTAGCGCGCCGATCGGACGGGTGAAGGAACGCGCGCCAGCAATCCACGCCGCCCGCTGATAAACTTGCCCCCGCGGGACAGGGGGTCTCTTCGCACGCTTCGGTAGCAACAGAGAAGCGGCAGCAATGCGGGGAAGCGGCCGTTGATCTTTCACAAGCCGCGGCAACACCAATCGCCCCGCTGCTCTAGGGACCGATCAATCGTTTTCGTCCCGTTCGATGTCTACCCCCATGCGCACGCCAGGGATTGATGACAAGAGGTGTGAAAGCACGCGGTGCGAAAGCGTTGGCCCGTACGGCACACGGAAACTGCACCACTCGTGTGTTCGCGCTTCATGCATCGGCTCGCTCGTCTTGAAGACAAACAGGCCGCTCAGTTTGTCAAGAAGCCAGGAGGCATTCTCAGAACTATCGACAAACACCCGACAAGCGTAGCCTTCGTTCTTCAGGCACACATCAGAGAAGATGTTCGTGGGGGAGTGCTCGATTCTCTGCTAGCGATTGTTGTTTTGCTGGGACGCTGCGGAATCTGTCAGTTGCTGGCAGCGTTGCGACACCGATAGAAAAGGCATCCCCTCCGGAAGCTCGTAGCGCTCCGCACGCACAAACCACATCGCCAACCCGCCTGTGTTGTGCGAAGGGGTACCGTCGGCGGCAGCGGCGCGGACACCGAGCGAGCCCTTGCGGCCCGTCTTCTTCCAACCGCGGCGTTCCATAATGATCCGCACCACCACTCCGATCGCCTGACGCAGTCGTTTGGTCTTTGCGGGGTGGAACCCGGCCAGGTAGCAATCTACTGCAGGCGCGGCCTCAAGCTCCCGCACCACTCCGGCTAGTGGCGCGCGATCGTGGTGGACCTCGGCGTCTTCCATACGCCGCTGCCGCGACTCATCGCCGAAGAACTCGAGGACCTCGTCAAAGGGCTGGTCAGGATCATTCAGCACATCGGCAAACGTCCTGCCCTGACGATCAGTAAGGAAATCATCGCGGGTCAGCAGGACGGCTTGCATACGTGGTTCCGTGCTTACAAATAGAGGTTCCGTTTTTGCGGGTGCGGATATTGTACCTCCGACAGCTGGGGGGGGATAGTGCGGATTCCAGAAACCGTTCCAAATGCACTTTATGCGGCGGGATCATTGGGTGGATCGACTCGCCACCTGCCGCCCGAGTCACAACAGCGAGTTCTGAAACGAGTTCTTAGCAATCCAGTCGTTCGAGAGTCGGGCGTCGGCCAGGAAGCTGTCCGACGCCTGGCGAGAGGATTCCAACCACCACCGGTCGCACAGCTCGCTGGGGTACGTCACCCCTACCGAGTTCGCGGCCCGCTGCCCTAACCAGACTCTCACTGCAACTGGTGCAGTTTTTTGGGGCAGGACCGTGGTCTTCACCGACTTCATTCTGGGAATGCAGCGGTTGTAGTCGATTGGATGACGATGAGCGGAGTTGGAAAGCCAGTGTCAGTGGCCCATGTCGATTCATGCAGAGCGGATAATTTCTACGCCAAACCTGCGCCGGCCCGACACGCCTGCGTAGCGAATTTCCCAACTACACCCCCCATTTCTTTGTAGAAATTCTGACCCGACCGTGGTCCAATAAGGGTCGCTGAGCGAGGCGGTGGAGGGTCGGGTTGCGGTTCAAGGGTCCGACGCGTTTTGTCACTTTTGTCCGCGCTGGTGGGCAGGAAAGGACAAAAGTCGGCCCTCCCCCTGCGGGGCGGTCGGCGCAAGCCCCTCTCATTGAGAGGGTTACGAATTCGGGCGCCCGACAACGGGCCCGACTTTTGTCGCTAGGAATCGATGTCCGAATAGCGGACAAAAGTCGGCCGCTCGGCTACACCCGGATGACCCAGCCGCGGCGGTAGAAGACGATCATCAGCGCCCAGAAGATGGCGACCGTCGCGACGGCCATCGCCAGCGACGACGCGGGGCCGGGGCCCAGCGGGGCGACAAACACGTTCTGGTAGATCCAGTTCTTGAGGCTGGTGTCGCCGACCGGCACGCGGGCGATGGTCGCCCCCGTCAGTGAGGCGAGCACAAACGCGGTGATCGCGTTGACGCCGACCGCGGTGAACGGCATGGCGATCCGTTGCATCAGCTTCGAGCCGCCGCCGAGCCAGTCGAACACGATCAGGATGGCGGTGAGCGTCAGCGTGCCAAGGCCGCCGGTCAAGAGCACGAAGCTGCTGGTCCACAGCTTCTTGTTGATCGGCACGCCACCGGGCGACGGGAACCGCACGTCCCAGGCGAGACCCAGCGACGTCAGCGCGACGCCAAGGATCACGAGCGTCAGCAGCGTGCCCGCGCCGAGCGGGCCACGCCGCAGCAGCCCGCCGACCAGGTAGCCGATCAGCACGGTCACGATCGACGGCAGCGTGCTGAGCAGGCCCTCGGGCTCGGTCGGCTCGCTGGTCGCCTGGGTGTACATGTGGGGCTTGGTGAGCACGGCGATGTCGACCGCGCGGGTCAGGTTGCCGTCGGCGGCGAAGCGTTCTTCGTAGCTCAGGTCCGCGGGGAGGAACATCAGCAGCGCGGCGTAACCGAACAGCATCACCGCGGCGGCGACCCACCGCGCGGCCCTGGGCAACAGCAGCACCACCATCGACGCGCCGCAGTAGGCCAAGCCAATCCGCTGCAGCACGCCGGGCAGGCGGAGCGTGGCGAGGCTGAACTCGCCGGTCCCCAGGGCGTCGGCGAGCAGGCCGCCGTAGGCGTTGAGGAACAACCCGAGCCCGACCAGCGTGAGCGTGCGGCGGAGGATCCGCGGCCAAGCGGCGGCGATCGCGGCGCGGTCGGCCTGCTCGTACTTGCGGAAGGCGTACGCCATCGCGACCCCGACCATGAACAGGAAGAACGGGAAGACGAGGTCGGTCGGGGTCCAGCCGTGCCACTCGGCGTGCTGCAGCGGCGGGTAGATCGAGTCCGACGCCCAGGTGCCCGGGTTGTTGACGAGGATCATCGCCAGGATCGTGGCGCCGCGCATGACGTCGAGGGCCTGCAGGCGGTTGGGAGCGGTAGCGGGGTCGGCTGCCATGGGTGGTTCTCTAGGAGTCGCCGAGGCTGGTGCCGACGCTGCGGGCGGCGCGGACCCAGGGGTGGTCGGCGGGGACCAGCTTCTTGCTGCCGGCGACCTCTTCGATGGGCACGGCCTCGGAGCCGTCGCCGCGGGCGGCGACCATGTAGCCGTACTGCTTCTCGTGGAGCAGCTCGGCGCAGGTCGCCCCGAGCCGGGTGGCGAGCAGCCGGTCGGCGGCCGACGGGGTGCCGCCCCGCTGCAGGTGCCCGAGGATGGTGAGCCGCGACTCCAGGCCGGTCATCTCCTCGAGCTGGTGGGTCAGCTTGAGCGTGTGGTCGACGTGCTCGTGGTGGAAGGCGGCGAGCTGCTGCGAGGCCTTCTTCTTGTCGTCCTTGGTCTCGGCGCTGCTCTTGGCGGCGGCCAGCTCGTTGATGGTCTTCGACTGTTCGACCGTCATCGTGCCCTCGGCCACGGCGACGATGCTGAACCGCTTGCCGCGTCGGGCGCGGGCGTTGATCGCCTCGGCGACGTGCTCGATCGCGTAGGGGATCTCGGGGATCAGGATCACGTCGGCCCCGCCGGCGATGCCGGCCCCCAACGCGAGCCAACCGGCGCGGTGGCCCATCAGCTCGACCACGATGATGCGGTGGTGGCTGGTGGCGGTGGAGTGCAGGCGGTCGATCGCCTCGGTGGCGATGCCGAGCGCCGTGTCGAACCCAAACGAGACGTCGGTCTTCGCTATGTCGTTGTCGATGGTCTTGGGGAGCGACACCACGTTGAGCCCGGCGTCCTGCAGCCGCAGGGCGTTCTTCTGCGTGCCGCCGCCGCCGATGCAGACCACGCAGTCCAGGCCGTGCCGCTGGTAGGTCGCGACGATGGCGTCGGTCATGTCCTCGGTGCGCTCACCGATCGGCATCTTGTGCGGTTTGTCGCGGCTCGCGCCGAGGAACGTGCCGCCGTCGGTCAGGATGCCTGAGAGCTGGTCGCCCGTGATCCGCACGATGCGGTCGAGGGCCAGGCCGCGGAAGCCGTCGCGGAAGCCGATGACGGACATCTCGAACTGGTCGATCGCCGCCTTGCCGAGTCCACGGATCGCGGCGTTCAGCCCGGGGCAGTCGCCCCCGCTAGTGAGAACTCCGATGCATTGTCCACTGGCCATAGATCGGGTCTTCGAGTCGAGAGGTTCGGGTGTTGAGTTCGCACGGCCGCCGAGCGCCCATACTAGCGGCGATGCCGGCGACATGCGAGGCGCCGGACCGTCGCCCCCGCGGCGCAACGCGCCCTCGGCATCCGCCGGCGGCTGGGTGGTGCGTTCTGCGGCGGCGGCCGTTAGCCGACCGACAGCCCGCGATCGACCGCGGCCTGCTCGCGGGTGTACACCGCCAGGACCGACTCGAAGGTCTCGCGGCTGATCTTCCAGGACGGGTCGGTGTCCTTGTGGGCGCCGCAGTGGGTCGAGATCAGGCGGAACAAGAATTTAAACAGGTGCCGCGGCGTGCGGAGCGAGCGGAACGCGTCGAGCAGCCGCTCGTCCGATACGTCGTCGGAGATCATCTCGCGGATGGTCGGCGACGCGTCGTCGTCGCTGCAGGCGGCGATGCGGTCGTTGGTCAGGTCCCACAACGCCTCGGCGGTCCAGTCGAGCGACGGCACCATGTTCTGCTTGTCGAGCCGCGACCGCTGGTGGAAGTCGCGGTCCTCGCGGTGCACGTACTCGGCCAGCTCCGAGGGGAGCAGCAGCTTCAGGCCGATGCCGGGCTGCTTGAGGAACTTGTTGTCAAGCATCGACCACACCAGGTCGCGCATCAGCTCGGCTTTGCCGTTCAAGAGGTGCGGCTCGTCGACGCGGTCGACCAGCACGACGATGCCGGTCACGCCGAGCGCCCGCAGCACGCCCTGCAGCTTGCCGAGCAGCTCGTAGCGGTCGTCGGTGCGGTTCTTGTCGGGGAGCGGCTGGTTCAGCAGGTCACGCGACGCGAACGACATCAGCAGCTCGCGGAGCGAACCGGCCTCGCGACGCAGCACCCGCAGGTGGCTGCTGATGCGGCCGGCCAGCCAGCGGCGGCGGGCCCACTTGTAGATCCAGGGGACCCAGCCGAAGGCGACCGCCAGGTAGATCCACGGCGCCGACAGCCACCCCCAGTTGCTCGTAGCAGCCATCGCGCCGACGGCGATCGCGGTGACTGCCAGGCCAATGAGCGCCTCGCCCCAGGCGCTCAGCGCGCCGTAACCGATCGCCCACTTGAGCCGCTTCCAGCGGACCGTGAACGGCTCGGCGGTAGAGTTGTCGTAGCAGGCGGCCAGCAGCAGGAGGTCCCGCTTCTGCGAGCGGTCTAGCGCGTTCTTGAACTGTGTCGCGCCGGGGCTCGGCCGCAGGCGGTTGGCCTCCGGGCCGTCGCGGTGGGTGGAGTCGAGCAGGTGGTCGACCAGGTCGGTCACGCCAAGCGACAGGATGGCGTCCATGTGGTCCCACAGCTTCCACTCGGCCAGCACCTTCGACGGGTCGCGCTGCTTGCGGGCGCTGAGCCGGTCGGCAAAGCGGTCGAGGAACGGGTTGAAGTCGTCGTACTCGATGACCCACAGCCGGCCCTGCTTGACCTCCTTGTTGTGGTCGGCCAGCCGGCCGACGACCTGCAGCCGCATGGCGGTCTTGCCGGCGCCTTTTTCGCCGAACACGATCGAGGTGGCCGGGTCGGTCGGCTCGCCAAAGATCTTGTCCCAGGCGGGGTGGAAGGTGGTGCCGCGGCATTTCGACTTGAACACCGGGTCGGTCTGGGCGTCCTCCTCCGTGAACGGGTTGGAGGCGACGCCGTGGTGCTTGAGGAATTGGTCGGTGCGCATGCTGCCGGGCGGGGGAATCGGGGTAAGAAAGGCAGGGCTCGAATCTCGTAATTGTAGGTTGCCAGGGCCCGCTCCGCCGCGCCCCAGCTAGTTTCCGGTGGCCCGCAAACCGGAATTTTCCGTATAATTGCTGGTATGGACGAAGCCACCCACCCGCCGCCGCTCAAGCAGGTCCCCAAGTACGGGTATTACCCGGCCTGGCCGGAGGACGGCGACAACTGGATTCACCCCGAGGACGTCGCCCTGGCGCGGACCCAGTTTCCCAGTACGCGAATCTGGCGCCGGGACGAGGAGTCGGGCGAGTTTCACGTGATCCGCTACGGCGCAACGACGCTCCGCGTGAAGTCGGCCCTGTGGCAGGAGGTCCCCGAGCCAGACTTCCAGATCGGCCAGCTGGTGGAGGTCCGCACCCGGCTGATGCGGAACGAACCCCACACCGGGCGGGTCACCGAGGTCCAGTGGGACAACTACCTGGGCCAGGTTGTGTTCCACATCCAGGAGAACGACCGCCCGCTGCCGAATAAGTACACCACGGACGACCTCAAGCCGGTCGACCCGGCCGAGGGCCGCGAGTTCTCCCGCCTGCCGTCCGACACGCCCGAGGCGACCGACGGCGTCGACGAGCTGACCGAGGGGCTGCCGAAGGACGAGAAGTTCGGTGGGCCGTGGACATGAGCGGCGCGCTCTCGTACGCCAAGCCGAGGTGGCGAACCTGGGGCCGCCGGCTGGTGCCGATCGCAGTGGCGGTGGTCGTGCTGGCCGCCGTTTACATCGCCCTCGGACCTCGGACCCACACGCACCGGTTCGTCCTCAACGGCAAGCCAGGAGCCAATGCGGTCGTCACCTTTCTCGACGGTCGGCCTCCGGTCTCGACCAATGCTAACGGCGAGGTCCGCTTTGTGCTCAGCGCGGGCGATGAACTCTGGTACCAGACCGCGTTCCCAAATGGGACCAGGTTCAGCTGCAAGGCGAGCGGCCGCGGCCTCACCGAGACCTATAGCAGCAGTAGAGGAACGGTCATCACCAAGACCGTGGATTGGGTTATTTGGAAACAAGGAAGTAGAAGTGTGGAACTGTCAGGGACCAAGACTATCGTCGATCAATTCGAGAGGGGAGAGATTACCCAACGAGAGCTGATTGCCCAGTTCGAGACCTTAAGCGCCGAACTAGAACGCGAAGCCGCCGACGCAGGCATTTAGAACGCGGCGGTCTCGAGGTAATCGCACAGCACCCGGACATTCCGGCAGAACACCAAGCTCGACAGGTACGGCTGACCGGATTGGAATTTTGGCTGACCGACCAGCCGCCCGCCGTGGTAGACGCTGACCCAGCGTCCCTGTTGGTCGAGGCCTGCGACAATCGCCGCGGCCCGCTGGGCAATCCTGCGGGGCGGGACCGCAGGGGGGTCGGCGCCCTGCAGCGCGGCCCGGTAGCGCGTCTGGAGCGTTGGCAGCCGCGCGGGAATCTTGAACGCGTAGTGGCTCGGCAACTGCGAGTCGTCGTAGGTCAGCGAGTACTGCCGGCCGTTGCGGGTCATGTAGAGCGGCCGGTTGGTCTCGAGCTCGTAGAACCGCGCCAGGCGACCGTCGGTCAGCAGCGACTGCTGCAGGTAGTCCAGCGCCGCGGGGATCGGCTCCAGGTAGCGGTTGTCGGCGGTGGCGGCGGCGATCTTTAGCAGTGTCTCGACCGCTTCTTGGGTCTCGTCGCTGGCGACGGCCGGCGGCTCGAACGCCCGGGCCCAGGCGGGCTCCATCTGCTCGTTGTACTGCTGCGCCCAGCCCCGCTGCGGGGCGGGCATCTGGGCCAGGATCAAGAAGTCGCCCAGGCGCTGCAGCGCGGTCTCGTAGCGCGGGTCATCGTAAATCTTGTGAGCAGCAATCAACGCGTCCGCGACATAGCCGCAGACGTTGTCGTTGAGCGTGTAGAGGTCCCAGTACTCCTTGATCCGGCCCTCGGTCCGCCAGTCGTAGTGCGGGTAGTTGGCCGCGACGACCGGCCGCGGCTCGACCGCCCCCTTCCAAACCTGGGGAAAGCCGCCGTTGGGGAACTGGGCCGCCAGCAACGAGTCGAGCGCCAGCCGGGCGGCGTCGTGGATGGGCTGGTCGTTGAAGTCGAGGGCCTGATCGACGCGGATCAGGAACTCGATCGCCGACTGCGTCTGACCATCGTCGAGCGACGACCTGCCGGCGGCCCGTCGCTGGCCCCCTTCGTGCTGCTGGCCACGCCGCATGCCGGACACGTCGATCTTGTTGCTCCACCCGCCCGACCGCACCTGACCGTAGACCAGGGCATCGGCCGCCCGGCGGGCGGCGGTGAGGAAGTAGCGGTCGCCAGTGGCGTCATAGGCACGGAGCAACGCCATCCCCACGCTAGGCGTCCCCGGGGGCTGCACCCAGACGAGATCCTGCCCGGCGGGCCCCTCCCCCCACCGCTGCTGGAGGTCGAGCGAGTAGTGGTAGACGTAGCCCCCCTGGATCGCGACCCGCTCGCTGAAGAACCCGGCCGCGGCGCGGAGGGCGTCAAGGGCCTGCTCGCGGGTCGGCGGCTGTTCGCACCGGCCGGGCGTTGCAGCCCAGCTGCACTGGACCGCCACAAGAGCCACGGCGGTGACGCAGGAACGCAGGGACATTCATGGCGCCCCGAGGGATGGAGGAGATAATTTGCCCCAGACTACCAGGTCCGCGGAAGGGCCGCCCGAAATCAATCTGAGCGGTCTGCGCGCTACGAGGATCAATTGGACCTGGGGCGTTCGCGGGCCGAAATCAGGCAGGCGCCCCGCCCTGCGGTTGGCTGCACCCCATTGCCCCCGAACCCCGGCGACCGGTGGGCTGTCTCCAGGGCGGGTTTTCCCCGGGATCCGGGGTGTTCCCGCCGGTTGCGGGGCGTCGGGCCCCCAACTAAGATCATGGGTTCGCCGCTGCCGGCGAGATCCGCCCGTTAACCTGCTGCCTTAAACTGTTGGTAGTCCCATGCGTCACGTCCTCTCTGCCCTGGTGCAAAACGTCCCCGGCGTGCTGGCCCACGTCGCCGGCATGCTCGCCTCGCGCGGCTACAACATCGACAGCCTCGCCGTCGGCGAGACCGAAGACCCGCACCTGTCGCGGATGACGTTCGTCGTGGTCGGCGACGACAACGTGCTGCAGCAGGTCCGCAAGCAGCTCGAGAAGATCGTCACCGTGGTGCAGGTCACGGACATCAGCGCCCAGGACCACGTTGAGCGCGACCTGATGCTCATCAAGGTCAACTGCCAGGAGGGCAAGCGGACCGAGATCTGCGAGCTGACCGACATCTTCCGCGGCAGCGTGGTGGACGTCGCGCCCGATGAGATCATGATTGAGCTGGCCGGCCAGGAGAAGAAGATCCAGGCGTTCATCGACATGATGCGGCCCTTCGGCATCCTCGAGCTGGCCCGCACCGGACGCATCGCCATGGTCCGCTCGGTCAACCGCCCGCTGGGCAGCGGCGGCGTGACGGCGGCGGTCGGCGCGGCAGGCTGATTTATTTCCTGTAACCACAAAGACACCAAGGACACAACGAGAACACGGCCGCAGCGGCGGCCCCGCGTTCTCTGCTTTGTGCCCTTCGTGCCTTTGTGGTTCCCAATCCACAACCCAACACAAACGGACAAGGTTCATTCGCCATGGGCGCAAAGATCTACTACGACAAAGACGCAGACATGAAGGCCCTGGAGGGCAAGACCGTGGCCATCATCGGCTACGGCTCCCAGGGGCACGCCCACGCGCAGAACCTGCGTGACTCGGGCGTCAAGGTCGTGGTGGGCCAGCGACCGGGCGGCGATAACTACGACCTCGCCAAGAGCCACGGCTTCGAGCCGATGAGCGCCGCCGACGCCGCCAAGGCGGCCGACGTCATCAACATCCTGCTGCCGGACGAGGTCCAGGCCGACGTCTACAAGAGCGACATCGCGCCCAACATGTCCAAGGGCAACGTGCTGATGTGTTCGCACGGCTTCAACATCCACTTCGGGTTGATCGAGCCGCCCAAGGGCGTGGAAACGCTCTTGGTCGCCCCCAAGGGCCCCGGCCACCTGGTCCGCAGCGAGTTCACCGCCGGCGGCGGCGTCCCCTGCCTGATCGCCCTGCCCGAGGACGCCAGCGACGACACCTTCCAGATCGGCCTGGCCTACGCCAAGGGCCTGGGCGGAGCCCGCGCCGGCGTCATCCGCACCACCTTCGCCGAAGAGACCGAGACCGACCTGTTCGGCGAGCAGGCCGTCTTGTGCGGCGGCCTGAGCGAGCTGATCAAGGCGGGCTTCGACACCCTGGTCGAGGCCGGTTACCAGCCCGAGATGGCCTACTTCGAGTGCATGCACGAGGTGAAGCTGATCGTCGACCTGTTCTACCAGGGCGGCCTCAACTACATGCGCTACAGCGTGAGCAACACCGCCGAGTACGGCGACTACTCCACCGGCCCGCGGATCATCACCGACGAGACCAAGGCCGAGATGAAGAAGGTGCTCCTGGAGATCCAGAACGGCACCTTCGCCCGCAACTGGATGCTCGAGAACAAGGCCGGCGCCCCCGGCTTCAAGGCGACCCGCCGCCGCGAGCGGAACCTGCCGATCGAGAAGACCGGTCAGCAGCTCCGCCGCCTGATGAGCTGGATCGACGAGAAGGAAGTCTAAACCATCCGCGTCCTAGGGCGATGCCCTAGGCTACGGTGAGATTGGCCGTTGGCCAATCGACGGACGAAACGGGGTGGGGCGCGTGCCCACTTCCCCCCACACCCGCTTCAATCCCCTCCCCCCTGTGGGGAGGGTTAGGGAGGGGGGGCGCCCCGCCACTGCGGCTCGCCTCGTCGAGAACGTAGAGGCAGAGCAGCTAGCGACGCCACACCCCTCCCCTAGCCCCTCCCCATCGAGGGGAGGGGAAAATGCTGATGGCCAGACGCCCACCGCTGTCGCCGGAACAACTGCCCGACTGGCCCGTGGGTGACCCCGCGGCGCCGCTGGCGCCGGGCGTGGTGCGGGTCTGGCTGTGGTCGCTCGATGGGCCGTGCCCCGATTGCGACGAGCGCTGGCTGTCGGTCGACGAGCGGGACCGGGCCGACCGGTTCCACTTCGGCGAGGACCGCCAGCACTTTGTCGCGGCCCGCTGTGGGCTGCGGCGGCTGCTGGCGGCGGCGACCGGTCGGTCGCCGGCCGAGGTGGCGTTCCGCTACCACGGGCTCGGCAAGCCGGCGCTCGAGCACGACGGGGCCACGGTGCGGTTCAACCTGTCGCACTCGGCCGGCGTGGCGCTAGCCGCGGTGTCGGCCGACGCCGACGTGGGCGCCGACATCGAGGCGGTCCGCCCGACCCGCTGGGCCGACGGGATCGCCGAGCGGTATTTCTCGCCCACCGAAGTCGCCGGCCTGCGTGGCGAGCCGGTCGACCGGCAGGACCAGGCGTTCTTCCGCTTCTGGACCAACAAGGAGGCCGTGGTCAAGCTGATCGGCACGGGCCTGGGCTTCCCCCTGCCGGCGTTCACCACGCCGCTCGACGCGCCAACTGGGGCCGAGGTAACTTTACCGAAAGACAACCCGCTGGCCCTCAGCCGCTGCTGGGTCCGGCCGCTGCCGACCGGCGAGCACCTCCGCGGCGCGGTGGCGACCCCGGGGTCGGTCGAGCGGGTCGAGTGCTTCCGCTTATAATCAAGCCATGGCCGAGTCCCCTACTAACCGCCGCGACTTCCTCAAGGGCAAGTCGGCCGTCGAGGCTTTGGGCAGCATCGGCGACGCCCTGCCGGCAGGCGCCGCCGACCCCGGGCTGGCCGACTGCACGCTCTCGCTCACCCGCCGCGCGATGGCGTGCGACTTCCAGGTGCAGCTGATCGCCAGCCCGCACCGCAACGAGACCGAACCCGCCCTCGCTGCGCTCGACCTGATCGACGAACAAGAAGACCGGCTGAGCGTCTACCGCGACTCGAGCGACATCAGCCTGCTCAACAACGCAGCGCAGTTCGGACCCGCGGAGACCGACGCCGAGATGTTTGCGCTCCTGGAGCTGTGCGACCAGTTGCACCGCGAGACCGAAGGCGCCTTCGACACCACGACCGGGCCGCTCTCTAAGGCGTGGGGCTTCTACCAGCGCGAGCCCCGTGTGCCGAGCGACGAACAACTCGCCGCCGCCCGCGAACTGGTCGGCTGGTCGCACGTGAAGCTCGACGCCGACACACAAACCCTCGCGTTCGACAAGCAGGGCATCGAGGTCAACTTCAACGGCGTCGGCAAGGGGCACGCGCTCGACCTGGCCGCCGAGCAGCTCGGGCTCGCGCTGGTCGACGACTTCCTGATGCACGGCGGCCGGAGCACGCTGGTGGCCCGCGGCAACCGGCCGGGCGGGCAGGTCGCCGGCTGGGGAGTCGCGCTAAGGCACCCGCTGCGGCCGCAGTTGGTGATTGCTGAGTTCGCGCTGGTCGACCAGGCGTTCTCGACCTCCGGGGCCGCCACCCAGGGGTTTGTCTCTGGAGGGGAGCGGTACGGGCACATCCTCGACGCCCGCACCGGGCGGCCGGCGGTCGGGCCGCACAGCGTCAGCGTGATCGCGCCGACCGGTGCGGAGGCCGACGCGCTGTCGACCGCGTTCTACGTGCTCGGGCCGGAACGGTCGCGTGTGTACTGCGAGGCCCATCCCGGCGTGGGGGCGGCGTTCGTAATGCCGGGGCAGCACGCCAACCAAGTCCGGCTGGAGGTCGTCCATCTGCCCGCCGACCGCTGGCGCCAGGTGAGCGAGCTGTAGCCGCCGGCGCCAGCAGCCCATTGATTTTGCCGACCGGGATTGCGGCCGCCTGCACAATCCGGCCCCCAGGCCGGTACTGGCGGGGGCTGATTCTGGCTACAATACCGGGCTACCCAAACTTGCTGGGTCGCCCCAACGTGGCCCCCCATACAGTAACCCCCCTCGGCCTCACGGCCCCACCCAGGCGCCCCCGCAGCGCGCGAAACCCTGCAGACGGAACGTGATTCTTGATTTCCTAGTTAAGCGCGTCGGGCTGTGGGGCATCTTCGCCTTCCTGGCTCTGACGGGTGTCGGCGTGCCGATCCCAGAGGAGGCGCCGCTGGTGCTGGCGGGCGTGCTGAGCAAGGCCGGCAGGTTCGACCCGTTCGAGGCCCTGGCCTTCTGCCTGATGGGCGCCCTGGTGGGCGACTCGATCATGTACGCCATCGGCCGACACCTAGGGCACGCGTTCCTGCTGAAGCACCCGCTGATCTCGCGGTTTGTGAACGCGGAGGAGGAAGAGAAGCTGGAGCACGTGATCCAGAAGCACGGCTTCAAGATCTTGCTGGGCACCCGGTTCCTGATCGGCATCCGCGGCGCGGTTTACTTCGCCGCCGGCGCCGCGCGGGTACCCTACCTGCGGTTCCTGCTGTGGGACCTGGTGGCGGCCTCGCTGGTGGTGCTGATTGTGTTTGGCCTGGGCTACCTGTTCGGCCCCTGGATCGAGCCGGTCATCGGCGACGCCGAGAAGCTGGTGACCGTGATTGTGGTCGCGGTGCTGATCGGCGTTGGCTACATGCTGTACCGCAAGCGGGTCGAGCGGATCGACCGCGAGATCGAACGCCTGGAGCGCGAGTCGCAGAACGAGAAGCTGGCCGAGGGCGTCGTGCCCCAGCCCGCCCCCAACGAGCAGCAAGAGTCCGACGAGCAGCAGGACCGCTCGGCCTAACCCACGCCGCAACCGCATCCCAACGCCATGCCCGCCGCCCCGCTGATCATCGGCACCCACAACCAGAAGAAGGGCGCCGAGCTGGCCGGGGCGCTCGCCCCCCACGGCGTCGAGGTCCGCACGCTCGCCGGCGTCGACGGCGCGATCGAGGTGGTCGAGGACGGCCAGACCTTCGCCGACAACGCCCGGCTCAAGGCAGTCGAGCAGGCCAAACACCTCGGCCAGTGGCTGCTGGCCGACGACAGCGGCATCCAGGTCGACGCGCTGGGCGGCGCGCCGGGCGTGTTCTCTGCCCGCTTCGCCGGCCCCGAGTGCGACGACCAGGCCAACAATCGCCTGCTGCTGGAGAAGCTCGCCGGCCTGCCGCCGCAGAAACGCGGCGCAGGCTACTACTGCCACGTCACGCTGGCCGACCCGTCGGGCGAGATCCGCGGCGAGGCGACCGGCGTCTGCCGCGGCGTGATCGTGCCCAAGCCCCGCGGCTCGAACGGCTTCGGCTACGACCCGCTGTTCGAGATCCGCGAGCTGCACCGCACCTTCGGCGAGCTCGGCCCCGCGGTCAAGAAGGCACTCAGCCACCGCTCGCGGGCGATGCGGTCGATCCTGCCGGCGATCGTCCGCGAGCTAGCCCGCTAGCCCGACCGCGCCGCCCGGACGCTCGCAAGGTGGCCCCGCCGCGCGGTTTCCCCTAAGGTGGAGTGATCGCAGACGCATCTTCCACCCCTAAGGTCCCATGCCGCACCGCTACCGCATCCAGTTTCCTCCTCACGACGCTCATCATCTAGAACAGGACGAAGTCAGCTTCTTCGTCATGGAGAACGGCCGCAAGACGCGGCTGCGGTTCCACGACTACGACCAAATCTACCCTCGGCCCGGCCTGTACGAGCAGGTCTTCTACGAGCGGCTGAAGTGCAACTCGCCCGAGAAGGTGAGCGAGCAGCTCAAGCAGACGCTCGACGCCTACGGCAAGAGAATCACCGAGCTGCGGGTGCTGGACCTCGGCGCCGGCAACGGCATGATGGGCGAGGTGCTCAAGCGGAACGGCGTCGCCCGGCTGATCGGCGCCGACATCATCCCCGAGGCTCGGGACGCGTGCCTCCGCGACCGGCCGAGTGTGTACGACGAGTACTACGTGGCCGACTTCACTGACCTCGACCCCGACTCCATCGACGAGCTGTCCGGCTGGTCGATCGACTGCCTGACCAGCGTCGCGGCGCTCGGCTTCGGCGACATCTCCGCGGCGGCGTTCTTTCAGGCGATGCGATTTGTGGAGGTCGGGGGCTGGGTCGCCTTCAACATCAAGGAGACCTTCCTCGACCGCTCCGACCAGTCTGGCTTCTCCCGGTTCATCCGCGAGCTGATCTTCTCCGAGTACCTCGACCTGCACCACCTCGAGCGGTACCGCCACCGCTTGTCGATGGAAGGGACCCCGCTGTACTATTTCGCGCTGGTCGCCCAGAAGACCGCCGAGATCCCCGGCGACTTCCTCGAACGCCATGAAATCACGTCGTAGCGGGCGTCCCGCTCCGGATGCTTCCGGCCGGGATCGCTCCGGGCGTCGCCGCCGTGGGTTACAATGCGCTGAGACCAACCACGCTGGACCCCAAGGCCTCGGGAATCCCCTGCCATGCCCCACCCGCCAACCGCCGGGCTCGCCGCGGCCCTGCTGCTGACCGCCCTCCCATTCGCCGCCAATGCCGCCGCCCCTAGCGCCCCCGGCGTCGCGATCGACGCCTGGCTCGACGACAACCTGGCCGGCGTGGTTGAGCTGTACAAGGAGCTGCACCAGACGCCTGAGCTCTCGTACGAGGAAGAAGCAACCGGCAACCGGCTCGCCAAGCAGTGGCGCGCCGCCGGCTTCGACGTGACCCAGGGCGTCGGCGGGCACGGGGTGGTCGGGGTGCTCGAGAACGGCGACGGCCCCACCCTGATGCTCCGCTGCGACACCGACGCCCTGCCAGTCATCGAGGATACCGGCGTTCCCTACGCCAGCCGGGTCCGCACCACCGACAAGCTGGGCGCGGTGGTCGGCGTGATGCACGCCTGCGGGCACGACATCCACATGGCCAACATGACCGGCGTGGTCCGCTGGGCCGCCGCCAACCGCGACTCCTGGAGCGGCACGCTGATGGTGATCGCGCAGCCGGCCGAGGAGCGCGGCGCCGGCGCCAAGGCGATGCTGGCCGACGGCCTGTTCGCCCGTTTCCCCCGGCCCGACTACGCGGTGGCGCTGCACGTCGCGGCCGACTACCCAGCCGGCCAGGCAGGCTACTTGGCGGGCTACTCGCAGGCCAACGTCGACAGCGTCGACATCGCGGTGAAGGGCCGCGGCGGCCACGGCGCCTACCCCCACACCACCGCCGACCCGGTCGTGATCGCCGCCAAGCTGGTGCTCGACCTGCAGACCATCGTCAGCCGCGAGCTCGACCCGATCGAGCCCGCGGTGATCACCGTCGGCTCGATCCACGGCGGCACCAAGCACAACATCATCAGCGACGAGTGCAAGCTGCAGCTCACCGTGCGGAGCTACTCGCCCCAGGTCCGCCAGCAGATCGCCGACGCCATCATCCGCAAGGCGAAGGCCGCCGCCGCGAGCGCCAACGCGCCGGAGCCGGAGGTCGACATCTCCGAGGGCACCCCCTCGCTCTACAACGACCCCAAGCTGACCGAGCGGGTCGCCAAGGCGGTCGGCGGCGTGCTCGGCCCGGAGAACATGACCCCCTCCAAGCCGACCATGGGGGGCGAGGACTTCAGCCGCTACGGCATCGCCGGCGTGCCGATCTGCATGTTCAAGCTGGGCACGATCCCCCAGGAACGGCTCGACCAGTACGCCGCCGCCGGCACGCCGCCGCCGTCGCTCCACTCGGCCAAGTTCTACCCAGCGCCCAAGCCAACGCTGGCGACCGGCATCAAGTCGATGACCGCCATCGTCCGCGAGCTGCTGCCGGTCGAGAACTAGCGGCGCAAGCGGGTGGAGAAGAGAGTGCCAAGAAAAGGCACGAAAGTGCACAAAAGTGGTCCTCGGCGCAGCGTGTCGTAGAATAGAGCGGGAGAAGAATCTTCACCTCTTTCTTCTTGTGCGTTCTTGTGCCTTTTCGTGGCCATCGACCAGCACCAAGAACACCGCTCGCCCATCCGCGTAGGCCCCCGCCGTGCCCCGCCACCTCGACGACACCGACCTCCGCATCCCCGCCCACGTCAAGGCGACCGACGGCGGGCGCTCCACCACGACCGGC
This sequence comes from Posidoniimonas polymericola, assembly GCF_007859935.1. Classification (NCBI taxonomy): domain Bacteria; kingdom Pseudomonadati; phylum Planctomycetota; class Planctomycetia; order Pirellulales; family Lacipirellulaceae; genus Posidoniimonas; species Posidoniimonas polymericola. The sequence continues at coordinate 88,112 of NZ_SJPO01000001.1, read as the reverse complement.
GAGTTCGAGTGGTCCCGCTGGGACGCCGGCGAGCACCCGGTCCGCACCGCCGTGATGCTGCTGGTCGTGGCCGCGGCGGCCGTCACCGCGGGCGTGACGCTCCGCTCGCCCGCCAGCGGCCTGCTGGCGCTCGCCCTGCTGCTGGCGACCCTCGCCAACCACCTGCTGCCGATCCGCTACGCCATGACCGGCGACGGCGTCAGCGTCCGCGGGCTGCTCCGCAAGCGGCTCTTGCGCTGGTCGCGGATCGACGCCGCCCGCTTCAGCCGGACCGACGCCGTGCTGCTGTACACCACCGAGCACAGCGTCAACCAACGCCAGTTCCGCGTCGACCTCGGCCCGCAGCCGGACGAGGTCGCGACCGTGCTCAAGCAGCGGCTGCTCGACGCCGGCGTGCCGCTGGTGTGAGGTCAGCGCGGGCGATTTTTGCGGCGAGCGTCGGCGGCGTTGCACTGATTGCCCCGTGACAGGACACGCACAGCGGCGATTGCCGCCGTTTGCTTGCCCCATCAGCCCTGGGCAACGCATACTGTGCGTTTGAAACTCTTCGAGCGCGGAAGCCACTGCCAGTGGCGATCCCTCGTCCGTTTGCCTTGCGGCGGCGCCGGCGTTCTGGCTCCACCGCGATGCCACTGGAAATCAACGATGCGAATGTCTGCCGCCGCGTCCGCTCGACCGGCTCTGACAGCTCTGCTGACGAAACGATTCGCGCTGGCGGCTTGCCTCTCCCTCTCCTTGCTCCCCGCGGCCGTGGCCGAGCCGCTGCGGATCATGCCGCTGGGCGACTCGGTTACCGATGGCTTCGCACTGGCAGGCGGGTACCGCGCGCCGCTGTACAGCAAGCTGCAGCAGGCGGGCCTCGACACGCTGTTCGTCGGCGACCACGCCAACAACCCGACCTCGGCGTTGACCGCCGCCGGGCAGCAGAACCACTCGGGCCACTCCGGCTGGGTGATCGACGGACGGATCTCCCCCACCCGCAACGGCCTGGCGGAGAACATCGACTCCTGGCTCGGCAGGCGTCGCGTGCCGATTGGTCCCGACATTGTGCTGCTGATGATCGGCACCAACGATGTCATCGACAACCTGCAGCTCGCCACGGCGCCCAACCGTCTCAGCGATCTGATCACCCGCATCGTCGACCCGAACGACGGCCTGGCGCCCGACGCGCACTTCATTGTAGGGAGCCTGATCCCCAACCGGCAGGCGGGCAAGCAGGCGCCGACCGACGCGTTCAACGCCGTGCTGCCGGGGCTGGTGGCCCAGCACCAGCAGGCGGGCGAGTCGGTCAGCTTTGTCGACGTCGCGAGCTACGTCCACACCTCCGACATGAGCGACCTGTACCACCCCAACGCCACCGGCGCGGCGAAGATCGCCGACGCCTTCCTGCTGGGAATCCAGGACTACCTGGAGAGCATCCAGCCGGCGCCCGGCGACTACAACCGCGACGGCCTGGTCGACGCGGCCGACTACACCGTGTGGCGCGACGCCAACGGCGCTAGCGGTCCTGGTCTAGCCGCCGACGGCAACGGCGACCAGCAGGTCGACCAGCAGGACTACGCGGTGTGGCGTGACGCCTACGGCCCCCAACCAGCGCCGGCCGCGACCGCCGCGCCAACGCCCAGCGCGGGTTGCCTGCTGTGCGTTTCCCTAATGGCCGCCGGGTTGCGGCAGCGCAGGGTCGTCGCGACCGTGGACTGACGCTCGGGATCCAACCCGCCGGCTTCCGCCGGCAGCTTCCGCGGGGACGGCTGACCGCCATCGAGTGATGCGCCCTCGCGGGGCGACTAACTCTTGGCTCTCGAGTCGAGCCCCCCTGGCCGGCCCAGCTGCAGGGGACACCAACACGACCCGCGGATCGCCATGGCCTCTCCCTCAAATGCCCTTACCTACCAGGGACGCCCCCGCACCTGCGGCCTGCGGTTGTCGACGGTGGATGTCGTGGTGATGGCGGCCGCCACCGCGGGGGGCGTGGCGGGCTATTCCTACACGGCGGGTTTTTCGCCGTTCGTGCCGTTTGTGGTCTTCCACTTCTTCTTGTTCTGCAACGTCTTCCGCATTCCTTGCCGTCCGGAGCTCCTCTGGGCCGGTGTGTTCTTGATCCACACCACCGTGTGGCTCTGGTTGGGGACTGTAAGTCTCCCGTGGCTGTTCGCACTGCAGTCGGTCTTTACCTTCGCCCTGCTTGCCTGCGAACTACGGCGGCCGACCTACCACGGCGTTCTCTCCCGCCGCTTCAACCCGAGGATCGATGACTATCTGGCCGGCGGTATCTAGGTCGCCCGCAGCGGCCCAAGAGTAGCCCTACTCTCCGAGTAGGCTCGCGCGAGCTGGCCCACCGAGCACTCGCACCTGTGCCGAGCGATGCTGCACCACGCTGCGTTGAGACTGCCGGATCAACGTCGCCCACGCGATGACGGCGACCTACTCCGCGTTGTAAACCACCGGCATGCGGCCGCGCCAATTGGTCCACAGCTCGTCGTCGACGATGAGCCGCGTCATCGCGTGGCCGACATTGATCCGGCTGGTGCGGCCCGGGTTGAACAGCGCGCTGCGGGTCGGCGATTCGTGCAGCGTGCAGGGGCTTACCTCGTCGGCGTGGGTGAGGCTGTCGGGGCGGACGGCGCACCACTCGATGAACTTCGAAGACTGACCGACCTGCGTCCGCAGGTAGTCGGCGGCCTGCTCGTTGTCGGCGTGCGGCGGGACCAGCGTCCTCAGCAGGGCGAGCACCGCCCGCTCGCCCGTGGTGAGCGGCTCGTCGAGGTCGCGGTTCCGCACGCCGGCGCTCGACATCAGCACGAACTTGACCGGCCGCTCGGGCTGGTTGGCCTCGATCGCCCGGCAAACCCGCCGCACGGCGTCGGTCACCAGCCTGCGGGGCTGGCCGAACACGCCCCGCAGCGTCAGGTTGTGCCCCAGGCAAGACGCGACCGCGTCGCAGCCGGCGGTCAGTTCTTGCAGCCGCTCGTCGGACAAGTCGAGCAGGCTGGCGGTCGTGTACGACAGGTTCACACACTGCCGCAGCTCGAGCTGAAGCCGGTCGGGCGAGCGGACCACCGCGCGGACCTCTTCGCCGCGGCCCAAGAGCTGGGCGACAAGCAGCTCGCCGGTCGCGCCCGTGGCGCCGAGGACTAGGATGGTCATGCGTGGCTGTAATCCCGTTTAGGTGTCGACAGTCGGCGGTGTTGTTATGAGATGGCGGAGGCCACTCCTCCCCACCTCCCTCGTAGGGAGGGGGATCTTCTTTACCACTCGGTCTCGTAGCGGAGCACCTTGAGAGGCCCGTCGCTGCTCACGAGCGCGGCGAGGTTCGGGTCGGTCGCGATCTGCTCGAAGGTGGTCGGCTCGCCGTCGAGCGTCATCGCCTCGCGGACCAGTCGGACGCCGTGACTGTAGTCGACGTACGCGCGGGTGTGAACCGTCGTTACCGGTTGGATCGGCTCGCCGGTCAGCCGATGCCAGCCGTAGATCGCGACCCGGCCGGGCCGCTCCAGCAGCCGGTTGGTTAGGACGACGTCCTTCTTGACGCCGGCGATCAGCCCGTTCCGGCCGCCGCGTTGCTGCTCGATGATCGCGCTGTGCTGGGCGAAGGTGGCGGCCGCCTCGCGGCGTTCGGTGAGTGGCCGCGGTTCGACCTTCACGACGGCGTGCTGGTAGATCTGGTCGACCATCCGCGCGGTTGGCAGCGTGCAGCCGAACCGATCGGCGATCTGTTGAGCGGTGGCGGGGTTGATCGGCGCGCGGACGAAATCGTCGTCGGAGCCGACCGCCAGGTAGTCGGGCATTGCCTGGTAGGTGAGCCGACGCTCGCGGCCCTCGGCGTCGAGTGAGACAATACTGATCGGCGTAAATTCCCGCAACCGGTCGGGCAGGTTGCCGGCACGCAACTGCTCGGCAATCGCCTGTTCGCGTTCGGCGGGCGCGAGGTCGGCGATCTGTGCGAAGAACGTGGCGCCGCCAATCGCATCGGCAGAGCGGGGCGGGAGGCTAGCCGGCGGCGGCTCAATCCAATCGGCGAACGCGCGGGGGCCGCCGAACCGACCCCACGCGTCCTGCTGGGGCGTGCCGAGCGTCGTGGCGTACAAATAGCCGTTCATGTCGCCCACTAGCGCCGTGTGCAAGATCTTGTTGTCGGGGTTCTGGTGCACTAGCAGCGTGATGCGGCCGCCCTGCGCGGTGCGGCGCATGAGCGGGCCGTCGGCGCCCTCGTCGATCGCGAGCTCCTTGGCAAAGCGGTCTGCCATGCGGTTGGTAGCGCGGTACGTGCCGCCGGTCGGGCCGACGACCGGCTTGCCCTGGTAGGTGATGTGGCGGTCGTCGTAGGCGAGGACAACCAACCGCCGCTGCGCGTCGGCGTTGAGCCATGCCAGGAACTTGTCGCCGTGGCGGCTGGCGTCGTCGTAGCTGTAGTTCGCGTCCAAGAGTGCGATGCGGTCGACCTCCGCAGGGATTGCTTCGTGCGCGTCGAGCACACCCCACACGAAGCTGCCGCCGCCGCTGTGCGCTGCGAGCGTCACCTTGCCCGGCGGCGCCAGACGCGTGGCGGCCGCGTAGACGTCGGCGATCTGCTGAGGGCGGTCCTCGACGCCGCGGCGCCAGGCGGGCCAGCTCAGCCCCGGGGCCTCGAGGCAGACCAGCACAAGGTTCTCGTCGGGCGTCACTTCGCGGAGCCGCCGCGTCTGGGCGGCGATGTGCTGGATGTCGAAATGCCAGTCGAGGTCGTCTCGCATCTGGCAGCCGAGCGTCTGCTCGATCGTGTTGCCGTTGGGCAGCGAGAACAGGATCAGCCGCATCGGCTTAACCGGGTCGAAATCGCCGGCCGCGTTGGCGTACGCGCGGACATCGCCGGAAAGGGTGGCCGTGCGGACCTGCTCGCCGAACCACGCCCCGGGCGCGAAGCCGGGCAGCGGCGCAGCGGCCGCGGGGCTCGCAAGCAACGCGGCAAGAATCAGCGTCTGCCAGCGGGGACGCATCAGCAGATAAGTGGTGGTTAGCAATTCGATGTCCTCGTGGTGCGTGCAGTGCGCCTACGGCCATTGTAACCTGGCCTGCCGAGCACCGTGGTTGTGCCACTCTGCGGCGGGACGTACACTTCGACACTATTGAAATGCCTGGACCTTGCTCACGGAAGCGTCTCATGAAAGCTGTCGCCGCGTTGCTCTTCTCGCTAGCCGCTTTGACCAGCGCCGGTGCTCACGCGGCTTCGAGCACGTTCGACGTCGACGACGAGGGCTGGACCATCATCGGCGACGCCCAGAGCGGGACCGGTTCGCCCGATTACCTGGCCGCGGGCGGCAACCCGGGCGGGCACATCGCTGCCGCCGACAACGTGCTGGGCGGCACGTGGTACTTCCAGGCGCCCGCTAAGTTCCACGGCGATTTCTCGTTTGCCTACGGCGCTGACCTGACCTTCGACCTGATGCAGAGTTCGATCTCGAGCCAGTTCGACGACGAGGACGTGATCCTCCGTGGCGGCGGCCTGTTTCTCACCTACGACACGTCGATGAACCCCGGCGTCGCGTGGACCAGCTACAGCGTCCCGCTAGAGGAAACGGCTGGCTGGACCGTCGGCGGCTCGTCCCCGGCGGCCGCGCCGACCGCGGCCGAGATGATGCAAGTGCTATCGGACCTGACCGACCTGCAGATCCGCGGCGAGTACCGCTCTGGCAGCGACACCGGCTCGCTCGACAATGTAGCGCTGATCCCGGCCCCCGGCGGGCTTTCGCTGGCGGCCGCTGGCCTGGCGTTGGCAGTCCGAGGCGGTCGTCGCCGCGGCGCTCAACTAGCCAGAGCGCCGGCGACCCGCCAGGAGCCGTCGCCGACAGGGGCGGCGGTCTCGCAACGCACGGCCAACTGACAACCGGCGTGGCCCGACGGGCCAAAGTCGAGCAGCCAGTAGCTGGCGTGGCGGTCAGTGGGCAGCGTGACCCGGATCCATTGCTCGGTCAGGTCCGTGACCAGCCCGGCAAGGGTCACTCCGAGCGGGTGGCACCGCTCGTCGAGCGGAGTGGCGGTCACCGGCAACGCGAGCTTCTGGCCGTTTCGCTGCTCACGCACCAGCCCGGCGATCGCCGCCCGCAGCCGCGAGCGTTGGTGGTGCGGGAGGTGCCGGCTTGGCGAGAAGCCCGCGAGCGGCGACGGGCCGGGCTCGACCCGCTCGGCCGCGTCCGCACAATAAATCCGCGCGTCGCAGTCGCTGCACTTCTTGACCACGACCCGGGTCTGCTCGATCGGCGCCAGCACGCCGAGCCTGCCGCCGCATTGGCCGCAGTGGTAGACCACCCGGTGGTCCGCGATCGCGTCGGCGTTTCGGTCTTGCAGACAGGGGTGCATCGCTGCGGTTCTCGGTTGGGTGGGGCCCGGGGCTAGCGCGCGTCGAGCGGCAGGTCGCCGCCAGAGCCGAGCAGGAACTTGCAGCCGACCTTGGTTACGCCGGACTTGGTCTCGAGCCAACGCACGGCCGCCAGAGCCTGGAAGCCCGGGAAGCCCACCACGCTAAAGTCGAGCAGCAGGTAGGCCACCGAGAGCGGCTCGTTCAGTTGCAGGCAACAGCCCACAGGCGAGAGGTTCACCAGGCGGACCTCGAGCACCTCGCACGGCGACTCGAGCGACTCGGTGAGCGGAACCGCGGGGAGGTTGACGCGGACCTCATGGCGGTCGTCGCCGCGGCGGTCGTCACTCGGCACGAGGGAACCCAGCGCACGCTCGAGCTCGCTCATCCCCGCCGGGCTGTACTGCTCGGCGAGGCCCTGGGGGGTGCGCTGGTCGCCAAGCCGAAGGACCGGCAGTGTGTGGTTGTGGGCCTCGGTGTAGTACCACCGGCCACACTCGGGGCACGGAACCGCCGCCGCCCAGTAGCCCGGCTTGGGAGCGGGCCACGGAAGCCGCCGCTCGCAGCCGAGGCAACGGCCGATCATGATCGTCATCGGCAGGTTCCGGCGATCGGGGCCGCTGCTGCCGAGCGCGGCAATGATCTCGGGATCGAGTTGGGGGAGGCAGTCTTTCATCGGTAAGAGTCCTTAACGACCGTCGTGGTTTTCCGCCTGTGGTCAGCCACATGCTTATCCAAACCTAGGAGCGGAAAGCCGTGCTCGCGACGCCCAGCCTGCGGAAATTCGCACAACTCGCACCCGCCGAGGTGCGGCTGTAGCGGGCGGGGCGATTGCCCGGGCAAGGAGCGGGCACTGACAGACGAGCCGGGTCAGCTGGCCGGCGCGCCGGCGACCCGCCAGGAGCCGTCGCCAACGGGCGAGGCGGTCTCGCATCGCACGGCCACCTGACAGCCGGCGTGGCCCGAGGGGCCGAAGTCGAGCAGCCAGTAGCTGGCGTGGCGGTCGGTGGGCAGCGTGACCCGGATCCACTGCTCGGTCAGATCGGACACAACGCCCGCCACGGTCTGCCCAACAGGGACGTACCGCTCGTCAAGCGGCGTCGCGGTGACCGGCAGCGCAAGCCCGTGCGCCAACTCACCGGCGGCCACCAGCACCGAAATCAACCGCCGCAGGCGGCGGTGCTCGTGCGTCGGCAGACTGGCTGGCGAGGCGAGCCCGACGTGCGGCGCCCCGGAGAGCGCGCCGGGCAGGTCGGCCGTGTAGTAGCGGGCCTCGCACGAGGCGCACGCCCGCAGCACGACGCGGCGGTTCTCAGTCGGGGCAGCGGCGTTGAGTTGGTTGCTGCACACGCTGCAGCGGATGCCGCTAATGTTGGCGGGCTGGCCCGCAAAACGGTCGTTGGGAGAATGCTGATCCATACTGCCTGCCCGCTGCTTCCGTCGCGCAGGGGTCCCTTCGATGCAGCACGTGCAACGATAAGCCACCCTGCTACGGTGACACTCAAAAGCTTAGTTGCGTACTGGCGTTTAAGACACCGCTCTGCGGGCGGGAATTTGTTCGGCTTCCCGGCAGGGCATGCGGATAGAGCGAGGTCGCGAGTGCGCAGCAGCAATCGACAGCAGAAGTCTCGAGTACGAAGTCGGCGTCTTCGTACGGCCGACGAGCCGGGCGCATCGGCGAGTGCCAACTAGCCGCGGAGCGCCGCTTCCACTTCCATTCCGGTCAGGAACTCGCACCCGACGCGCATCGCGTCCCGCTCGAGTTGCAGCCGGCGCACCGCGGCCAGCGCCTGCAGCCCAGGAAAGCCGAGCCTAGCGAAGTCGAGCAGCAGGTAGCCAACCTTTAGCGAGGCCTCGATCTGCAGCCGGCAACCGGCGGTCGTCAGCTCAATAAGCCGCGCCTCGATCGTCGCGTCGTGAATCTTGAGGCCCGCGTCCAGCGGGACGCCCGGAATGAGCACGTCCGGGAACACGCCGAGTTTGGCGGCGACGGCAGCGATGTCCCGCGGTTGGAACTGGCGGCCCAATCCGCGGGCCGACGACTCGCAGTCGGCCGGCAGGCTGTCGCATGGAGCTAGGTTGGCGTCCACCCGCGTGTAGTAGACCCGTCCGCACTGGCCGCACGCGACCGGGGCGGCCCAAACCCCTGGGATAGGCGCTGGCCAGTCGAGGGCGTGTTGGCACCCAGCGCAGCAAGGAGTCGCCATGCCCGTTGGGCTTCGGCCGGCGCACCGATCACTGGCGGCATAGGGTCGAGATTGATTCATGGGTTACGCCTCTCGGATCAACCGCGTCGGGGCCCTCAGGTGCAACGGCCCCCTGGTCACTATTCGACCGTAGCTGTGGAAACCCTACCCCATGTGGACATCCGATATTGGGGCGTGCTTTTTTACCTGCCTGGAGTCGGTTCATGCCGCGTTGCGCGGTTGCACCGCGGGACCCCCGGGCGCACGCCGCAAAGAAGATGACCTTGGACGCATTTGGCAGCCGCTACTGGTCCCGCAACCGCGGGTCGAACGCGTCCCGCAGGCCGTCGCCCAGGAAATTGAGGGCGAAGAGGGTTATGCCGATCGCTCCGCTGGGGAACACGATCAGCCACCAGTAGACCTTCACCGGCGTGATGACCTGGATGCCCTCGTTGGCCAGCAGTCCCCACGAAACGTCGGGCGGCTCGACCCCTAGGCCGAGGAACGAGAGGAAGGCCTCGAACAAAATCACCCGCGGGATGGTGAGCGTCAGGTACACGATCACCACGCTCAGCAGGTTCGGCACGATGTGCCGGAACACGATGCCGGCGTGCGTCACGCCGATCGCCCGGGCGGACTCCACAAACGGCTCGTTGCGGAGCGAGATCACCTGGCCGCGGACCACGCGGGCCATAGTGAGCCAGTAGATGGCGCCGACCACCAGGTAGAAGATGACGATCCGGCTGAGGCCGTACTCCTCGCGCCAGGCGCGGATCTGCGGGTCGTCGAGGATCGAGATCACGAAGATCACGACAAAGATAAAAGGCACCGAGTACAGCACGTCGACCAGCCGCATCATCGCGCCGTCGACCCAGCCGCCGGTGTAGCCGGCGATCGCGCCGTAGGTCACGCCGATCACTACCGAGACGATCGTCGCCACCAGGCCCACGATCAGCGACACCCGCGACCCCCAGAAGATCCGGGAGAAGATGTCCCGGCCGAGCTTGTCGCGGCCGCAGATCGCGTTGATCGACCACTCGCCGAACAGCGCGTAGCGGGCGCGGACCATGGCGCGGCTCAACGGGCCGAGGACCGGGAAGCCGGCGTCGCGGTACGGGCGTTGGACAATGTCCTCGACCCGGTTCTTCTGCCGGCGGAGCTGGCGGATCGCCTCGTCGCGTTCTTCGCCCCGCGACTCACGGTACGCGCGGCGGGCCTCGGCCAGGTCGGCCTCGGCGGCCTCAACCCGCTCGCCCTGGTCGGCGATCCGCTCGGCGTCGAGCGAGAAGGTTTTGATAAACAGTGACCGGTCGATCGGTTCTTCTTCCTGCTCCGCGGTCCCTTTGGCAGGCTCCTGCAGCAGCCAGGACGGCTCAGAGAACTTCTGGTCGGTGAACACCTTGTCGGGCGGCTGCATCGGGAACAGCGGCGAGAAGAACGACAACAGCCCCACCGCCACGAGCGTCCAGAACGACGCCATCGCCACGCGGTTCTTCCGCAGCTGGCGGATCGCCTCCTGCGTGAGCGACAGCCCGCGCTTGGGGCCCCCCTCGCTGGGTTTCCCGGGATTGGGCTTAGGCGTGACTTCTTTCGTAGATCCGAATGACGGCATAGCGGGCTACTTGTACTCCACGCGGGGGTCGAGCAGCCCGTACGACAGGTCCACCAGGAAGTTCATCGTGTACAGCAGCACCGTGTAGACCATCACCAGGCCCATTGCCATGGTGATGTCGCGGTTGAAGGCGGCCTGCACAAAGTGCCAGCCCATGCCGGGGATCGCGAAGATCTGCTCCACCACCGGCGAGCCGGTCAGCACGCCCGCCACCGCGGGGCCAAGGAACGAGATCACGGGCAGCATGGCGGTCGGCAGCGCGTGCCGCATCACCACGCTCCACGGCGACAGGCCCTTTGCCCGGGCGGTGCGGATGTGGTCCTGGCCGAGCACGTCGAGCATGCCGGTCCGCGCGATGCGGGCGACGTACGCGGCGTACGGCGCGCCCAGGCACAGCCCCGGCAGGATCAGCTGCCGCAGGGTCCCCCAGCCACCGGCCGGGAAGATCGGGATCATGAACACAAACAACAGGATGGCGAACCCGGCCACCACAAAGTTGGGCAGCGCGATGCCGAGCGCCGCGGTGCTCATCAGCAGAAAATCGCTCCGCGTGCCCCGTCGCACCGCCGAGAGGATGCCCGCCGCTAGGCCCACGGTGAACGCGAAGGTCAGCGCTAGCGCGCCGAGCGCCGCGGAGATCGGCAACCCCTGCGCCACGACGTCGTTGATCTCGACATCCATCTTCATGCTCTGGCCGAGGTCGCCGCGGGCGTAGTCGCGGAGCATGTAGTATGCCTGCTCGTGGTAGGGCAGATCGAGCCGGTACCGGCGTTCGAAGTTTTCCTTCACCACGTCCGGCAGCACGCGTTCGCTCTGGAACGGCCCGCCCGGCACCGCGTGCGCAAGGGCGAACGTCAACAGGAACACGACCAGCAGCACGACGACCAGACCCACCAGGCGGCGGAGGATGAACGGGATCACTGTTCGGCCCCCTGCAGCTCGGTCTGCTGCGGTTGGGAATCGTTGTAGAGCGGCGCGTCGCGCATGTACTCGTTGGGCCCCTCGAGGTCGGGGTCGATCCAGATTGCCTTGAGCGGGTGCGAGTCCTGCAGGTTGTTGTAGAACCCGCGGATGTTCGGCCGGATCAGGTTGCTGCTGACGTAGGTGTAGACCGGCAGCAGCGGCTGCGCGTCCATCAGCATCCGCTCGGCCCGCATCAGGATCTCCATCCGGGCCGCGGGGTCGGTCTCGGCCCCGGCGGCGGCGATCAGCGCGTCGTACTCCGGCTCGGCGTAGCCCGACTGGTTGTTGCCGTTGTTCGACACGTACATGTCGAGGAACGTGTTGGGGTCCATGTAGTCGCCGATCCACGACCGGCGGCAGATGTCGTAGTTGAGCTGCGCGCTGTTCGACAGGTAGGTGCCCCACTCCTCCTTGCGGCCGGAGACCGAAATCCCCAGCCGCTCCTGCCACTGCTTGCGGACCAGCTCGGCGATGGTCTCGTGCTCCTCGGCGCCCGAGTTGTAAAGGATCTCGATGCGGGGGAAGCCGACCCCCTCGGGGTAGCCCGCCTCGGCCAGGAGCCGCTGAGCCTCCGCGACGTTGTTGGCCGCGCACTCCTGCGAGGTGTAACCCTGCATGCCGGGCGGCACCAGCGCGTACGCGGGGGGCTCGCCCGCGCCGACCGTGTCGAGGATCTGCTCGCGGTCGAGCGCCAGCGCGAGCGCCTTGCGGACGCGGACGTCGTTGAGCGGCTCGCGGGTGGTGTTGAAGTTGTAGTAGTAGGTGGCAAGCTGCGGCGCCGGGTTGAAGTCGGACCGCGGCGGTTCGGCCGCCAGCAGCTTGCGGTTGATCAGCTTCGGGTTGGTGTACGACCAGTCGATCTGGCCGGTCTCGTACAGGTTGAAGGCGGTGATCAGCGAGTCGACTACCAACGCGTCGATGACGCCCAGTTGCACGCTCTCCTTGTCCCAGTATTTGTCGCTCTTCACCAGCCGGATGCGGTCGCGGATGCGCCGGAACTGGATCTCGTACGGCCCGTTCGTAACGATGTTCTCCGGCCGAGTCCACTCGGGCCAGCCGTGGGTCTCGACGCACTTCCGGTTTACCGGCGACATCGCGTAGAAGCCAACCAGCTCGGGCCAGAACGGCGTGGGGTCGTTGAGCTCGGTGACGAGTGTGTGGTCGTCCTCGACACGGATGCCGACCTCGTTGAAGTCGATCAGCACCGCCTTGCAGGCCTGGTCGTTTGCGGCCTCGTCGGGCCGGCCGGTGATCCGGAACCGCTGGTCCTCGCCGTCGACGTTGATGACCAGCGTGTGCCGCTTGCCAAAGTCATTGTCGGCCACCTCCTGGTCGGCGTACTCGGCGTCGCGCTCGATCGCCACTAGCTCGCCCCGCAGCACCGTGCCCCGCGCGTGCGGCGGTGTGCCTGCGGGCCGCTCGTGCAGCTCGACCTCAACCTTGTCGCCGACCTTGAGTTTGCTCGCGCCGAGCGTGTACCGCTCGCCGTTCTTCACGTACCACATCGCCTGCGAGTACTTGGCGGCGGTCAGCGGATCGAGGAACCGCCGGTACGAGTAGTAGAAGTCGTGCGCGGTGACCGGCGTCCCGTCGGACCACCGGGCGTTGTCACGCAGGCGCCACGTGTAGGTGCGGCCGTCCTCGGAGACATCCCAGCTCTCGGCCACGCCGGGCCGGGCCTCGCGGGTGTCGGGGTCGAGCTGCACCAGGCACTCGAAGATCGACCACAGGATGCGGCCCTCGGGCGCCCCCGACACCACGGCCGGGTCGAGCGACTGCACCTCGGTGCCGTTGGAGAACGAGAAGTCCGCCGGCGGCAGCCGCCCCAGCGAGACCATCCACGTGAGCGCCCCCAGGATCACAAGCAGCACCAGCGCAGAGATCAGCAGCCGTTGGGTCATGTCGCGGGGAGCCGAATTCTGCAGGGCGGGCGAGGAAGCCCCTACTTTATACGCCCCGGAAGGCTGGGCCAATGCCGGCGCGAAATCCCCTCCCTCTCGGGGGGAGGGCTAGGGTGGGGACGCCCCGAGTACCCACGTCGGGCCAACTTGCTGAAGGAGTCACTCGATAGCGACCGATGTCCGCGCAGGGCCCGAAGCGACTCCCCTCCCCCTCGTGGGGAGGGTTAGGGAGGGGGGCTGGCCCGGTGTTCGCTGCAACAAGTCTTTTCGGGTGCCGGGGGCGCTCCAAAACAGCGGAAGCCCCCGACCGCCTGCGAGCCTCGGCAAGTACCTCGTCGGGGGCTTCCCTGGCGGGAGCGCCCCCGGCACCCGTGCCCCCCAGCACTCCACTTTGCCCCGGCATCGAAAAACCGTGTACCCGCTTCCCCCCACCCCGGCGTTCCCCCGGAGAGAAAGGGAGTAGAGAGAGTCGTCCCACTAGCCCTTAACCGTCACGGCTGGCACGATACCCGGTATGTCCTTCGAGCACCTCCGCCACAAGCCGCCCAACGAGCTCGACCAGGCCCGCGAGCTGCTGCTGGTTTGTGCCCCGCTGCGGAGCAACGTGAACCTGTCGCGGATCTTCCGCGCGGCGGGCTGCTGCGGCGTGACCAGGATCATCGCCACCGGGCGGGCGAAACTCGACCCGGAGATCGCCCGAGACGCCGCCGAGACGGTCGCCTTGGAGGTCAAGCGGAGCCTGCCGCCGGTGCTCAAGCAGCTTCGCGACGAGGGCTACCGGCTGGTTGGTTTGGAACAGACCACCGACTCGACCGACCTGCACCACTTCCCGTTCGAGCGGAAGACGGCGCTGGTGATCGGCAACGAGCGTACCGGCCTGACCGACGACGCGCTCGCCCTCCTGCACGACGTGGTCGAGATCCCCGTGTGGGGCATGCCGCACAGCTACAACGTCGCGACCGCTACGGCCATGGCGTTATACGAGTACTGCCGCCAGTTTCCGCGGGGATAGCCGCCTCGAGGGCAAAACAGCCTCGCGGGCAATGTGGATACCACGGTAGGCTTTTGGCGCCCGCCGCGCTATAGTCCTAGCGATCCTGACGCCACGCCACCGCCCTTGCGAGAATCATGCAGCCCAACCAACGCCTCGACGCGCTCCGCGAAGCCATCCAGCCGCACCGCCAGGCGCTGCTGGACCACCCCCTGTACCGGGCGATCGATCAGGTCGCCGCGCTACGGGCGTTCATGGAGCACCACGTGTTCGCGGTGTGGGACTTCATGTCACTGCTCAAGCGGCTGCAGACCGACCTCACCAGCTCGGCGGCGCCGTGGCTGCCACCGGCTAACCCGCAGGCGGCGCGGTTCGTCAACGAGATCGTCCTCGGCGAAGAAACCGACGAGCGGCCAGGTGGAGCGGCCGGGGCCGGCTACGCCAGCCACTACGACCTGTACCTCACGGCCATGAACGCCTGCCGCGCCGACACGGCCGCGGTGGAGCGGCTGCTGGAGCTAGTCCGCGGCGGCGCCCCGGTGCGTGAAGCGCTCCATCAGTTGCGCGACGAGGGCGCCATCGGTCAGAGCGTCGTGGCCTTTGTCGGCGCGACGTTTGATCTGGTGGATCACGGCTCGACCCACGAGGTTGCCTCGGCGTTTACGTTCGGCCGCGAGGACCTGCTGCCCGATGTTTTCCGGCAGATCGTGGCCGGCCTGAACCGCGATGAGGGCGGCCTCGACGACTTCGAATACTACCTGAGCCGCCACATCGAGCTCGACGAGGACCACCACGGGCCGATGGCCGAGCGGCTAGTGACCTCGCTCTGCGGTGACTCGGACGAGCATTGGCGGGAGGCCACCCAGACGGCGGTCGCCACGCTCCAGGCGAGGCTCGCCCTGTGGGACGCGATCGCCTCGCAGATTGCCGCACCGCAGCCCGTGTAGGACCGCGGTTGCGAGGCCAGACCGACAGAGGCGGGTGAGATTTCTTTGTCCGCGGCACGCCGCGTGCCTAGAATGAGCGTGTCGCGTCCCCGCCCGACCCCAGCGCTCCTCACGATCATGCTCGACGCCCGAGACTCCCACCGCGAGGACGCCGCTGCGCTGGACGCGACGATCCAGCGCAACGCCGAGATTGTCCGCCGCGGACGCCGCGAGCGGGGCTTCCTGAAGGTGCTCGGCCTGTCGCTCCCAGTGAGCATGGACGACGTCAAGCAGGCGTTCCGCGTGAAGGCCCGGCAGACGCACCCCGACCACAACGGCTCGGCGGCCGCGTTCCGCGAGGTGCAGCAGGCGTTCGACGAGGCGGTCGAGTACGCCAAGAAGCACGAGAAGCGGCTGCCCTGGCTCGGCGCCCAGCTGCCGATGTACGTCGCGCAGCGGGCGGTGGTCGACCTGGTTGAGAAGTGGGGCGGCTCGGTCGACCTCGAGCGACTCGACTGGCTCGAGGACACGGTCGGCGAGGACTTCTCGCAGCTGGCCGACCGGCTCCGCGAGGTCAACCTGACCGACTGCCCAATCGGCGACGCCGAGCTGAGCGAGCTGCTCGCCGAGGCGGACGGCATCGTCTACCTCGAGTCGTTGCTGCTGGCGGGCACGAAGGTCACCGACCACGGCGTGCTGCTGGTGACCCGCGCCCCCAGCCTGCGGTACCTCGACCTCCGCCGCACGCCGGTCAGCCAGCCGGTGCGGAACGAGCTGGCCAAGTTCCGCCGCTTCGACGCGGTCGAAGGGGCGAGCGGTTGGGCGCTGTGGCTGCGACGCCTGTGGGGCTAGCGGCGCCTCGACTGAGCGCCGGGGTTCCTATTCTCTCTGCAGGCGGCGCCCTTACTTTTTAGGGGGCCGGGTGGCGAATCGCGGCGTGGCCTCACGTTTAACACGCGGCGGCACCACTCCCCTCCCACACGCATCGATACTTAAGGACTCCTCATGAACCGGCGTCTGCTTGGCATTGCCCTTATGACCTGCGGCGGCCTCGTCGCGGTCGGCCTGTACGCCCAACCGCCTGAGTTCGACGGGCCCCCAGGATTCGACGGGCCGCAGCCACGTTTCGATGGTCCCCCGGGCTTTGACGGGCCTCCGCGGTTTGAGGGGCCCCCCAGTTTCGGTGGCGGTCCTGGCGGGCGGGGCTTCGGTGGCCCGATGGGCCGGCCCGACCTGAAGCTCGTCAAGAAATTCGACGCCAACGAGGACGGCTGGCTCAACCGGGAAGAACGCGACGCCGCCCGTGAGGAACTCGCCAACCAGCCGCAGCGCGGCCCGTTTGGCCGCGGGGGTGGCCGGCGCGGGCGTGGGCCTTTCGGCGGGGTCGACCAGCAACCCCCGCAGCCGGGGCCAGAGATGAACCCAGCCGACGTCGAGTCCTATCCCGACGCCGAGCTGTACGACACGTCGGTCCTGCGGACGCTGTTCCTTGACTTCGAGTCGGACGACTGGGAGTCGGAGCTCGAGGCCTTCAAGCCGACCGACGTCGAGGTCCCCGCCCGGCTGACCGTCGACGGCAACACCTACGAGAACGTCGGCGTCAGCTTCCGCGGCATGTCGTCGTTCATGATGGTCCCGGCGGGCAAGAAGCGGTCGCTCAACCTGTCGGTCGATATGGTCGACAAGGAGCAGCGACTCTACGGCCACAAGACGCTGAACCTGCTGAACGCGTCGGGCGACCCGTCGCTGCTGAGCACGGTGCTCTACTCGCACATCGCGCGGGAGCACATCCCCGCTCCCGAAGCAAACCTGGCCCGCGTGGTGATCAACGGCGAGTACTGGGGCGTGTACACCAACGTTCAGCAGTTCAACAAGGTGTTCGCCGAGGAGAACTACGGCTCGTCGACGGCCGTGCGGTGGAAGGTCTCGGGCAGCCCGAACGGCGACGGCGGGCTGCGCTACACCGGCGACGACCTGGCCGAGTACCGTCGGCGGTACACAATCAAGTCGAAGGACGACGACGAGTCGTGGCAGGCCCTGGTGGAGCTCTGCCGCACGCTCAACGAGACGCCGCTCGACCAGCTCGAGGCGCAACTAACCCCGCTGCTCGACATCGACGCGGCGCTGTGGTTCTTGGCGCTCGACGTGGCGCTCGTCAACAGCGACGGCTACTGGACACGCGCCAGCGACTACAGCCTGCTGCGCGACGAGGACGGCCGGTTCCATGTCATCCCGCACGACATGAACGAGGCGTTCGCCCTGCACGGTGGCCCGGGCGGCCCCGGCGGTCCAGGTGGCTTCCGCCCGCCCCGCGGTGCGGGACCGCCTCCCGGGTTTGACGGGCCGCCGCCGTTTGGACCTCCGCTCGGGTTTGATGGTCCGCCTCCGGCCGGGGGGCCAGGCGACTTCCAGGGTCCGCGCCAGCGCTCGGACCGCCAGGCCCGCAACGACGACCAACGTCAACAGGGCGACCGACGCCGCGGACGCGGCGGGCGGGGTGGCGGACCCGGCCACGGCGGTCCCGACCTCGACCCGCTGGTCGGCCTCGACAACGACCGCACGCCGCTCCGCAGCCGGTTGCTGGCTGTGCCCGAGCTCCGCGAGCGGTACCTGCAGCACGTCCGCGACATCGCCCAGACGCAACTCGACTGGCGGACGCTGGGGCCGCTGGTTGCGCAGATCCGCGGGCAGGTCGCCGGCTCGGTCGAGCAGGACACGCGCAAGTTGTCGACCTACGATGCGTTTATTCAGGCGACCTCGCCCGACGCCGGCTTGGACGGTTCGCTCAGAGGATTCTGCGACGCCCGACGTGAGTTCTTGTTAAACTACAAGGCTCCCCGGTAGTATTTCGCAGGCAGGCGTGGCATGGAAATCTTTGATACCCCCCTCTACGACGACGACTTCATCAAACTTGTTGTCCGGTTCGCCTGGAACCTGCTTTTTCTGATGCTCGTGGTGCGGTTCGCGTTGCACCCCAACCGGGCCGAGCGCGAGTTCACGTTCACCGCGGTGCTGCTGAACATCACGGTGTTCTTTATCTGCTTTACGCTGAAGAAGCTCGACATCGGGCTTGGGATGGCGCTCGGCCTGTTCGCCATCTTCGGCGTGCTCCGCTACCGCACCGACGCCATCCGCACCAAGGAGATGACCTACCTTTTCTTGCTGATCGGCATCGCGGTGATCAACTCGCTGTCGGGCAAGCAGACCAGCCACCTCGAGCTGCTGGCGGTCAACACGACGATGCTAGTCGCCGCGATGTTCGCCGAGCGGGTCGTCTGGGCGGCCCTGTCGCGGGAGGCCAAGAAGCCCAAGGTCAAGCAGGTCAAACGCCAGACCGTCGAGTACGACCGCATCGAACTGCTCGCCCCCGAGCGGTACGACGAGCTGCTGGCCGACCTCCGCGCCCGCACCGGCCTGCCGGTCGTGAAGGTTCAGGTGAAGACCATCGACCTGCGGCTCGGCGGCGCGTCGCTGGTGCTGAACCTCGACCCGTCGGCCCTGCCGGTGGACGAGGACGACAGCGACCTCGAGTAGCGGCGACCCGGCTGCGCATCGGTTAGGATAGGGGACCGCTCTTCTGCCCCCGATTCCCCAGGTGCTCCCCATGCCGCCGATCCGCGCCGCCCGTGCTGTTCTCGCCATCGCCCTCGCTACGCTGCTCTTGCCGCCCGCGCGAAGCCACGCCGCGGACGCCGTGGCGGAGGTCGCCGGCGTCACGCTCGGGCCCTACGAGTACGAGACCAAGCCCGACGACCCGGCCTTCGCGCAGTTCTTCCCCCGCAAGGCGCCCGCCGCGGGGCCGCTGCTGCTGAAGGAGGGCGACCGGCTGGCGGTCTGCGGCGACTCGATTACCGAGCAGCGGAAGTACTCGCGGATCATCGAGGGTTACCTGACCGCCTGCACGCCGCAGCTCGGCGTCACCGTGCGGCAGTACGGCTGGAGCGGCGAGAAGACCGACGGCTTCCTCCGCCGCATGGAGCAGGACTGCCTGCGTTTCGACCCGACCGTGGCGACCCTGTGCTACGGCATGAACGACGCGCGCTACCGCCCGTTCGACGTCACCAACGGCCGCTGGTACGAGGACCACTACCGCGCGATCGTCCGCCGCTTCAAGCAAGAGGGCGTGCGGGTGGTGGTCGGCACGCCCGGCTGCGCCGGCAAGACGGCGTCGTGGGTCGCTTCGCGGTCCGGCACTCTCGACCAGCAGAACGTCGCGCTGTGCGCGCTGCGCGACATCGCGATCGGCGTCGCCGAGTCGGAGGACTGCCGCCTGGCGGACGTGTTCTGGCCGATGCTGCAGGCGCAGGTGTTCGCGCCCGGCCAGCACGGCGCTACCGAGCAGAACCCCTACGAGGTCGCCGGAGCCGACGGCATCCACCCCGGCTGGGCGGGCCACGTGGTGATGGCGTACGCGTTCCTCAAGGCGATGGGGCTCGACGGGCAGATCGGCGTCCTCGAGATCGACCTCGCGGGCAACACGGCCCACGCCTCCGACGGGCACACGATCACCCCACTCGCCCCTGGCCGCTTCCGCGTCACCAGCACCCGCTACCCGTTCTGCGCGACCGGCGACCCCGACGACGACAACTCGATCCACTCGGGCATGACCCTCGTGCCATTCGACGAGGAGCTCAACCGACTGACGCTGAAGGTCAGTGGCGGCGCCGCCGAGCAGTACCGTGTTACCTGGGGAGACTCGACCGCAGAGTTCACTGCCGAGCAGCTTGCCAAGGGCGTGAACCTGGCCGCTGAGTTCATCGACAACCCGTTCTGCGAGGCGTTCTTCCGCGTTGACAACGCGGTGGAGGTCAAACAGGCGTTCGAGACCGAGCAGGTCAAACGGGTCTTCCACGGCGAGCGCGGCCGCCAAGACTTCGACCGCG
This sequence comes from Posidoniimonas polymericola, assembly GCF_007859935.1. NCBI lineage: Bacteria > Pseudomonadati > Planctomycetota > Planctomycetia > Pirellulales > Lacipirellulaceae > Posidoniimonas > Posidoniimonas polymericola. Next base: position 68,316 of record NZ_SJPO01000001.1, on the reverse strand, counting down.
CAGTCCGCGAGACCGAGGCCGAACGGGCCCCGCTGGCCGCCGCGGTGGCCAACGCCATGCAGCCGGTCGAGCACGAGATCCGCCTTGAGCCGCTCAACGAATAGCCGGCGGGCTACGCCTCGGCGGAGCCCCGCTGGCGCACTGTGCCCTTGTTTCGCCGCGGTGCGTAGCCCCCCGGCTACTGGTCTTCGGCTTCGTACAGCCGCGACACTTCGCGCTGTCGCACTCCAGCGGCCGGCAGCACGACCAGCGCCGCGAGCCACTCGCATGGCTTCAGCAGCAGGTAGGCCGCGTCGGCGAGCCACGGGGTCGTGAGCCGCCGCGCGGCGCGGGGGCCCCACTGGTTGTAGTGCCGCCGAACGAGTCGGTGCGCCGCGGGAGATGTCACGGCGAGGACCAGCTCCAGCGCCTTGAGCCGCTGCAACTGCCGCGTCACCCGGCCGCTGCCCGCCGGCCACGCCCCTACCAACCGTGCATGCCCCCGCGCCGCGGCCGAGGCGACGAAGCATGTGACCGGCTCTTCGGTAGGCGCCTGCGCATAGAGCGTCAGCATCGAGTTGACCGCGTACCGCCACGCCGCCAGGTGCATCGAGAACCACGCAAAGAGGCCGAACACGGCCTTCAGCGGCAACCGATACTTGTCGCTGCGGAGGGACTGGCACGCCAACCAAGCCGCGCGACAGTAGCACGCTAGCGCGAGGACGGGCGCGGTAAAGACTGCGAGGCCAAGATAGATGGCGGGTGTGGCTTCGGAAGTCAACACTACCATGAAGCCGAGAACTAGCATCAGCGCAAGGATCGCGATCCGCTCGTCCCCGATGATCGGCTGGCACACGCGGATCAGTAGGAGCAACGGCAATGGCCAGAGCACCGCCACAATGGGCGCGGCCATGTGCAAGCCCACGAAGGAGAGGGCGCCTTCATCGACACAGAGGCCGCAGAACCAGAGCACGTACAACTCCAGCCACACCACGACGCCGGTCAGTAAGCCAGCCAGCACCCACGGGCTGCCCTGATCGCGTTGCGGTCCGAACAGCCACAGCACCATCGCGTAGGCCGCCGCCAGCACAAAAAGGTAAACCAGGGCCGGGCTCGGCCAGGTCAGCAGCAGCATTGCGTAGTGGCCCAGCTTCCCCGACTGCCACACATCCGCGCTGAATGGATTCTCGGCTGCGAGAAAGATCAGGAAGGCCACTGGCGCCAGCACGCCCCAGAAGAACATCAGCAGCCGCCCGAACCGCGGCCAGGGGAGCAGGTCGGGGTCTGGGTACGGCTCTGGGGAGGGAGCGGGCTGGGTGGGTTCGCTGTCCAAACGGGCGGGGCCGCGGGCGGGGAGGAGGATCGGTTGGCCGGAGATGAACTTCGATGCGCGGGGCGTTTTTCCGCAACCGCGGGCCGTCGTCCGTTTGTTATAGCAGACTGCCGAGAATCGCATCCCGACCGAGCCGAGGACGACTCGCCGTAGGCTCGACTGCCTGCTCGCTGCAGAGTTATCCTGCATCCGCCCGCAACCTGGGGGCTGCTGGGCCAGCCCGGCGGCCAAGGTGCTCCCAAATGGGGGTCCGCTGAAGCGTCCAGGCCGCAAGGCCGGTGCTAGCAGCGGGGTTCTTGCAACCAGGCCACCCCGAGACCGATGGAGCCGCCGGGCCGAGTAGCCGATACCCGATGGGGAGAACCTCTTGCCCGATAAGGTCTGAGCCCAGGGTGCGGCCTTGCTGCAAACCGTCGGCACGGCTATACGAGATGCCGGATGGCCGCCAGCCGACCAGGCCAGGCAGACTTGCTGTGTTGTAGCGGTTAGTCTGGCGGGCTATAATCCGGGGCTTGATATTATCCATTCCCCCCACTCCCCCACAATTTACCCCCGTACCCTCCACCCACTCGCCAGCGGCCCTCGCGACGCCAAGAGAACCTGCCCATGCGTTTTTGGCTGATAGACGCGATCGAAGAGTTCGTGCCCGGCGAGCGGATCGTCACGCACAAGAATGTTGCGTACAGCGAGGAGTACCTGCAGGACCACTTCCCCGAGTTCCCGGTGCTGCCGGGCGTGTTCATGCTCGAGGCGGCGACCCAGTCGGCCGCGTGGCTGCTGCGGCTGACGGACAACTACCAGCACACGATCATCTCGCTGAAAGAAGCGAAGAACATCAAGTACGCCGACTTCGTGTCGCCGGGCAGCCGGCTCACGATCACCGCCGAGATCTTCAAGCAGGACGATCGCGAGGTTGGGTTCAAAGTAACCGGCAAGGTAGGCGAGAGCACGTCGCTGAGCGGACGGATCGTGCTAGAACGCTACTGCCTGAGCGACGACGACCCGGCGATGATCGAGTCCGACGAGCGGCTGCGGACCTCGCTGAAGAAGTGGTCCAAGGCGATCGTTAACCCGACGCTCCAGGCCACGCTCGGCGGCGCCTAAGCGGCCCCACAATACGAACCAAGAACGTGGCCGGCCAAACGCCCGGCCGATCCCACACCGCCCCCGATTCAACCGGAGACACGTACGATGCCTACCCAAGAAGAAATCTTCGCCAAGGTCCAGGAAGCCCTCGTTGACGCGTTGGGCGTCGAGGAGGACGAGGTCACGCCGGAGGCCAAGCTGCAGGCCGACCTGGACGCCGAGAGCATCGACTTCCTGGACATCGTGTTCCGCCTGGAGAAGGCGTTCGACATCAAGATCGAGCGTGGCGAGCTGTTCCCCGAGGACATCCTGACCGACGCCAACTACGTCAAGGACGGCAAGGTCACCGACGAGGGCCTGGTAAAGCTGAAGGAGCGGATGCCGTTCGCCGACCTGGCTGCCTTCGAGGCGAACCCGGTCGTGCAGAACCTCGGCAAGCAGCTCACCGTGCAGGACATGGTCCGCTTCGTCGAGCACAAGCTGGCCCAATAGAAGTTGGCAAAGTAGTTGATCCGCTCCCCCGGCTCACTCCGGGGGTTCCTGGTCGCGCCGCTAGCCTAGCCACCAACCACTAGCCACCAACCACCCCCCTCCGCCATGCGCTGGTTCTGGGTCGATCGATTCACCGAGTACGTCGCGGGGTCGCACGCGGTGGGGGTCAAGGGCGTGACCCTCAGCGAGGAGCACCTGCACGACCACTGGGAGTCGTACCCGGTGATGCCCAACACGCTGATCGCCGAGGGGATGGCGCAGACCTCCGGCCTGCTGATCAGCGAGCTGTACGAGTTCAAAGAGCTGGTGGTGCTGGCAAAGTTCACCAAGCTGGAGTTCAACGGCCTTGTCCGCCCGGGCGAGACCCTGACCTACCGCGCCGAGGTCGGGGCCACCAAGGAAGTGGGCGCCCAGGCGACCGTGACCGCTACCGTTGGCGACCGCGACCAGGCTCGGGCGGAGATCTTCTTCGCCCGCATGCAGGCCGGCGCCGCCAGCGCCCAGGGGCTGCCGAGCCGGCTGTTCGACCCCCAGGACCTGGCCCACTGGCTGCAGATCACCGACGTCTTTAAGGTTGGCGTGCACCAGGACGGCAGCCCGATGCAGCCGGGCGACTACGGCCTTCCCGTGTATGCCTGACAGGGGCCTTCTCGCCTACGCCTGACGGGGGCCATCCCGAGCACGGCTAGCGCGGGCCAGCGGCTCGCTGGGGTACACCCGGCGAACCCCACACGCGTAGAATGACCGGCGGGCCCCGCCCCCGACCTCAATCGTCTGCCCCCCGCAACGAGCCCATAACGAGTCCTGCCATGCGTAACCGAGTTGTCATCACCGGAGTTGGCTGCGTCACCCCGCTGGGGACCACCGTCCCCGAGCTGTGGGAGAACCTGCTAGCCGGCAAGAGCAGCGTGCGCAATACCACGCTGTTCGACGCGTCGAAGTTCCCGACCAATATCGCATCGGAGGTGCGTGACTGGTCGATCGCCGCGGTGGGCGAAGACCCGGCCGTGTGGGAGAAGCGCGGCCGGCACACCCGCTTCGCGATCGGGGCCGCCAAGCAGGCCATGGAAGACTCCGGGGCCGCCGGCACGGTCGAGCCGACCCGGATGGGCGTCTACCTGGGCGCCGGCGAGGGGCAGCAGGACTTCGCCGCCTTCAGCGCGATGATGACCGCCGCTATCAAGCAGGGCGACTTCAACCTCACGTCGTTCGTGCAGGAGGGCTTGAAGCTGCTCGACCCGGTCGAGGAGCTCGAGCAGGAACCGAACATGCCGGCCGCGTACGTCGCGGCGCAGTTCGACGCCCAGGGCCCCAACTTCAACTGCCTGACCGCCTGCGCGGCCAGCAGCCAGGCCATCGGCGAGGCGACCGAGATCATCCGCCGGGGCGAGGCCGACGTCATGATCTCTGGCGGCGCGCACAGCATGATCCACCCGTTCGGCGTCACGGGGTTCAACCTGCTCACGGCCCTGTCCGAGCGGAACGACGAGCCCCACCGCGCCAGCCGGCCGTTCGACCGCAACCGCGACGGCTTCGTGCTCGGCGAGGGGGCCGCGATGCTGGTCCTCGAGGAGTACGAGCACGCCAAGGCCCGCGGCGCGCAGATCTACGGCGAGCTGATCGGCTACGGCGCCACCGCCGACGCCTTCCGCATCACCGACACCCACCCCGAGGGCCGCGGGGCCACCAGCTGCATCAAGATGGCGCTGAAGGACGCCGGCCTGGGCACGGGCGACATCGACTACGTCAACGCCCACGGCACCAGCACCACCGTCAACGACAAGGTCGAGACCCTCAGCCTCAAGCAGGCCCTCGGCGAGGACGACGCCCGCGCCACGCCGGTCTCGAGCACCAAGAGCATGATGGGGCACCTGATCGCCGCGGCGGGCGCGACCGAGCTGATCATCAGCCTGATGGCGATCAAGGACAACAAGCTGCCGGCCACCATCAACTACGAAACGCCCGACCCCAACTGCGACCTCGACTACATCCCCAACGAGGCCCGCGACCAGAAGTGCAACGTGGTGCTGTCGAACAGCTTCGGCTTCGGCGGCCAGAACATCACGCTGATCGCCCGCGGCGTGTAGGGCGGCCCTGTAGGGCGGCGTAGGCTACTCGGCTTCGGTCTTTTCAGCACCGTGCACCAGCTCGCCGAACAGGTGCCCGCCGTGCCCGCCGCCCTGCCAGTAGCCGGCGTACTTGCCGCCCTGGATCATGACCCGCGCCGAGTAGACGCCCAGGCCGGGGAAGCCGACGTTGTCGACCCGGATGACCGCCGCGTCGCCGGCAAAGTCAACTGGCAGCGTCAGGGGCAGCTCGACGTCGTGCTCGCCGTAGCGGATGCGGGCCCGGATCTGCCAGAGCCCGTCGCCGACCTTGCTCACCTTGCCGAGGTCGTACCGCTCGGCCCGTGGCGCGGCGTCGGCGCCGGTGGTGAACGCGCCCCGCAAGGTTGCGTTGCTCATCGCCTTGGCGAAGGCCTGCTCGGCGGGCGTCAGCTCGGCCGACTCCTCGGCGGGCGGCTCCTTGGCGGGCTCTTCAGCGTGCAGCTGGGCGGGGAGCAGGCAGAACAACAAAGCAGCGAGGCGAACGGCCATCTGAATCCTCCGCGGCGGCGATCGAGCGTCGGCTCGATCGGGGACAGGCGCGATCCAACGACCGCTTACCCGCCATTATTCCGTCGCGACGCCCCGGAGGGCAAATCGGCCGCCGTTAGCGCCAGCCGCTGTAGAACTGGCCGGTGTCGCCGAACCGGGCCCGGAAGCCGGTCGCCGGGATCCCGCCACCGGCGTTGGCAGGCGCCTGGTACGAGGTCCGCTGCACCTGGCGCTGCAGGCCCTGCAGCTGGCGCTGCTGGGAACGGTTGGTCTCGATCTGGTTCTGCTGCGGCCGGACGAACGTGTAGTAGTTGGGGAGCGAGTCCTCTGGCTCCTCGCGGAACAGGTTCAGGTACGGGCTGATAGTCGGGTCGGCCGCCCCGCCGGCGTACGGCTTGCTGCCCGCCCCAACCGGCTGCCCCCCCTGCGGAATAAATCGCGGGCGGCGGGGCATCTGATCGAGCGTCTGGCGGGCCGCGGCGCCGCCGTAGTAGTTGAGCGTGCTGCTGGTGCCAGACGTGTAGCTCGGCGTCGCCGGCGGTGGCGCCACTTGGGGCAACGCCTGGCGGGCCGCTTCGTTGACGGTCGCCTGGCTCGAAACCGGCGACGACGGGCGGGAGAAGCTCTCAGCGAGGTAGGCGTCGCTGCCCAGGTAGCGTCGCAGCGAGTACGCGTCGCCGCCGCGTTGGGCGCAAGCGGGCGAGGCCCAGCAGGCCAGCAGGGCGCAGGACATCGCGATCGCGGCGTAGGTGACTCTCATGCTTCGTGCCTCGTTGGAGCAGGCGCCCGCCTCACGCGGCCGCACACCCGCCATAATCGGCACAGCCTGCCACTCAACTTGCGTCGAACTCGCTGTCGGCCGGCGCCAGCAGCGCCTGCACGTCCGCCCGTGCTGCGCCCCAATCACCCCCCGCCGCTGCGTCGGCAGCCCGGCGGAGCAGCCCTGCTTGCACCGCGTTCACAGGAACCGCCCGGCCGGCCGCTGGGACCGTGGGAACTAGCTCCGCCGCGATCGCCGCCAGCAGCTCCGGCACACCGCGGCCGGTCGTGGCGACCGTGCCGAGGCCCTCTGAAGTACCACCCTCCGCCGTTCCGCAAACCGCTCGGTCGAGCTTGTTCCACACTACTAGCCGCCGCCCCGCCATCGCCCCTGGGATGACGCTAGGCTGATCGGGCGCCGCAGCGTCGCGGACGTCGACGATTAGGTCGGCCTGGTCAAGCACCCGCATCGCGAGCTCGACGCCGGCCGCCTCGGTCGGGTCGTCGGCCGCGCGGAGCCCGGCCGTGTCGCTCAGCGAAATGGGCCAGCCCTCGACCGCCGCGTCCGCCGAAATTACGTCCCGCGTGGTCCCCGGCTGGTCGAACACAATCGCCCGGTCGTAGCCCAACAGGGCGTTCGTCAGGCTGCTCTTGCCGACATTCGGGGCCCCGGCCAGCACCACCCGCCACGGCGTCGTGAGGCGCCTACCAAGCTCGCCCCAGACAGCAAGCAGTTCGAGCCGCTCCAAACCGTCGCCGGCGCCCAGGCCGTCGGCGATCGACCGCAGCTCGGCCTCCAGCGCCCCCTCGGCCTGATCCAGCAGCACGCCCGCGGTTCTCTCGGTTAGGGCGCTGCGGAGGGCGAGCACGGCCTCGTGCGTCGCCCGGCAGACGCCGCTTAGCCCGGGCGCGTCGGCCCGACTCTCGACGCAGCCCTGCTCAATCAGGTCCCGCACCACCGCCCGCACGGCGGCGGTCCCGCCGTGACAGTGGACCTCGACGTCGGCCCCGCGGCGCGTCACGACCACCTCTTCGCCGGTGGGCGAGGACCAGCGGCCAAACCGCAGGGCGGCCACCGGCTGCTCGGCTAGCGGACGGCCGTTGGCGGCATGGAAGCAGGCGTCAACCGCAGACACCGACGTGGGGCCGCTAACCCACACCACGGCCACGGCGCCGCGGCCCTCGGCGGTCTGAACCGTTGCAAGGGTTGGCGCGTGGGTCGGAGGCCTGACGCTCATGGCGCCGGGCCGGGCTTCGACTCGGACGCGATCGCCACCCCCGACAGCACTAGGTGCGGCAGGTACCGCACCGTGCAGTCGGGCCCCCCCAGCAGCCGAGCGACCGACGGCGCGGCGCCACCCGTCAGGTACAGCTGCGGCGGGACGGTGAGGCGGTCGCGTTGGCGGGCGACCACCTCGCGGATCGCCCCCACCGCGCCCCAGAACAAGCCGGCTCGGAGCGCGTCGACCGTGTTCCTGCCGACCGCGTCGGGCGAGTCCTCGAGCTGCTGCATGGCGATGTCCGGCAGCGCGTCGGTTTGATCGTGCAGGGCCCGGCTGGCCATCCGCAGGCCGGGCAGGATCGCCCCCCCCTCGAACGCCCCGTCGGCGGCGATTAGGTCGATCGTCAGCGCGGTGCCGAGGTCGACTACAATCGCGGGCGACTCGGGCCGCCGCAGCCGATTGGCCGCCACGCCCGCCAGCAGCCGGTCGATGCCGACCCGCTCGGGCTGGTCGACCCGGGTGGCGATCGGCAGCTGCTTGCCGACCAGCGGCCGGCAGTTGTCGACGCCGCACCCCCGCAGTGCCTCGATGGTCGCCTGCCCCGCGCTGCGGTGGACCGACGCCAGCAGGGCCGGGATGCCGGCGTGGGGTCGCAGCCACTCACGGAGGGCGTTGTAGCCGCTCGGCTCCCCCTCGACGTGGGCAAAGCTGAAGGTGTCCACCGGCTCTGGCAGGGCCCCGCCGGCAATCGGCAGCAGCCCCGCCTGGGCCGCCTGCTCGCACTCCACAGGCCGCTCAAATAGGCCGAGCTTGACCCGGCTGTTCCCGACATCCACGGCGATTAGTCGCTCCGTTTCACCCATCCAGCCAAGATAACCACGACTCCCCCGCAGCGGCAGGCGCCCGGCTCCCGGCGGGAGATCGGCGGGTTTGGCATATCACGCCCGGCCTGCGCCAAAGGGGGAAAACCGTAAGGGGCAAGACGCATCGGCCACCCGCGGCATCCCTCCCGGCACCACTTCCCCTTTCCAATTGCGCCTTTCCCCTGCTAGCCCCTGCCCCGCCCCAACTTGACGCACTCGCACCATCAGCTAGACTTTGGGGCTGGCGGGCCCTCGGGCCCGCCGCACATTTTGGGCTCGTGGCGGAATTGGCAGACGCGCATGCTTGAGGGGCATGTGCCCGCAAGGGCGTGCTGGTTCGACTCCAGTCGGGCCCACTGGTGAGGCTGGGAACAGCCCCCCAGAAACACGAGCGAGCCGGAATCGGCTCACGAGGACCTCTGCTCTTCGGTTGGTCGCATCGAGGCGGCCCTCCTGGGCGGTCGGTCCTCATCTTGGTACCCTCAGAGCAGCGGGCGGAGGTCAGTCCTCCCCCGCTGCTTTTTTCTTTGCCGCACAGCTGTATCGCTCAGCTGTCACGTACACCTCGCCCCGCCGCTCGACGCGCCGCTCACGGATACGCCGCTATGAAAGAACTCTCGCCGGTCATGCAGGACGCCATCAACGACCAGATCAAGAACGAGCTCAGCTCGTCCTACAGCTACCTGGCGATGTCGGCCTACCTCGAGCACGAGCAGTTCCTCGGCTGCGCCGCCTGGATGCGTGCCCAGAGCGCCGAGGAGAACGACCACGCCATGCGGCTGTACGACTTCCTCACCGCCCGCGGCAGCCGCGTCGTGCTGCAGGCGCTGGCCGAGCCCCGCAAGGACTACGAAAGCATCCCGCAGGTGTTCGAGGCCGCGCTGGAGCAGGAGCGGACCGTCACCAGCCAGATCGACAACCTGTTCGAGCTGGCCATCGAGCAGAAGGCGTTCGCCGCCCTCGTGGAGCTCGAGTGGTTTGTCAAAGAACAAGTCGAAGAGGAAAAGTCCCTCCGCGACATCGTGCACAAGTTCAACCTGGTGAAGGACGACCCGTCGTCCCTGCTGGACCTCGACCGCGAACTAGGCTCCCGCGGCCCCGAGCCAAACGCCGCGGCCGAGTAACAGGCCCGCGCTGTTCGTGGCTGCAACCAACCCATGAAGCGTCGCGGATGCGCCGCGCGGCCCTTCGTTGGCCTCAGCCCTGCTTGTCGCCATCGCCGGTCTCCAGCACCGCCAGGAACGCCTTCTGCGGGATGTCGACCTGGCCGATCGACTTCATCCGCTTCTTGCCTTCCTTCTGCTTCTCCCACAGCTTCCGCTTGCGGCTGATGTCGCCGCCGTAGCACTTGGCCGTGACGTTCTTGCTCATCGCGCTGATGGTCTCGCGGGCGATGATCCGCGTGCCGATGGCCGCCTGCAGCGCGACCTCGAACATGTGCCGGGGGATCTCCTGGCGGAGCTTCTTGATGATCGCCCGGCCGCGGGAGTCGGCGTCGCGGCGGTCGCACACAATCGACAGCGCGTCGATCCGCTCGCCCTTGACCAGGATGTCCATCCGCACGAGGTCGCCCTGCTCGTAGCCGCGGAGCTCGTAGTCCATGGTGCCGTAGCCCTTGGTCGTGCTCTTGAGCTTGTCGTGCATGTCGTACACCACCTCGGCGAGGGCGATGTCGTACACCAGCATCACGCGGATCGGGCTGAGGTACTCCTGCCGCACGAAAGCGCCGCGGCGGTCGGCGCACAGCTTCATGATCCCGCCCACGTACTCCGCCGGCATCACGAAGCTGACCCGCACGACCGGCTGCTCGAAGCTTTCGATGTCGCCCATCTCGGGGACACGGGTCGGCGTGTGGACCTCGATCCACTCGCCGTTCTTCCGCTGGATCTTGTACGTGACGTTCGGCGCGGTCTGCACGAGGTCGATGTCGGCCTCCTGCTCCAGCCGCTGCTGCACGATCTCCATGTGCAAGAGGCCCAGGAAGCCGCAGCGGAAACCGAAGCCGAGCGCGTCGGAGGTCTCCGGCTCGAACACGAAGCTCGGGTCGTTCACCTGCAGCTTGCTGAGCGCCTCGCGGAGCTGCTCGAAGTCCTGCCCGTCCGACGGGTACAGCCCGCAGAACACCATCCGCTTCGGCTGCTCGTAGCCCGGCAGCGGCTCGGCCTGCTGGCCCCGCGCGGTGGTCACGGTGTCGCCGATGTGCACGTTGCCGAGCGACTTGATGTTGCAGACCATGTAGCCCACCTGCCCCGCGGACAGGCTGTCGGTCGCGGTGCGTTTGGGGGTCTTCTGGCCGATCTCGACCACCTCGTGCTCGGTGCCCGCCTGCAGGAACTTGATGCGGTCGCCCTTGCGGACCACGCCGTTCATCACCCGCACGAAGATGATCGCGCCGCGGAACTCGTCGTACAGGCTGTCGAACACCATCGCCTGCAGCGGCGCGGTGTTGTCGCCGGTCGGCGGCGGGATCCGTGCGATCACCGCGTCGATCACCGCCTGGCAGTTGAGCCCGGTCTTCGCGCTGCAGCCGATCGCCTCGGACGCGTCCAGGCCCAAGGTCTGCTCGATCTCCTCCTTGACCTCGTCAGGCCGGGCGTGCACCAGGTCGATCTTGTTGAGCACCGGCACGATCTCGAGGTCGTGCTCGATGGCGTTGTACGCGTTGGCCACGGTCTGGGCCTCGACGCCCTGGAACGCGTCGACCAGCAGCAGCGCGCCCTCGCAGCAGGTCAGCGACCGCGACACCTCGTACTGGAAGTCGACGTGGCCCGGCGTGTCGATCAGGTTCAGCTCGTACTGCTGCCCCTCGTACACCACCCGCATCGAGACCGAGTTCGCCTTGATCGTGATGCCGCGCTGCCGCTCGAGCGCCATGTCGTCTAGCAGCTGCTCCTTCATCTCCCGCTGGGTGACCGTGCCGGTCACCTCCAGCAGGCGGTCGGCCAGCGTGCTCTTGCCGTGGTCGATGTGCGCGATGATCGAGAAGTTGCGGATGAACTTCGGGTCGACCAGCTTGCCGGACGGCTTCTTCTTGGGCGCGGGCTGGGGGGTCGATTCGGTCGGAGCAGACGCCATAGGGGCCAGCAGTGAGGATGGATTTCAGGTGGGAGGACGCTAGGGAGCGGTCGGCCTCGGACAGCCCCCACCGCAAGGTGGGGGACCCGCCAGCGCCGCCGGGCGTGCGACAATCCCCCATTCTCTCTTCCCGCAGGAAACTAAGGAAGGGCGCTCGATCCGCAGCCGCCACCGGCGGGTCTAGTCCGAAACTTTCAACGGAGGGGACAAAACCCGGACTTTACCGACGGCCATGATTTCCGTAAGCCGCTATTCCAAAAGCACTTGCGACAAACGCCCCGATCGCCCTACGTGGGTTTTGTCCCACAGTGGTCGCCACGGGCACGGGCTTCTCAACGCTTGGCCAGCGCGCAAGCCCCACCGAACCCGGGCTGCCGTCGGCGGCGGCAGCGCCGCAACCGTCAGCCAGCGCAACCCTCATTAGATACGCCTGCTGGCCCCGTCGCTACGCAAAACTGGCGAGAAACCCGTCGCCGGACTGGCCACGGGTAGCACGCCCATAATGGGCGTGGTGAATCACCACCAACGCCGCCACGCCCTGGCAGGGATGTGCCACCCTGCCGGCCGGCGTAGCCCTGCGACAGCCGAGCGGCGTCCTCGACGGCAGGCAAGAGACAAGCAAGAAACAACCCCCTCGCTGCTTGTTAGATCGTGGCGAGTGGCCGGTGCTTCGGATTAGCGCCCGGTGGGGGCTCACGGGTCGCGGGCTGCCGCCGCGCACAGCCCCTGACGGTACTCGTCGGGCAAGGGTCCTGAACGGCCTAGAACGCTGGTGCAGAATTCTTGGTATCCTTTGCGGCCGCCAATTAAGATGACAATCGATCCCTCAGGTCGAGAACCGACGACCCTGCCTCACCTTCTTGCGCACACCGAACGGCTCCGAACGGCGGCGTCCCGCAGGCGGTCGTTCGCCCTCCCCGGCTAGTCGCTGTGGTGGCTCAGTGCACGCCCCAAGCACAACGCCCCCTAACCGCGACACGCCACCCATCACGACTCTCGGCGACACCTCATGCTCTTCGTGGAACCGACCTTCCTGTTTGTCTTCCTGCCGCTGGTGGTTATGGCGTACGCCCTCTGCCCGCTGCCACTGCGCAACGCACTGCTGCTCGGAGCCAGCCTGGTTTTCTACGCGCTCGGCGAGAAAGAGTACGTGGCGGTAATGATCGGCTCGATCGGGGCCAACTACCTGCTCGGCCTGGCCATCGACCGCGTGCACGGGTCGCCGTGGGCCACCCGCGCGCTGGTGGCGGCGACCGTCGCGGTGAACCTTGCGCCGCTCGTGTATTTCAAGTACGCCGGGTTCATCGCGCAGAACACCCCGGCGCTCGACTCCGGCATAGTCGCCCGCCTCGCGTCGACCCACCTGCCGATCGGCATTTCGTTCTTCACGTTCCAGGGCCTGTCGTACGTGCTCGATGTCGCAGCGCGACGGACCCGTCCGCAGCGCAACCCGCTCGACCTCGGTTTGTACATCGCCCTCTTTCCACAACTCATCGCGGGCCCGATCGTCCGTTACACCCAGCTCCGCGACCAGCTCCACGGCCGACTCTGGCGGTTCTCGCTGATGGCGGCGGGCTCGCGGCGGTTCGTCATCGGGGCGGCCAAGAAGCTCCTGATCGCCAACCCAATGGCCGAGGTTGCCGACGGGGTCTTCTCCCTCCCTGCCGACGAGCTCGGCGCCCCGCTGGCCTGGACTGGCGCGATCGCCTACACGTTCCAGATCTACTTCGACTTCAGCGGCTACTCGGACATGGCCGTCGGGCTGGGCAGGCTGTTCGGCTTCCGGATCCCACGCAACTTCAACTACCCGTACATCTCCCGGTCGATCACCGAGTTCTGGCGCCGCTGGCACATCTCGCTGTCGAGCTGGTTCCGGGACTACGTGTACATCCCACTAGGCGGGAACCGGGGCGGTGAGGCCGCCACCTACCGCAACCTCCTGATCGTCTTCTTGCTCTGCGGCCTGTGGCACGGCGCCGGGTGGGGCTTCATCCTGTGGGGGGCGTACCACGGGTTGTTCTTGATCGCCGAGCGGGCCGGTCTTGGTCGGCTGCTTTCAAAGATGCCGGCGCCGATCGGGTGGGCCTACGCCATGTTGGGGACGGTCATCGGCTGGATCTTGTTCCGCGCGTCGACAGGTCCCACCCCCGAGGGAGACGCCTTCGGCTACTTCCTTGGGTACCTGGGCGCGATGTTCGGCCTGACCGGCAGTCCCGGGTTGCAGCACACCATCGCCGAGTTCGTCTTCCCGGCCCATCTGCTGGTCTTCTTCGCGGCGGCGATCGCCTGCACGCCGATCCTGCTGGTGCTCACGCGGGCGGCGGCCCGCACGGGGCGGCGGCCGAGCCGGGCGGCGGCAACAACGACGCTGCACGCCGCGGTCTACGGGGTCCTGGCGGTGCTTGTAACCATCCGGGCCGCGAGCGACGCGTACAACCCGTTCATCTACTTTCAATTCTGACGCCCAGGACCACCGCAGCCATGAGCCCCTTCCGTCGCCAAGTCCGGACTGTCGAGATCGGCACGTTCCTCACGCTGGCCGCCGTGATCCTCGCGACGCTCTTCTGCTCGGTGGTCGGGCTCCGGCTGCTCGACCAAACCGCCGCGCACCGACCCCCACCCCCCGCTACGCCCGCCTCGCTGCGCGAGGCGATCTCCTACCCTGGTGGGTTCAAGTACTACTTCGAGCGTGCGTTCGCCACCCGCGACCTGTGCCTGGAGCTGCACGGCCGACTGATGGTCGACGGGCTCGCGACCTCCCCTTCGCCGAACGTGGCGTTGGGCACGGACGGCTGGTTGTTCCTGAAGAGCGAGTCGTCGCTCCAGCAGTACCGCCGCCTCGACCCGTTCAGCCCCCGGGAGCTCTCGGAGTGGGTCGACGCCGCCGCCGCTTGGCAGGCGGCCGCCGAACAGGGCGGCGCCCAGTTCGTCATGTTGGTGGCGCCCAACAAGTACTCCGTCTACCCCGAGCACGTCGACGACCGCTTCACCGTCGCGTCCCGGCCGGGCCGCAAGGAGGAATTCGTCGACGCGGCCCGAGCCGCTGGCCTCACGATCGTCGACCCGAACGACGCCCTCGTCCGCGCCAAGGCGGACGCCCGGTGCTACCACCTGACCGACACGCACTGGAACCAGTACGGGGCGGCGATCGCCGCCCGCGAGCTGACAACCGCTTTCGGCCCGTTGCTGGGCGAACCGGTCGAGCCGTCCTCGATCGAGCGGCGGACGCGGTCGGAGAACGGCGGCGACCTTTCGCGTCAGATTGGGATGGCGCGGCTGATGCCGGAAGAGATCTTCAGCGTCTCGCTCGAACCGCCGCGGGAGGTGGCCACTGCGGACGGCTCGCCCATCCCCGAACCGGGGTTCGACAACCGAGGGGGGTTCCTGGACCACTTCGATCCGCGGCAGCGGCTGGTCACCCACTGCGCCGACGGCGAGTACGACTCGGCCATCGTCTACATTGACTCGTTCGGGGAAGTGATGCTGCCGGTGCTGGCTCGGCATTTTAAGCGCTGCGTCTTCGTCAAGGGCTTCTCCCTCGACCCCGAGCTCATCGCCAATGAGAAACCATCCGTGGTCGTCCTTGAAGTAGTAGAACGTCGCCTGAGCCTGCCGGCCGCCGAGGTGCTCTTGCGTCAAGCTGCTGCGGCAGTGCCGCAGGGGGCGCACTAGCAGCGTGGCCGCCCCACGGCCCGCTCACCAGCATGCCAGTTGGCACGAGACCAAGCTGACCAGCAGCACTAGCGGCGAGGGCGAGGCAATGCCGCGGTGAACGCTAACGCGACTAGCAGCGCCGCCGCCGGCTCGGGGACCGCCCCTAGGCCGCGTCGCGGCGTGGCGCGGTTGTCCCGCCAGATCGTGTAGTCGGCCGCGTCGACGACGCCGTCGCGGTTGCTGTCGGCGCCCGCGCCGGGGTAGTCGACCTGCTGCCCGTACTGCGATTGCCAGACGACCAGGTCGTCGGCGTCGACCACGCCGCTGCGGTCGAAGTCGCCCAGGATCAGCGGGGTGAGGACCAGCTCGAGCATCGCCCTTGGTTGGAAGTTGGCGCCCACGTAGAAGGCGGCGTCGCCGCCGTCGGCCAGGACCGCCGAGAGCTGGAAGTTGCGTTGCTCGATCCGCAGCGGCTCGCCGGGCGTCATCTGCGACGTGAGGTCGACGCCGTCTGCGAAGAACTGGTAGCCCTCGACGCGCAGCAGGCCGGAGTCGCCGGTCAAGTTCATGAGGTCTCCGCCCGTGTAGAGCGCCTCGCCGCCGCGCAGCTGGAGCCAGCCTACGGCCCCGCCAGTGATCGTGATCTGGCCGCCGGCGTAAACCAAAGCGTTCGCCAGCTCGGCGTCGCCGTCGACCGTTGCGTAGCCCTCGGCGTAGATGCTGGCGCCTTGGGTGTAGCCGCCGGTGGCGTCGAGCCGGCTCTGGTGCACCGAGACCCCGAGCACCTGTCCGCCCTTGATCACTACCTCAGAGCCCTCAAACGCGTTGAACCCCGGGTCAACGCGGCCGTCGCCGGATACTACCACGGTGCTGCCGAACGAGTCGAAGTACGGCCCCACGACCCCGCCGGCGACGGTGACGGTGCTGCCGTTGAAGGCGTCGGAGTACGAGCCGACGGAGCCGCCGGTCATCAGCAGCGAGGCGCCGTTCATCTCGAGGTTGCCGCCGATCGAACCATCGACGATCGCGACCGCCGACCCGGCGCCGGCGCTGAAGTTGCTCGGCAAGGAACGCCCGTTGTCGACGACGACCAGCTGGCCATCGCGGACGCCCCGTGGCGGCTCGGCGCCGATCGGCGCCAGGCCGGGCTTGGCCGGCGGGACTTCTACACGGCTCAGCATCAGCGTGCCGGGTGCGAACAGGTCGCCGGTGAAGCTCGCCGTCGGCGCGTCCGCGGCGGTGAGCGCCTGCGACCGCCGCGGGATCGACGCGCGATCCATCCGGGAGAAGAGGAATGGCGTGCCGTCGGCGAGGACGCCGGTAAGCACGTCGGTGTCCGCCAAGTCGATCGCGAGAGGACGCGGGACCGGCAGCGGCTGGCCGTTGAGCAGGAATTGGCCGCCGACGATGGTCGCGGCGCCGCCCTCGTCCACCCGGAGGGCGTCCCCGATCGAGCCGCCGGAGAGGACGGCCTCGCCGCCCGATTCGACGCGGGAGCGACTCCCGATGCCGCCGCCCTGCTGCTCGAGCAGCCCGCCGTTGGCGACAACTATGGCGCCGTCGATGTCGCCCCCCTGCACCACGACTCGGGCGCCGTCGCTGGTGGTCGCGCTGTCGATCGCGCCCCCCGACAAGGTGACCTCTGCGCCGGCCCGGGCGCTAAAGCCGGACCGCACCCGCCCGCCGCTTACATCCACGGTGGCGCCGATTGCCTCGAAGCGTTGCAGAATCAGGCCCCCGCCGACCACCTCGACCGAGCTGCCGTAGAACGCCTGCAGATCGGATCCGACCTGCCCCCCCTCGGCACGCAGCGACGCGCCAGAGAAGAGGTCGGCATCGTTCCCAAGAGAACCGTCGGTGATCGTGATCTGAGCGTTGACCGCCTCGAGGTCGCCGCCGACCGCGCCGCCCTCGAGGCGGAGCTGGCCGCCACTCGCCTGGAAGTTTTCGGGCAGCGACCCGCCGGCGACAAGCGTCAGCTTCTGACCGGCCGCTAGCCGGTTGGTCTCGGGCTCAGCAGAGTCGACGACCCGCTCGAACGCGATCGGCGTCGGCAGGGCGGTGGTCGTGAGTTGGATGGGCGCGTCGATCGAGTCGAGGTCGAGCGGCGAGAGCGCCAGCAGCGTGCCGTCGGCCAGCAGACCGGTGAGCACGTCGTTGTCGCCGAGCTCGACGGTGGCGGTCCCGCCTGGCGCCCCGAGCGCGGGGAGCGTCGCGCCGTTGAGCCTGAATTCGCCCCCCAGGACCGACACTTCGGCCCCCTCGCTAACGGTGAAGCCGCCGGCAACCGACCCGCCCGACAGCGTCAGCGAACCGCCCTCCCTGACTACCATGCCGGCGCCCAACTCGCCGCCGGAGATCTGCAAACGGCCACCGGAGCGGGCCTCAAGGAACGAGCCGACCGCGCCGCCGGTAATCTTCACCGAGCCGCCGCTGTGGACCTGCATACGGTTGCCGACCTGCCCGCCGCTGACGGTGAGCTCGGCGCCGTCGAACGCGTCGGCGTCGTCGCCGAGCGTGCCGCCGACCATGACCATGTTGGCGTCGACCAGCTCGAGGTTGGCGCCGATGATGCTGCCCGCGCCCTGGATGATGGTCGACAGGCGGCCGGCGTTGAAGTTGTCGCCGAGGGCGTCGCCGTCCCCCAGCACCACAACCTGCGCCGCCCGCAGGCCGAGCAGGTCCGGCGCGGCGGCGACCACGCCTGGCGGGGCGGGCGGCGTTTCTGCGTAGTGGAGCGTGAGCGTGCCGGCGGTGACCAGATCGCCGTCACTCGGTGAGAGGGCGAACGGCGTGCCGTCGGCCAGCACGCCCGTCAGCACGGCATTGGCCGGCAGGTCGAGGGTCAGCGAGTCGCCCGCCGTGTTCAGCCCAACCACGGGCAAGCCGCCCAGGTAGAATTCGCCGCCAGCGAGGTTGAGCAGCGCGTCGGGCCCGACGACGAGGTAGTCGCCGATGCCGCCGCCCGACCAGTCGAGCGTTCCACCGGCCGCATTGAGGCGATCGCCAACGCGGCCGCCGCTGACCGCGACCACCGCGCCCGGCGACATCTTGAGCCGGTCGCCAACGCTTCCCCCAGAGATCGTGACCACGCCGGCGACCGCGGCGTCCGAGCCGAGGGAGCCGGCCGACAAGTCGAGCCTGCCGTCGAGCCGCGCCCGGTTGCCCAGCGCCCCTCCCGACAGGTTGACGCTGGCGCCTGGTTGGATGTTGACCTGGTCGCCAAACCCAGAGCCGAAGACGTTCACCACCGACCGGTCGTACGCCGTGAGGCTACCGGTGACCTCGCCGCTATGGATGTTCACCTCACTCCCGGGCTGGGCCCACAGCTGGGCGGAGAATCTTCCGCCCAGCACGTTCAGGACGCTGCCCTCGTAGAAGTAGGCCTGGCCGCCGACCGATCCCTCCACCAGGTTCGTGACGCTGCCCGAGTAAGCGTCGATGCGGATCAACGACGAGCCGCCGAGCAGGTTGAGCTCGATGTTCGACCCCGGCGGGCTGAACGAGCCGACCTGGATCCTGTCGTACAGCATCCCGCCCTCCAGCAGATTGATCTGCGTGTCGGACCCCACGCTGCTAAGCCGGCTGATGAAGTCGATGTTGTAGACGTTCGTGAACCCGGCCGGGTCCGACTGCGCACAAGCGGACGCGGCGAGGCCGGCGCACGCCAGCGCGACGGCAAAGACTCGGAGAACGCGCATTGATAGAGGGCTCCGCCTTGGTTGGGCGCCGTCGGTCTTGCCCCTGACGACTCGTCGGCCCAGCCCGTGAGTCTACCCCGCGGAGTCCCGCGGCACAAACTTCGTGCGGGGCGAGCGGCGGAGCAGCGCTAGCCGGGCACAAAAAAAGCCCCCCGGCGGATCGCCGGGGGGCTTGATGGTCTGCAGTCGCGGTCGCACCGGAAAGCCCTAGGCGGGCTGCAGCTCCTTTTTGCGCTCCTCGACGATCTCCGTCTGGATGCTCGACGGCACCGGGGCGTACTTGGCGAACTCCATCGAGAACGTGCCCTGGCCCTGCGTGTTGCTGCGCAGGTCGGTCGAGTAGCCGAAGGTCTCGGCGAGCGGGACCTCAGCGATGATCTTGGTCATGCCGTCGTTGGTCTCGGTCTCGACGATCATGCCACGCTTCGAGCTGACCTGCCCGACCACCTGGCCCTGGAACTCCTCGGGGCACTCGATCTCCATCAGCATGATCGGCTCGAGCAGCACGGGTTTCATCTTGTTGAAGTGCTCGCGGAAGCACTCCTGCGAGGTGAGCATGAACGCCATGTCGGACGAGTCGACGTCGTGGTACTTGCCGTCCACCAGCTCGATCTTCATGTTGACCACCGGGTACCCGGCGACCGGGCCTTTGTCCAGCATGTTGCGGAAGCCCTTCTCGATGGCCGGGATGAAGTTCTTCGGGATGCGGCCGCCGGTGACCTTGTCGATGAAGATCAGCTCGTTCGGTTCGGAGCCGGTCTCGCGGACCGCCTCGCGGTCTTCCTCGGTCTGCGGCGACATGACGCCCATGATGCAGCCGTACTGACCCGAGCCGCCGGTCTGCTTCTTGCGGGTGTGGTCGAACTCGTAGGGCTGCTGGCCCGACTCGCGGTAGCTGACCTTCGGGGCTCCGACCTCGACGTCCACGCCGTACTCGCGGCGGATCCGCTCGACGTAGATCTCCAGGTGCAGCTCGCCCATGCCGGCGATGACGGTCTCGTTGGTCTCCTCGTCGGTGAAGACGTGGAACGTGGGGTCCTCCTTGCGGAACCGCTGCAGGGCCTTGCTGAGCTTGTCGCTGTTGTCCCGGCTGAGCGGGTTGATCGACATCTTGATCACCGGCTCGGCGACGTAGATGTTCTCCAGCGTGCAGTAGTTCGGCTGGTCGCAGTAGGTGTCGCCCGACGCGCAGTCGATGCCCATCACGGCGATGATGTCGCCGGCGGACGCGGAGTCGATCTCCTCACGCTTGTCGGAGTGCATCCGGACCAGGCGGCTGAAGCGTTCCTTGCGGCCGGTGCGTTGGTTGAAGTAGCTCTCGCCCTTCTTCACCTTGCCCTGGTAGATGCGGGTGTAGGTGAGCTGGCCAAACTCGTCGTCGGTGAGCTTGAAGCCCATCGCGACCAGCGGCTTGCTGGCGTCCGGCTCCAGCTTCATCACCTTGTCCGGGTCCTGCGGGTCGGCGCCCTTGTTGGTGACCTCGGTCGGCGACGGCAGGTAGCGGGTGATGGCGTCGAGCAGCGGCTGCACGCCCTTGTTCTTGTACGCCGAGCCCATGAAGACCGGCGTGAACTCCTGCTCGATCACCGCGTGCCGGGTGATGTCGTGGATCAGCTCCTCGCTGATCTCCTCCTCACCGAGCAGCTTCTCCATGAGGTCGTCGCTGTACATGGAGAGCGACTCGAGCATCTCGTGCCGGGCGGCCTCCGCATCGTCCTTCATGTCGGCCGGGATCTCGTCGACGCGGACCACCTCGCCCTTCTCGCCGTCGAAGAAGTAGGCCTTCATGGCGACCAGGTCGACCACGCCCTTGAAGTTCTCTTCGCTGCCGATCGGCAGCTGCATCAGCACGGCGTCGGCGCCGAGCTTCTTGCGGACCTGCTGCACCACCTTGAACGGGTTGGCGCCGGTGCGGTCCATCTTGTTGATGAACGCCAGGCGGGGGACGTGGTAGCGCTTCATCTGGCGGTCGACGGTCATCGACTGCGACTGCACGCCGCCGACCGAGCAGAGCACCAGGATGGCGCCGTCCAGCACGCGGAGCGAACGCTCCACCTCGACCGTGAAGTCGACGTGGCCCGGGGTGTCAATCAGGTTGATGTCGTAGTTCTTCCACTGCAGGCTGGTGGCGGCCGACGTGATCGTAATGCCACGCTCCTTCTCCAGCTCCATGTGGTCCATCGTGGCGCCGTCGCCGCCGCCGCGGACGTCCTCGATCTTGTGGATCCGACCCGCGTAGAACAGGATCCGCTCGCTCAGCGTGGTCTTACCGCTGTCGATGTGGGCCGAGATGCCGATGTTGCGAACGTTCTTCAAGTTCATGATCGTTGCCTTCGGGTGGACTCCTCGTCCTGCGATCCCCCATCCTGATAAATCAGGAGCGGACAACAGGCGGGGCGCGATCGGATCGTTGTTAGCGATCGCGTGGGTGTGGGGAGGTTGCGTCGTCGGTCGCGGTGCCGCGTGTGACCCAACGCCAATCAACCTTGGCAAGCCAACTGGGGCGCCGGCGCAATCGCCGACTCCTTTGGCCTCGCCGGTCGTCGCCAGCGAAGCCTGTATCATACTCGACAGCACGCCTACGGCTAGGGATTATGACGGGAATCCCGCCCAATGGATCTCGCGGTGAGGCCTCGGCGCAGCAATCAGTAGAGTAGAGTCTTATCGGCTTTCCACCTAGATTAGTTTGCCCGATCCGGGCGGACGGCTCCCCGGAGCGACCGGGCAGAGCCGAGCAGCGGATTGCCGCTGACCACCTAAACACTGACCCACACTCATCTTAATGCCAGAGCCAGCCAACCAGCCCAGCCCCGATCGCGCCACCTGGGGCTGGTTCGCCAGCCGTCCCGTGCTGCCCTTCGTGCTGCCGCTGGCGGTGTTCATGCTGCTGGCGACCTTCGAACCCTCCGCCCCCGACCCCGACGCGACCCCCGAGGCCGCCGCCGCCGCCGAGGCGGACAATTGGTTCGGCCTGACCTTCTCCCAGTACCCGTACGCCTACGCGGTGCGGCTGCTGCTGGGCTTCGCGACCCTCGCCTGGTGCTGGCGCCCGATCATCAGCCAGTTCCCTTTCCGCGTGTCGCCGCTGTCCGTGGTGGTCGGTGTGGTGGGCGTGGTGCTGTGGGTAGCGATCTGCTGGGTCGACCTCGAGGGTTACCTGGTGCGGATGTTGGGCGAAGAGAACCCGGCGGTCATGCTGCTCGGCCTCGGACCCCGCCCGGCGTTCAACCCCTTCCAAGAGCTGGCCGACCAGCCGGCGTGGTTCGTGTGGGCGTTCCTGGTGGTCAGGTTCATCGGCCTGGCGGTGCTGGTGCCGATCATCGAGGAGCTGATGCTCCGCGGCTGGCTGATGCGCAACCTCGAGACCGACGGCTACCACCCCGAGTTCTGGCAGGTAGCGTTCGGCAAGGCGGGCGCCATGACCATCGTCATTGGCACCGCGTTCCCGATGCTCTACCACCCCGAGAAGCTGGCCTCGCTGGTGTGGTTCTCTCTGGTGACCTGGCTGATGCTCCGCACCAAGAACTTCTGGGACTGCGTCGTGGCCCACGCGGTGACCAACTTCCTGCTGGGCGTGTGGGTCGTGACGATGGGCGACTGGCGGCTTTGGTAGCGGGCGGCGAGTGATTCACCTCGGCCGCAAGACTACCCTGCATGGCCGACCTGCGTGACCCCCGCCTGATGTGCGTCAAAGCGGTGCTGTTCGTTGGCATCGGTGCGATCGGCGCCGCGCTGCTGCTGCTCGAGTCCCGCACCGCCCGCACTGCCGCGCTGCTCGCCCTCACGGTGTGGGCGTTCTGCCGCGCGTACTACTTCGCGTTCTACGTGATCGAGCGGTACATCGACCCCCGGTTCCGCTTCGATGGGCTGTGGTCGGCGGCGCGGTTTATGGCGGTGCAGCGGCGCAAAGAATCAGGCGAGCGGCCGGCTGGCCGCTCGCCTGATTGAAGGTTCCCATTGTTGCCGACGCACTAGGCGCGGCGGCGACGCACGCCCAGCAGGGCGATCGAGGCGAGCAGCGCCAGGCCGGCCGGCTCGGGCACGGCGCCGAGGGCGGCGACCGGGGCCGGCAGGGTCAGCATCGCGCCGTAGTTGGCCCGCCAGATGGCGAGGTCGGCGGCGTCGATCACGCCGATGCCGTCGCCGTTGCCGAGCAGCAGCAGCTCGGAGCC
The DNA here is from genome assembly GCF_007859935.1 of Posidoniimonas polymericola. Taxonomy (NCBI): domain Bacteria; kingdom Pseudomonadati; phylum Planctomycetota; class Planctomycetia; order Pirellulales; family Lacipirellulaceae; genus Posidoniimonas; species Posidoniimonas polymericola. The sequence goes on along the minus strand of NZ_SJPO01000001.1, from coordinate 45,382 downwards.
GCCGATGTTGTCCCGGTAGAAGGTGTAGTCCCCAGCGTCGACCACGCCGTCGCCGTTGAAGTCGCCCGCCAGGGCGCCGATCGACGACACGGCCACCAGCGTCAGGGCCGGGCCCGAGGTGTCGGTCAGCAGCACGATGCCGGGCGAGGTGGCGACCAGCGTCGACACAACCGTGCCGGTGAAGTTGGCGGTCCCGAGCACCGTGATCAGGTCGATGGCGTCGCCGGGCGTGACGGGGCCGATGTTGCCAAGGATCTCGATGCTGCCGAGGCTGAAGTCGGCGTCGCCCTCGATCACGAGGTGCGAGTAGGAGTCGGCGGCGAAGTCCTCGACATACAGGCGGAGCGTGCCGCCTATCGAGCCATCTCCCAGCAAGAAGTCGCCGGCGACGTCCACGTCACCGGTCGAGACAATGTTGAGCTCGCCGACGCCCCGGTAGGTCGGCACGGGCATGAGCGGGTCGATCGGCCGACCGAGGAACTGGGCGTTGGAGTCGTCGGTCAGCGTGATCTGACCGTCGTTGGTGACGAGGTCGTCGAACACGACAGTCGCGCCGTTGGTGATCGAGATCGACCCGCGGGGGATGCCCGCGTCCGAGTCGTTCATCACGCGGCCGGAGATCGTGTTATCGCCGCCGGTGAAGGCGATGCTGCCGGAGTTCCACAACCCGTTGCGGAACCGCAGGGTAGCGTCCTGGGCGACAATCTGCCCGGGGGCGGTGGTCTCACCCGCGTTGAAGAAGACGTCGTTCGGGCGGACGCTGAGCGGGTCGAGGGTGGTGATTTCAGAGCCGGCGTACTCGCGGTCGAACTCGAACTCGGCGCGGCCGTTCTGGCTGTCGCCGACGACTTCGATCAGGCCGTAATTGGCGGCCACAAATATTTCGGGGGCGTCCGGCGCGGTGTAGTTGTCTTCGGCGGTCGCAACCACCTTGAGCGACTGGCCGGCGCCGATCCGGACCTCGCCGAGGTAGCGGTTCTCAAACGTGCCGACCTCGAGGATGCTCTCGCTGGAGGACTGGCCCCCCTCGACGCCGGTTCCGTCGTACTTGGCCTGGATGACGCCGTCGCTGACAAGCTGGTCGCGAACTACCACCTTGCCGCCGCGGAAGTCGAGCGTCCCCATCCGCCCGATGCGGAGGTCGGCGTCGTCGTCGGCGGCAGAGGAGCCGGTCGGTTCTTCGTAACGCTGCACGCGGACCAGGCCGTCGTTGCGGACCGACAGGTAGCCGCGGCCGAGCTCGCTATCGGTGTAGGTGGGGGTTGAGGAGGACTCGTCAAACTCGCCGATCGCCAGGGCGCCGCCCTGGGTCGAAAGACTCTGGACGGGCATGTCCCCATCGAACGCGGTGACCATGATGTTCCAGGTCGAGCCGGGCCCGTCGACCACTACCGAGCCGGATCCCTGGGGCTGGCCAGCGCGGTCGAAGGCGCCGTCGGTGATCTCGTCGTCACCGTCCGAGCGGGTGACGCCGATCGCCGCGCCGTAGAACGCGTCGACATAGCCGCCGTCGGTGATCTCCATCGTGCCCTGGCCGTAGGCGCCGATGATCATCTGATGGATGCCCGGGTCCTGCACAAACATGTCGCGGTCGATGGTGGTCGCGTTCGGGTTCAGACCGCCGTAGGCCGCCAAGTACGACCCGAGTCCGCTCACTTCGAGATAGCCGGTCGAGTTGGCTCCGTAGGCGACCACCACCGCGTCCTGGATCTCGGCGCGGCCGCCGGCCGTGACGTGCATGGCGCCAGAACCGGTCAGACCGATGTACGCGTCGAAGCCGACGTCGTCGGCACGCGTGTTGGTGGTGTTGAAGAGGAGCTGGTCGGCGTTGCCCGACCCGCCGCTATAGACGTCCTGATACTGGGAAGGAATCACGCCCGGGTGGTTATTGTAGAACGAGTTGAAGTCCTCGATCCGCAGCACACCGTGGCCGGTAATCGGCGACCCCGGTTCGAAGCCGTCCTCCGGGGCGCCGTTGCCCGGTCCCGAGCGGCCGGCTGCGCCGCTCTGCTCGACGTCCGACTCCGAGCCGCCGAGCACGAGGTGCTGGAAGTTGAGGAACCCGCCCTGCGACAGACGCACCGAGCCGAAGCTCCCCTCGCCGATTGTGATGTTGCGGTCGCGCTCCCAGAACTCTTGGTCTTCGGTTGCAGGGTCAAGGAACGTGTTGACGAAGCCGTACAAGCCCTCGAAGTCGGACGTGAACGGGTTGTCCGACGGGTAAACCTGGCCCGAAGTAGTGAGCTGCGCCTGGGCAGGGGCGGCCACCGCCCCGGCAACCAACAGGGCCGCGAGTGCGTACAGGGAACGAGGGAGGAACGCGCGGTGCGAAATCATAGGTAGATCGTCTCCAGGGCGGTAAGCCCGGTGTTGTGCCGTGCGTGGCGCGTGTCGCTGACACGCGCCTGCCTGGCGTTGCCCCTGCCGGTGGGTCTCGGTTCCGATTGGTCGTGTTCCGTTGTCGCATGCCTTGAGCGGCCTGCAGCGGATTGCTCCGCAAGGACTCTCCAACCGCCGTGGCCCTTCGGCGGCTTATCTAGGGTGGGAGATTGCGTCTCGCCGACCCGGCGGGAACTGCGGATTCGACGCGCAGCCTCTGAGGCGCGCCGATGTTCGCGGCGGGTCGGGACGGCCCCTCCGTGTGTCCTTCTTCCCTATCTTCCCTAGCGATCAGCCGTTATGTCAACTGTTTTGCGGGGCGGACGGGGTCCCGAACCGCGGAGAAATGCGGGTCGTAGGGGCAGATCGGGGCCGCCAGGCCGGCTCACGCGACCCCTGCGGGCGTCAGCAACAGGGCCTCGACCCGGTCGCCCGCGGCGTAGGGCGACCGCTCGGCCGGCAGATCAAGCAATGCCGCGGCCGCAGCGAGGCCCAGCAGATCGGCCGAACCGCGCCACGCCACCGGCCGGGCCCGCCTGCTTCCCGCGGGGTCGAGAGCCACCGCCGCAGGCAGGTAGGTGCGGCGGTCACCTTTCACGGTGACCGCTTGGTCGAGCGTCACGGCGACCCTCGGCAGGCCGGCGAACTCGCCGCCGGCGAGCCGGCGCAAAGCCGGCCGCACAAAGAGATGGAAGCAGACAAACCCACTCACCGGGTTGCCCGGCAGCCCAAACACCAGCGTTTGCCGGCCGTCCGCGTGCCGCCAGACGCCGAACCACAGCGGCTTGCCCGGCTTCACGGACACCTTGTGGAAGACCTGGCGGGCGCCCAGCTCGGCCAGGATGCCGGGGGCCAGGTCGCGTTTGCCGGCCGACACGCCGCCGGAGAGCACCAGCACGTCGGCGGTCGCGCCGGCGGTGATCCGCTCGGCAAGCGACTCCGCGTTGTCACGGGCGACTCCCAGCGGCAGCAGTCTGGCGCCGGCCTGACGCACCAAAGCGTGCAGCATCGGCCCGTTGGAGTTGCGGATCTGACCGGCGGCCGGCGTTTGGTCCGCCCCGACCAGCTCGTCGCCGGTCGCAAGCACCCCGACGGTCGGCGTGGGGATGACCGCCGGCGTGGCGTTGCCGGTCTCGGCGAGCAGCGCCAGCTGCGCTGGACCAATCGGCGTGCCGCTGGTCAGCACCACCGCGCCGCGCTCGAACACCTCGCCGCGACGCATCACGTGCTTGCCCGCGGGGGGCGCCGGCGATGTGAGCCGGACGGTGTCCGCGTCGCGCAGCTCGGTCTGCTCGACCGGGATCACGGCCTCGGCGCCCGGGGGAATCGGCGCGCCGGTCATGATGCGTGTCGCCTGGCCCGCGGCGACGGCTAAGGTCGGCACGGCGCCGGCGACGACTTCTTCGATGACGGCGAGTTCGCTGAGCGGCTCGTCGCCGATCACGGCGTAGCCGTCCATCATCGCCTTGTCGTGCGGCGGCGAGTCGACGTTGCTCACGGCGTCGGCGGCCAGGCAAAGGCCGAGCGCCTCTTCGAGCGGCGTCGCGATTGCGGCGAGCGGCGCGGCCTGCTGCTCGATCAGCCGCAAGGCCGCGTCCACGGTTAGTAATTGGCCCGGCACGGCGGTCGCCCCAGCACGCAGCTCAGAAGGACAAGAACCGCTTCAGCAGGTCAGTTCCGCTGTGCGTCAGGAAGCTCTCGGGGTGGAACTGCACGCCGAACAGCGGGTGCTCGCGGTGCTCGATCGCCATGATCTCGCGGCGGCCGTCGGGCTCGTTGCTCCACGCGGTCACGACCAGCTCGTCGGGCAGTGTGTCGGGCTGGATCACCAAGCTGTGGTAGCGGGTCGCCTGGAACGGGTCGTCGAGGTCCTCCAGCAGGCGGCCGCCGTCGTGGTAGATGAGGTCGGTCTTGCCGTGCATCAGGTTCTTGGCGCGGACCACCTTCGCGCCGTACGCCTGGCCGATCGACTGGTGGCCCAGGCAGACGCCGAGCAACGGGAACCGCCCGGTCAGCCGCTCGATGCACTCCACCGAGATGCCGGCCTCGGTCGGCGTGCAGGGGCCGGGCGAGATGATCACCCGCTCGGGCGCGAGGTCGATAATCTCGTCGACAGTGATCTGGTCGTTCCGCTCGACGCGGATGTCGACGGCGGGGTCGATCTCGCCCAGCCGCTGCACCAGGTTGTAGGTAAACGAGTCGTAGTTATCGACAATCAGGATCATGCGACGACACAAAGGGGAACACGAAGGGTGGCACGCCCTCGGAGGGCGTGGGCCGTTGCTGGTGATTCTCCACGCCGTTCGGGACGCGCTGCCCAGAATCGGCGTCTGACTTAAGCTAGATATACCACATCGGCGAACCGAGTTCCGCCGCGCGAGAAGCCAGGTCTTCAAGGGTGACCTCCCGCAGCTGCTCCTGCCAGCGTCGGCGGGCCTCCTCGAGCTCGTCGACCAGGACCTCGGCCAGCGGCGTCGGGTTCGCCAGGTTGCTGCGGAGCGGGTCGTCGCCGTCCATGACACAGAGCACGTCGCAGAGCGAGATCTCGGCCGCCGGCCGCGCCAGCCGGTACCCGCCGCAGGCGCCACGGGTGCTGGTCACCAGGCCGGCCCGCCGCAGCTCCTGCAAGATCTGCACCAGGAACCCGTCGGGGATCGGCTGCCGCTCGGCCAGCGCCCGCATCGAAGCCGGCTGACCCTGGGCGTGGTCCTCGGCCAGCTGGATCAGCGCTAGCAGGGCGTACTCGGTTTTAGCGCTGAGTTTCATGGGGGGCGCTAGTTGGAGGGCGCTAGGCGCTGGTTCTGGTCGGTGACGAATGGCCTGGCTGGGGATGATGCGTGCGATTCAGGACGGCGGCATGCGGCCGCCCCTCCAGCGCCCAGCGCCCTCCAACCAGCGCCTACTAAATGCCGCTGCCGTCGGTCTCGAGGCTGTGCAGGCCGCACTCGGTTTTGGCGGTGCCCGACCAGCGGCCGGCCCGCTCGTCCGACTCGCCTTCAATCACCTTCTGGGTGCATGGGTAGCAGCCGATGCTCGGGTAGCCCTGGTCGTGCAGCGGGTTGTAGGGGACGTCGTCCTTGAGGATCCGACCCCAGACCTCCTTCTTGGTCCAGTTGGCCAGCGGGCTGACCTTCACCAAGCCGAACTTCTTGTCCCAGCCGACGATGGCCGCCTGCGCACGGTCGGCGCTCTGATCGCGGCGGATGCCGCTCATCCAGGCGGTGCGTCCCTCAACGCCGCGGTACAGCAGCTTGATCTTGCGGTCCATGCAGCACTGGTTGGGGTTGGTCTTGTAGAGCGGACCGCCGTGCTTGGCCTCGTACTCCGGCACGGTCAGCTCGGGCTGCAGCATGTCGACCTCAATGCCGTACTTCCGCGCAATGCGGTCGCGGGTGTCGAGGGTCTCGAGGAACTGGTAGCCGGTGTCGAGGTTAAAGACATAAGTCTCTGGTGCGATGGCGGCCAGCATCGACAAGATCACGCACCCCTCGGGCCCGAACGCCGTCGCCATGGTGAGGCCGTCGCCGTACTCCGTGGCGGCCCAACGGATGATCTCTTCAGGCGTGGCGTTCTCAAGCTCGCGGCTCTTGGTGGCCAGGTACTCGAGGAACTCAGGCGAGGGGGCCTCGCCCTTGGCTGGCGGGGCGACCGAGCGGGTTTCGGAGGTGGTGCTCATGTGTGCTACGTCTGGCGGAGTTTGGGCTCTGGGCGGGGCTGGCTCGAGCGGAAGGAAATCACGGACTAACTCCGCGGACGGGCAATCCTAGGTATCCTGACCTGCTTAGTCAAGTATCGTCGCCGAGAGGTTCGGGGCTCTGGCCCGAGTGCGAGAAATCCCCGAGGAATTCGCCCGGCGGCGGCGCCACTGCTAGCATCTTTGGCGCCTTAACCCGCAAGACGGCAACCCGAAAAAAGTCGGCCCAGACCCCCATTTGCATGATTGACCGCGGTTTCTGCCGAGGTTAATTTCCACGATGTTGGAAGAGTCCGGAATCGACGCCGCTCGTCTGAGCCCAGCTCACGCGCCGCCTGGTCGGCCCTTCTAGCGGAATCTACGTTTTGCCTGGTCGGAGCGCATAGCACGGCGCACCCACCCGTTTTAGTTTTGAAGTGCGTGTTTTGGAGAGTGGCGCAGTGTCGCAGGGGACGATTAAAAAGTTGACGGACAAGGGCTTTGGCTTCATCCAGGGAGAGCGGGGAGACATCTTCTTCCACCTCTCGTCTTGCGATGACTGCCAATTCGATGACCTCCGCGAAGGTCAACTTGTCGAGTACACCGAGGGCCAAGGCCCGAAGGGTCCGCGGGCTGAGAACGTCCGCTTGATCGAAGGCTGATTGAGTGAGGTGCGGTCGGCGTTGCGGGGCCTCCTCATTGCCCCACTCCGCTGCTGTGCCGCGAGCGACAAGACACCCGGCCGACTCTCCGGATCTCAACCCGGGGCAGCCTGCTGCGGTCTTTTGGCGGCGCTCCGCTGCGTCAGTTAAGTAACCCACAAGCCGCCCTCCCCTGCCCGGGGAGGGCGGCTTCTTTTCGTATGGGCAGCCGCTCAACCCACCCGCGGAAGTTGAATTGCAAACAGGGAGCCCTTATTCTGCATAGCTCCGCACGGCGCTCGACCGTGACTGCTTCCGCTCCGCCAAGCGGCGCGATTGACTCCAGGAAACACCGAACATGAAACTGCTCTCCCGCGTTGTCGCCTGCTGCTGCCTGCTGGCGGTCGCCGCCCCGGCCCTGGCCGACGAGGACGGCTGGGTCTCGCTGTTCAACGGCAAGGACCTCTCCGGCTGGGACATCTCCGAGAATCCCGAAACCTTCTCGGTCAAGGACGGCGAGATCGTCGTCAACGGCCCCCGCGCCCACGCGTTCTACGCGGGCGACGTCGGCGGCGCCGACTTCAAAGACTTCGCCTGGAAGTGCGAGATCATGACCAAGCCCAACAGCAACTCCGGCATGTACTTCCACACCGAGTACCAGGAGGAAGGCTGGCCCAACAAGGGCTACGAGGTGCAGGTCAACCAGACCCACAGCGACGCCCGCAAGACCGGCGGCCTGTACGCGGTAAAGGACGTCATGGACAAGTCGCCCGTTAAGGACAACGAGTGGTACACGCAGGAGGTGATTGTCGAGGGCAAGCACGTCGTGGTGAAGGTCAACGGCAAGGTGACCTGCGACTACACCGAGCCCGACGACCACGAGGCGCCCGCCGACCGCTCCGGCCGTCAGATCTCGCACGGCACGATCGCCCTGCAGGGGCACGACCCCGGCAGCGAGGTCCACTTCCGCAAGGTGCTGATCAAGCTGCTCGATTAAGCCAGGGCCGCACGCCCTTCCCGAGCCCCCCGGCCGCCGGCCGGGGGGCTCTTTTGCTTTGCGCTTTCCTTTTGCTGACGGTCGACTCACGTGGAACCGGGCGGTGAACTGTCGCACTCCGACGCCGAGCGTCTGGCGATCAACGCCGCGTGGCTCGCCAAGCTCCGCTGGGTGGCGGTCGCGGGCCAGCTCGCCACGATCCTGATCGCCGCCGGGCCGCTCGGCGTGAAGCTGCCGTTCTGGCCGCTGCTCGGCATGGCGGCGCTGACGGCCGGCACCAACGCGGTCTTCTGGGCGTGGACCCGGCGACGACGGCTCGCCATGCACGTCGTCCGGCCGTACGAGTGGCACGCCCTGTTGGGCGGGCTGATGGTGCTCGACCTGTTTGTGCTGACCGTGATGCTCGAGCTCACCGGCGGCCCGACCAACCCGTTCGTCATCTTCTACTTCGTCAACCTGGCGCTCGGCGGCATCCTGCTGCCGGCCCGCTGGGCGTGGCTGCTGGTGCTCATGGCGACTGCCGCGTTCGCCACGATCTCGTACACGTACTTCCCGATCGCCCAGCTCCGCCACGCCAGCCGGCTGATGAGCTTCCGCGAGCTGGGCGGCATCCCCGTGGTGGGGGGCGGCACGCTGATCGCCTTCGCCACCTGCGGGTCGGTGATCGTGTCGTTCACGACCTGGCTCACCCGCGAGCTCCGCCGCAACCAGGAGGCCCGCTTCCGCGCCGAGGAGCTCCGAGCCCGCAGCGAGAAGCTCGAGGCGCTCGGCACGCTGGCGGCCGGCGCCGCGCACGAGTTGGCCACGCCGCTCTCAACCATCGCGGTCGTCGCCAAAGAACTCGAGCACGAGCTTGACGCGTCGAGTGTCTCGCCCGAGGTCGCGGCGGACGTCAAGCTGATCCGCAACCAGCTCGACCGCTGCCGCGCGATCCTCGACCGGATGTCCACCGCCTCCGGCCAAGCCGCCGGCGAGGCGCCAGAGACCTTCACCGCCGGCGAGCTCCTCTTGGAGGTCATCAACGAGCTGCCCGACCCGGTGCTGATCGACACCACCTACGCGGGCGAGGCCGCCGACGCGCGGCTTACCGCGCCGCGGACCGCGTTGTCGCAGGCGCTGCGGGCGCTGGTGCAGAACGCGCTGGACGCACGGCCCGGCGGCGAGGTCGAGATCGAGGTCTACGCGCACGGCACGCTCGGCATCGCCATCCGCGACACCGGCCCCGGCATGCCACGCGAGGTGCTGGCCCGCGCGGGCGAGCCGTTCTTCACGACCAAGGAGCCCGGCAAAGGGATGGGCCTGGGCCTGTTCCTCGCCCGCAGCGTGGTCGAACGCGTCGGCGGCGGGATGGAGATCGACTCCGAGGCAGGCCACGGCACCGTGGTGGAGGTCAAGCTGCCGCTGGCGGGCTGAGCCGAATCAGCCAACCGGCAGACAGACGCGGGTGGTATAGTGGAGCTACCCGCTCCCCTCACCTCAGCCCTTCGGACCCGCCGCGCATGGGCCACCTCGCCTTCAACCAGCAGATCGCCGCGCCGGTCGACACGGTGTTCGCGATCGCGACCGACCTGCCGCGGGCGGCCGAGCACATCGCCGGGATCGACCGCGTCGAGCTGCTCACCGACGGGCCGGTCGGCCTGGGAACCCGCTGGCGTGAGACCCGGACCATGTTCGGCCGCGAGTCGACCGAGGAGCTGGCGATCACCCAGTTCGAACCGCCCCGCGGGTACACGGTGTCGAGCAACTCGTGCGGCGCCCAGTTCGACTGCCGATTCGACTTTAGCCCTACCGACGGCGGCACGCTGATGTCGCTCGAGCTCGACTGGCGGGCCGTGTCGGTGTTCGCGAAGCTGATGTCGCCGCTGTCGGGTATGATGGTAGGGTCGATCGAGAAGGCAATGCGACAGGACCTGCTGGACCTGAAGCACGCCGCCGAGACCAAAGCTGATTGAGCCCCTGCCCTATGCGTTTGATCCTGCTCGCCATCTTGCTCGCGCTGCCGTGCGCCGCGGTCGCGGCCACGTCCGACGCGCTCCGCGGGGCTGTCGATTCGACGGTCGACGTGACGCTCACCTCGGGCGTTTGTTACGAAGACGCCACGCTGCTGCGGGTGGTAGGTAACGACGCCCCGGAGAAGGTGCGGCTGCGGCTCTCGGCCGGCCGGCTCCGCACGATCGACCTGGCCGACATCGACAAGATCAGCACCGCCGACGCCACGCTGTTCAGCGGCGCGGGCGATCGCGAAAGCGGCGGCAGCGAGGCCGACACCGAAACCATGGAGCCGGCCGCCGAGCTAACCCGGGCCGAGCTCCGCAAGCTGACCCGCGAGGAGCGCCGCGCCGCGCTCGAGGCCGCCGCCAAGCGGCGGGCCGATATCGCCAAGCGGAACTGGCTCGCCAGGCTCGCCGCCAACAGCGTCAAGGCGTGGCCCGAGGTCGGCGAACGCGAGCACCAAGCCGCGCTGCGGGCGTACAAAGAGAAAGGCGCCGAAGCGCAGCGGCTGATGCCCGAGCTGCGGCTCTACGAGACCGGGCGGTTCTTGTTCTACTCGAACATCCCGGCCGACGACGTCGGGCCAATCATCGAGCGGCTCGACCAGATGTACGACTGGATGCTGACCACCTACAACCTGCCGCGCGACGCGCAGGTGTGGCTCGGCAAGGCGCCGGTCTACGCCTTCTTGACCAAGGAGCAGTTCGTCGCGTACGAGCGGCAGTTCTTCCAGAACAACCCGCAGGACGGCACATACGGGCTGTGCCACCAGACGTCGGGCGGCGAGGTGGTGATCACCTGCTACCGTGGCCAGCAGCTCGACGAGTTCGCCGCGATGCTGGTCCACGAGACCAGCCACGGCTTCATCCACCGCTACAAGACCATGCAGGGTCTGCCGAGCTGGGTGAACGAGGGGATGGCGGACTACATCGGCTCGCTGATGGTCCCCAAGAGCCGGGCGGTCCCGCTCCGCGAGTCGAAGCTGGTCGAGCGTTTCAAGCAGAACCCAACTATCGCCCGCACGTTCTTCGACGACTCGCACATCGGCTTCGGCGACTACGGCCTGGCGTCCAGTTTGGCGCGGTTCATGATCCAGACCAACGGCGACGCCTACGCGGCGTTTGTCGAGGGGATGAAGGCCGGCCTCAAGTGGGACGAGGCCCTCCGCGAGGCGTACCACAGCGAACCGGTCGATTTGATCAACGCGTACGCGCGGTGGCTGGGGGTTGAGGGGTTAGAGGTCCGCTAGCAGGGAGTGCTTTGCAGAGCATGGTTCTTACTCCACTTCAAAGACACTGGTCCCTATTAGCCAAGCAGCACCGGCTCGACGTCGACATTCCATACCGTCTGCTGTTTCGCGATGGCGTCGTCCTATTCACAGAGGTGCGTCTCAGAGGATACGGTGGCGACAACGGTATGCTCCTTGTGTCCGACTACTCCGTAGTTGCAGATCGAAGCGACGAAATCTTGGAGATGGGGTACGGCTACTCTTGCCTATCTCAGCCGCAAGAAGTCTCCATCGGATCCGACGAAGCGCTTGCTGACCTTTTGGACGACTGGTGCAAGCACGCATCTTGCAACAAGGAGCCGCCAACACCGTGAACACCTGGTTAGGAGCCGTGATGACCTCCCGGCGGGCCGCCTTAGGAATCCCAATCCCGATCATCTGCACACCCGAAGAGATGCTGGGAAATGACTCCGAATAAAACGGACACCACCATCGACGAGATCCACAAAGTGCGCTGTGAGATCTCCGAACGATTTGACGGCGATGTGTTTGCCATCGCCGCGGACGCTGCGCGGCGGCAGGCGGCGTCTGACCGACCGGTATGGAACCCGACGACAGCCAGCGGTGCAGATTTGCTCAAGGGCTCCAGTGATATCAAGTCCCCTTTGCCCGACGCCGCGGGCTGATCGCGGCGGCTCGCCTTCCAGCAGACCTCAGGCGCGTTGCTCATGCCCGAACCGCTAGCATTCAACGACTCGACCCTTACCCGCATCGCCGACGCCAAGATCCAGGCGGCGATCGACGAGGGGCAGTTCGACAACCTGCCGGGGTTCGGCAAGCCGTTGGCGATTATCGACGAGCCGTACGACCCTGGCTGGTGGATCCGCCGCAAGCTGAAGCGGGAAGAGCTGCCAATCCGGCTCACGCCTGATTGACCGGGGTGCGAACCTGCGGGGCGGCCGACTTGTCTCTCGCGGGCCGCCCTACCGACAGGGTTCCTGGTCCGCGGTATAGTGGGAAGGTTGGCGGAGAACACGAATCGACGCCAATGAGCCGGTGATTAGTGTTGATTTGTGTTCCCCACCGTGCGTCCTGCTGCTCCTTCCGTCACCCAAACCGGGGGCTAACGCCCCGCGGCTGACGCCGCCCAGGTTGCCCCGCCGGTTCCTGCCTTCCCACTGCCCGCCCGTTGTCTGACTCCCCTGCTATCAGCCGCGACACCTGGTGGTCCCGCCCCGGCGGCGGGCGTGAGGTGCTGAGCGTGTCGGCGCCGCTGGTGGTGTCGGCCATGTCGTGGACGGTCATGACGTTTGTCGACCGGGTGCTGCTCAAGGGCGTCAGCGGGGAGGCGATGTCGGCCGCGTTCAGCGCGTCGACGCTGTGGTTCACGGCGCTCTGCCTGCCGCTGGGCATCTGCATGTACGCCAGCACGTTTGTGTCGCAGTACTTCGGCGCCGGCCAGCCCGAGCGGATCGGCCCCTCGGTGTGGCAGGGCGTGTGGGTGGCGCTGCTGGCTTCGCCGCTGATGCTGCTGACGATCCCGCTGGCGCCGGCGATGTTTGCCGCCGCCGGGCACGGCGCGGAGACGATGCGGCTGGAGATAATTTACTTCCAAGTGCTGATGTGGGGCGCGCCGGCCATGCTGCTGGCGCAGTCCTTCAGCGCGTTCTACAGCGGCCGCGGCAGGACCCGCGTCGTGATGCTGGTCGACGCCCTCTTCGCGGTCGTCAACCTGCTGCTGGACTACGCGTGGATCTACGGCGAGTGGGGCTTCCCCGAGATGGGCATCGCCGGCGCCGGCTGGGCGACCGTGGTCTCGCTGTGGCTCAAGGCCGCGACCTACGTCGTGCTGCTGATGCTGCCGGCCAACCGGGCGCAGTTCGCCACGCTTTCCGGCATGCGACTCGACTGGCCGCTGTTCAAGCGGGTGATGTACTACGGCGGGCCGAGCGGCTACCAGCTGGCGCTCGACGTCACCGGCTTCACGGTGTTTATCATGCTGGTCGGCCGGCTCGGCGCGGTCGAGGCCGAGGCCACCAGCATGGCCTTCAGTATCAGCACGCTGGCCTTCATGCCGATCTTCGGCCTGTCGATGGGCGCGAGCATCCTGGTCGGCCAGCACCTGGGCGAGGACCGCGATGAGGTCGCCGCCCGTTCGACCTGGACCTCGCTGCACGTCGCGCTGGCCTACATGGCGACGGTCTCGCTAATGTACGTTGCCGTGCCCGACCTGTACCTCCGCTGGTTCTTCCTCGGCGAGGAGCGGGGCCAGGTGTACGACATGGCCGTGACCCTGCTCCGGTTTGTCGCCGCCTACAACCTCCTCGACGCGACGCTGATGGTGTTTGTCAGCGCGATCAAGGGCGCGGGCGACACGCAGTTCGTGCTGTGGGTCAGCCTGATCATGTCGACGCTGCTGTCGGCCGCCAGCTGGGTGGCGGTGACGCAGATCGGGCTGGGGATCTACGGCTGCTGGGTGCTGATCACGGCCTGGATCTGGATCCTCGGGGTGATCTTCTTGATGCGGTTCCTGGGGGGCAAGTGGCGTTCGATGCGGGTCATCGAGAAGGCGCCGCCCGACCTGGCCGACAGTGACGGCGAGCTAGAGCCGTCGGTCGCGTAGCGCCGCCCGCCGCCGAGCCGGGTTCGCCGCCTCGACGGCCAGCGGCCACACAGCCTGCTACGCCAGCCGCTGCAGCACACCCTGCAGCAGCCGGATCACCTCTTCGGACGCTTTGTCCATCTGCTCGAAGGCGACGATCGCCTGGTCGCGTTGGCCGGCGTTCGCCAGCCGCGCGACCTGCTTGCCGTGCTGGTGCACCTCTTCGTGCGGCCCCGGCAGCTGGACGAACTCGGGGATGGCGCCGATCACCGGGTCGAGCCGCGCGCCGTCGTACCACTTGCCGAGCCGGCAGTCGTGGTGGCTCGCGAGCTCCTGCTCGGTGAGCTGCGACCGCCCCGCCAGCAGCTCCGCCAGCCGCTTCTTCCAGAGGTAGTGGTCGCTCTGGGCGCGGTACAGCACGTAGTTCTCAATCGTGTCGGGGTCGAGCTCGTCGAACTGCTCCTCGATGATCTGCTCGGTGCTGCTGACCTTGTCGAGTGCGGTCTCGGCGTGGGCGGTCGACTTGCGCGTCAGGGCGGCGATGTCGTGGATCGAGCGGGAGATCTCCTCCATCGCCGCGGTCTGCTCGGTCACGCTGGCCGCGGTCGACGTCACCGCGATGCCGGTCTGATCGATCGACTGCTGGAGCTGCTCCATCTCGCGACCGACCTCGCGGATCTGGGCGTCGCCTTCGGTTACTGCCTCGCTCGACTGCTGCATCGACTCGTGCATCAGCAGGATGCCGTCCTTGATGGCGTTGATCTGCTTCTCGATGTCCTGCGTCGCGTTGGCGGTCTGCTGCGACAGCTCCTTGACCTCGGCCGCCACCACGGCGAAGCCCTTGCCCGCGGCGCCGGCCCGGGCGGCCTCGATCGTGGCGTTGAGGGCCAGCAGGTTGGTCTGGCCGGCGATGTCCTGGATAATCTGCACGATCTTGCCGATCGCCTCGCTCGCCTGCTGAAGCTGCGCCGCCCGGGCGACGCCGTCCTTGGTGAGGGCAGAGATCCTGGCCATCCCCTCGACGCTCTCGTCGATCGCGGCGGCGCCCTTGGCGATGGCTCCGCGGCACTCGTTGGTGGCTCCGGCGCACTCGTTGCTGGTGCGGGAGATCTCGCTGATGGTGCTGAGCATCTCCTCGGTGGCGGCGCTGATGGTCTGGGTCCGCGCATTGATCTCGTGCAGGTCGCCCACGGCGAACGACACCGCCGTCATCGCCTCGCTGATCTGCATCGACGACCCGACCGCCTGCCGCAGGCGCTTGGTGGGGTCGCACGGGCCGTCAACGACACTGACAGGCGGGCTCGTCGTTTCGGGCTCGTGGGCGCTGAAGGCTCCGGGGGCAAACAGGCTGGCGATCGTCATGGGGTAGTTCCTCTACGCGGTTGTGTCGCAAAGCAGGCAAACGAGCGCTGCTGTTCAGGTGTAGCTCTCGGCGGCCCGGTGCGATGTGGATTTCCACTAGCGGGGGCAGTCGCCGCCGCCGTGAGATGCGTGCGATTCCGCACGCCCGCCGACGCTACTCCGCCAACGGCAACGGCTTCGGAATGCGGATCAACCGATCGACAATCGCCGCCGCTCGAGGGGAAAAATGTGTGGATTCTCGCCTGCGCACCAATCGCCACAGCGTCCCAACGCCCCCGCGCCCGGCTCCCCGCCGCGGGCCGTCCCAGGCTATAATTACTGCTCTGATCATCCCCCCGACCCTGCCTCCAGGAAGCCGCCGCGTGTCCGAGTTCAACAATGTCACGATCGTCCGTGAAGCCAACGTCTACTTCGACGGCAAGGTCACCAGCCGCACCGTCGTGCTGGAGGACGGCACGAAGAAAACCCTCGGCGTGATGCTGGCCGGCGACTACGAGTTCAACACCGACGCCCGCGAGCTGATGGAAGTGCTCGCTGGCGAGATGCAGGTGCAGCTTCCGGGCGAGGAGTGGAAGACCTACGCCGCCGGCGAGAGCTACTACGTGCCGGCCAACAGCAGCTTCAAGCTGAAGATCACCGGCGTGGCCGACTACTGCTGCAGCTACCTGTAGCAGCGACTATTGAGAACCCGCGGCGCCTGGCAGGCTGCGGTCGCGTTGAATCCTGATTCACCCGCACCCCCCTGCCCCGATTGCGCCATGCACCACTCGATTGCCGCCGGTCTGTTGTTGTCCCTCTCCTGCCTGCTGACGCAGGGCGTGTCGCCCTGCTGCGCCGCGGGCGATGAGGTTGTTGAGCCGAATCCCCGCTTCCGCGCGGTCCCGACAGACCGCCAGCCAGGGCCGGTGATGGACGCCGAAACGATCCGCGCTGGGCTCGAGAGCCACGACCGCGCGCTGTACATCAAGTCGGGCTGGATCCGCGACCCGTACATCGTCCTCGGGCCCGACGACTGGTACTACCTCACCGGCACCCAGCCCGACGAGGGCGACCCCCGCGAGGCGGCCGACCCGTACAACACGGGCCTGGGCGTCAAGAGCATCGTCGGCGAGCAGGTCCGCGTGTACCGCAGCCGCGACCTGATCGACTGGGAGCCGCTCGGCGCTCCGTTCACGCTCGACGACTCGATCCGTGGCCGCCGGGTCTCGGACCCGCAGCGGCGGCTGATCTGGGCGCCCGAGGTGCACTGGCTCGGCGAACGCTGGGCGCTGGTCCACTGCCCGCAGTACGTCGCGAGCCTGGCGCTCACCGAGGGCAAGGAGCTCGCCGGCCCGTGGTCGCACCCGATGGGCCGCCGGCTCGGCAGGCGGCACGACCCGTCGCTGTTCCAGGACGACGACGGCGCCCTCTACCTGCTGTGGGGCAACACCGAGATCGCCCCGCTGAAGGCCGACCTCAGCGACTACGCCGGCCCCAGCACCCGCATCGACCCAGCCGGCGACCGCCCCGGCCCCGACGGCGAGCCAATCCAGCGGATCGGCCACGAGGGCGCCACGATGATCAAGGTCGGCGGCAAGTACGTGCACCTCGGCACCGCGTGGTCGACCGACCAGGGCCGCCGCGGCTCGTACAACCTGTACTACTGCGTCGCCGATGAGATCACCGGGCCTTATGGGCCGCGGAAGTTCGTCGGCCGGTTCCTCGGCCACGGCACGCCGTTCCAGGACCGCCAGGGCCGCTGGTGGTGCACCGCGTTCTTCAACGGCAACCTGCCGCCTGTGCCACGCGACGGTATCGAGCAGCGTGACCTCAGCGACAACGCCTACACGATCAACGAGCAGGGCGTGACCATCGTGCCGCTCGACGTCCGCACCACCGACGCCGGCGAGGTGATCGTCCGCGCGAAGGACCCGGCGTACGCCACACCCGGACCCGACGAGGCCCAGCGGTTCTAGCTGCGGGGCTTCATCAAGCCGACGCCCGTTACCATCAGCGCTAACACAGCCGCCGTCGGCTCTGGCGCCTGGCCATGGGCCGCCGATTCAGTCGCGGTCAGCGCATCGCGCCAGACGGCGTAGTCCGCGGCGTTGACCACGCCATCGCCGTTGCCGTCGGCGCCCTGCCCCGCGGTGTAGCTAAGCCCGTACGCACGGCGCCAGGTGTCGTAGTCGGCGGTGTCGACCTGGCCGTCGCCGTTGTAGTCGCCCTCGACCTGCGGCGTGCTGGGCGCCAGCCGGAAACCGACCACCGTGTTTCCGCTGTAGGGGTCGCCGCCGGCGCCGTCGTCGACCACGCCTAGCAAGTCCCAAGAGCCGTCGGCCGCTTGCGGCCCTAGGGCCAGCCCCTCGAGGTTCTGCCCCGCCGCGCCGATGCTCCCCGACCAGAGCAGCCGCTTGCTTGCCGGCGTGTAAGTCTGACCGATCAGCCCACTGTCGAACGCCGCCTGGCTGATGTCGGTCGCGCCGGTGAGGTCGACCTCGTAGATCCGTGACAGGTAGGCCGGATTCGCCAGACCCGCGAACGAGCGTTCGAGCGTGATCAGCCGCCCGTCGGGAGCGATAAGCAGGTCGGACAGCCCGCTCTGCGAGGAGAAGCCGCTGGTGTGGATCGGTTCGACGTTGTACGCGTACTGGGCCAATGGCTCGCCGCTGACGGCGTCGAGCTTCAGCAGACGCACCGTGCTGCCCGCGGATGTAGTCGCCACCGGCCCGTCGACCGTCAGGGCCTCCTCGTTGGCGGTCCACAGGACATCGCCCACTCGGTCGAGCGACTCGAAGCCGCGGTTGCCGCGGCGGTTGGCAAACACCGCCGGGATCGTCAGGCTCCGCACCTGCTGGCCCGTGTCGCGGTTGATCTCGAGGACGCCCGGCCCTCCCTCTTCGGATACGAACAGCAATGGCTCGCTCAGCCCGGCGGCGATCCCTTCGTAATCGAGCGACGACGACAGCGGGTAGACCTCGGCGGCCTGCGCCTGGGTCAGACTGCCGGCGGCGAACGTCACATCGATCCCGATGACCTGCGCGCCGGAGTCCTGCACCACGTAGTACCGCGAGCCGCTAAAATGACCGATCCCGCTCATCTCGGCAAACGTGGCGGCGGGCAGCGCGCTGCCGTCGAGGGTCACTGCACCGGCTGGCGTGACCGACCACTCCGCACGGCACGGCAGGGCGAGCGCCAACGTAGTCAGCAATGCATAGCGGCAAAGCATGGGCATAACGGCGTTCATCCAAATAGGCGCCAACGAGCAGGGTGAGGAGCGGCCCGGGCTAGCCCGATTCTAATCAGCCGGCCCAGGGCGAGCGAACGGGGCCCGCCGGGGGTGCGTTCACGCGGGTTTGAGCGGTCATCGGGCCGCCGACGGCCCACGGCTGCGGCGTGAACTAGAATTGCGTGTCGACGCACATTTCCTACCCGCACCCCGCTCCCGACGGCCGAACGATGAAACGCCTTGTCCTCCGCCTGCTGCTCGCCGGCTTCGTCTGTTTTGGGTTGGTTCTCTTCTGCATTGGCACGGCCGTGACCCTCGCGCTCTGGTCCCCGAGCTTCTACTCGGAGCGCGCCTCCCTCTCGGCCGACCCGGCCGCGGTCCAGGCGGCCGAGCAGCACTTCGAGCAGCTCCGCGACGACTACCTCCGCTGGCGGGCGGCGTCGCTCCAGCCGGCACGCGAAAAACCTGCCAAGGCCAACAACGATGTCATCGCCGCACTCTTCGCGGCCCAGCCGGCGCAACCCAACCACAGCCCAACGCACACCATCCGCGTCACCGAGGACGAGATCAACACGCTGCTGGTCTCCGACGGGCCGCACGCCGGCCAGGTGTCGGCGCCCCGGATCCGGCTGGTCGACGGCCGGGTGCTGGTCGGCGTCGCGTTGGCGACCCCGTTTGGCGAGCTGGTCGTCTCGGCCGGCTTCGCCCCGCAGCCCATCGCCAACGGCGCCGCCGCCGGCAACCCCGCCCCGAACAACGAGCTGCGGCTGCAGATCGACAACGCCCGCATCGGCCGGCTGCCGCTGCCACTCTCGGCGCTGACGAGCCTGCTGCCGAAAGAGAAGTCCCGCCTGCAGGGCAACCTCTTCCTCGACACCACCGGCGAGCTGCCCGAGCTGGCGCTGCGGATGGACAAGCCGGGCCAGCCCACGCCGCTGCCGCATTCGCTCGAGATCGCCGACGGCGAGCTGATCGTCAAGCTGACCGCGCCGCAATAGGTTCTTCAGATTAAGGGAGAGGGCGACAGCGTGACCCACCCGTCCCGCGGAACGCGATACAATAGGGCGCCACGCCAGGGAGCGATTGGCGCCTACTCCTTCGCACTTACGGGACCACCCCCGATGCCTGCCCCCCTGACCCGCCGTGTTTGCGGCATCGCGATGCTTGCGCTCGCCGCCCTCGGTTCCCACGCGTCGGCAGACGAAACCCTGCAGGCCGAGTTGATCGGCGTCAAGCGGATCTGGGACGAGGGCCGCCACAACGCCTTCACCGACCTGATCCGCTGGGAGGACGCGTGGTGGTGCGCGTTCCGCGAGGGGGACACCCACGCCGGGTCGCACGGCTTCCTCCGGGTGCTCACCTCTACTGACGGTGAAGCCTGGGAACCGGTTGCGCGGCTCGACCACAACGAGTTCGACCTCCGCGACGCCAACTTGTCGATCACGCCAAGCGGCGAGTTGATGATGGTGGGCGGCGCGCAGATCGATCGCGACAACCGCCGACTGACCGGCACTTTCACTGCCGCGACGACCGATGGGCGCACCTGGACTACGCCTGCCATGGTGATCGAACCGGGCCGCTGGATGTGGGGCGTCACCTGGCGCGAGGGGACCGCCTACGGCGTTAGCTACGGCACGCCCGATAACGCCGGCCGCAACGAGCTGCTGACCTCGACCGACGGACGCAGCTTCAATGTCTTCGCCCCCGACTTCCTCACGATTGGCGGCCGGCCGACCGAGGCCCGGATCCGGTTCGCCGACTCGGGCGTGGCGTACTGCCTGCAGCGGTGCGACGGCGACGACAACCACGCGTACCTCGGCAAGGCCGACCCGCCCTACCGTGATTGGCAGTGGCGGCGGCTCGATCGGTTTATCGGCGGCCCCAACCTGCTGCAGCTGCCGAGCGGCCGCTGGGTGGCAGCGGGCAGGCAGCTGCTTAAGGCGGGCGCCCGGACGGTCATCGCCGAGCTCAACCCCGCCGACGGCCACCTCGAAAACATACTGGTGCTCCCGTCCGGCGGCGACTGCAGTTACCCCGGCCTTGTCTGGCACGAGGACCGGCTGTGGGTCAGCTACTACTCGAGCCACGAGGACCACACCAGCATCTACCTGGCGCAGGTTTCCATCGAGGATTGAGGTCGCGGCTCTCAAAATCATCCGCCTTCCATCGGATGCCTCAGCAACGCATTCGCAAACAAGTACCAACGGCCATCGTGCCGTTTGATCATCGTGAGCCGCGTGCCGAAGAGCGATTCGCGGTGCTCCATGAAGCGAACCGCCGGCCCATCGCCGTAGCCGCTCTCGCCGATCGCGATCTCATTGCACGCGAAGTAGTACTCCAGCAGCGGGCAGGCCTGGATCGGCTTCTCGGGGTCGGCCGCGAGGGAAATACTGTTGTGCTGCTCGTCGATCGCCATCTCGTACTTGAGCAGCGGGTCGGCGAAGCGGACCTGCACGTGCCCCGTGCCGGGCGACTCCTTCTCGCAACTCGCCGACAGGACGCTGCAGAGCTGGTCGAGGTCGTACTTCATGGCGGCAATGTAGCACGGTTCTCCGAACCGTGAAAAACTCTCGGCTCGGAGAGCCGAGCTACGATGACCCCTAGCGTGAGCCGCCAAGCCCACCACGTACAAAAGTGTGCGCCACGGCAGCCGGCTAACCCAATCGACTCGCTACCACCAGCCGACTTTTGTCCCCCATTCCGACATCGATTTATAGGGACAAAAGTCGCGCCCTACCGGCCGCCCCGAAGGCGGTTTCGCCCTGCTATAGCAGGGTCTTCGCAGTTATGCTCTGAATCTTGCGGCCGACTTTTGCCCGTTTGTGCGCGGTGCAGCGGACGGAAGTCTCTCGGTTGGGATTTTGGCTCCGTGCTGTTTCAAGATCATTCATCGGCTAGCGGGTTTTAGGCCCGGCATTCATGCCGGGTTCAAGGTCTAAAGCCAACCAAGCAAGCCCCGTTAACGGGGCTTCTCGATTCCTTGCGATGGGGTGACCCGGCATAAATGCCGGGCCTAACGTCTCCGCGCTGAATGGCCTTCCGTCATCGCCCTCACGATCGGTCGAACGGCTCTCGGGAGCGCGCCACGCACCACCGGGCAACCAGTTATTGGACCGCGCCGGGCAGCCGCTTGCCATAAGAAACTGGTAGACAACGGCAAGAATACGGGCCGAGACGCACGGGCGTGTTTCACTACGACGACGGCGAAATCAGTCCGACTACCAAAAAACAGGCTCCATCACGTACCGATGTTTTCAACATACCACGTGAGGAACGCGTCAAACGAATCGGCCACGGTTGATACGTCAACAAAATCGTGATCGAAAAACACAACAGGAGCGTCGTCGCTTTTGGCTCCTTGACGTCGGAAACCGAAAAAGTTCCCCATGCAATCAGATGCGATTCCAATCACATCTTCAGGCATCCCAGCAGCCCAGTAAGCCTTGGTGTCCGTGATCGCTTGTTCTACTGTCAAGAAGTTCTGCACATCCGAGTAATCCAGCGCGGCATCAACGATGGCGTCGAGTATGTGCGGTGTATAGACCGCTCCGAACCGCGTGATGAAACTCAGGTACGCCTCAGGCACCGCGGTGCTGAGCTCAACACCCAACGACTCCACTTGCTGTTCTGTTGCAGGGACTGGTGGATCGCCGACATGAAATCGGGCAACAAACATAGCTTGCAGTTTGTCACGATCTGGCATGCTCAATCACTCAACGGAGCCGAAATGGTGAGCTTCTGGACTAACCCCTTAGGAACTCACGCTTCTCTCCGCTGAGGCCGACGATAGGCTCCAGCCATTGGCATTGGCGTAGCTCCACAAGTTTCCGGTTCGGAGAACCGGGGATACATTGCTACACGTCCAGGTTCTTCACGTCCAGCGCGTGCTTCTGGATGAAGTCGCGGCGGGGTTCGACCTGGTCGCCCATCAGGACGCGGAACAGGTCGTCGGCGGCGCCGGCGTCTTCCATGCTGACCTTGAGCAGCGTGCGGTTGGCGGGGTCGAGGGTGGTCTCGCGGAGCTCCTCGGCGTTCATTTCGCCCAGGCCCTTGAAGCGGGTGATCTGCAGGCCCTTTTCGCCGGCCGAGCGGATCGCGCCGGGCAGGGCACGGAGGTCTTCGAGGCCGGTCTCGTTCTCGCCGCGGATCACGCGGTAGCGGCTCCCTTCCTCGCCGGTGCGGTCCTGCGGGATGAGGGCGCCGATCTCGAAGCCCATCTCGCGGAGGTCGCCCAGCAGGGTGTTGATGGTGCGGACCTCGTGCAGCTCGACGATGCGGAGCCGCTTGGCGTTGAGCGCGGCAACGCCGTTCGACTCGGCCCCGTTCGCGTCGCCGGCGTCGGTGTCGCCGCTCTCTTCGATCTCACCCGCGGGCTCACTCTCCGGGATGCTGGGCGTGGGGCCGCCGTCGACCAGCAGCTCGCCGCCGGCTGCTTCTTCCTGCTCTTTGACAAACTGGTCGAGCGACTCGCGGTCGAAAAACCAGTGCTCGTCGGCGCCCAGGAACACGTGGTACGCCGGCAGGCGGCCGCTCTCGGGGTCCTGCCTTACGGCGTGAAGCTTCAGCGAGATACCGCGCCGCTCCAGCGCAATGAGCGCCTCTTCCATGGCGGCCAGGGTGCGGACCAGGCGGGTCATCTGCTCGCCCTCGACCACCAGTCCGTCGCCGGCGTCGAACACGCTGTCGCCGAGGCCGAGGTCCAAGAGCTGGGTCTTCATCTCCTCGTCGGTCTGCACGTACTGCACCTGCTTGCCCTTGCGGACGCGGAACAGCGGCGGCTGGGCGACGTACACGTGGCCCTTCGCGACGAGGTCGTACATCTGGCGGTAGAAGAACGTCAGCAGCAGCGTGCGGATGTGGCTGCCGTCGACGTCGGCGTCGGTCATGATCACGACGCGGCCGTAGCGGCGTTTGCTGACGTCCTGCTCCTGGCCGATGCCGGCGCCGATCGCGGCGATCATGCTGCGGACTTCTTGGTTCTCGAGGACCTTGGTCTCGCGGCTCTTGTAGGCGTTGATGATCTTACCGCGGAGCGGCAGGATCGCCTGGAACTCGCGGATGCGGCCCCCCTCGGCGGAGCCGCCGGCCGAGTCGCCCTCCACCAGGTACAGCTCGCACTTGTCGACCTCCTTGCTGGAGCAGTCGCGGAGCTTGCCCGGCAGGCCGGCGCCGGAGAGGGCGCCCTTCCGCTCGCGGACCAGCTGGCGGGCCTTGCGGGCCGACTCGCGGGCCTCGGCCGCCAGCACGCCCTTCTTGACGATCTGCTTGGCGGTCTTGGGGTTCTCCTCGAAGAACTTCTGCAGGTAGTCGCCGAACAGCGAGTTGACGATGCCCTCGACCTCGCTGTTGCCGAGCTTGGTCTTGGTCTGGCCCTCGAACTGCGGGTGCGGCACGCGGCAGCTGATCACGGCGGTCAGGCCTTCGCGGACGTCCTCGCCGCTGGGGGTGAGGTCCTTGAACAGGCCCTCCTTCTTGCCGTAGTTGTTGATGGTCCGCGTGAGGGCTGAGCGGAAGCCGGAGAGGTGCGTGCCCCCCTCGTGCGTGCTGATGTTGTTGACGTACGTGTGGACGTTCTCGGTGAACTCGCCCGAGTACTGCAGCGCGACCTCGAGCGAGACGCCCTCGGCCTCGCCCTCGACGAACAGGATCTCCTCGTGCGCGGGGTCGCTGGCGCGGTTGAGGTGCTTGACGAACTCGCGGATGCCGTCCTCGTAGAGGAACGCGTCCGACTCGTTGGTGCGGGCGTCGGTGATGGTGATCCGCACGCCCTTGTTGAGGAACGCCAGCTCCTGCAGCCGCTTCTGCAGCGTGGCGTAGACGTACTTGGTGGTCTGGAAGATCTGCGGGTCGGGCTTGAAGGTGGTCTTGGTGCCGCGCTTGCTGCTGGCGCCGACCCTGCGCACCGGGCCCTTGGGGACGCCGCGCTCGTACTCCTGGTGGTGCAGGTGGCCGTCGCGGGCGACCTCGGTCTCGGCCCACTCGGAGAGGAAGTTGACCACCGTTACGCCGACGCCGTGCAGGCCTCCGGAGGTCTGGTAGGCGCCCTTGGAGAACTTGCCCCCGAACTTGAGCACGGTCATCACGCCCTCGAGCGTGCTGACCTCGCGGTCCATCTGCTCGGAGAGCTGCTCGTGCTTCTCGGTCGGGATGCCGCGGCCGTCGTCCTCGACCGTGATCGAGCCGTCGACGTTGATCTGCACGCTCACGGTCGTGGCGTGGCCGGCCATGGCCTCGTCGATCGAGTTGTCGACCACCTCGTACACCAGGTGGTGCAGGCCGCGGGCGGTGGTGTCGCCGATGTACATACTCGGCCGCTCGCGCACGTGCTCCAGGTCGGACAGGTGCTCGAGGTCGCCCGCGCCGTACTCGGCGTTGCCGTGGTGGCTGTTGGCCTTCTTCGCCGGCTCTAGCGGCTGCTGGGGCTGCGGGGCGTCTTGGTCTTGGGGTTCTTCGGACATACTCGTGTTGGTCGTTCTCGAAAAGCGAAGCGTCGCTGAGTGGGGTGGATCGCCGCGCGGGGCGGCGGGTGATCTGGGTTACGCGAGCCGTCCGACCTTGAAGCGGAGGCCCTCGATCTTGGCGTCGGGCAGCTTCTGCTGCACCGCCTTGAGGAGTCGGGTTTTCTCGAAGCCGAGCTCTTGGGCCATCATGCTGTTGGCGACAATCACCTCGAGCACGCCCCGCCGCACGGCCGCGGCCTGGCAGAACTTGCCGAGCGCCGGCCCGGCCGCCTCGGCCCACGCCGAGCGGAGCTGCTCGTTCGTGCGGGGCTGTCCGTAGCCCTTCTTGGCGAACAGCTGGGCCACCACGTTCGCGGCCTTCTTGGGCGCCCGCGCGTGCCGCCGCCGCTGCTCTCGCGCGGCGCGCTGCGAGAGCTCGGCGAGCTTCTCGGCGACAAGTTCAGGGTCCATCGGTTCGGTCATGGGGGCGCTGGTGGGAGGGCGCTGGGCGCTGGTTTGCGGGTGGAAACTTGGTTGGTAGAGGGGCTCTTCGTGTTCCACTGGCTCTGCCAGTGAGATGGTGTGTCTCGGTTGATTGCCCGGCTTCAATCTCCTGAATCAGCTGGTGAAACACTGGCAGAGCCAGTGGCACACGATGCTCGTTCTCTGGTTCTTGCTTGTTCGGTTGTCGCGGCCGGGAATCGCGGCGCCGGCGAACCGGCGCCTTCCAACTAGCCGCCGCTACCGGTCCCGCGCCAGCGGCATGATCACGTAGCCGTAGCCGTCGTCGGTGGTGCAGACCGCGGCCGACTCGCCGTCCTGCAGGTCGAGCGTGAAGGACTTGTCGCTGTCGAGCACCTTGAGGAAGTCGATCACGAACCGCGGGTCGAGTGTGATGGTCACCTCCGGGCTGTCGAACGAGATCGGCAGCTCGATCCGCGACTCGCCCACCTCGGCGGCGTGGCCGGAGAGGACCAGCGAGCCCTCGCCGAACGTGAAGTCGACGCCGCGGCTCTCGTCGCTGGTGAGGATCGCCGCCTGACGCACGGCCCGGTAGAACGGCTCAATCGGCAGCTCGACCTGCACCGAGTTGGTCCGCTGCGGGAACACCCGCCGCCAGTCGGGGTAGCGGCCCTCAAGCAGGCGGGAGTAGATCATCGCCCGCGGGCTCTTGACCAGCATCTCGTTCTGGCGGATGGCGATCTGGACCTCGCCGTCGTCGTCGTTGACGGCGCGGTCGACCAGGTTGAGCGAGCGGCTGGGGACGATGGTCGCGGCCCCGAAGTCGGCCGGCTCGCCAACGGCCCGCACCGGGCCCTCCATCTTGGCCAGGCGGCGGCCGTCGGTGCCGACGCCGGTCAGCACGCCGTCGACCCACTCCATCTTGACGCCGCCGAGCGCGTAGCGGCTCGACTCGTTGTCGGTCGAGAAGATCGTGCGGCGGATCAACTCCTTGAACCAGCGGGCGGCGGTCTCGTAGTACGACTGGTCGTCGAACACCGCGATGCTCGGGTAGTCGATCGGGTTCTCGGCCGCGAGGTTGAACTGGCTCCGCTCGCCCCGCACGCGGATCTGCTTCTCGTCGGCCTCGATGTGGAAGGTCTCGTCGGAGCTCTCCCGGAGGATCTGGCCAAACCGCGCGGTCGGCAGGATGCACGCGCCGGCCTGCTCGACCTCGACGCCGGTCGCCTGGTAGCGGATCGCGACCTCGAGGTCCGTGGCGAGGAAGGTGGCCGAGTCGTCGCTCACCTCGAGCTTGACGTTCTGCAGGATCGGCTTGGGGCTGCGGGTCGGGGCGACAGCCGCCACAGCCTGGAAGGCCTGCAGGAGCTGCTCACGGTTGCATGTGATCTTCATGGGAGAACTCAGGGCCGCCGAGCGTCCCCTGGGGACGGTCGGCCAGAGAGTTAATAGATTTAGTTTTTAATTACGCAGTTATTAAAGATCGGCGGTCTGGATTGTTGGCAACTGCCGAATCTGTGCTGCAAGTTGTTTCAGGTAAATCACTTACAGTGTCCGTTGAGTTGTGGAAAACCGGTTGGCTGGTTGTCGATCGCGTGTTGGCTGACCGGCAATTCGTGTTGATCAATCGCGGCTATTTGGCGGATCGGCCAGGTACGCGACGCCGAGTCGTCTGCCTCTCGACCGTCTATCAACAGGTTGTTCACGCTGCTGCCCCGACGGTGATTGAACGGCGTAATTCACCGAGGGCGTGGCCGAGCACGCGGTCGCTTGCCTGCGCCCGCTCGATCCGGCGGTAGTTGTGCAGCACGGTGGAGTGGTCGCGGCCGCCGAGCATCTTCCCGATTTGGTCGTACGAGAGCGGTGTTAGCTCGCGGATCAGGAAAATCGCGACCGCCCGGGCGAGCACGATCGACTTCTGCCGGCTGGAGCTGGTGAGCTTGGTCTTCGGGAGCCCGTAGTAGCGGGCGACCACGGTCAGGATATCGCTGGCGGGCGGGGTCGGCCGCTGCAGGTCGAGCTTGATGAGCCCGAGGGCCGTCTGCTCGTCGAGGACCGTTCCGGCCCGCAGCCGCCGGCGGATTCGCATCGCGACGCCAAGCAGCTGGCGGGGGTCGGCCGGGGCTTGTTCGGCTAGGGCCCGGAGCGCTCCAGCCGTGGCGGAGCAGCCCATCGCGGTTAGGGCCTGCAGCAGCAGCTCTTGCTGGGCGGCGAGCCGCGGCGGGGCAATCTCGAGCGTCAGGCCGCTGAGCAGGCGGCCGATCAGGGCGCGGCTCAGGCCGGGGAGTTCGGCGGGCGGCTTCTGCGACGCTGCGACAAAGAGCGCCCCGCTCTGGGACAGGGCGTCTAACGTGTGGACTAGCTCCTCAAGGACGTAGGCCTCGCCGGCGAGCCGCGGGAGGTCGTCGAGCACCAGCAGTCGGCACCGACGCAGCTGACGCCGGAGGGCGTCGATCGAGCGATCGGAAACGGCCGAGGCGACCTGCCGGCGGAAGTCGCTGGCGGTCAAATAGGCGACCTGCGAGTCGCCATTCTTGGTGTGTCCGAGCCGGGCGTTCCACGCCTCGCCAAGCCCTCGGGCGAGGTGCGTTTTGCCGCTACCGCTGGGGCCGAGCAGGAGCAGCGAGCCAACGCCCAGGCCGCCTGCGGGGGCGGACCCTGACGGGGCAGACTCTGACGGGGTCTGCCCAGTGGTTTTGTCGTCGAGCAGCCGCTCGAAGACCGCGGCGACCAAGCGGTTCTCGGGTCCGGCTACAAAGCTTGGCAGCGTGCAGGCCGCGGCGGTGCTCGGATCGTCGCTGGTGGCGTGCATCCGTCGACCAGACAGCGGGAGCTTCACCACCCCGCCGGCGGCGCCTTGGGCGGCACGCGACGTTGCGGACAACGACGGGTCCGTCGCCGCCAGACCCGCCGAACCCGGTGTGTGTGGGGGGGCCGTCTGGGGGTGTGCCTCGGCTGTCGATTGGGTCGCGGGGACCACGTCGGCTCCGTCCTGCATCGGCAGTGAAAAATGAGGCAAGGAAAAGCGGCCGCATCCGTGGGCGCTAGCGGCCGCCAGGCAAGCCCGGATTGTACCCGATTGCAGGCCCCTCGGGGAGCGCTAACGGGCTAGTTTCCAGGGTTATTCGCGTCTTCGTAACCGCTTGCAGATAGACAAGATACGCTCCGCGGCATCGTCGATTTGGGCGGCGGTTGTGGCGGCGCCCAAACTAAACCGCACGGAGCCACGGATTGCGGCCTCAGAAAGCCCCCCAGCGGCGCCGATCGCGAGCAGCGTTGGCGATGGTTCGCTCGACCCGCTGGCGCACGCCGAACCGGTCGAACACGCCACTCCGGCGTGGTCGAGAGCCATCTGCAGCGCCTGCCGGTCGAGCCCCTGGAACGCCACACAGGACGTGTGGGGAAGCCGTTTGGCGTCGGCCCCCACGACAATGGCGTTGGGGTCGTCGGCGGTGATGGCCTGTTCTAGCCGGTCGCGGAGGGCCCGCATGCGGGCCTCTCGTTCGGCCGCCTCGGCCTGCCACAGCTCGATCGCCCGCTGCATCCCGACCGCCAGTTCGACGCTCGCCGTGCCTGGCCGCTGGGCGCCGGGTTGGCCGTAGAGCAGCGGCTCGGCCTGCAAACCGCCCTCGACCAGCAGCCCGCCGATGCCCCGCGGGCCGTGGAACTTGTGGGCCGTGAACGTCAGCAGTGACACCCCTAGCCGCTGGAAGTCGACCGGCTGCTTGCCGACTACCTGCGTCGCGTCGGTGTGGACGGGCACGCCGTGCGGGCGGCAGAGGGCGGCCAGTTCGGCGACCGGCTGGAGGACGCCGGTCTCGTTGTTGCCGAGCATTACACTCACCAGCCGAGGCCGCTTCGCGAGCAGCTCTGGCAGGGCATCCAGCCGCACCACACCGCTGGCGTCGACTGGCAGGCGGTCGACTGCCACGCCGCGGCGTTCGAGGAGCTCGGCGAAGCCGGTGATGCTGGGGTGCTCGATAGCGCTGATCACCAGCCGCTCGCCGGCCGGCTTGGGGCCGAGCAGCGCCTGCAGGGCGTGGTTGTTGGACTCGGTCCCTCCCGAGGTCAGCAGCAGCTCGTCCGGCGTTATGCCAGCAGTGCGGGCGCCGAGGGCGGCGGCAATCGCCCCGCGGGCCTGCTCTACCACGCGGCGGGCACGGCGGCCGGGCTCGTGCTGGCTCGAGGCGTTCGCGTAACCCGCGGCCAGCGCGTCGGCGACTGCCTGGGTTACCGCGGGCAGCGGGGCAGTCGTGGCGTTGTGGTCGAGGTAGATCGGCTGCATGCGGGCATTCTACGCGGAAACCGAGCGTACCGACGGGGGCGGTCGAAAAGGGAACTTCAAAAAGGGGAAAGGCGAAAGCGGAAAGGGGTGGCTAACCCTGGGTTGCTGCCGCCACCCGCTTGCGCGGCATTCCCCTTTCCGCTTTCGCCTTTGAGACACCGGAGAGCCACGGCCGAGGGGGCCGCACAACCCTGCCGCGCGGCCCCCGATTGCCATTGCGGCTGGTGCTGCCAGGCGCCTACTATCCGCCCCTTCTCGCAACCCGAGCCCAACCCGAGGTTCCAGGCGATGTTCGAAGCGGCAGTGCAGGCGTTATTGAAGCTGGTAGTGATGGTTGGCATCGTGGTCGTAGGCGGCATGGCCTACCACTTGTACGGTCCCCCAGCCGGCGAGGCGTCGGCGCTGCTGGATCGGATTGTCCAGCAGGCGCGGACCGAGTACCACAAGCTGCAGGGCGGGGATTCGCCCTCCCCGGCGGTCGCCGTGACGCCCCTCGCGGCGCCGGTCCAGGACCTGATGCCGCCCGCGCCCGGGCGTCTGCAGGCGTCGGAGTTGTCCCCCGTTGCCGACTTCAGCCGCGAGCCGATGGCCCCCTTGGCCCCGCTCCCCGCGCTGCAAGAGCCGGCCGCCGAGCCGGTCCCCGAGAGCGTCAAGCAACTTGTGTCCGAGCTCCGCGCGCTGGGGGCCGAGGACATCCAGCTCACGCCGTGGGGGGCAGAGGGCGCCTATCACCGGTTTGCCTGCTGCGCGCCGCTGCCAGGCGAAACCGGCTTCGTCCGCCACTTCGACGCCATCGAGCCGAACGCCCCGCTGGCTGTGGCGCGGGTTTGTGATCAGGTGCGGCAGTGGCGGGTCGCCAACCCGGCGCTCAGCCGCTAGAGGAAGGCCGGCTATGACCACACTCGCGCGGCGACTGACCAGCCCGGCCCTGCGGTGGAACAGCCCGCTTGTCCTGCGTGGTGGCGGAGCGGTCCGGCGACCCAGCACGGCGGTTTCCGCGGCCCCCTCCCCTGCCCCGCGGCCCCGGACCACGGTCGCCCGAAGGACCCGCCTCGAGGCGATCCTGCTGCTAGCAGACGAGCCGCTTCCGCTGCGGCGTCTAGCGAAGATGGCGAACCTAGAGGACGCCACCGAGGCCCGCACGCTGCTCGACGAGCTCCGCCGCCTGTACGACGCTAGGGGCGCGGCGTTCCAGATCACTCAGATCGCTGGGGGGCACCAGTTGCTGACCCGACCGATCCTGGCGCCGTGGCTGCAGCCGCTGGCGGCGGACAAGGCCGAGCTGCGGCTCACCCAGCCGGCCATGGAAACGCTCGCCGTAGCTGCCTACCGGCAGCCCGTGCTGAGGGCCCAGATCGAGGCGATCCGCGGCGTCCAGTGCGGCGACCTGCTCCGCCAGTTGATGGAACGAGACTTATTGCGTATTGTCGGTCGTTCGCAGGAGCTGGGGCGGCCGATTCTGTACGGGACAACCAAGCGTTTCTTGCGAGTTTTTGGCCTCAAAAGCCTCGACGACCTGCCCCGTGTGGCCGGCCTCTCGACGGCGGATTTGGCAGAAGATGCTGAAGCCGATACGGACTCGGCGACGATACCACTGGCCACGAGCTGAACGCATGCTTCGTCGCGGTCTGCCGGCCGCAGGCAGACGCTGCGAGGGGGGTAAACCAACCGATGACACGCACGATGATGCTCCTGAACGACAGCGATGACGACCTGCTGCTGACCCACCCGTCGCTGGTGGGACAGACCATCCCCTGCCCGCTCGCCGAGTACATCGACGAGGAGGAGGAAGAGGAAGAAGAGCTCGAGGATGAAGACGACGAGGACGAAGTCGAGGACGACGACGACGAGTATGAATACGTGTACGAAGACGACGATGAAGAGGAAGACGAAGAGGACGACGACGTCGAGTACGAGGATGAAGAACTAGAGGACGACGAAGAAGAAGGCGACGAAGAGGAAGAAGAGCTCGGCGAAGACGAAGAGTGGGTCGAAGTCGACGACGATGAAGAGGACGACGACGACGAAGAGGAGCTCGACGACGAGGAAGAGGAGCTCGGCGAAGACGAAGAGTGGGTCGAAGTCGACGACGATGAAGAGGACGACGACGAGGAAGAAGAGCTCGACGACGACGAAGAGGAGTACGAGGACGACGAGTACGAGTACGAAGACGACGACGAGGAAGAAGAGGACGACGACTACGAGTACGAGTACGAAGAAGACGAAGAGGACTGACCGCCCCGTGCGGGTCTAACTGAGGTTGACCAGCAGCACGAAGGTCGCGATCAGGATCACCGCCCCCACGGCGGCCAGCGTGAGGTTCAGCCGCCGCCGCGCCGCCGCCCGTTCTTCTCTGGTCAGCGGTCGGCTTTCGGTGGCCGCCGCGGGCTCTGCGGCGGCCCGGCTTGGTGGTTCGTCCCGCGTCGCGGGCGCCGCCGACTGTGAAGCACCCGCGGGCTCTGGCTGAGCCTGCCCGGAGTTTTCTGACGGCGGCCCGTCCGGCTGCAGTTCACCCGGCGGCAATTCGCTCGGCTGCATTTCGCTCGGCTGCGGCAGCTCGACTACCCGGTCGCAGTGCGGGCACTCGACCTCTTGGCCCAGCATCGCCAGGTCGGCCTCGAACGCGCCGCCGCACAGCGGGCAGTCGAACTCAAACGCGGGTGGTAGGTCGGAGTGGCTCATCTCGTTCCGTTGGTGAGGGGGTCCTCTCTATGGTACCCCGCTCGAAAGCCAAGCCGTACCCGCCGCACCCACGAGCGTACGCCCCCTGGAGTTCGCGATTCAATTGCTGCCCCTTAGACGGGCAGGCGGCCGCCGATTACGCTGTTGTCAGCATGGCAAAACGCAAAGGCAACCCGAACCGCAAGCCGTCCCGCCCCGAGCAGGGCGTCGCCGCCCGGCGGCTCTCCGCCGGCGACTGGGTGCTGGTCCACCCCCGCGAGGCCCGCGACCGCAGTGAGGACCTCGAGGAGGTCAACGACATGATCGAGGCCGGCGAGCTCGACATCGCCCAGGACGAGCTCCGCTGGCTGCTGTCGGGCTGCAGCGAGTTCATGGCCGCCCACGTGCTAGCGGGCGTGATCGCCATTGAGCTCGACAACGACATCCCGCTCGCCCGGGGGCACTTCGGCTTTGCCTACCAGCTCGGCCAGAAGGCCATCAAGCGGGCCAAGTGCAGCGGGCCGCTGCTGGGCGCCCAGCCGGCCAACCTGCCGTTCTACGAGGCGGCCCGCGGTCTGGCCTTCTGCCTAGAGAAGAAGGGCAAACCCGAGCTGGCCGACGAGATCCTCGCCTACACGCGGGGCCTCGACCCGCGCGACCCGGCCGAGATCGCCGTGATGCTCGACGAGCTCCGCAGCGGCGGCGCGCCGGTGATCGAGTTCTCGCTGCCGGGCGGCTGAATCCCGCGGCCTCTGGTACCAGGGGACCCGCCCTTTGGGGGCCCGCGTCAGCCGGCCCGTTTGGGTGTACAATGCTCCGCCTTAACCGACCGGCGCCGCCGGCGTCGCTTCCCTTCTGCGAAAGTCCTTTGATGGCTGATGAACCCGACCTGGCCTTTGACATCGACGCCCTGTTCGAGCACCTCACGGTCGACCTCGACCACGAGCTGACCGACGAGCTGGAGTGGGCGTTCATCGTCCGCTCGAGCGACTACGCGGCCCTGGAAGAGGCGGCCCACGAATTCGAGGACGAGTTCGCCATCCACCTGTTCGAAGAGGTCGACGAGCTCGACGAGGAGGGCAACGCCACGCCGGGCGACCCGCTGATGTGCGTCATCTGCGTCGAGGCGCTCACGGCCGAGCAGGTCAAGGAGATCGCCGCCCGGGTCGACGCGGTCGCCGCCGCGCGGGGGCTGGAGTACGAGGGCGTGCAGTGCGCCGACCCGCTGGACGAGGACGGCATGCACGACTGGGTTCAGCCAGGGGACGTCTCGGCCCGGCTCAACTACATGACCGAGGCCGGCGTCGAAGCCGACGCCGAACTCGCCTGGACGCTGCTGGTGGTCGCGCCCGACCCGGCCTCGACCGACAAGATCGCCGAGGCGGCGGTCGCCGCCGGCTTCGCCGACTTCGACCAGTTCGACGAGCGTGACGAAGAGGGCGACTGCGGCATCTGCCTGTTTGTCCCCGGCACGAACAACGAGGCCGCCCTGGCCGCCACCATCGCCAAGCTCAACCAGATCTCCGAACCCCACGGCGGCCAACTCGCCGGCGTGCAGTTCTTCACCCGTGAAGAGTTTTACGACGCCTTCGCCGTGGACGAGGAAGAAGGCGAAGAAGCCAGCGATGACGAGTAGTAGCGCGCCTGCCATGCGGGCCCCATAACCTGCGGCGGAAGCCCCAGGGATTCGGCGTTGCCGAGGCTTCACGCCGCCTGGGCGCTTGCGGCCCCTACCCCACGGCTTCCGCCGGGGGTTACTGGGGTCCGGTGTTGCGCGATTGGCTAGCCGAACCGCCGGCCAAGGCCGGTGAATAGCCGGCGGATGCGGGGCTCGAGCGTTGGCTCGGCGGTCGATTCGCCGCCGGGCGCAGCGTCGCCCGGAGCGTCCTGCCCGTGCTCACCGGCTTCACCACCGCGGGCGTGGCGGAGCAGGTATAGGTTGTCGAAGCTGACCGGCCGGGCGAACGCAGCGGTTCGCGGGCGGTGCGGTCGTGCGACCGTCGGCGTGTCCTCGGCGTCGAGCGAGGCGAACGCGGCCTCGACCGACGGGTCGTCGCCGTCGGCTTCGTCCGGGCTGGCGACTATCGCGGCGGCGGAAACGGGCTCGGCTACCACCGCGGCGTCGACAGCGATCGCCTGTAGCGCGATGCCGGGGCTGGTCTCGAGCGGCTGGCCGGCCGGGCCGGTGGCGCCGTAGTTGGCGAGCCACACCTCGTAGTCGGCCCGGTCCACGACGCCGCGGCTGGCGGGCTCGTTGTACGGCAGCGAGGACCCGCCGAGGTTGTCGCGGTACACGGAGTAGTCGGCCGCGTTGACCACGCCGTCGCCGTTGTAGTCGCCGGCCAGCGTGACCACGTAGCCCGGCGTGCCGCCCGGGTCGAGGCCGAGCCGCCAGTTGAGCGGGTCGGAGAGGTCGCCGGTGGCGTCGATCGGCTCGAGCGACGGTCCGGCGCCGTCGGCCGCGGCGGGCCAGTTGAGGTCGTTGCTATCGCCGTAGGTGAACGCGGCGATCGGCGAGCCGTTGGCCGCGACCAGCTCAATAGCCTCGCCGCCGTCGGACAGGTTGCCGGCGTACTGCCCCAGGACCCGCGGCGACGCGCCGTAGCGCGACACAAAGATGTCGACGTCGTTGACCAGCACCGCCCGCTCGCCGGCGGCGAGGGTCGTGCCCCAGGGGAATTCGAAGTCGACGCCGTCGACCAGCGCGGCGTGCGAGAGGTCGATGGTCTGGCCGGTGGGGTTGTGGAGCTCGATAAACTCGAACAGGTCGCCGTCGGCGAAGACCTCCCACAGGTCGGCGTCCGCCGAGCCGTGCAGCGGGTTGTAGTGCACCTCGCCGATCTGCAGGTTGCCCGCCGCGGCGGCCGGGTATCGCGGCGCCTGGACGGCGCCGATGTCGGTCCCGTTCGGGCCGGCAAAGAACGCGGGCGAGCCCTCCAACAGGCTGAAGTCGCCCCCGGCCGGGTCCGCCAGCAGCGGGTTGGCCGCCAGGTTCCCTACTCCCAGGGCGACCAGGGAGGCGGGGACGATCGAGCGGTCGAGCGTGATCTGGCTGTCGGGGTGGATCGCCTCGAAGATCTGGATGTTCTGCCAGAAGATGTTGCCGTCGAGGGCGACGCCCAGGCCGGGCCCGATCACGTTCGTGCCGGCCAGCTCCTGCATCTGGATCGCCCCAATCGTGGCGCCCACGAAAGTGTTGTTGATCGCCGTGGCGAAGCCGTAATCCTTGAGCAGCAGCGCGTGGTCGACGTCGTTGAACGTGTTGCCAATCAGGGTCAGCTCGCTGTACAGCGTGCCGCCGCTCACGTCCTGGCGGCCGGTGGTGACCGCGTTGGACGTTGTCGTGCGCCCGGTCCCGATGTGGAAGTCGACGAAGCTGTTGTTCTCGAACACCACCCGCGTGCCGTCGGTGTCGACACCGTCGTCGAGGCCGCCGAGGAAGCGGTTGTTGCGGAAGTAGATGGTCTGGCGGTCGGACGAGTCGGGCGCCATGTCCACGACGTCGTCGCCGCTGGTGTTCTTGCCGATCGTGTTGTTGTCGAAGACCAGCTGCTCGCCGGAGTCGAGGCCGACCAGGTGGATGGTCTCCCCGCCGCTGATGCCGGGGATGTCGGAATTGCTCACGATGAGCGTGGGGTGCACCAGGTCGAGCACCTGGTTGTTGGTGTCCAGCCACCGGACGTGGTCGAACACCGCGCGGCCGTGCGTGATCTCGACCGCGTTGCCCTTGGCGTCGCCGCTCTGGAAGTCGACGTATTCGAAGCGGTTGTCGGACTGCGTGTTCTCGATGGTCAGGCCGTCCCAGTGCTCCGTGCCGATCGCCGGGTTGTGGCTGAAGCGGATCCGCTGCTGGGGCGTATCGCCGCCAACCGCCACGACGCGGCCTGCGCCGGACACGGTCAGGCCGACGCCCGGGTTGAAGAACACGGTGGTCCCGGGCTCGATGGTCAGCGTCCCGCCGGAGACCGTCAGGTCGCCCGTCACGACGTACGGGCCGGCGGCGACGGTCCAGGTGGTGTCGGTTGAGATGACTCCGGAGACAGCGGTGGTCGAGCCGTTGTCGTACCAGACGTCGACGGTCTCTTCGGCGATCTGATTGCCCTGCCCCTCCGGGCCGTCATACGCCCGGACGCGCACCTGGTTGATCCCCGGCGTCAGCGGGACGCCCGACAGCGAGGTGCTGTCGCCGCGTGTGCCGGTGAGCTCGAGGTCGAAGATGGTGTCGGAGCTCGAGTCGTTACGCTGGTGCAGCTCGACCGCGATCACATTCTGGCCCTCGGCGAGCCGCGAAGGGTTGATGGCGAATTCGAAGAAGGTGCTCTCGTCCGAGCCGCCGACCGTCGAGCTGGCGACTGTGCTCGGCGTGATCACACCGCCCGGCATGTTGGAGCGCACTACCTCGTCGCCGTTCAGGTAGACCACAGCGCCGTCGTCGCGGCGGAGCCGCAGGTTGAGCGAAGTGATCTCGTCGGCGTTCGTTACGTTAAACGTGGTGCGGAAGTAGGTCGAGATGTTCTTCTGCGTGCCGGACGCGCCCGGGTCGGTGTCGATGTAGCTGGTGAGCGTCACCTCGCCGTTGCCGCCGTAGCCCAGCGGCGACGGGCCGGAGTCGGTCCACCCCGGGTCGTCGACGCGCCAGTCGCTGTCGGGGTCGGTCGACGGGACGCGGCCCGCGTCTAGGTAGTCCCAGACGTGGGGCGAGTTGATGAAGCTCTCGGTGACGCCGCCGAGGGTCTCGCCGAAGTTCCAGCTGCCGTCCGCGGGGTCGTACTGCGCAAGCTGCCCGGCGACGGTAACCGACTCGACGCCCGCCAGCGGCGCGAAGCCGCTCAGCCCCACGACGTCCTGCGTGGTGGAGTAGAAGCCGCCGGCGGTGGTCAGGTTGGACGCGATCGTGAGCGGCCCGGCGACCTCCGCCAGGATGTACTCGCGCCGGGCGTCCATGAACGCCTTCATGTCGGCGATGGTTGCCGCGGGCGTGAATCCGGTCAGCGTCTGGTCGATCAGCTGGTCGAAGTTCTCCTGCGTGAAGGTCGTCTGGAGCAGATCGAGCAGCTTGGCGTGGTAC
Organism: Posidoniimonas polymericola; assembly: GCF_007859935.1. Lineage (NCBI taxonomy): Bacteria > Pseudomonadati > Planctomycetota > Planctomycetia > Pirellulales > Lacipirellulaceae > Posidoniimonas > Posidoniimonas polymericola. The sequence continues at coordinate 8,384 of NZ_SJPO01000001.1, read as the reverse complement.
AGCGGCAGGATCTCGGGGTGGTTGAGGAGGCGATCGATCGCGTCGACGCCGGTCGCGCGGTAGATGCCGCTCTGCGGATTGCCCGCAGTGTCGCCCTCGCCGAGGATTGTGTCGAAGTCGTGCGGGATGAGCATGAACCGCGGGTCCTTCGCGCCGGCGTACAGCAGGTAGTCGTCGCCCACGCCGGTGGCGAGGCTGGTCTCCTCGCTGCCGAGGATCGCGACGGTTGCGAAGTAGCCGAGCCACTGGTCGATGTCCGCGACCTTGCTGACCTGCTTGACGTAGTCGGCGTCGGGCGTGGTCGCCATCACGCGGAGCAGGTTGATCAGGTCGGTGTAGTCGTTCTGGCTGGCGTTGGTCTTCTTCTCGTAGTTGGGGTAGTACGCCGCGGGGTCCTCGCCCAGGTAGGCCAGGTCGGCGACGCCCTCCGGCCCGCCCCGCAGCGCGCGGTACAGGTTGCCGTTGTCGTCCTCGGGGAAGTGGTTGGCGGCGAAGTCGCTGTCGGCGGCCTCGAGCTGGATATAGACGCCGTACGCGGGGCTCCCCGGGCCGGCGAGGTTGGTCCCGTTGACCCGCACGGTGATCGGCGCCGCGTCCTCGGCGATCAGGCCGGCCGCGGCGAACGCGCGGAGGCCGATCAGCTGCGACTGAGTGTACTGCGTGTTGAGGTTGAAGGCCGTGACCCCTTCCCACTCGGCGTCCGTCGGCAGGTTGACGTGGTAGCTGTTGGGCAGCTCGTTGCGGCTGCCCTCGCCCCGGTTGCGGATGCCGACCGTGTACCGGACCTGCACCCCGCTGGACGACAGGCTGATCAGCGTGCCGTTCATCTGCGCGTGGCTGTAGCCCTCGTTGTTGTTCGAGCCGATCTGCTGCAGCTCGGCCCGCTCGGCATCGGTCATGATCAGCCGGTACTCGGGCATGTCGCCGGACGCGGGCAGCGCGGCCGGGTCGAACGTGTCGTCGACCTGGTACAGCAGGTTCGCCGACTGCAGGCCGGAGGGCTGCACCGGCGCCGGGTTGGTGCGGGCGTTGGCCTGGGCGTCTTCGGCCGACACGTACCACTCGACGATCGCGCCGTTGGCCTGGGCGGGGATCACCGCCGAGTACAGCCCGTCGCCGGCGATGGCGTCGGGGCCGGTCCCGCTGTCACTGAGCGGCGCGGAGGTGAAGGTCGAAGCGCCATCGAGCCGCCACATGACCGAGCCGGTCGGCGCGGCGGTCCCCTCGTCGATCAGCCGCGCGGTGACGATCACGGCGTCGGTTGAGTGGGGGATGACCGGCAGTTGCGAGAGATCAACAATCAGCGGCGCGGTGTTGTTGTCGGCGTCCTGGACGGAGTTCGCGGCGCCGGGCGTGCCGCCGCTGGCAGTGCTCGCGGCCCAGTTCTGCCCGCGGCTGTTGGTGAGCGTGAGGCTGACCACTTCCAGCGAGCCGCCGCCGCCGTCGTGGGCGTCGCTCCAGACCCAGCCCTCGTGCAGGTGGTCGAGCGGGCCGCGCTCGCGGGTCGCCCAGGCGCCCTCGTCGGCGTAGGTGACCCGGTCGACCGCGATCCCGTTGGCGTCGGACAGGACGAGGGTCTCCGAGTCGTTGCCGAGGGTACCCTGCCAGCCGCCGACCACATTCGTGACGCCCGGGTAGTTGGCGGCGAAGGCGGCCAGGTCGCTCGCGACGGCGAGGTACTGGCCCGGCTGCAGCGAGACCGCTGGAAAGTCGAACGAGATGGCGCCGCTCAGGCTCCAGCCCGTCAGGTTGAGGACGGTCGACTCGCCGTTGTAGATCTCGATGAACTCGTCGGCGTCGACGTTCGAGGCCGGGTGGTACATGATCTCGGAGATCGCGACCTTCGACGAAACGGCGGACGCCTGGTTGTTGGCGGCGCCCGGCGTCGGGTTCGTGAAGTAGAACCCCTCGCCGGTCGAGTCGAGGCCGAACGACACGTCGGTCGATTGCGGCGGGAACGCGGGGGCAAACTCGTGCACGACCATCCCGGCTGGGTCGGTCAGGCCGAGGTACTCGCCGCCGGCGCCGAGCTTGAAGTTGGTGTGCAGGTAGCCGAGAGGGTCGACGTAGCTCTCAGTCGCCTGCCCCGAGGCAAACACCACGAGGTAGCCGCCCGGGTCGAGCGTGACGCTGGGGAACGTCCACTTGTCGGGCTCGGCGTCGTTGTCGGTGAGATGCCACCCGGTGAGGTCGATGGCCGCGGCGTTCGGGTTGTAGAGCTCGACCCAGTCGGACGAGGCGCCATCGCCGTCTAGCAGCGAGGACGAGTTCGAGGCGACGAACTCGTTAATCACCGCGCTCGCCGCAAGCACGCGGCGGTCTTCAAGGAGCTCGAGCGAGAGTCGCTTGCGGGGTTGTGAAGTGCTGTTCCTACCAACGCGCCGTGTCCACGCGAGTCGTTTGCCGTCCGCCATAGCTTCCGCTCCGACAATGGATGCCGCTCATCAGGGAGTTGTGCCGACCGCCAAGCGCTCGGTTGGGTCTGCCGAATACGAAGCGCAGGCGCTAGTAGATCGGGGGTGCAACACGCTCTGCCCCACCAACGACGCTGGCGTTGTTGAAGGGAACTGCCGCTGCGGGAAGCGAACGATCCGCCTTGCCAGCCGATCGGTTTAGGACGCTGCCGCGCCCGTCTGGACTTAGGGTCTTCTACCGCTTGCCAGGGGTTGCGAAAGAGATCGCTAGAAAATCCTCGACCGACTCAAACCACGCACCGACGTGTAGCAGTTGAACGCACGATCTAATCGAACACCTATACTACTACGCCTTTAGTAGAAACACAATAAATCAGTCGGGCCTAGGCGCCGCGCGCACTGCCAGCGGGGACGCGTCGCGCCGCAACCAGACGACGCGGTCTTCAATAGGGGTTCGCCGCCAGCACCCCACCGCGGGCGCCGGCGGCTTGCGGCTAGGAGCACGCCGCTGGCCTACGGCAGCTTCAGGTCCTTGAGTTCGTAGTCCACCGGGAAGCGGTGCACGCTGCTGGGGGTGTGGTAGACCCAGGTCAGGCCCTCGACGCCCGGCTCGTGGTCGAACAGGTACGCCAGACCGATTTCCTCGTGGGTCTGCAGGGTGGTTTCGAATCCGGCGTGGTCGATCTTCTTGCCGTCGGCGTCGAGGAGGTAGGTCTCGTTGTCGAAGACCCAGCCCCGGTGCGAGGCGAGCGCCTCGCCCGGCTGGTCGAGCCGCAGCCGCATGTGGACCTCCCAGACGGCGCCGTTCTTCTGCACGCCGGCCAGCGTGACCGTCACGCCGCCGACCCGCTTGGTGACCGACTCGCGTCCCGCCTTGAGGTCTTCGAAGCGGAACTCGGCCTCGCGGCCGGGCGCCAGCACCTCGAGCGTGCCGCGGAGCGTGGCGATGGTCGTGGTGTCACGCGGCGGCAGCGCGAACGGCAGCCGCAGCTCGGTCGCCTGGTTGCCGAACGACAGCTCGAGGTCGATCTGCTCGCGGCCGGTGAGCTCCAGCCGCTCGCCGTTCTCGTTGGTCGCGACCACCTGGTCGAGCCGCTGCGTCAGCGCGATCGGCCTCAGCCGCGGCTCCCACGCGATCTCCAGTTCGACGTTCATCGACTTCTGATCGGGACGCGTCAGGTTGCGGGTGGCGGTGATCGAGTTGGCCGCGATCCGGAACGGCCCGGCGTAGCTCGCCGCCCCGGACCGCGGGGCGCGGCCGTCGTCGCGGTTGACCAGCGCCAGGGCGTCCTCGCCCGAGTACGCGTAGACGTCCAGCTCGGCCTGGTCGAGCACCCGGTCGACCGCCTCCCAGAACGGCCGGTCGGTCAGCTTGAGCGTGATCGCGCGATCGACCACCTGCTGCCCGAACTGCCCGCGGTTGTCGAGCAGCTTGTTGTCGGTCTCGAGGGTGATCGCCGAGAGCACCTTGGCGAGCGTCGCGTCGGCCACGTCGAGCGTGACCCGCGACTCGCCGATGGCGGTCTTCGCGATCCGCTTCTCGATCTCTAGGCGGAGGTCGTTCAGCTGGGTGCGGAGCGCCGGCGGCATCAGCTCGTCGGGCTCGGGGAGCAGCTCGAGAACGCGCTCGCCCCGCTTCGGCCCGGGGCCGGCGAGCTCCAGCAGCCGCGCCCGGGCGTCGGCCCGCTCGGCGGCGCTGTCGGCGATGAGCTGGCCGATCAGCCCCTCAACCTCCTCGCCCAACCGCCCGGCGGCGGTCGGTCCCTGAGCGGCCGAGTCCAAGGCGGCCGGCGGCTGTCCGGCCGGTTCTTGGGCCCGACCGATCAGCGGGGCGGCGAACAACGACCCCAGGACGAGCAAACAGCAGCGTAGCGACATGTCACGACCCCTAGGTACCGGTTTTCCGCTGCCGGTAGTTTAATCGATACGTCCGCGCCCGTCGTCCGCGGGTGGGCGAATGCTGTACTAGGTTTAAGTACGGCGGGCCCGCGGAACAGCTTCTTTTCTACTGGTAGCGAGGGCGCCTAGGGCAATCCCAGACACCCAACTCCCTTGAACATGTCGCTCAGAACCCTGATAGCACTCGGCTGCCTCACGATTCTGGCCGCGCCGGCCGCCGGGGCCGACTTCATGTTCAGCGCCGTGGTCGACGGAGCCCGGGTCGAGGGCCGGCCGCTCGACTGGACCGACAGCGTCATGACCCTGCTGGGTCGCGACGGGCAGCTCCACGAGTTCGACCCCCGCGTCGTCAAGGACGCCCGCCGCACCGCCCCCAAGTTCCGGGGCTACGACGAGCGGGAGATGACCCAGCTGCTCCGCGACGAATTCGACAAGCGGTTCGGCATCTCCACGACGCAGCACTACATTGTTGTGCACCCGCGCGGCGAGCGGAGCGCCTGGACCGAGCGGTTCGAGCAGATCTACGGCGCGCTGGTGAACTGCGTGCGGGTCCGCGGCTTCCGCGTGCAGCAGCCGCAGTTCCCGCTGGTGGCGGTCGTGTTCCGCAACAAGGTGGAGTACGAGTCGCACGTCCGCGGGTCGGGCGCGAAGCTGCTGCCCAACTCGCTTGGCTTCTACAGCCACTCCACCAACCGGGTCTGCCTGTATGACATCACTGGCGGCGACCCCAATCAGGACTGGACCGAGAACTCGTCGACCATCATCCACGAGGCGACCCACCAGGTGGCGTTCAACCTGGGCGTGCACAGCCGCACCAGCCCGCCGCCCTACTGGATCCCAGAGGGGCTCGCCACGCTGTTCGAGGCCCGCGGCGTCTGGCGGCCGAGCGGCTCGGACCAGCGCGGGGACCGGGTGAACTACGGCTACCTCAGCGCGTTCCGCCGCCACGCCACGGAGAAGAAGCCGCCGTTCTCGCTCCGCGAGTTTGTCGCCTCCGACCAGCCGTTCAAGCGGAACACCTCGGCCGCCTACGCCCAGGCGTGGGCGTTGTCGTTCTACCTCAGCGAGACCCGCCCCCGCGAGTTCGCTCAGCACCTACAGCAGACCGCCGACCGCCCGGTTTACAGCACGTTCTCGGCGGCCGAACGCGTGTCCTATTTTACGGAGGCCTTCGGATCCGACCTCGACGTGCTGCAGGCCAACTTCCTGCAGTGGGTCGCGAAGCTGTAGCGGGCCGGCGGCAAGAGTTGAACGGCGCGGGCGGATCGCGCATGCTAACGCGTGCCGCTGGTCCCCTCCTCCGATCTTTTGGTCTGCACCATGACGCGTTGCGCCCTGCTGTTCCTGCTGGTGGTCTGCCGCGCCCTGCCCGCTCTGGCGGCCGAGGACGCCACCACCCGCGAAACGCCGCCGAACATCGTCTTCATCCTGGCTGACGACCTCGGCTACGGCGAGCTCGGCTGCTACGGCCAGGAGAAGATCCGCACGCCAAACATCGACCGGCTCGCCGGCCAGGGCGTGCGGTTCCTGCAGCACTACTCGGGCTCGCCGGTCTGCGCGCCGGCTCGGTGCTCGCTGCTGACCGGGCAGCACGGCGGCCACGCCGAGATCCGCGCCAACCGCGACTCCGGCAACGGACGCATCTTCCCGGCCCAGTGGCCCATCTCGTCCGAGGTCACGACCATTGCTCAGGTGCTCAAGCGGCGTGGCTACGCTACCGGAGCCTTCGGCAAGTGGGGCCTCGGCCCGATGCGCAGTACGGGCGCCCCCAACGACAAGGGCTTCGACCGCTTCTACGGCTACCTCTGCCAGCGGAACGCCCACAGCTACTTCCCGCGGTTCCTAGACAGCGACGACCACGAAGTCGAGGTCAACCGGTTCGCTATCCCGGGACACTTCCGGCAGCCTACCGGCGAAGTCGCCGCGGCCGACTACCGCGGCGAGAACTACGCGCCCGACCTGATCCTGGAGCAGGCGCTCAAGTTCCTCGACGACCACAAGTCGGGGCCGTTCTTCCTGTACCTGCCGTTTGTCGAACCGCACCTGGCGATGCAGCCGCCCGAGGAGTGGGTCGAGCGCTACCCCAAGGAGTGGGACGCCGAACGCGGGCCGTACCGCGGCGAGAACGGCTACCTGCCGCACCCCCGCCCCCGCGCGGCCTACGCGGCCATAATCTCCGACCTCGACCAGCACGTCGGCCAAGTGCTCGCAGCGCTCGACCAGCACGGCCTGGCAGAGAACACAGTGGTGGTGTTCACCTCCGACAACGGCTCGACCTTCGGCGTGGGCGGCGTGGGCGGCGTGGACGTCGCATTCTTTGATTCGACGGGCGGGCTGAAGGGCGCCAAGGCGAGCGTCTACGAGGGGGGCCTGCGGGTGCCGTGCATCGTCCGTTGGCCCGGCGTCACCAAGCCGGGACAGACCACCGACGCCGCGAGCTACTTCCCGGACTGGTTCCCCACGCTGGCGGGCATCGCCGACGCGACCGCCCAGCCGACCCAGCCGCTGGACGGGCAGGACCTGCGGCCGGTGCTCCGGGGCGAGGCCCTCACGCGGCCTGGGCCGATGGTTTGGGAGTTCGGCGGCTACGGCGGGATGGTCGCCGTCCGCGACGGCGACTGGAAGGCGCTGCGGCGGGACCTCAAGCGGAAGAACAAGCTCGACTGGGAGCTCTACAACCTGGCGGACGACCCCAACGAGTCGCGCGACTTGGCGGCCGACCACCCCGAGCGGGTCCGCGGGCTGGAGCGGGCGTACCTGGCGAACCGCACGATCGAGCCGGACTTCCCGCTGCCGATCTACGACCGGCAGACCGGCAGCGCGCTCACGAGCCGCTAACCGGGGACTGGCCTGGCGTTGCAACCGGCGCCACCGTCACGGCCGGCGGCCGCGGCCCGTAAGTCGGCCGAATATCTTGCCCAGGCGTTTGCCTTTGCGCCGGCGTCGCGCACGATTCTCGTGTTGCAGTTTCGCAACAGCGCGGGGCGCGGTGTGTTGCCCCAACGCAACATGAACCTCAGCGCCGCGAGCCCCCGCCGGACCGGAGCCTCCCATGAAGATCTCCCTGCAACGCCTCGTCCTGTCGATTGCCCTCGCCGGCGGATCGTGCTGCGGAGTCGCGTCGGCGCAGCTGCCGTTCCCTCTCGACGGCCCGAACGAGGCGGGGTCGCCCGACCCGGTCGACGACTACCGGACCGACCCGCGGCCTCGGCCGGCCGACAACGACCCCGAAGAGCTGGCCGCCCCGGCCCTCGATGGCGAGCAGGACGACAAGGATCTGGCGCCCGCCGTGGAGCCAACCGAGGAAGAGGCCTCGCGGCTGGTCGAGTACAACGCGGTCGAGAACCCGTGGCTGCCGATCCGTGGCCAGGAACCGATCGGCTGGCTGGAGGAACTGGCGGTGCCGCCGGGCTGCCTCGACTGCACCTGCGATGGCAAGACCCCGGGCGAGGCCTGCAAGGTGTGGCGGTCGTTCCAGAAGCCGACCCACCCCGACATCGCGCAGGACTGCGTGGTCTGTGTGAAGGAGCCGGTGCTGGGCTACGTGAAGGAGCACTACACGACCGACGCGGTCGTGCAGAAGTGCTTTGTGAGCGAGAAGGAGTTTACCGACAAGCAGTGCGCCGACGGCCGCTGTATCGAGACCCGCGGCACCAAGATCGTCAAGCAGCTGCACCCCTGCAAGGCAAAGGTCAAGCTCTTCTACTGGAAGCCCGTGGTCGAGTACCGCGACGTCTACTACTACATCAACTGCGAGCCGTGCAACGAGGCCGACCAGCAGGTCGCGCTGAAGGACGCCGATAAGAAGGCATCGCGCTAGCCGCGGCCGCGGGAATTTGGCCAAAGGCCAAAATCATCGTAGCCTAGGGCAACGCCCTAGGTAATGGTTGGCGATGAACCCAATTTGGCTGAAGGCCAAATTTAACCGTCGGTCGGGCGTTGACGTTGGCCTTCAGCCAACGTGCGTAATCGGCCTGCCAACCTAGGGCGTTGCCCAGTAGCGTCCGGGATAAGTGTACTTAGAAGGTCGTGCAGTCGGAATGTGCGTGAGAGTCCCCTTGTGAGGGTCTC